>CAVRNK010000051.1:0-42635 GCA_963721995.1 uncultured Acidobacteriaceae bacterium | reverse complement strand
TCGATGATCGCCGCCCCCGGAAATGCGTTCTTCGTCCGCACTCTCGGTAACCCTGATGCTCTCGCCCACGCCATCAGTGTGAACATTCGTGCCTTCAATCAGAACCAGGCAATCTACAGGGCGCAAAGCTACGACGAATTCCTCTCGATGTTCGTCTGGTCGCACGAGCGCTTTATCGCTGCGCTCTTCGGCGTTTTTTCGTTTGTCGCACTGGGCCTGGCCGCTATTGGAATTTCCAGCGTGGTGGCGTATTCGGTGGAGCAGCGCACCCGCGAGTTCGGCATCCGCATGGCGCTCGGCGCGCCACAGTGGAACGTACTGCTGCTTACGCTGGCTTCAACGGCACGCACAACCGGAGTCGGGTTGGTTCTTGGGATACTGCTGAGCGTCTTTCTCAGTGACTCAGTGCAGAAATGGACCGAGAGCAGCATGCGCAATGCTTCCGTCCTGGCCATTATCGCGGCCGTATTCCTTCTTGCATCAGGGGTCGCCTGCATCCTGCCTGCCCGGCGGGCCACGCGGATCGATCCCATGATTGCGCTCAGGGATAACTGACACGTTGTAATGCGTTCGCCGATTCGACTCCGTGACTATTGGGCGCGTGCCATACTCAGGAATGCTGATTCGGCTGGCCGGACCGGACGATGCGATGGCTGTGGCGCGGGTGCACGTCCGGTCATGGCAGGTGGCTTATCGAGGCCTGCTGCCCAACGAGTGCCTCGATCAGCTTCGACCGGAGGACAGGGCGCAAAGATACGATTTCGCGACCCGCGATCCGTTAAAGCCGCGGACGATCGTGGCGGCCGACGAGGCTGGGATACAGGGGTTTGCGACCACAATGCCATCGCGGGACGCGGATCTGACGGATCACGGCGAACTTTTGTGCGTTGTATGTGGATCCGGAGCAGTGGGGCCGCGGAATCGGAGGGGCTCTGATACGGGTCGCGCGGGCTCATCTTTTCGAGGCTGGATTTCGCGGTGTGCTTTTGTGGGTGCTGGTGGGGAATGACCGCGCGACGCGGTTTTACGAAAGCGATGGATGGATCGCGGATGGTCATCGCCGCACGGATTCTGTCTGGGGCGTAACCGTCAATGAGGTCCGATACCGGCGCGGACTGGAAGCAGCAGATCCGGAGCCGGGTGCCGCAGCTTTTGCCCGGCGGACGGCGTAGCATTAGTCTTGCATAAGGAGCGAACCGGATGATCCGCGTGAGCAGCAGGGCGGGGCTACCGAACGTCTTCGCTGCATTCCTCATGATTGCTGCTGTCGTGATTGCTCCGTGCCGCGCCCGGGCTGCGGGCGGAGTGCAAGCTGGCGATGACGATGAAGATTCGCGGCTGATGGTGATGGCCGACTTTAACCACGACGGGATCGCCGACATCGCTGAGGCGGTGCCGCCCGGGGATGGTTCGCAGGCCGGCATTCTGAAGGTGTCACTGGGCGAGGCGGATGGAAGCTTCAGGCCGGTGTCTGCCGGCGCGGTGCTGGGCCGCGCACCACGGGCGATCGTTGCGGGCGACTTCGACGGAGACGGCATTCCGGACTTGATCGTCGGAGACGACTACGGGAAGCTGACGTTGTTTCGAGGCGACGGAACAGGGAGCTTTGCTCGCGCGGGAGATGTGGCACAGCTCGATTCGGTGTCGTCGATTACGGTGGCCGATTTCGATCGCGACGGTAGGGAAGATATTGCGGTGTCGGACTGGCGGGGCGGAGTGGTGACGATATTCCTGGGCGCGGGGAAAGGCTCGTTCCGCCGGGGATGGTCGTTTCGTCTGCGGATGCCGGGAACCGCTGCGCAGGTGAGCGCGGCGGACTTCAACGGAGATGGCATCCCAGACCTGGCAGTCATCTACGCAGACGAAGATCAGTACACGTTCGACGTGATGCTGGGGGACGGCAAGGGCGTGTTTGTGCACTCGCCGGAACTGAGCTACGCGCGGGATCCGAATTCGCATTGTCCGGCGTGAAGGCAGGACGCTGCTGAAGGAAGGATTACTTTTTCGTCATTCTGCTGCGCGACCACTGTCTTGAGCATCTCAACTGGCTAATCCGAATACGGATGCGGCTCTCCCCGGCCGCATCGAAACCGTTTCTCGGATCTGCGAAAGAGCTCCGCCTTTATCGGATGAGGCGGGGCTCTTTGCTTTGAGGGGGCAGGACCTGGATTTCTCCCATCATGCCGTGATCCTCGTGGTCGAGGATGTGGCAGTGGTAAACAAAGTTGCCGACGATATTCGGATCGCGGAAATCCATGCGAACCTTCACGCTGGGATAAGGCCCGCTGCCAGTCCAGAAGGGGATGTCGACGGTGTCGCGCAATGCGGGATCATTCACGGGCTTACCGTCCACCTCGAGCACCTGGAAATGGAGCTGATGGATATGGAAGATGTGGTCCTGCGGCGCACGATTCTCCACGACCCAGTCTTCAACGGCGCCGGCGTGGGTAACGATGTTCGGCTTCTGGTCCATCCTGAAGATGGCGGGCGTCTGACCTTCGAGAGTCAGGTAGTACGTCGTCGGACTATTCGGGTCCGCGAGGTTTGGCGCTACCTCAGAGAAGTAGAGGTGTCTCTGGGCGGATGGGGTCAGGCTAGCGAGGCTGGTGAAAGGGGCGATGCTCTGCGGTCTCGCCGCAGACGGCAGATGCCGGGTGGCGGCAACTCCCGGCGTGGTTCCATTCTCAACACCGTCCTGGCTCCTGATATCGGCGATCGGGCGCGCGGGATCGTAATCGCCGCGCGGCCCGGCGTTCCAATACTGGGTGAACAACTGCGCCGGCTCGGCGACATTCGGCGTCTTGACCACGAACTCCGCGCGGGCTCCCGGGCCTAGCAGGACGCTGGTCTGGGTTTCCGAGCTCTGACCCCGGCCTCCGTATGCGATGGGATATCCATCCATGGCGACGACCTGCACGGGCTGCGGAATTCCCTTCACGGTGTACTGCAGATTCAGGATGGTTTCGGCGGAGGTATTGGCAACGCGCCACAGCTCCTGCTGCCCGGGATTAGTCTGAATGATGGCCGGCATGTAGTTCGGAGATGTAACCGTGGCAGGTACATAATTGATGGACAGGTCCGGCGGAATGCGCTTATCGGTAATCTCCGATGGGGGAGCGCTCTGGTCGCGAATGACGAATGTGCGCTCGGGTAGCCCGGCTGCCGCCGGCTCGGCATCTTCGAGGCCTTCGACAATGAGCGCGCCGGTTGCGCCGCCCTGCACCTGCTCCTCTGAGAGTCCATGGGGATGCGGGTGGTACCAGTAGAGGCCCGGCGGCTCGTTTGCGGGAATCTTCACGTTATAGTCGAAGCTCTGTCCGGGCTGGATTAACGTGTGGATGGTCTCGTCCTGCCCGCAGACGGGCGCAACATTCGTTCCATGGAAGTGAAGATTGGTGACATTGATTCCCATCGCGCCGTGGCATGCCGAGGTCGGGCCGAGTGCGGGCTTTCTGGCAGCCAGCGCTATCTTCAATTCGGCCATCTCGTCGTCGGAGGTCGTGGGCGGGAGATCGTTGTGGAAATGGATGATGAGCCGGTCACCGGGATGGACGCGCAGCGTGGGAGATTCTAGGCCCGTGTCGGTAACGTAGCAAAAGCGGACGCGTCCCCGGCGGTCGGTCGCAGTCTCGATTTTCATCGTAACTTCAAGGACGCCGTTGTGGCTGTCAACTTCCGGCGGCGCGGGAACCACGGAGCCGTCCGCGTACCGCAGGCATGTCTGGTCGGCAGGGTCGGAGCTTTGCGCCGCGGGGGAGGCGAGCTTCGGCAGGGCTGACATTTTGGCTTGTTCCGGATTAGCCCGTTGCGCTTGGGCGATGGCAGCGGCCAGAAAAACAACAGTCAGAGCGATGAAGAAAAAAACGTAATTCCCCACAACAGGAATCGATACTGCAAACGCCATCTTTGAACCTCGCAAAGCGCACTAGTGCACGTCGCGCCAAAAAATGCTGGGGAAGAATGGTTAACGCCTTGCGGGCTGAGACGTGGGATGACCAGGCCGCATTCGATTACTTACGAATAACCAATGATATAGGCTCGCCGTGGAATGCGGCCAGGAGACCGTACGGTTGAGACCATCTTTTCCAGATTGGCATCCGTCAGGAGGTGTGCTATTGTCTGCTCTCACGAATGCGAAACCGCAATTACGCAAGAACGAAAATGAACGATGTTGTCCACCAAAATGACTCCCCACTGGTTTCAAAGGAGATCGGATGCGCCCCGGCAAGATCCTCTTTGTATTTATTTTCTGCCTGTTTCTTAAAGTGAGCCTAGCCGAAGTCACAGTTGGAAACTGCAGGTCAGATAAACATTCCTACCCAACCATTTCCGCCGCAATTGCCGCAGCGCCAGCTGGCGGAGTTGTAAATGTGTGTCCGGGAACGTACGCCGAACAGCTGGAGATCGATAAGCCTCTCACGCTTCACGGCATCATGGGAGTGCCGAGCATTGTTGTGCCCTCGGATGGGTTGAATCAGCTTCCTGATGAACCGGGCGTGTATCCGCAGGTGTATGTGAACAACGCAGGCGGTGAGGTGAAACTCACGAACATCATGGTGGACGGCAGTGACGCCGTCCTTAACTTCGAGGGCCTTGTGTTCAGCGTGGACGACCTCTGCCCGACAGGCGCCATAGAGAATTTTGTCGGCGTGTATTTCCTGAATACGCCCGGAGTGCTGGAGAGCGTGAACGTAAGCAATCAATTCGCCTCATTTTTTCTGCCGGAAGATGAGGGGCCGCAGGTGATTCCGAATTGCGGCAGTGGAGTCCAATTCAACGGCAGCGGGTCGGCGGTGGTGCGCAACAGCACCGTCAGCAATGTTGGTTTCCAGGCTGTCTATTCGAACGGCGATCTCGTCGCAGACCACAATGTGATTTCGAGTGGATTTGGCCCGCATGGCATAGGAATAGGGTCGGTCAGCGGAACCATTGCCAACAACACAATTACAGGCTCGATCGGCTACTACAAGACCGTCGGCATTCAGGGCGCCGATTTAGTGAGAGACAACGTTGTTCAGTCGGCGATCTACGGGATCATGGGAGCGGGTACGGTCCGGAATAACACTCTGACCAACAACGCGATCAGCGTGTCGGGGGGAAGTGATATCGCCGAGAATGTGATCTCAGCGCCAGCCACTTACTACGATCCTGGCTGTTTTAACGAGGGCTGTGACGGGACCCCGACCGGGCCGGCATTTCCAACCATCGGAATTGATCTCGGTTGCGGAAGCGCGATTCCGGTGCGCAATAACAAAATCGAAGGAGTGGGAATCGGATTCGCGAATCTGGAAAGCGGAGAGAAAATTGCGCGAACGAATCTCCTGAGCAATGTGACAACCGTCTCGACCAGCTGCGCTCAGTAGGCGCAGCATGATCGGCGGGATGCCTTTGATCCGCAGGGCTAGGCCAGCGCGAGGTTGAGGTTCTCGATGGCTTCGTCGATTTCCTGGGTGTTCTTGAAGCCGACGGTCACCGAGTCCACTCCTGCGTTCCGGAAGGCAAAGCGCATGGCAGCCTGGCGGTCTTCGCGACGGGTGAAGGTGCCGTTGCCGGCGAGTTTCATGCTGATCACGCCCATGCCTTGCGAGTGCACCTGCTTGACGTGTTCGACGACCTCGCTCACGTTGGCGGGGTTGTTGTTGTCCGCGCCGGTGGGACCGTCCATGCGCGTGCCATTGTGATTCATGCGAATCATGGCGATTTCGAGCCACTTGTTGCCGGGCATCTGGCGCAGCGCAGGCAGGCCGTGAACCGATGCTCCGCGGGTGCGGATCATCTTTTTGGATTGAGCTTCGAGGATGCCGTCCTGCCAGCGGGCAGTTTCCGAGATCCAGTCGGACGTGTGCTGCCAGTGGAGCAGCATGATGTCGAAGTATTCGGTCTGCGAGGTACGTCGCATGTCGTCAAAGCGCTTGAGAGGATCGCCCTCGTGGAAGGTGGTGACCTTGGACATGAGCTGATAACTGTCGCGCGGGAAGGGCTTGAGCGCTTCGCCAAGCATCGCGGGGGTCATATACGCCTCGGCGGTTTCAAAAAAGCGGATGCCGTGATCGTAGGCGTAATGGACGAGGCGGTTGAATTCCTGCTGGCCAAGCGCGGCCTGGACCTCGCCGTTGTTGGTGCCGGTTCCGAAGGCGAGGCGGGTGACCTGCATGCCCGATTTGCCGAGGGTGACGGTGTCGGTAGCTGTTTTGGGGGCGGTACCGGATGCGGCTTGCAGAGGGATTGTGCCGATGCCGGCGAGCGTTCCGGCGGCGAGGGAACCTTTGAGGAATTCGCGACGGGAGAACGGGCTCATGGGAGGCCTCCAGTAGCTGGGGACGGGCTGCCAGCCGTTTGCAAAAATCGTAGCACGATCATGGATAGTGACGCGCCAAGGCGCGCGCGGGCCGCACAGGAGAGAATTGTGAAATGAAGAGTCACACGGAGTATCTGGTTTTTGAGACGAGGAAGCGCAAGGAGATGGTGCATATCACCGATGAGGTGGAAAAGATTGTGCGGCGGAGCGGGGTCAAGGATGGGCTGTGCTTTGTATCTCCAATGCACATCACCGCGGCGATTTATGTAAATGATCTGGAGAGCGGGCTGATCGAGGATATAGGCAAGTGGCTGGAAGAGCTGGCGCCGGAGCAGCCGGACTACAAGCATCACCAGACAGGCGAGGACAATGCGGATGCGCATTTGAAGGCGCTGCTACTGCATCACGAAACGACGCTTCCGGTGACGAATGGCAAGCTGGACCTGGGAACGTGGCAGCGAGTGTTCTATGCGGAGTTCGACGGGCAGAGGCGCAAGCGGGTGATTGTGAAGGTGCTGGGAGTGGAGTGACCCGGATGAAAAAGTTCATCAACCGGCCGACAGACGTCGTGGAAGAAATGCTGCAGGGACTGTCTGTGCTGCATCCGGGCTCTGTGCGCCTGTTGGGGCACAAGGTCATGCTCCGCGCAGATGCGGCTCAAAGGCGCGATGCGCAGGTTGCGGTCATCTCGGGCGGAGGCAGTGGGCACGAGCCAGCTCACGCAGGCTATGTCGGCGACGGGATGCTGAGCGCTGCTGTGGCTGGCGAGGTTTTCACTTCGCCGAGCAGCGACTCGGTTTATGCGGCGATCAGAACGGTTTCAGGGAAGCCGGGCGCGCTGCTGGTGGTGAAGAACTATACGGGCGACCGGCTGAATTTCGGACTGGCGGCGGAGATGGCGCGTGCCGAAGGTATTCCGGTGGAGATGGTGATTGTGGATGACGACGTTGCGTTGAAAGGAACGGAGCAAGCGACGGGCGCACGCGGTCTGGCGGGCACGGTGTTCATCCACAAGCTGGCCGGAGCTGCCGCAGCCGAGGGCAGGAGCCTGACAGAGGTCGCAGCGACAGGCAGGTCGGCGGTCGGGTCGCTGGCGACGATGGGACTGTCGTTCTCTGCGGGGACTTCGCCTGCGGTAGGCAAACCCAGCTTCGAGCTTGGCGAAGATGAGATAGAGCTGGGGCTGGGTATTCACGGAGAGCCGGGAGTGAAGCGGACGAAGATCCAGAGCGCGGACCAGCTTACCGAGACGTTGCTGGTTGAGATTCTGAAGCACGGGAAGTTTGGCGACGGCAAGCGCGTGGCGGTGATGGTGAATAACCTGGGGGCCACCACGGAGATGGAACTGGCGATTGTGGCGCGGCATGCGGTGCGCTTTCTTGAGAGCCAGGCATTCACGATGGAGCGGGTCTATGCCGGGACGTTTCTCTCCTCGCTGGACATGGCGGGCGTCTCGATCTCGGTTCTCGGGGTCAACGATGAGTGGCTGCGCTGGCTCGACGCTCCGACGACGGCTCCTGCATGGCCGAATGCGATGAAGCAGCGGCCGGGCAGGCCGGATGCGGGGATTGCGGCGGATGTCGGGTCGGGTGCGAATACTCCGAGCGGCGTGGGCGCGCAGACAGAGACAGGGAAGAAGGTGAGGCGGGCGATGGAGGCTGCCTGTAAGGCGCTCATCGACGCTGAGAATGAACTTACGGAGATGGATCGGATCACAGGCGATGGCGATCTGGGCGTAAGTATGAGGCGCGCGGCGGAGGCGGTGCTCGGCGCGGTCGATTCGTATCCGATGGATGATGTTTCAGCGACGCTGAAAGCTCTTGGGCATACGGTGCAACGTGAGATGGGCGGATCGTCGGGACCGCTTTACGGAGTGCTGTTTCTGCGTTGCGGGAATGATCTGGAGAGCTCCGGGTCAACGGGGTTGGCGCAGTGGGCCGATGCAATGGAAGCGGGCTGCAAGGCTATCAGCGAGATGGGCGGTGCCAAGCCCGGCGACCGGACGATGCTGGATGCTCTTGATCCGTTCGTGCGGTCTTTGAAGAACGCCAGCGGGGCGTTATCGCGCGACGTGCTTCTGGCCGCGGTCCAGGCGGCAGAACGCGGGGTCGAGGCAACGGCACGCATGAAACCACGGCTTGGGCGGTCGAGCTATCTTGGAGAGCGCGTGCTCGGGCATCCTGATCCCGGGGCAAAGGCCGTCGCTCTCTGGCTGCGCGCGGCTGCGGAAGCGCTGTTTCCGCGGTGAGACCTTACTTCACTAGAAAGCAGTCGAGGTCGTTGGCGAATGCGATCGGGCCAGAGTAGTGGAGCCTTATCTCGGTTTGGGTCTGCTGTTCTTTTCCGAGGGTCCGCAACATGCGATGAGCGAGCACCAGCTGCTTGACGTGTGCCTTGCCGGCGATCTCTCCGATCACGGACGGCGGCATGTGCAGGCGCCGTTCGACACCGGTTGCGCCTTCCGGCACGGCGTTATGAGCGACGAATAAGTCGGCATTCGAGGCAAGCTGGGTAAGGCCGTCGCCTTCGCCGTTGGTGTCTCCGCTGAAGACGATGCGCTTGCCGCCGATTTCGACGCGCCAGGCGAGTGCGGGAAAGGCCCCATGAATGACGCGCACGGCGGAGATGGACATGTCGGCATTGTGGAAGACGGGCACTGGCGTTGAGCCGGCTGCGACATCGTGCGGCTGTAATTTGTAACTGCTATCGTTTCCTGAATCGACGAGTTCGCTCAGATAACGCCAGGCGCCGTGGGAATCGCTGAAGAGGTCGTGCACGAATTCGGTGGTGGAGGGCATGAATTCGTTTCCGGGCGGTCCGTAAACGGGCAACGGGCGATTTCGATCCTCAAACCAGGAGGAAAAGACCAAAGCGGGGAAGTCGCTGGTGTGATCGACGTGAAAGTGGCTGAAGAGGAAGACGTCCAGCGTGGACATCTGGGCGCCGCTCTCGCCAAAGCGAAGAGCGCTCCCTCCGCCGGCGTCAAGGATGACGCGGGCTTTGCCGTCCTTCCATATGAGATAGCTGGTGGAGGCGCGCTTGTCCTGTGTCTCGGGACCGCCGGAGCCGAGGACCTGCACGGCTACACCTGTGGGGCCGCAGGACTGCGACGCGGCGGGCAAGGATCGGCATAGAGCTGGGACTAAAGCCAGGATCAGCAGAGCTTTTATCGATTGTCTAAGAGAGTACATATTCGAACCTCAGATTTCGCAGGCTTGTCGGGGCGCGCTAATACACAGCGGAATTGCCGGAGTTTCCGTTGGTGCGTTCCTTGGCGTAGATGGTTTGGGTGACGCGGGGCGGCTCGGCTCCGGTGTGAAAGCTGAAGACGCGGTCGTGGATGACATGGTCTGCTGCGGTGAAGCGTTCATACTGACGGAGGTAGTCGATCCAGGACTCCATGATGAACGTCTCGCTGACGCGATGGAGGTCGTCGACGTCCTGGAAGACGCCCCAGCGCATTGCGCCGTCACGCATCCGAATATTTCGCAGCTTGTGAATAGCGTGGACGAAAGCGTTGTAACTCTCCGGATCGACAAGGAACTCGATGACGATTCGGACGGGGCCGTCGGACATGTGCGGCTCGATCGCGAGCTGCGGCACAACCACTCTTGAACGAGATGGCGTCAGATCGGGCAGCTCGCCGCGCAGCACGTGGAAGCGATTGCTCAAGGGCAGCGTGATCAGCAGGCCTCCGGCGGCAGCGGCGAGGGATATGCGAGTGGAAGCATGCTCGGCAATGAATCCCCAGATGACGCTGCCGATGGCCATGCCTCCGGCAAATACCATCTGGTAAATACCGAGGGTACGAGCCTGGACCCAGCTCGGCGCGGAGAGCTGCACGGCGAGATTGAAGGTGGACATGGTGCTTGTCCAGCAGAAGCCTGCGCATAAAAGCATCGGGATGATGATCAGCGGATAGTGGACGAAGGCGAGAACCAGAAGTGTGGCGATGAAGACGCCGGTGGACATGGCGATGATGATGTCCGCGGAGAACCTGCGGCGGATGTGCGGGAGGCTGGTGGCGCCGATGACGGCTCCCAGGCCCATGCTGCCGTTGAGGATGCCGTAACCGAGGGCTCCCTGATGGAGGTCCTGGGCCGCGACGACGGCGAGCAGGGCCCAGACGGCGCTGACGAAGGTGGTGAAGACGAAAGCACGGACGAGGGCAGCCTTCAGCAGCGGCGAGTATTGGACGTAGCGCAGACCGGCACGCATGGATCCATAGATCCGTTCGGCGGGCAGCGCGCTCTTGAAGATCGGGTGGCGCTTCCACTGGTAGAGGACGTAAATGACGCCGACGAAGGAGAGCGAATTGAGCAGGAAGGTCCAGGCGGCGCCGGTATCGGCGTGAACGAAGGCTGCGACGGTCAGGCCGCCGAGCGCGGGGCCGAGGGCGCGGGCGAGGTTGAATCCGGCGCTGTTGAGAGATACGGCCTCGGGAAGTTGCTCGCGGGGGACGAGCTCGGGGACGATGGCCTGCCAGGCGGGGCTGTTCATGGCGACGCCCACGGAAAGCAGGAAGGTGAGGCTGAGCAGCACCCAGGGCGAGATGATGTTGAAGAAGGTGAGCAGGCTGAGCAGAGCGACGGCAGCGAGCATCCAGGCCTGCCAGAAGAGCAGCAGGCGGCGGCGATCGAAGATGTCGGCGGTGGCTCCGGCGAGGAGGCCGAGGACGAGCACGGGCAGGCTGGCCGCGGTCTGCATCAGCGCGATCAGCAGAGGCGACGGCGTGAGGACCGTCATCAGCCAGGTGCCGGCCGTGTCCTGCATCCAGCCGCCGAGGTTGGAGACGGTGGAAGCGATCCACAGGTTCCGAAAGCGGGGAGCTTTCAGCGGCGCAAACCCTGAAGGCGGGGGTTGCGCGACCGCGGTTCCATCGGAACCCGGGGGCGGATTGGGCGCGGGTGAAAAAGGCATGAAGGCAGTGGCCGGGCAGGGGCTACACCATCATACCGGGCAATTCCGGGCGAAGACGCGGCGGAAATCGAGGCCGCGCGGGAGAAAAGGGGCCGCGGTACTTACTTCGCCAAATGCGACAGATCCTGTGGATGCGACAGGCGATCCAGAAGGTCGCCGACGGAAACCTTGTCAGCGGCAAACTCGGGTACTTCGTGGATGTACTGCATTATGCAGCGCAGGGCAGCGGCTATGCCGCGGCGCTCGATCCAGATCTGGCAGTCGAGATAGGTGCCGTGATAGAGGGCCTGGCTTTCGTCGGTTAGTCCTTCATTTCTACAGACATAACCGTTCGCGCCCTCGGTAAAAATGACCAGGTGCCGCTCACGCTCGTCTAAACACGCTGCTGCGGCGCGATTCATCATGCTTTCTAACGTCATGGAAACTCCAGATGGGGAAAATACTTACAGGTGTTCACCGGGGCCGCCCTCTCTATAAGAGTGCATTTGGCGAGGGAATGTTGGCGATCAGTATATGCGAAAAGTGCGATCTCAGCGGGCGACGGCCAATTCCTCTTCGAGGCGCTGCTTTTCGTAGAGGCTGGCATAGTAGCCATCTCTGGCGAGGAGCTCTTCGTGGGTGCCGAGCTCGACGATGCGTCCGCTGACCAGGACGGCGATGCGGTCGGCATTGCGGACCGTGGAGACGCGGTGGGAGATGAGGATGGTGGTGCGGCCTTCCATGCGGCGGCGCAGTTCTTCGAGGATGCGCTCTTCGGTGTAGGTGTCGACGCTGGCCAGGGCATCGTCGAGGATGAGGATGCGCGGGTTGCGGACGAGGGCGCGGGCAAGGGCGGAGCGCTGCTTCTGGCCTCCGGAGAGGGTCAGGCCGCGTTCGCCGACCAGGGTCTCGAAGCCGCGGGGGAAGTCTTCGAATTCCTGACGGATATGGGCGGATTCGGCGGCATAGAGCATCTCTTCGCGGCCGGCGTCGGGGGCTCCGAGCAGGATGTTTTCGCGGATGGTCTCGCTGAAAAGGAAGGTCTCCTGGGGAACGAGTCCGATGTTGGCGCGGAGGCGGTCGAGCGGATATTCACACACGGGATGGCCGTCGATGAGCACGGTTCCCGGGCCTGCGTCGTACAGGCGCGGGATCAGATTGACGAGGGTGGTCTTGCCTGATCCGGTTGGCCCGACGAGGGCGAGGCTGGAGCCGGCGGGGATCTTGAGATTGATATTGTGCAGCACCTCGGGGGTGGAGGTTCCGTCGGCGTTGGGGTAGGCGAAGGACAGATTGCGGAATTCGATCTCGCCCCGGATTTCGGACTCGATATCGGAGGTTTGGGCAAGGGCAGCCGTGGCGTCTCGGTCGTCGATGGAGGGTTTCTCTTCGAGGAGCTCCTGGATGCGGGTGACTGAGGCGGTTCCGCGCTCGAAGAGGTTGACGACCCAGCCGACCGCAATGATGGGCCAGGTGAGCATCATGAGGTAAGTCATGAAGGCGGTGAAGTTGCCGACTGAGATGCGGTGGGTGAGGACCTGGCGGCCTCCGACGAAGAGGACAATGACCATCGCGAAGCCGAGGATGACTTCGAGGGTTGGCCAGAGCATGCCCATGAGTTGAACGAGGCGCAGGGCGCGGCGGATGTATTCGCGGTTGGACTGCTCGAAGGCATTGACCTGGGCTTGTTCCTGGGCGAAGGCGCGGATGAGACGGACGCCGGAGAAGTTTTCCTGGGCCTGCGCGGAGATGTCGGAGAACATCGCCTGGATGCGCTCGAAACGCTCATGAATCCTGCGGCCCATGACCTGCACGAGGACGCTGGCGAGCGGCAGCGGGACGAGGGCGGCGAGAGTGAGCATGGGGCTGATGCGCAGCAGGAAGTAGAGGGCGAAGACGGAGAACAGGATGGTGTTCGCGCTGTACATGATGCCGGGGCCGAGGAGCATGCGGACGGCGTTGAGGTCGTTGGTCATGCGCGCCATGATGTCGCCGGTGCGGCGCTGCTGATAGTACTCGGCGGGCTGCTTCTCCAGTTGCAGGAAGAGGTCGTTGCGGAGGTCGAATTCGATGTCGCGGGAGATGCCGATGAGGATCCAGCGCGTGAAGAAGAGGAAGATGCCTTTGGCGACCGCGATGCCGACGAGCAGGCCGGCGTAGAGGAGGATTTTCTGGCGGGTCACACCATGGTTGAGGTCGTCTATGGCGGTCCCGATGACGCGGGGAAAGAATACCCAGACGGCGCTCGAGAGCACGGCGACGATGCCTCCCCAGACGTAGGCGCGGCGGTAGCGGCGCATGTAGGGGAGAAGCGGCTTCAGGCGTTTGAACATGAGTGTGTCAACTCTTAATTACCTAATTGGATGAAAAGTCCTGCTCCAACGGGTTTCGTCGAAGAAATGGATGAACTCATGAAGAGTAGATTCTGCTCGCTCTGACAGCGGTACTTCGTCTGGGCCAGATTCCGGCATCGCGATCGACCAGTAAACGAAAAGCGGGCGCCCGATAATATTCTGCCGTGGCACGAAACCCCAGTAGCGGCTATCCAGGCTATTCGTCCGGTTGTCGCCCATAGCGAAGTAACTTCCCGGCGGAACGACCAAATCTTCTCCCTGAATGTGATCGGGAAGCGATACTGACCACTCTGCCGTCACTCCGGGTTCTGAAGCGGGATCGATAGCGGGGAAGTCGTTAACGTAGGGGTCGTAGTTGCCGACGGTCGGTTTGGCTGCCTCAGGCTCGTCCTGCGCGATGCCGTTGAGATAGACAATGCCTTTGCGGAGATGGATGCGGTCGCCGGGAATTCCGATGACGCGCTTGACGAGAGGGATGTGTTCGCCGTTGGACTCGGCTACCGGCTTGTAAAAGACAATAATGTCGCCTCGCTTTATTTCGCGGTAGTGCACAAACGGCGCCCAATCAGCGGCTGGCGCCAGATTTTCGCGCTCTACCATCACATGATCGCCCACAAGAAGAGTGCTTGCCATCGAAGATGATGGAATGACGAAATTCTGGAAGATAAACGTAAGGACAAAAAGCCCGACCGCTAAGACGCTGCAAGTCGATGCGAATCCCTCCAGAGACGTTTCGCGCTGTTTGGTATCTTCAACGGGCTTGGTCTTCATTTTGTACTCCGCAATGTTTTAGGTAGAGGTTCGCAGCAGCAGGTATCCGCCGACGAGGCCGAAGATGACGTCGGGCGCCCACGCAGCGAGCAATGCCGGCAGCAGGTTGACGTCGCCCATCGCTCCGAAGATGCCGGCGACCATGAAATAGGCGATGGCTACGCCGATGGCGACGGCGATGCCGGTGAGCGATCCGCGCTTGCCCATGGAGAGCGCGAAGGGTACGGCGAGGATGGCCATGATGAGCGTGATGACGGGCGTGGCGACCTTGCGGTTGAGCTGCACGCGCAGCCGGATGGTGTCAAAGCCGCTCTGGCTGAGATCGCGGATGTAGGCGGAGAGCTCGTCGAAGCTCATTTCGGACGAGAGCAGCGACTCTTTCTTGAAATACTGTGGCTGCTCGCGGATTTCGGGGAAGGTGCTCACGTCGAAGGGGCGGTAGCTGCTGATCTCGGCGCCGTTGAAGGTGCGCTCCCATCCATGCTCGAAGACCCACTCATGCAGATGGGGCTCCCAGTGGACGTTAGAGGCGAAGATGCGGCGCGAGATGGAGAAGGTCTCAGGGTTGAACTCGAAGACGGTGAGGTTGCCGAAGGCGTTCTGTGCGGGATCGAAGAGCTCGTAATAGAAGATGCGGCCGGGCTTGCCGGGCTCCTGCAGGCCGAAGAGCCACTTCTGGCCGGGATGCTCGAAGGTTTGCGGCGGCTTGCCCTTGATGACGTTGCGGAGGGCTTCCTGACGGCGGTTGGCCTGCGGCAGATAGAGTTGGTCAAAGATAAAGAGCGCTGCCGCCAGCATGGAGGCGATGATGAAGACCGGCAGGACGATGCGGTAGAGGCTCATGCCGCTGGCCTTCATCGCGGTCAGCTCGCTCGACTTGCTCATGAGGCCGAAAACGACCAGCACCGCGATGAGCACGGCAAGCGGTGTGATGGTGTAGATCATGCTGGGTGTGAGATTCGCGAGGTAGGCGGCGACGGTGATGAAGGACGTGCGGTTGCGGATGATGTCGCCGAGCAGCTCGAAGCAGGTAAAGATGAGCATCAGCATAACGAAGCTGACCAGCACCATCGCGAAGGTGCCGAGAAATTGGGAGAGAACGTACTCATCAAGGATGAGCGGGAAGCGTCCGCGGGTGTGGCGGGGTTTGGCGGAGCGGTAGACGCTTTGTGCTTCCGGCGTTTCCTCGGTGTCGGATTTCGCTGTGGCTTTGAACCAGCCGCCTATCGATGCGATCGCGGCGAGGGCGGCGCCCCCGGTGGACATCTGGCGCAGGAGAAACACGCCGCAGGCGGCGAAGAGCACATTTGCCAGCCAGATGCCGACAGCCACGGGAAGCTTGTTCTGGCGGGCGAGGGCGGTTCCGGTCGAAGACAGGAAGTAGTAGATGAAGACCAGGGCGATGGTGAGGACGAATCCTGCGCCCTTGCCGCCGCGCTTGGAGGAGAGTCCCAGGGGAACGCCGACGAGCATGAGAACCAGGCAGGCGGCGGGATAGGCGAAGCGCTTATGCAGCTCGATGAGATACCAGCGGCCACCCTTGCCGTGGGACCGCTCGATGAGCTCGCGGTTGGACATGGCCAGGATAGGCGAATCGCTGCGCGTGGGGCGTGTGTCCTCCGGCGCGGTCAGCGAAAGGGGCAGGTCGGTCTGAGCGAAGGTGGAGACGTTGTACTGGTCGGGCTGGTTGGCGACGGTTTCGTGCTCGGTTCCGTCGCGCAGGCGCATGATGGCGTTCTGGTCTCTGCCATTGACAACGGTGGCGGACTCTCCGGTAGTGATCTTGGGCGCAGTCGGATCGGAGAGATCGGCTAGGAAGATCTGACGCCAGTTGGCGGCGCCCGAAGCGGCGCGCACATCCTGAACGTAGAGGACGTAATTCTTGAAGTCTTCGTAGAAGACGCGCGGCTGGACCTCGAAGGAAGCCTGGGCGTTGAGGAGCTCGGATTCGAGGCGGAGGGTTGTTTCAGTAGCTTTCGGGGCGAGGTAGAGGGTGTTGGCGAGGCCGATCAGCCATCCGCTGACGGAGACGACTCCAACCACCGCGACGAAGCTCCAGACACCGATGCCCGATGCGCGCATGGCAGTGATTTCGCTGTCAGCGGCGAGGCGGCTGAGGCCGAGCAGGATGCCGACCAGCACAGCCATGGGGATGGTGACCGTGAACATGTTGGGCAGGGCGAGGAGAATGATCTCGACGACCGCGCCCAGAGATGCGCTGTTGCGGACGACCAGTTCGAGCAGGTGAGGCAGATCGCGCATGAAGAGGACGAAGGTGAAGAGCGCTCCGCCGATGAAGGCGTGCGAGAGCACTTCTTTCAGGATGTACCGCGTCAGGATGCGCACAGATTCGAGCCTGCCCTTAGTTTATCGTGCTGGTTTCTTTGGGCGTGAAGCGCTTCAGGCGAAGGCTGTTGGTGAGGACGCTGACCGAGCTGAGAGCCATGGCGGCAGCGGCGACGGCGGGGTTGAGCAGAAGTCCGGTGAACGGGTAGAGGACGCCGGCGGCGATGGGGATGCCGACCAGGTTGTAGCCGAGAGCCCAGCCCAGGTTTTGGCGCATGACGCGGAGGGTATGGCGGGCGAGGCTGAGAGCGGCGACGATCTGCGCCGGGTCGCCGCGCAGGAGGATAGCGTCTCCGGCTTCACGGGCAAGATCGGTGCCGGTGCCGATGGCCAGACCGGCGTCGGCCTGGGCGAGCGCGGCGGCGTCGTTGATGCCGTCGCCGACCATGGCGACGGAACGGCCCTGGGACTGGAGGGCGCGGATCTGTGACAGCTTCTCCTGGGGGAGCAGGCCGGCGTGGACTTCCTCGATTCCGGCTGCGCGGGCGATGTGGTCGGCGGCGGTACGGGTATCTCCGGTGAGCATGGCCAGGCGGAGGCCGAGACTGTGGAGGGCGCTGATCGCTCTGGCGGCGGTGGGACGGAGTGTGTCTTCGGCAGCGAGCCACCCGGCATATTTGCCGTCCACTGCAACATGAAGCAGGGTGGCGGCGTCTGGGCCATCGCCGGAAGCTGTGATGCCGAGTTCGTCGAGGAGGGGGCGGTTTCCGGCGGATACGGTGTGGTTGTTGACGATTCCGGTGATGCCCTTGCCGGGGATGGCCTGGATGTCCTTTGCGGGTTGAGTTGAGATGCCGCGGGCAGTGGCGTATTCGACAACAGCGCGCGCGAGCGGGTGCTCGGAGCGCTGTTCGATAGAGGCGGCGAGGGCGATGAGCTCAGCTTCGGAGATGCCGCTGGCCTGGACGGCGGTGATCCGCGGTCTGCCTTCGGTGAGGGTTCCGGTCTTGTCGAGGAGGATGGTGTCGACGCGAGCGAGGCGCTCGACGCTTTCTCCGCCCTTGAAGAGGATGCCGAGCTGGGCGGCGCGTCCGATGGAGACGGTGAGCGCCGCAGGGACTGCAAGTCCCATGGCGCAGGGGCAGGCAATGACCAGGACGGCGACGGCGACGGCAAAGCCGCGGCTGATTCCCGAGGGGTCGGCGAGGGCCCAGATGACGAAGGTGAGAGCCGCGATGCCGAGGACGACGGGCACGAAGATGGCGCTGACGCGGTCGGCGAGCTGCTGCATCGGAGCTTTCGATGACTGCGCCTCCTGCATGAGGCGCAGCATCTGGCCGAGGACGCTGTCGGCGCCCATGGACGTGGCACGGTATTCCAGGACTCCGTCGTAATTGAGGGAGCCGCCGATGACGCGGTCGCCGGCGGTGCGCGGGACGGGGACAGACTCGCCCGTGATGAGGGATTCATCGACGCTGCTGCTGCCGGAGATGATGACGCCGTCAACCGGAATGCGCTCGCCGGGGCGAACGACGACGGTTTCGCCGGCGATGAGGGATGCGATGGGAGCTTCGACCTCGACGCCGTTGCGGACTACATGTGCGGATTGCGGCTGCAGAGCGGCGAAGGCGTGGAGAGCGTCGAGGGTGCGGCGTGTGGCACGCGCCTGGAGCCAATCGCCGAGCAACAGGAAGCCAAGGATAAGCAGCACGGAGTCGTAATAGACGTCGGGATGCAAGCCGTGCTGCGTGAAGAAGCTGGGGAAGAAGGTCGCGGCTACCGAATACAGAAAGGCGGCGCCAGTGCCGAGCGCGACCAGCGTGTTCATGGTCGTGGAACGGTGCAGCGCAGCCTGCAGAGCGCGCTTATAGATGACTCCGCCTGCCCAGATCATGCCGATGAGGGTGATGCCGAGCATGATGTATTCGAGCGCGGGAGCGGGAATGCGATAGAGCGGTGGAAAGACCCGAATGAGCAGGGGGTCGAGCACGCCGGCGCCGTGCATGAGCGGCATCGACAGCAGCATGGTCAACGCGCCACCGGCGATGGCGGCGATGGCTTTGATCCGAATCAGGTGTTCCTGCCCGGGATCGGTCTCATGCATGTGCATGTGGTCATGATCACCGCCGTCTCCAGAAGCTTGAGCATGGGCGCGCGGCAGCGACGCGTCGTATCCGGCTTCGCGGACAGCCTCGACCAGAGAGTCGATCCTGGTGACGTCGGGCTGATAAACAACGCGGGCAGTCCGCGTCATCAGGTTGACGCTGGCGTCGGAGACGCCTCCGGTATCGCGAAGGGCCTTTTCAATGTGGGACTGGCAGGCAGCGCAGCTCATGCCCTCGACGTCGAGAGTGACAGTCTTCGGGATATCGTGCTTTGTCTCGGTGCTCACTGTTGTTCAGCGTGCGACGGATATCCCGCTTTGGCAAGAGCGGCGACGAGTGGGGCGGGGTCTTCGGACCGAACCCGCGCCGCGCCGATGCGGACTTCTTCGACAGTCGTGCCGGGGACGCGCTGAAGTGCCTGGGTGACGCGGCGGACGCAGGCTCCGCAATGCATGCCTTCGATGGTCAGGGTGATATCGCTCACGTTTGTATCCATATTTTATCGATGCGCCGGGGAGGGAATCGATGCAAAGGCAGGGCACAGGGCTCAGGGCTCAGTCACCGGAGGCGAGGAAGCGGTAACCGACTCCCCGCACGGTTTTGAGATAGCGGGGCTCTGATGGCTCGTCTTCGATGTAGCGGCGCAGGCGGACGATGAAGTTGTCGATGGCGCGGGTGTCGGTGTCTTCGTGGACGCGCCAGACGCGCTCCAGGATCTCCTTGCGGGAGATGATGCGGCCCTGATTGCGGACGAGGTAGCGGAGCAGGTCGGCTTCCATGAGGGTGAGGCGGACGGTGCGGCCGAGGGCGGTAAGTTCCAGGGTTTCGAAGTCGATGCGGCGGCCGGCGAATTCGAAGCTGGAGAGGTCTTCCGAAGCCGCAGCAGGGCTTTCGTCTGCCGGCGGGTGCCACTTGAGGCGGCGCAGGAGGCCGTTAAGCCGGGCCAGCAGGATGGAGAGATCGAAGGGCTTGGGGAGATAGTCGTCGGCTCCGGCGGCAAAGCCGCTGAGCACATCTTCCGACCGGCCGCGAGCGGTGAGCATGAGGACGGGCAGGTAATTCTGGCGTGCGCGCAGTTCGGCGACTACGTCGAATCCGCTTTTGCCTGGCAACATCACGTCGAGGAGCACAACGTCGAAAGTCTCCCTCTCGAGGCGCGCGAGAGCTGCCTCTCCGTCGCCTTCGATGGCGGCTTCGTATCCCTCTGCCTGGAGATTGAACAGAAGTCCCTGGGCGAGGTGGGTCTCGTCTTCAACGATGAGGATGCGAGCTGGGGTGCTCATTGTGCGCCCAGCTCGTGCTCCTGGATGGTATGGCGAAGGAGGCGCGGCAGTTGGACGCTGACTGTCGTTCCGCTGCCCTCGCCGGCGCTCTCGGCGAAGACATCCCCGCCGTGCTGGCGCGCGATGGTGCGAACGATGAAGAGTCCGAGGCCGGTGCCCTTGGTGCGGAGAACGGAGCGTGCGGGAACGCGATAGAAGCGTTTGAAGATACGTTTGAGTTGCGCGGCAGGAATTCCGATGCCGCGATCGGCGACGCTGACGACGATCCACGCGTCGTTCCGGACTGAGAGGCGCACTTTTACCTCGACCGTCTTTGGCGAATACTTTACGGCGTTGTCGAGCAGGTTCATCACGACACTTTGCAGCTCCTCACGATTGCCCCGGACAATCATCGTGCTGGATTCGTCGGTGTCTTCGAAGGCAATCGCATTTTCTTCGAGGTGATGCCGTGCGCGCGTACGCTCGATGCATTCCAACGCGAGCACGCGCATGTCCACCGGGAGCCGCACCTGAGTCTGCGTACGCTGGCCGAGTTCGCCGGCCTTGAGGACCTGCTCTACGGTGGCGAGCAGCCAGTCGCTGTCTTCCAGCATGATTCCGTAGAATTCGTGCCGCTTTTCCTCCGGCAGGTCGCGGCGCTGCAGGGTTTCGAGGTAGAGGCGGATCGAGGTGATGGGAGTTTTCAGCTCGTGGGTGACGGCGTTGAGAAAGGCGTCGTGGCGCTCGTTGCGGCGGACTTCACGGACGAGAAAGATGGTGTTGAGGACCACCCCGGCGATGAGCAGGGCGAAGAAGGGGATGCCGATGAGCATCGGCACGAAACGGCGCCAGTTGAGAATGATCCAGCCGACGTTAAGGGTGACGGCCACCCCGAGCATGCATGCTCCGAAGACGATGAAGAGGATCGTGTTCCGTTTTCGTCCGCTGATCCGCATGTCAAATGAAAAACGCCCGCTCCGAAAGTGTACCGGGCGGGCGCTGTTATTTGCTTGCTGGAAAATTTCTAGGCGACCCCTGCAGGTTTTGGGTTTTTCGGGTCGTACTGGGCGACTTTCACATCCCACGCGAGACCGAGTTTCTTGAGAAGCAGGATGCCGAGATAGTTCTGGTCGAATTCGTACCAGGCGAGGCCGTGGCGCGCTGAGACAGGATGGGCGTGGTGATTGTTGTGCCATCCTTCACCGCCACTGAGCAGCGCTACCCACCAGCTGTTGCGGGAATGGTCGCGGGTTTCAAAGCGGCGTGATCCCCACATGTGGGTCGCGGAATTGACGAGCCAGGTGCTATGCAGTCCGAGGGTGACGCGCAGGAAGATTCCCCACATGAGGCAGGACCAGCCGCCGATGGCGAGCAGGATCAGGCCGACAACGACCATGGGAACCCAGTGGTATTTGCTGATCCAGACGTGGAACTTGTCGCGGGCGAGATCGGGAGCATAGCGGGAGAGCATGGCAGTCTCGTCATGCAGAGAGACACCGCACATGATCCAGCCGATGTGTGCCCACCATGCGCCTTCGATCGGCGTGTGGGGGTCGCCTTCGTGATCGGAGAGCTGGTGATGGACGCGATGGGTTGCTACCCAGAAGATGGGTCCGCCCTCAAGCGAAAGGGTGGCGCCGATGGTCATGAAGTACTCGACCCATTTGGGGGTCTTGTATCCCCGGTGGGTGAGGAGGCGGTGATAGCACATGCCGATGCCGAGGTTCGAGGCCCAGACCCAGAGGATGGCGGTGCAGATGAGGGCTTTCCAGGAGAACATGAAGAGCGCGGCGACGGCTCCGATGTGAAAGAGAACCATGAAGACGATGGTGACGGTGCTCAGGGTGCCACCCTGCGCGGCGCGGCCGAGGCGCGGGCCCTTGTCGTCCTTGGGCAGAGTTGCCGCAGGCCTGGGGCGATTCGCTGTGGCTATCGTGGATTGGTCAAGCAGCTCAACTGGCATCGAGTCTTAGGTCTCCGTGGGATGGGTCTATGTTGACCGTATCAGCACGGGGCTGGGCCGCTGTGTAAGACTTTTGTAATGGTCATTCGATGGAAGATTCGCTGGATGAAATGAACAGACCGTGCGGGGCGCGGGGCGGGAGGGCTTTATCGTTTGTTAATCTCAACGACAGACGATCAAACCATATGCTCTCCTGCGCTAAGTGGTTCGTGATTCCGGGTGTTCTTGCTGCGCAATTCGTTGCCGCTCAATCGATCAATCTTTCTACAAGCAAACAGATTCAGGAGCCGGTCCCGGGTTCGCCGGTAATGCTGAACAGCCTGCCGATGGGACTGGCGTGGTCGCCGGATCATCGCTACCTGGCTCTGGTCAACTCGGGCTTCGGCACGGCGGAGTCGGACTATTCGCAGTCCATTGCAATTGTCGACACGGCGAGGCCAGGCACGGGCGACAAAAACGCGGTTGCGGCGAAGGTCAGCGACTTTCCCGACCAGCGGACGTTTGTGGGTTCCGCGCAAACGATGTATTCAGGAATCGCGTTCTCGCTGGAGGGGACGCATCTGTATGTCAGCCTGGATTCACTGACAGCACCCGAGGGCGGGGATGCCAGGCACACCGGTAATGCGATTGCCGTGTACAGCTTTGCCAACGGCGAGCTCAAACCGGAGCGGCTGATTCCTATTCCCCTGCAGCACCTTGCCGCGGGGCGTACGCAGAACGAGATCGGCAAACGGCTGTCCGACGGGATTGGCGATTCCCGCTCCGACCGGGCTGGCGGTCGTGAAAAGCGCGGACGGGAAGGAGCAGATTATTGTCGCCGACGAATTTTCCGACGATGTGCTGCTGGTGGATGCGGCGTCGGGGAAGGTAGAAACGCGGTTCGACCTGGCGGATCATCCCACGGTGCCGTCGGCGTATCCGATCGCGGTGGTGGCAACCAAGGATGGGAGCCGGGCGTACGTGGCGCTGTGGAATGACTCGTCGGTGGCAGAGCTGGATCTTCGCGCTGGAAGGATCGCGGGGAAAGTAGCACTGTTTCCACCGTCGGTTGCGATTCGCCCCAGCTCGCACCCGATATCGCTGGTTCTGAGCCCGGACGAGAAAATGCTCTATGTAGCGCTGGCGAATCGCGACCTGGTGGCGGGTGTAAAGGTCGGGGCGAAAGGGATGCAGCTGGTGCGGCTTTATGACACGCACCTGCCCGGGCAGACATACTTCGGCGCGATGCCGGACTCGGTCGCGCTCTCCGACGATGGAGCGATGATGTACGTTGCGAATTCAGGTACGGATTCGGTGGCGGTGTTCCATACCAAGCCAGCCAGCCTGGTGGGTGCGCCGGAGGTGCCGATAGGCTTCATTCCGACTGAGTGGTATCCGACGGCGGTGACGGTAAAGGAGAACGAGCTTTACATTGCCACCGGCAAGGGACGGGGCACGGGACCGAATGGTGCTCCGCAGATAGAGCCGCGGGTGGCGCCGCCGGACCTGGCCCAGCGCATGAAGCGGCTTCACACCTACATCGCGACGCTGCTGCATGGATCGCTGGCCACTGTCGATCGCAGTGAGGCGGAGAAGAATCTGCGCGAGCTGACCAGGCAGGTGGTCGCCAGCAACATGATGCAGGCAGCTGAGAATCACATCGAGTTCACGACGGGCTCGAATCCCATTCATCACGTGATCTACATCATCCGCGAGAACCGGACATACGACCAGATACTGGGGGATCTGGGAGCGGGAGACGGCGATTCGTCGCTGACGATGTATGGGAAAGAGATCACGCCCAACATCCACAAGCTGGCGCTGCAGTTTGGTGTACTGGACAACTTTTACGACTCGGGCGAAGTGTCGGGCGACGGGCATGTGTGGTCAACGGCCGGGATCACCAGTGATTACAACGAGCGCACCTGGCAGGTGGCGTACCGCGGCGGTGAGCGCACCTATGACTTTGAGGGCGTGGTGGCGAACGGATATCCGCTGGACGAGAAGATTTCCGATATCAACGAGCCCGACAGCGGGTATCTGTGGACCGACCTGAAGCGGCAGGGAAAGTCGCTTTATCACTTCGGGGAATATGTATCGACGAAATTCTGCGACGACTCGGGTGAGGCTCCGAAGCAGAAGTCGCCGACTGAGGGCACCCCGGAGCCGACAGAGTTGTGCTCGCACGGATACATCGGGCACGGAGAGGAGATTCCGGCGAACTATGGCGGCGGACTGAGCCAGTATCCCTGGAAGATTCCGCTGATCTACCGGAACGAGGCGACAAAGCCGGAGCTGGAAGGGCATTACGATGCGGCGTATCCGGATTTCAACCTCAGGTTTCCCGACCAGCTGCGGGTGAACGAATTTTTGACTCACTTCAACGTGTGGGTGAAGGACCGGATGGAGGGGCGGGATACCATGCCGGCCTTCGTGATGCTTCGCTTGCCGAATGACCACACGGCGGGCACGCGTCCCGGCTGGCCGACGCCGAAGGCCTCGGTAGCAGACAACGACCTCGCGGTGGGCCGGGCGGTCGAGGCGGTGTCGAGCAGTCCGTACTGGGATGACACGGCGTTCTTCATCCTCGAGGACGATGCGCAGGACGGGGCGGATCACGTGGATGCGCACCGGTCGCTGGCGCTGGTGATCAGCAAATATTCTCCGCGGCAGGCGAAGCCGGTGGTGGACCACAACTTCTACACAACGGTGAGCGTGCTGCATACGATGGAGGACCTGCTGGGGATTCCTCCGATGAATAACAACGATGCCTTTGCGCCATTGATTGCGCCGCTGTTCAAGGGGGCGGGGGATCAGCCAGCGTTTACGGCGGATTATTCTAACCAGGCGAACGGACTGATCTACACCGCGAATACGCCGAAGACTCCGGGAGCGAAGGAGTCGAGCCGGATGGACTTCACTCACGAGGACCGGGCGGATGCGCGCAAGCTCAACGTGATTCTGTGGAAGGATGCGATGGGGAACAAGCCGGTCCCGTGGATGGTGCTGCATCCGCACAGCGTTCGCAAAGATGATGACGACGATTAGGTGTAGCCTTCAGCGGGCCACTCGTTTTCCGATTTACACGTCACGCCCGGGCCATGGGAACCATCAGATGCGCAAAGGAGAAAGCTCATGAGTAAAGAGGTCAACATGGCAGCGCTGGGCAAGTTTGCTGAAGGGGTCAACACCGATAATTTCTCTCTGTTCGACGAGGTAGTTGCACCGGGATGCGTCGATCACGATCCGGCTGCCGGCCAGGTGCCCGGACCCGAAGGCTATCGCATGTTCTTCACACAGATGAGAACCGCTTTCCCTGACCTCAGTGTCACGCCGGAGGCGCTGGTGGCCGACGACGAATCGATCGCGTTTGCCTACACCATCGCCGGAACCCAGACAGGCCCGCTCATGGGCATCCCGCCGACAGGGAAGAAGGTCAAAATCCGCGGCGTGCAGTTTTCCAAGTTCAAAGACGGCAAAATGGTGGAGCGCTGGGGCAGCTCCGACGAGTTGGGCCTCCTCACTCAATTGGGAGTCGGACCGCTGACCACAGCCTGAACCGGATCGGGGTCACTACACCAAACGTCAAAAATCGTACATTGGTGCGCCAGGAGACCGGCAACTTACCGAAATGCACCCGACTTTCCGGGCACTTCGATCTTATGATTGGTGTACTCGTATGAGCACACCTTCAGAAGCAACTCCACGCAGACCGGAATACCGGCTGTTCGATGCCGGTGCCGTGGGGACAGCGGCATTCATCTGCTGCCCTCTTGCTGGCGCGATTCTAATTGCAGCCAACTACGTCAGGCTAGGAAAAGCCGGAAAAGGTGTTCTCGCGGTCCTTTTGGGACTGGCTGCTACACCACTCAACATCGTTGTGAAGTGGAGTTGGAATACTTCGTCGGGTTCGTTGGAACGTTTGGAATACGACGCAATTTTGATCTTGTTCTTGATCGTTATGTGGCTCTGTACGTGGAAGATAGCGAAGGAAGCGCAGGGCGATGCTGTTAAAGAACATACTGCGCGTGGCGGCCAACTCGGTTCCAGCTGGACGGCCTTTTGGATTGGGACCGCAACTTTGGCGGCTTTAGTCACCATGCTCGGCGCTGTCATTTACGGATATCAGTATCGGAAGATCGTGGTCATTGGAATGAAAGACCAGGTTGTCTACTCCGGTCTGGCCACCAAAACTGATGCCATGGCGCTCGGCAACTTTCTCAAGGGCAATGAATATTTCCGAGATAGCGGATCGACCGTTCTAATAAAAAAGGAAATCGGCGGCAGAACAATCTCGTTTGCGGTGCGGGACGGGGTCTGGGATCAGGCAGGGATGCTCTCTTCATTTGAAGAGCTTGCACGCGAAGTAGCTCCAGAGGTGGGCGGTCTCCCGATCCAGGTCCAATTGGTCGACAGCAAGGGAAACGTGGAAGAGACATCGACAGTCGGTGAAGTACGTTTCAGCGGCGGCGACGGGGTCTTTTATAAAGGTTCGGCGACAAAGGCCGAGGCGCAGGCGCTCGGCCGACGGTTCGAGTCGATGGGCTTCTTTCGGGGTAAGGGAGCCAACGTGTTCCTGATCAGGCACGATGACGACGGCACGACTCTCGCGTTCGTCATAGTCCGCGAGGCCAATCCCAGCAGGGTGAGCAGTTTCGAACATATCGTGCGTGACGTTGCTCCCGTGGTGGGCGGTTTGCCGGTTCACATGCACCTTGTCAACACACAACTCCAATTAGAGAGGGACGAACTGATCCAGTAAGGGGAAAGCGCGGGAGACAGAGTTGGAACTGGGTGAACCGTCCTGCAATACGGGGTTTTGAGTGACTTCGATTTGACCAATGGAATTGTTGCGCAAACGAAGGTTTACGCACGAACCGGCCTTATGTCCCCAGTCCCAGCGTTTTGTGTTGCAAAAGGCTATTGCGATTGCTCTACCGCTTGCAAAAGGTTTGCGCAACGAAGCCTTATCGTACGATTTTTGACGTTTGGTGTAGTGACCCTTGATCGCGCCTGACGCTCCGCCCGGTGGCGACCGCACCGGTCTTCGCAGCACCGCGCGTGAAGGTCGTCCGCGAATCGAACTCGCAGGCCGAAACGCTTCCTCTGCGGGGATCAGATGCCGTGCGCGGGCGCGAGAAAGGTCACGCGCGGCAAAGATCATGGACGAGAGGCGTCTTTGAGAATCGCCGCGGCCGCGTCTTGCGGGGCCGGCCGAACGGCCGAGCCACCAGCGGCAGCGGAAAAGCCGGACGACTTCGCATGTTCCGGGCGCAGGACTGCCTTCAATGCTGCGACACCGCCGCTTTCTTCCAGGGATCTGGCGAGGATGAGGAATTTGCGGAGTTGTTCTGTATTGAGTGAACCGGCCAGGAGGAGTTCCAGTTTGAGAAACTCTCGAGCTAATGCGAGCAGATCGGATTTCGGAACATGCTTCATGACTCAGTCCTGTGGGGCCTGGGACCGATGGAATAATAGTGGCTCAGCATAAGCCGGATTCAGCGAAAAACGCAAGTACAATCCAGCAGGGTTAATGCTCCCGGATTCGTTCGGGCACTTTCCTGAAAACGCGGCAGAATATCTCATGCGCCAGTTCCACGCTTTCGTCGATCGCATGACTGGTGGGGATCACGCGCACGCTCACCCGCTTTTCGCGCGCCAGGCGGATTCCGGCGATTAGACAGGCGCCAAGGTAGACCATTCCGCGGTTGATCCGCGGCATGTGGGCGTTCGGGTCGAACATTGCTATCTCGCTCCGCCCTGTGCCGATCGCACCGGTCTGCGCAGCAGCGCGTAGGAAAGTCGCCCGCGAAAGATCTCTGTGGGCAGGTAACGGCGGTGCTCGCCGCACAGCGGACACTTCGCCGCAATCCACGATGCCGGCAGCGTCTCAACGGGAGCGGGAACATTCTCCCCGCACCCCTTGCAGCGAATCACGAAAA
Source organism: uncultured Acidobacteriaceae bacterium (assembly GCA_963721995.1). Classification (GTDB taxonomy): domain Bacteria; phylum Acidobacteriota; class Terriglobia; order Terriglobales; family Acidobacteriaceae; genus Silvibacterium. The sequence continues at coordinate 14,776 of CAVRNK010000051.1, read as the reverse complement.
CAGCCTGGTTCGGCGGTCCCTGAAACATGGGTCCAGTATAGGCGAATATAAGGCGAAAGTAATCCACAGATTTCACCTTGTACCTGCAACGTTCAACGTCGGTCGCTGAACGCTTTCTCCAAACAAAAAGGGCAATGCGCGTCAACGCATCGCCCTTGTTAGCCGTCAATTTATCGGAGGTTACTTGAGACTATTTACGGCCAGTATCGCCTTGCTTCGGGGTCGCCACTCCGCCGCCGTGCTGTCCGCCTTGGCCGGGATTGCCCTGCTGCCCGGACTTCTGCGGATCCTGCTGCTGTTGATGCTGCGGGTTCTGTCCGCCGTGCTGACCGCCCTGCTGACCACTGCCTGGATTGTCTTTATGGGAACCCTGTCCGAACTGAGAGCCCTGTTGATTGGACATTTAAAACCTCCTGGGATTTTCATCCCGTCTTCTAAGTTAGGTTCGCCCTTCCGGAGTAAGGTTGCCCCCGCATCAGGTTGATACCCGCCCCATCGGCGTGCGTTCCGCCGCATCGCAAAGTTGGCGGAGTATTTCCCGCCGGCTCCTATAATAAAATATAGAGGCCATAAGAAAAGAAAAAGCCCGGCCGCTATCGAGCCGGGCTTTTCAGTTGCGGTCTAAACCGCCTGAAATCAACGACCCGCTCATAACCCTCGTGTTTTCAAGCAGGGGCGTCTAAGTTGCTTGTTTTCTATTACGTACATATAACGGCAATCGTATCTATGAGTTACAGGTTACTTCGCAGTCAGGGGGAAAAATATACTTGACTAACCCACGCCAAATGGATATAGTTTGTGCATGGACAGCCCAAGGACACTCCTCGAAGCAATCCAATACTTCAGCGATGAGCAACTTTGCATTGACACCATCGCCGCGATGCGCTGGCCGAATGGCGTCAGGTGTCCTGACTGCAATACCAACAGGCCCTACTACATCAAGACTCAGAAGCGTTGGAAGTGCCGTGATTGCCGTCGCCAGTTCTCGGTCAAGGTAGAGTCCGTCTTTGAAGACTCCCCGATCCCGCTGAGGAAGTGGCTTCCTGTTCTGTGGCTTCTGGTCAACTGCAAGAACGGTGTGTCGTCTCACGAACTCGCCCGTAGTCTTGGCGTAACCCAGAAGACAGCGTGGTTCATGCTCCAGCGACTTCGTCTTGTTCTCAAGGCCAAGGGTTTCGGAACCAAGTTGGGCGGCAAAGGTGGAGCAGGCGTCGAAGTTGACGAGAGTTTCGTTGGTGGCAGGATCAAGAACATGCACCGGGCGCGTGCCAATCGCGTCAGGGAAGCACGTACGGGTGCGAATCCTACTGACTACTACACTCGCCAAGCGAACAAGACTGCCGTACTCGGTATGCTTGACCGCGAGAGCCGTCAGATTCGTGCCAAGGTTGTTCCCAACGTAAAGCGCGAAACTCTACAGAACGAAATCCTCAGCAACGTGAAGTTCGGTTCCAACGTGTACACCGATCAGGCTGTCGCCTATGACACGCTTCATCGTCGCTACGTTCACGAGACCGTGAACCATGCTGAGACCTATGTGAGCGGTCAGGTTCATACCAACAGTCTTGAGAACTTCTGGTCTATCATGAAGCGGAATCTGGCCGGAACCTATGTGTGCGTCGAACCGTTCCATCTCGACCGTTATCTTGACGAGCAGGTTTTTCGGTTCAATAATCGCGCCACAAAGGATAATCCGTTGAACGATGCCGACCGCTTCTATCTTGCTCTAACTCAGGTTGCCAACCGTCGCCTTACCTACAAGGAGTTGACGGGGAAGACTGAGAACGGAGCATCGCAAAGAGCAGCGTTCTAATCCTTACCGGAAGAAGCGGGGGCCAAAACCAATTTAATGTGTAGTCGACACTCCAGCGTCACTAGGAACAGGCTTTTGTATTGCGCTACCTTCCTTCAAATAAACAACGAAGAACTTATAAGACCCCTTCTCTCTTTCCAAGCCCTCTAGCCACACATTGACAGTTATGAAACCTTCTGCCCATACTGGCATACCGCTTAATACAACATGATTCTTACTCTGGCGGTCATCTAGTTCAGTAATCCTGAACTTTGTCTGCACTGTGGCAAATGTCTTCCCATCCGAAGTTACTATTTCGGTATGCTGAACAAAATCCTTATTTAGCTCGTCGTCCGCGTGTTGCCAAAGGGCAAAAATTGCCCAAGGAAACGGTATTAGAGCGTTTTCCGGAAAAGGTTCAGCCTGCAAAGGCACATTAAGTCTTTGAAAGATATTTATGAGCGAGGGCAACCCTTGACGATCAACGATGACCTTTTCACATGCCGCCAAAATTGTGAGTTTCGGCAATCGCTATCTCCTAGCTGGCGAACGCCAGCACATCACTAACGTGTTCGCAGTTATTTGGAGCTAATTGGTGTGACGTTGCAATTACGCCGTGACCAATGAAGGGCGTCTGATCGTTCGCGTCGACGACGTTGATTAATCCGTTGAAAGGCTCTACGGAATACGTCTGCGGTTCGTGTGACACGAAATCGACCAACACTGACATAGAGTCAATTCCGGCCTGCGCCACAAACTGTATACGCGGCTGAAAGGCCACGTGCCCCCAGACTTCCCGAAAAGGAACCTCTATCCTTATCAATTGCGACCAAGGATTCCAATTGGTGGGCGGTTCTTTGAAGAACCACCTTGCTCCCTGTGCGATCCATTGGTGGCGCAAATCCGCGAACGAACGAAATTCATCATCAAAGCCAAACTCCGTTCCACAGCAAGGGCAGATGTTGTAATCGGAAGGCGCATCAGGCATCTCAGAGAAAAAACAAACTGGACAAGTAAACATAAAAAGCTATCTCACCTCGGCACATTTCTGCGCTATATACCCCGCCGGGCCGCCCGCATGGGCAATTTGGTTCGCGTCCTTGGTGTGAAACGTCCTTATTGTCGAAACGTTGTAGGCCACCCCATAGTAAAGTGTGATTTCTTCCAAACGGATGCGATCTCCGTTGGTTCCGATGCACTCGTGTAATTGTGAATGAAGCGCCTGTGACATGAATGCATCGGCCATCTTCTCGTAATCTTGCTCTGTGGCTGCTCCGAACTTATGACCGTGCTTCGCGAAGTGCAGTGACAACTGTGGAGGGCTTGCGAATGGCACCGGAACTCCAATATACACGGAATCCCATTCAAAATAATAGCTTTGTCAGGCGTTAAGGTCTGTCTTTTCTTGGACCAGTTTGGGCTTCGGCCCTCTCTTGGGCTTATCGGACTTCTGCGCCCGGTCTTCAGCCTGAAGGCGCTTCAATTCTTCCTTGGAAACCGACATGATTTCGCGCAAAGCGTTATCAAAACGGCTCATTTCGGGCGATCTATCCGAGTTTTGCACAATCGTGTCTCTTTCTCCGCTTCAACATGCCGTGTCGGAAACCACTAAACTTGTGGACATGAGAAGACAGAAAAGCCGAAGCCTCATGCTCGACAGCGGCTCCGGCGTCTAACTCTGTACCAAGACTCAGCTTCCGCAATCCCCAAGATTCAATGAAGCTAGGTCGGTTCGGGCACCCAGACCCGGCTCCAGCTTGCAACTGGGGTCGGGTCTCTTTTTCTTTGATGACTATACAACACGAAAAATGAGACTGTCCTGCATCTTTTGGTGACTCTCCCTTTTATCCCTTTCGCCTTTATGATTGGCTGTCCTCCCAAGACTCTATTCGCGGAAGACATCAACACCCTTCAAGGGGGAGACAACCCGCGAAGGAGAAAGGGCGATAGCCGCATGCAACGTACCAATGGGCGCTCTATTGAGCGTCTGACTGCGCTTGCGAACTGTGGTCTGATCGTAATCAAACTCCTGTTGGGACTGATTACGCTTCTCCACCACATTCTCTAAAAGCAGTCTGATAGGCCCCTACACAGTTTGCGCTGTGTAGGGGATTTTTCATGCCTTATTGGAGCACATCAGGGGCGGGGAATTGGGTTAGTAAAGTATATTTGTGCCCAGTCAGGCACTGTAGAATCTATGAGTTACAGAGTACAAGGGGGGAGGGGGTCCTGTCAGAAATGGCTGACCGGACGCTTCGCCGTCTCCTCTGTATGCCGGCTGCTGTCCGACTCCAGCGATCGGCTGACGATCTCCTTTGACCCAAGTCCGATAGCCAGTGACAGCGCCAGCACGATGCCGCCAAAGAGGATGCCGAAGGCCAGTTCGACGATGGCGCCAGCGATCCCGACATGATCGAGGGCCATCGCTACCGTCAACACGATCACCAGCCACTTTATCCCCTGGCTGAGCAGCCGCGCGTACTGCAGGTTCATGTTTACCGCGCCGATCAGTACACTCCGCGCCAGAAAGCGGGCGATCACCGTGCCGACCAGCAGGAGCAGGATGGCGGTGACGATGCGGGTCAGGTAGGGGTAGACCTCGGTGGCTGTCTGCTCCGAAGGACTGTAAGCCGCTCCGAAGGCGGCGATCCCCAGCACCAGTCCGAGGAAGATGCCGCACCAGAAGACAATGCGCGACAGCATCAGGGAAGGGACCTGCATCGGCGACCAGTGCAGCAATCCTGCCGGGGAGTTCGCCTTGACGCGATTGTCAAAATCGACCGCGACCAGGATCCGGCGCAGCAGATAGCCGAGAAACAGCCCAAACAGAGCGCAGACCAGTACGGCGAGTACAAGAGACAGCACGGCCGGCAGCAGGGTGGCCACCTTGGTGAGGACACGAGCCAGCGAGGCATGAAGCGCGAACTCGATTTGGTCCCACATGGTTTTCTCCTTCCATCGTGACGCGGTTGCTCATGGGTTGAAACGATCCGGCCAGCGCCACCGGGCCAGAAGATAAGGTTTGTCCGCCTCGAAGGCGCTGGCAAGCGCAGCTACCCGCTGCTCTGCGACCGCCTCTCCCTGGCTGCTGATGGCAAGCACGTGAGACGCTGCCCAGCCCAGATACAAGGGCATCAGTGCACCAAGGAGGTGATTCCGGTTCACGCTTCTGCCGCGATACGCGGCCAGGAAGTCATATACGATTCTGACCCAGAGAGCATCCGGCAGGAAATGCTCCTTGTCCTTGGCCTGGGCGAGACGGTTCACGGAAAGCAGCGTCCGCGGCGTCATCACCTGAGTCCACACCTCCTGCAGATTACTCCCCGCCAGCCGGAAGGACTCGATCATCGGCCGCACATCCGCCGGCGGAGACGCATCCTGCGTAGCGGCCTCCGGCATACCCCGGCCCCCGATTTCCCGTATACGCGCCACCGGCCGCGACAGCTGCCACACTGAGGCGCGCGCTTCGATGTCTGAAAAAAGTGCTCCGACCACGCGGGTGAGCAGCGCCGTGACGTCGAATCCTTCACGCTGGGCGAAGTGTCGAGGACCTACATACACCTGTGCCACCGCATTCCCGTTGAGGAGAGCATCCGTGGCTGGCCAGACGATCGTCTCTTCGGGGTCGGACGACCGATATGTTCCGCCGCTCGCCAGAACCTGGCAGAAAGCGCTGGAAACGGCCAGGTCTCCGGTGAGCGGGTAACGAATGGTGCTGCCATACAACGCGCGGGTAAGCGGATAGAGGATCGCGCTGTTCAGCAGCCCCTCGTACGGGCTCAGAGTGTAGAAGGGCATGGCAAGATCCGCGGACTCGCCGAGCACGGCTCGCGAGAGCAGAGGCAAAGCACGCCGGTCCAGCGCGCCCACATCGTGCCGGAGGAGCATCGCGGCGCGCGCGTCGTGTTCCGATGCAAGGCGTGAAGCATCGATGAACGTTTGTGTGGTGTGTGGCCATGGAGAAGGCTGCGGACGTCCATTCGAAACGAACGGCAACAGGCTCAGCCAGGGGGTGCCACCAACCGGCTGAGGGCCATTCGGCCCCGTCGCCGTCTGCCCGCCGTCCGAATCAGGGGCAGGAAATGCGAGCAAGGTGCGAATTGGGCGATCTGCACTTGCAAGCCGCCCTACGACCGCTGCGGTGGCTTTGTCCAGGTCCTCCCGGCTTCCTGGTTCGACGACAATGAGAAGATCTGTCCTGGTCCTGCGATCAGATTCGCTGGTGCCGACCTCGACCGCTCCGATCTCTCGGACGGGCATTCCGTCCACAAGCTCGGCGGGCCCTGGTTGGGCCTGTTGGAGCAACACGGGGGGCGCGTCCCACGCATCCACATCGATCGCCGCTTCCTCCGCGTGAACCTCTGGCATACCGGGGGGCAACTCCTGGCCATCGCGGCTGAGCTGCAGCTCGAACCAGAGAAATGCGTAGGGGGACAAGGTCAGGACGTAGGGCTGCTCGGTAATCTTCGGGAAAGGGACGTAGCCGAGCATCTCCACCGGGGTGCGACCCTCGTATTCATTCAGGTCGAGTAATACCGGCTGGGCCGACCTGGAAATGTTGGCGACGCAAAGCACGGTTTGGTCTCGATACTGGCGGAGATACGCCAGGACCTTGCGGTTGGTAGTGTTCAGAATGTGGAAGCTGCCCCTCCCAAAAACCGGGAACAGCTTCCGTAAGCCGATCATGTTGCGGGTCCATTGCAATAGAGACGAGGGGTTCTCGAGCTGCTCTTGAACATTGACTGCCAGATAACCGAAAACAGGATCGGAAATTACCGGGCTGTATAGTCGCTCGGGATCGACGGTGGAAAATCCCCCGTTATGCTCAGCGTTCCATTGCATCGGGGTGCGAACACCATTCCGATCGCCGAGCTCGATATTGTCTCCCATGCCGATCTCATCGCCGTAGTAGAGGATCGGCGTTCCTGGAAAGGAGAACAGAAGGCTGTTCAACAGCTCGATGCGGAGGCGATTGTTATCCAGAAGCGGAGCGAGGCGGCGCCTGATGCCGAGGTTGATCCGCATTCGAGGGTTGGCGCTGTACGCCAAGTACATGTAGTCGCGCTCGTCCTCGGTGACCATTTCCAGAGTCAGCTCATCATGGTTACGGAGGAAAAGGCCCCACTGGCAATTGGAAGGAATGTCAGGGGTCTGCGCCATGATTTCTGTAATCGGAAGGCAGTCTTCCTGACGAATGGCGACGTAGATTCTTGGCATCAGAGGGAAGTGAAATGCCATCTGGCATTCATCGCCATCTCCGAAATAGGGACGCACGTCACTCGGCCACTGATTCGCCTCAGCAAGGACAAAGCGATTGGCGTAATCAGCATCGATGGCAGCACGGAACGACTTGATGATTGCGTGGGTTTCGGGCAGATTTTCGCAGTTTGTGCCATCACGTTCCACAAGATAAGGAATCGCGTCCATTCGCAGGCCGTCGACGCCGAGATCGAGCCAGAATTGCATGGCCGCCACGGTTTCAGCCAGCACCAATGGATTGTCGAAGTTGAGGTCAGGCTGATGAGAGAAGAAACGATGCCAATAGTAGGCTTTAGCGACCGGATCCCAGGTCCAGTTAGAAGTCTCCGTATCTGAGAAGATGATACGGACGCCTTCGAATTTTTCGTTCGTCTCGCTCCACACGTAAAAGTCGCGTTCGGGCGAGCCTGGTGGAGCCTGGCGGGCCCGCTGAAACCACTGGTGCTGATCGGAGGTGTGATTGACTACCAGTTCGATCAGAACCTGCATGCCGCGCTTGTGGGCGGCATCAAGGAACTGCTTGAAATCGTCAAGTGTGCCGTAGCTGGGATGGACGTTCTTGTAGTCCGCTATATCGTAGCCGTCGTCGCGCAGCGGCGATGGGAAGAAGGGAAGCAGCCAGATGCAGGTGACACCGAGATCCTGCAGATAATCGAGCTTGCCCATGAGACCTGCGAAGTCGCCGATGCCGTCTCCATTGCCATCGGCAAAGGCCTTCACATGGAGCTCATAGATAACCGCATCCTTATACCAGAGCGGATCGGATGCGCTCCCTGCTTTCTTCAACGTCGAGCCTCGCTCTTCAGATTGTGCAAGTTGGATGCAGTGTACGCGAACACCGGTTGCGATGCGAGTGGAGATGGAGGCGAAAAGAAACCAGCATTTTTGCTACGGCGCAGCCCGTTGTGAAGATTAAGATAGAAGGCCAGACCACTTCTCCGTTCTCTACGGCATCTAATGCTTTATCGCTTCGGCGCATCGTTATTCAAAGCAGGTAGTGGAAACCATGCGAATTCTGAGCTGGCGATTGATCGCGGCGTTGGTGATCGGAGTCACACTTGTGTCTCTTGCCTCCTCCTGGTACGAGGTGAGAAGTCAGAAGGATGCCCTCCGCGCTGAGTTAGAGCGCCAGGCAGGGGCGCTGGGCGATAATCTCGCCGGAAGAGCTGAGCTTTACCTGCAATTAGGCGATCGAGCCCGTCTGGAGCAGATGGTGCGGCAGTTCAGCGATCGCGAACACCTGCTCGGAATCGGCGTATATGAGCCCGATGGTACGCCGCTGGTTGTTACGACCGCTCTTAACGCGCTATTGCCGGGATCGCCCGGGCTGCTGACAGATGCCCTGAAAACGAATCGCGACGAAAGCAGGTACATGCGCGTCCGCTTCAAGCGCATATATGTTGTGGCAATGCCGCTGCATGCCTCCGGCAACGATGTCCTTGGCGGCATCGTTATGGCGCACGACACCGGATACATTCGCGCGGAGATCTTTCGCGTCTGGAGCAGAGTCTTCGTTCGGATAGCGCTTCAGGTACTGGTGATTGTCGCTATCACCATCCTCATCGTGCGCTGGAGTCTCACCGGACCGATCGCGCGGGTCGCCGACTGGATGAAGGCTCTACGAACCGGCCAGCATGCAGTCCCGCCGTCGGCTAAAGATGTTGATTTCCTGCTTCCTCTTACGCGGGAGGTTGCGCCGTTAGCGAAGAGCATCCAAAGTGCGCGTGGCGCAGCCGAGGCAGAGGCCAGACTGCGCAATGCGAATGAATCAGAATGGACGGCGCAGCGGCTGGCTGACCATGTTCGCAGCAGACTCAACGGAAGCAGTTTGTTCGTGGTTTCGAATCGCGAGCCCTACATACATTCATGGCGCGACGGAGAAGTCAGATTCTCGGTTCCAGCGAGCGGCCTCGTTGCGGCGCTCGAACCGATTCTTTGTGCCTGCAACGGAACCTGGGTGGCGCACGGCAGCGGCGATGCCGATATGCAGACGGTAGACGATCATGACAGGCTGCAGGTTCCTCCCGACGAACCGCTCTACACGCTGCGTCGAGTGTGGCTGAGCGCCGAGGAGGAAGAGGGCTACTACTACGGCTTCGCCAACGAGGGCCTTTGGCCTTTATGCCATAACGCCCATACTCGCCCGGTTTTTCGTGCGCTGGATTGGGAGCACTACTACAACGTTAACCAGAAATTTGCCGATGCCATCCTGGAGGAGATAGGAAGCGAGGAACACCCCGTCGTTCTGATCCAGGACTATCATTTCGCGCTGTTGCCGCGCATGGTGAAAGACCGGCTGCCAAACGCAAGAATCGCAATTTTCTGGCACATTCCATGGCCGAATCCCGAATCGTTCGAGATCTGTCCGTGGCAGCGCGAGCTGCTGGATGGCTTGTTGGGGGCCGATCTGATCGGGTTCCACGTGAGGGCCCATTGCAACAATTTCCTTAACACTGTCGATCACGTGCTGGAGGCGCGCATTGATTGGGAGCACTTCTCGGTCAAACGCAACGATCATCAGTCGCTGGTCTTGCCTTTCCCGATCAGTGTGGAGTTTTCAGAAACCGACGCTCGTACGCAGCAAAGAGACGCTTTGGAGGAGCGGCGGGAATTGCTCAAGGAACTTGGTGTTGAAGCGACATACATAGGTGTCGGTGTCGACCGAGTGGATTACACCAAGGGGATCATTGAACGGTTCCAGGCAGTCGAGTCGTTCCTTGAACGATATCCGAGCTACCAAGGTAAATTTAGCTTCGTCCAGCTGGGGGCGCCTACGCGCACGCATATCAAACGGTACGCGGACTTCCAGGCAGAAGTTGAGTCGGAGGCGGAACGGATCAATGCACGGTTCAAGCGTGGCCGATGGTCTCCAATCATATTGCGGGTGCGCCAGCACAGCCGGCAGGAGGTCCAGCGGTTCTATCGGGTAGCGCATATCTGCATGGTGACGTCGCTGCATGACGGGATGAATCTCGTAGCGAAGGAGTATGTCGCCGCTAAGCAGGACGAGCGCGGTGTCCTTATCCTCAGCCGCTTTACCGGAGCTGCCCGGGAACTACGCGACGCGATCATTGTGAACCCATACGATATTGAGTCGACCGGCGAGGCTATCGCTCAGGCTCTTCGAATGGACGTAACCGAAATGATGGAGCGCATGCGGCGGATGCGCACTTCAGTTCGAGAACACAACATCTACTGGTGGGCCAGCAGCCTGATAGGAACGCTCTGCGAGGTGCGCCTGGATCAGACAGATAGCCCGGCCGCTTCGACGCCGGAAAGGGTTTCGGTGGGGACGTAGACTTGTCACGCGTACAGTCAAAAAAATCTCTTCCCGATTCGACCCCGCTATGGGAGTTCTTCTATCGCCTGCAAAGAGCGCCGGCTTCGGCACTTCTGCTGGATTACGATGGCACACTGGCACCCTTTCAGATCGAGCGGACTAATGCCTATCCTTATCCCGAAGTTATGCCACTTCTCGGGAAGATCCTGAAGCGCGGCGGCTCGCGAATCGTGATCGTCACGGGACGGCCGGTTGCCGATCTGAAGCCTTTTCTTCAGCCTCTCGACGATCTCGAAATATGGGGCGCCCACGGTCTGGAACGGCTGCTGCCGGACGGTACCTACCAGCAGACACACACCGCCTCAGGCACACGCGAGCTGCTGTCACAGGCAGAGGCGTGGGTGGTCGAGTCGAATCTGGCTTCGTTGGCGGAGTTTAAGCCGGGAGGCATCGCTATTCACTGGCGCGGGATGGCCGACCCGGAGGCAAAGGCAGTGGAGGCGCAGTTACGGGAAGGCTGGACTGCGCTCGCCAGCAGCGGCGATCTGAAGCTTCTAAGCTTCGAATCGGGAGTGGAGCTGCGAGTCGCCCGCCCCGACAAAGGCGATGCAGTTGCATCGATAATCGGAGAGTCATCGCCGTTGACGGAGATCGCCTACCTTGGCGACGATCTTACTGACGAGGACTCGTTTCGCGCCTTGAATGGTCGCGGCTTGACTGTACTCGTGCGTCTCGAGTATCGGCAGACGGCGGCGCAGGTATGGCTCAAGCCGCCACAGGAACTGGTCGGGTTCCTTGAGCAATGGCTGGACGGAATGCCCGAGCCTGATCATTTGACCACAACACCATAGGGCCAAATTGCAATCCAACACCTCGTCGCGGCGAGGCATCCATAGATGCAACACTGCGACCATGCTGTTGGCGTTGTACCCTAGTTCGAATCTATGAACGAGTCTAAGAACCATTCGAATGCGGAGAGCCCATGGCTCGATCGGCTGCGCGCCCTTCGCAACATGCCTCACGTTCTCCGCATTCTTTGGGAGTCGGGGCCTGCGGTTGTCTCGTGGGGGCTTGGACTCCGCGTCATCGTTGCGGTACTCCCGTTTGGAATCGCCAAGGTAGCGCAGTACATCATCAACGACATTGCGCAGGTTTTACGCGGCCGGCCTTTGGCTGCAAGGTTCTGGATACTTGTCTCCGCAGAAGTAGTACTGAACGTGCTGGTAGGAGTGATCACTCGCGCGATCGACTACTCGGATTCGCTGCTTTCCAACCGGTATACCCAGCATGCCAGCGTCAAGGTGATGGAGCAGGCAGCCCGACTCGACCTGACGACATACGAAAACCCCCTCTTTTACGACCGCCTGGAGCGCGCGCGTGTGCAGGCGACTGACCGCCTGGCGATGATCCAACAGATGGGACGTCTCGTGCAGCAGGTGATCACCACGCTCACTTTTTCGGCTGCGCTAGCGTGGGAGTCGCCCTGGCTGGTTCTGCTGCTCATGGTAGGCGTGCTCCCATCTTTCGTCGGAGAGACTCACTACGCCTTTCTTGGATACGCCAAGAATTTCCGGCAGACTCCGGCGAAACGACAGATGGACTATTTGCGTCAGGTGGCCGGAAGCCGCGAAGGCGCGAAGGAAGTCAAGCTGTTCGGGCTCAACAAGTTTTTCACTGAACGATTTCAGGCGCTGGCCAGGGAAATCTATCTGGAAGACGTTGCTCTCTCGAAGTCGAAACTATTTGTGGGCGGTTTGCTTGGCGTGATTGGCACGCTCGGATATTACGGAGCCTATGTTTATGTAATCTGGCGGACGATTCACGGAGCCTACAACATCGGCGAATTTACTTTCCTCGCTGCTGCGATTCAACAGGCCAGTTCGAATCTGCAGCAGGTATTTTCGACGGTCTCCGGTATCGCCGATCAGGCGCTCTTCCTCACCGACCTGATCGCCTTCTTCGATATGAAACCTACCGTTATGTCGAAGCCAGATGGAAAGCTCATGCCGAAGGTAATTGAGCGGGGCTTCGAGTTCCGCAATGTTTCCTTTGCTTATCCGGGAACAGAGCGGCGGGTGCTGAAAAATTTTAACTTCACTTTGTCTCCGGGAGAACGCATTGCTTTGATCGGTGAGAACGGCCAGGGTAAGACCACCGTGGTTAAGCTTATTACGCGTCTTTACGATCCTACCGAGGGACAGATACTTCTCGACGGTGTCGACCTGCGCGAGTATTCCCTTGAGGATCTGCACCGAAATATCGGAGTTATCTTTCAGGATTTCATGCGCTTTGAGATGACCGCCCGCGAAAACATCGCGGTGGGCCGCATTGACTGGCCGAACCGGCAGACCGACATTGAACTCGCAGCGCACAAAAGTCTCGCCGACACCGTCGTGAACAAATTATCAAACGGCTACGACCAAATGCTGGGACGGCGCTTCGAGGGCGGTGTGGAGCTTTCCGGCGGCGAGTGGCAGAAGATGGCGCTCGCCCGTGCCTACCTTCGCGACGCGCAAATGCTGATCCTCGATGAGCCGACTGCGGCGCTCGACGCGCGAAGCGAGCTGGAAGTCTTCGAACGCTTCGCGGAGCTTACGGAAGGGAAGATGGCCTTGCTGATTTCGCATCGCTTCTCGACGGTGCGGATGGCGGACCGGATCGTTGTGCTTTCCGGAGGCCGTCTGATTGAAGAGGGCAATCATCAGCAGTTGATGGCTCTGGGCGGACTTTACGCGGAGATGTTTGAGATGCAGGCAGCGAGCTATCGATGATCCTGTAGGCGATGCGAAGGAAAATTACATGACGCAATCTTCAGCGGGCTCGAAACCATCGGAATTCATCGCACCGTCCACGGCCCCGGTGCTGGATACTCCTACCGGCAGTCTGCCGGAAAAACCCGCGGTATCCGATGCGCAGCTGCGCGAGCGCGCCGGCATGCTTGCCCGCGAATGGGAGATGGCGCCGAGTAGCATCAAGCAGGATGGGTTTACCGAGCGCCTTGAGCGGCTCGAAGTCAGGCTGTCTGGCCTGCTGCAAAAATGCCGCGCGATCGCAACTCCTCAGGAACTGACCCCACAGCTCGAATTGCTGGAAAGCTCGCGCATGATGGAGTCGGTGATTGTCGCCGGCAAGAGCGCCAGTGGGACTTTCTCATCCCTGCCTCACGTTCGGGTGGAGACCGAGGGGAAACTACCGCGGGTAATGAACCTCGCCGAGGATATTTGTCGGCTGCCGCTGGCGTCTGGTCGGCGGAATCTCTCACAGTTTATGTGCAGCAGGTCCAGACGCGCGATCCGTTGCTGCTCGCCGAAGTGATTGCTCTGCCCCAGGCGCTCAAGCTTGCTCAGCTCGAGTACATCCTGGACCGAGCGGATGAAGCATTTGCAGCCGGCGAGCTGCCTCCCATCGAGCAGTCACCTTTTTCGGCAATCATTCATAGCCTTCGCCGCCTGGGTCAGGTGGAGTGGCGCAATATACTCGAACCGCTGATCGTCTTTGACGCTGTTCGCGGCAGGATCCGAGCAATGTCTTCGCCAAGATGGAAGATGAGACTCGCAACATCTATCACCTGCGAGTTGCAGAACTAGCGAAGAATGCAGACACCAGTGAAGTCCAGACCGCACAGATTGCTCTGGAACTTGCGCGTGGCGCGGCTAAGAAGGGCGATCCCGATCCCCGACGCGCGTGTCGCACTTCCCACATTGGCCACTATCTGCTCGCTGAGGGCCTGCCGCTTCTGAGCGACCGACTCCGCGCCACCCCACAGCGATGGAACGCATTCGCGGCTTTGTCCGACGCAACAATGAGGATTTCTACATCCTCGGCATCTTCATCCTTTCTCTCGCTCTGCTGGTCGCAATCCTGGCGCCTCTGGTTCCGCACCATGCCTTCTGGCCGGTCATGGGAGCGTTGCTGCTCGCCCTTCTGCCGGCTACGCAGGGAGGCGTGGATCTTGTCAACAATATCGTTACGGCGCTCATCAGACTCAATCGCTCCCCAAGCTGGATCTCCCCAAAGGCATTCCGGATAACGCGTCGACCGTTATTGTCGTACCGACGCTTCTGCTCAACCAGAAGCAGATCGAAGAACTTTTCGAGGAACTGGAGGCGCGAATATCTCTCCAATCAGGATCCGAACTTCGATTTGGGCTCTTGACCGATTCCCCCGATTCCATCGCCGGCCGTAAAAACCAGAACTGATATCCGCCGTAACACCATCAAGCTTATCGACGCGCTCAACACCAAATATGCGGGTGAACGAGGCGGCTCTTTCATCCTTCTACATCGGCATCGGCGTTTTCAACGCGCGTCAGGGTGTGTGGATGGCACGGGAGTGAAGCGCGGAAAGCTGCTCGATCAGTACAAGTTCTTACTGCATGAGTTTGACAGCTTTCCGATTAAGGCTGGGCCGGTTGAAGTACTTGATAAAGTGCGGTACGTCATCAC
>CAVRNK010000050.1:0-84760 GCA_963721995.1 uncultured Acidobacteriaceae bacterium | reverse complement strand
GTTGTTGTTTGCCGCCTGCCCTGACGTAATTCACATGTGAATCACGGGATCTGCGTTGATTTAGCAGGTAAAGCCCTTCTCCGTGAGCGGCCATGGCCCACAAGCTGAAAGAGCTTACGGGTTCAGGGGTTGCGACAATAAGAAAGAGCGGAGAAAAATCATGGGGCTTACGAGACTGGGACGGCGCGAGTTTATTTACTTATTTTCATGCGCGGCATTTTCGAGTTGGAAATCCTTCGCCGCTGAACCTGACAGCGACAAAGCGCTCACGGCTAGTCTGCCCGCGCGTCCGGCGGAAAGGCCTCTCGCCTGGCGGGAGCGCGGAGACGCATTCGACAAGTATGTGATGGACCCGGCGAACAAGATTTTGCAAACGCGTGCCGATGGCTCTCGGTATTTCGCCTCGGCTCTGGAGGGAACGGGCGATGGCGGCATGACAACGTTCGGTCCTCTGGTTCTGGGCAAGATTCTTCGCGGCGACACGGTTGATTCGCTCGTGCCTTCGATGGCAGCGTACTTCAGCGACGAGGCCGGAATTTTTCTGGACGGTACGCATGCCGATCTCTGCGAGTACTGGTACCTGATGAACGTGAACGCGCTCGCGGACGGGATTGTCCGCACTCATCTCACGCATGATGCAGTGTGGACGGGGCGCGTACGCAAGAGCGCCGACCGGCTGATCGAGCTGGCCCACCAGATCAACTACAACTTCAACGACCAGGGCTACCGCTTTAATACTCGCGTTCCATTCACTAACCAGGATATCTACCGCCAACCGGATGCAATCGGCGGTTATGCGTACCTGATGCTGTTCGCCTACGAGATGTTTGACGATGCGAAATATCTCGCCGAGGCGAAGAAGGGCTTGAACCTCTACCAGTCGTTTGCGAAGAATCCCTGGTACGAAATACCCAGTGGCGCGATGGCGTGTCTGGCTGCCGCGCGGCTTTCGGTGCGTGAGCGGCGGATCGACGTGCGCAAGATCGTCAGCTTTGCGCTCGAAACAGGTGGTCGCCCGACGCAGATCGGCAACTGGGGTGGCCAGGAGGTGAATGGCCTGATGGCAGGCTTCAGCACCGAGCCTGCGGGCGAAGCATACAGCATGGAATCGCTGGTGACTCTACCGTATCTTCTGCCTGTGCTGCGATACCGGCCCGAGTTCGCCGACGACATCGGAAGGTATCTGCTGAATACGGCCGCGAATATGCGGCTGTTCTATTCCGACTGCATTCCGCGCGAGAACCAGAGCCGGCCGGAGCTGACCTCGGCGATTCCTTATGAGCGCCTGACGAAGGAAGTAAACGGAAGGTCGCCGTATGCGTCCGGCGATTACGGAAGCCATCGTTCCATCTACGGTGGGGCCTATGCGCTATGGTGGGGAGAGTTGGTGAAGGCCACCGAGGGTCCATATATTTTGCAGATGAATCTCTCGCGCACCGACTTTCTCTGCGCGAAGGCACACCCATCCTACCTTTACTACAATCCGTGGAGTGAATCGAAGCAGGTAACGCTGTCGCTGGAAGGTGGGAGCTTCGACCTCTACGATCTTTCGGCGCATGCCTTTATCGGCGAGCGAAAGAGCGGGCGGGTTTCGCTAACGATCCCGGCGAACAGTTCGCGAGTGATCGTGGTTGTCCCTTCAGGTGCGCGGCGACATGTCGAGAAAGGTTCACTGCTCTGCGATGGAGTGCCTGTCGATTATCAGGCGGGTACTAAATAATGACCAGGCTCAGGGAAGGAGGCGCGCGGCCACGATGCTGGTGGCATTGGGTGCGCCTGCGACTGCGCGAGTGCTGATAAGCACTTCGAAATGAACCGGCTTGGCAGGATTCCCGTGAATGCCGAGAGCCTTTCTAAGCTGTGCGCGCGACTCTTCGTTGGCGAGGAAGAGGCCTGCGGCTTCGGTGCCTTCCTGCTGGAGTCCCTGAAGGATCAGAACTGATCCACGCCCGTTTGCCGTCGGCAGCAAGGAGATGGTCGCGTAGTCCTGCCCTGCGGAACCCGTAAACTCCAGTCCCTGATAGGTTTTCTGTTCGCCAGGGTTGGGGTGTTCGTTGACGAAATACTTCATGCTTTCGCCTACGACGCCCTCGCCCTCCTTGAAGTTGAGCTTGTTCTGGTAAAGGGCGACCCATGGATTCGAACTTGGGCTGCCGACGAAGATGTAGTTGCCATCTTCCAAGTCACGCAGGCGCACATCGCGCGCCGAGCGGACGGAAATGAGTCCGTGGTTGCCCGGCACCATGTTCGACAAGGTCGTGGCAACTACCACGTCCGCGTACGAAGTCAGGTTGGAGCTGGCGATGTAGTTCATGATGCGCGCTTCGCGCGCGCTCAGATGTTCGGGAGTAAGACTCCGTTGCATGTCCGGTCGCAGATACTCTTCGAGCGAGCCCTCCTGCTGGCTGGCGATGCGCAACATGCCGTAGTTGACGTCGGCAATTACGATCTGCGTGTGGTTGACTCCGTTGAAGATATCGGAAAGTGGCCACGGCGTTGTGGCGGGTTTCGCCGGTGCGTTCATCAGACGGATCGAAAGTACAAGGCACGCGATGGCGAGAACGGCCGCGACGGCCCAAGGCAAATATGCAGTAAGCCGGCGCGTCTTTTCCGGGACGGAAACAACCGGCACTGGAGCGAGAATCGAAACGGGTTCCGCGGGAGCCGCCTTTGCGCTGCGGAAAACCGGTGCGTAAGAGCCCTTCGGAATTTCGACGATCATGCTCTCGCCGCGCCCCTCTCCGTCGAAATACTCATGGAGTTTGAGGCGAAGCTGGCGCGCATGTACGCGAACAGAGCTGTCTTCTACCGGACTGTAGTCGGCAGCCTTTCCGAAGACCGCAATGCCGATGTTGTGTTCAGTCAGTTCATGACTGTGGCCGTGGAGCGCGCGCTCGGCCATGTAGGGAAGAAGTTCCCGCAGTCGTCCTGATTTTTGAAACGGCCCTGTGGCCAGGATGCGCTCGATAAGTTGCCATCGCGCATCTTCTTTCAGGTCATTATCCACTTCAGTTGCTTGTAGAGAGGGGGACACCCTTACCGCCCTGGAACTTCCTGCGCCTCCTCCACTGCAAGAGGCTGGATATGAAACACCAAAGATAGCACATCGATAAAACGTCTGAATATGGCTTCGACCCCAGTTCAGCGCGGGGCTTCACATGTAATTAGCGTTTAATTTTGAGGATTTAGCTTGTATGTCCCTTGCGAACTGTTGAAACCGGCGAGGATGCTCGAGTCCCGGCTTGAGGCTCCTTTTCTTTACGGCGCTGAGCGGCCAAAGTCCGGTGAAAGACCACGCAGACCTTAATGGCAGACATCGCAAGAAGATTTAGTCAGAATCCGCTGCTGACGCCGTCCGACATCCGGCCCAGCGCGGACGGGATGGAAGTCACATGCCTTCTCAATCCCGGCTCCTTCCGCTTCAGAGATAAGACGTGGTTGCTGTTGCGCGTCGCAGAGCGTCCCGCGCAGAAACCGGGAAAGACTTCGTTCCCCGTTCTCGATCCGGAAGCGGGCGTGAAGATCCTGGAATTCGACAACTCTGACCCGCGACTGGATCTGTCCGATCCCCGGGTGATCAGCTACGACGGACGCGACTACCTCACCACCATGTCGCACCTGAGGCTGGTGTCGAGTGACGACGGCATCCACTTTTCGGAGCCTGAGGGATAGCCTCCCGATTCTCGGCAAGGGGGAGCTGGAGACCTTTGGCATCGAAGACTGCCGTGTGGCAGATCTGGAAGGCCAGTATTGCCTCACGTATACCCAGGTGTCCGGGAACGGAGTGGGAGTGGGACTCATCAGCACCCGCGACTGGAAGAGCTTGACCAGGCGTGGGATGATCTTTTCCCCACACAACAAGGACTGCGCGCTGTTTCGAGGAAAAGATCGGCGGCAAATATTACGCGCTGCATCGTCCCAGCAGCCCGGAACTGGGCGGCAACTATATATGGATCGCGGAATCGCCTGACCTGGAGCACTGGGGCAATCACCGCTGTATTGCCCATTCGCGGGACGGTTACTGGGACAGTGCGCGAGTAGGCGCAGGAGCCTCTCCGATCAAAACCGAGCGAGGATGGCTGGAGATCTACCACGGGGCGAACGAAAAGAATCGCTACTGCCTGGGAGTGCTCCTGCTCGACCTGGAGCAGCCGTGGAAGGTAATCGCCCGCTCGGAAGGGCCTGTGATGGAACCGCTCGAATCCTACGAGCGGGATGGGTTCTTCGGCGAGGTCATCTTCACCAACGGCCATGTGATTGATGGCGATGAGGTAACCATCTACTACGGCGCGTCGGACAGCGTTGTTTGCTCGGCCCGCTTTTCGATCCGGGACCTGCTCAAGTCGGTGCTCGGAGGACAGGGTTGCGGGCCATGAATCGGCTGGCGCGGGAGTATGCAATCTTTCGCGCATGTCCGCGAGACATGCGGATCTTGCTGATCACAAACATGATCTACGCGTTCGTGCTGCCGGTCATCGAAATCTTCGTGGCTGCTTACGTCATGAGGAATTCGCACGACGTGAGCAAGGTTGTGACCTATCAGCTGGCCATCTACGCGGGAGACCCCGTGGCCTTCTGGCTCAACGGCTTTATGCTGGGGCGGCTCAGCACAAAGCGGCTTTATGCCGCAGGAATGATCCTCAGCGCGGTTGCGATGCTGGTGATGATGGCATCTAACGTCATCACACCTGCGGCTATTGCGGTGTCGGGGCTGCTTATGGGGATTGCTTCCGGACTGTTCTGGGCAAATCGAGGCTTCCTGGCCCTCTCCACCACCACCGACGAAAATCGCAACTACTACTACGGTGTCGAGACCTTCTTTTTGACAATCACCTCGGTGCTTGTTCCGGGGGCCATCGGTTGGTTCATCGCGGCTACAGGAAAGTACGGATGGGTAGGCGGGGACCGCAACAACAGCTATCGGATCGTCGCTGTTTGCGCATTGGTGCTAACCGTTGCCGCCTCGATCGTAATCAATACCGGCTCTTATCGAAATCCGCCGAAGACCCGCTTTGTCTTCTTTCACTTCCATTCGCTGTGGAAGAAGATGCTGTCACTGGCCGCTCTCAAGGGGCTTGCGCAGGGCTATCTGGTGACCGCTCCCGCCATGCTGATCATGATGCTGGTGGGCCAGGAAGGCACGCTTGGATTGATTCAGGCAGCGGGGGGCATTGTTTCTTCGTTCATGCTGTATGCCGTCGGGCGGGCTTCGCGGCCCGAGCATCGCGTTCCGGTCTTTACCGTCGGCCTGCTGCTCTTCGCGGCCGGATCCATCGTCAATGCGGTCCTGTTCGACGCGAAAGGCGTGCTGATCTTCATGGCGTGCCTGGTTCTGGCCAAACCGGTTCTCGATCTTGCCTATTTTCCGATCCAGATGCTGATCATTGACACCGTCTCGGCGATTGAGGGCAGGAACGAGTATGCCTACATCTTCAACCATGAGCTCGGCTTGTTTGCCGGCCGGCTATTCGGATGCGGCCTGTTCATTCTGATGGCCGCTTATGTGTCGCGCGTGGCGGCGCTGAAGTATGCCCTGCCCACAATTGCCGTGCTACAGCTGGCGTCGATCTGGGTTGCTCACGACACGCTGTCCTCCGCCGCCAGAGTTACCACTGAACCGGCCCAAGACCACGGAGAAATCGTAGAGGTCGTTACCAGGTTTGAATAGTTTCCAACTTCAGATCGAGAAGAGATTTAACTGCAAGGGTCTAACTTGCCGCGCGGGCGAACATCCGGAGGCTAGTTCAAAGAGCAAATGAAAGCGCCGCAGGAGGTCTTGTTAGCAGTGAGCATCAAGAAGCGAACTCAAGTATGTATTCGGGCTCCGGGAAGTCAAAACGGAATTCCGGTTAACTGCAAGGTATCTAAGGAGGCGAAAGATGTCAGTTAAACAAAGTACAAAGCACATATGGGTGTTGATGTTAGCCGCGCTCTGCCTGTCGGGAGCAGTCTTGTCTTGGGCACAATCGGGACGAGGTGGGTTGACCGGATCGGTGAAGGACAGTACGGGCGCGGTCGTTCCAAATGCGCCCCTGACTCTTACTGACGCGAACGCCGGCAGCCAGTACAACGCGGAGACCAATGCGGCTGGTATTTATAACTTTCCGGAACTCCCACCCGGGCTTTACAACCTGTCGGTCGGTGCTCCGGGCTTCAACCGTTACGAGCAGACAGGCATCAATATAACCGTCGGCACAACGGCAAACGTTAACGTAGCGCTCACCGTGGGAGCGGCCACTCAATCGGTGACCGTCAGATCCGATGCTTCGCAGTTGCAGACAGAGTCGTCCGACATCGGAACGACGGTGCCGACGAAGCTGATCGAAGATCTGCCTCTGCAGTTCAACGGCACAGTCCGCAACCCCCTGCAGTTTGTCCAACTGACTCCAGGTTACTCAGGAATCGACACCAACTCGCCGACAGTGCAGGGCGGGTTCAAGCTGAACGGCGGGCAGCAGGCCGGGACGGACATCCTTCTCGACGGCGCAACCATCGAGCTTGCTTCGGCAAACCTGCAGATGAACTACGGCGTGAGCGTCGAAGCGGTGCAGGAATTCAAGGTGATGACCAACACCTTCGACGCCGAGTTCGGGCGCATGAGCGGAGGCCTGGTCAATCTGGTTACCAAGTCCGGAGGGAATGATCTGCACGGCTCCGTTTATGACTTTTTTAAGAACCGGGCGCTCGATGCCAATAGCTGGATTAACGACTACAACAACGTCCCCAAGCCGATCGATACCCAGAACGACTTTGGCGGCATCATCTCCGGTCCAGTCTATATCCCCAAGCTCTACGATGGCCGCAACAAGACTTTCTTCATGTTCAACTACGAAGGCTTCCGGTTCAACACCGGCGGAAACAGTCTGTTGTCGGCGCCGACGCCCGCCATGTTAAATGGTGACTTTTCCGCGCTCCTGCAACCTGTAACTATCAACGGCAACACTTTCCCGGCGCATATTCTCTACGATTACTCGACGTGCACGGGCGCGAATCAGGGACAGGTGTGCCAGCCTTACCCGGACAACAAGATCACCCAGGCGCCTGATCCGGTATACACGGCGATGGCGGCGGTCCTGCCTCACGCCACCTCCAATTCGCCTTACCTGAATTTCGTGCAAGAGGCAACGAATCCGGTGGATGCGAACCTCTGGGAGATTCGGATTGATCAGAACTTTGGAACGAAACAGAAGCTGTCGGGCAGTTATGACCATGACAACCGGCCGAACACGGTTTATTACTCCGACAGCCCGCTTGAGACCAGCGCAACCAACCAGTGGACAAACTATGCGCGTCTTGGCTATGACTATGTCTTCACGCCGAACGTCCTCAACCACTTCAACTTTGGCTTCAGCCGCAGACACCGCCAGGAGTTCAGCGGAATAGGCAGTTATGGCGGCAACTGGCCCAGCAAACTGGGCCTGAAGGGAGTGATGGATACCACCTTCCCGCGGGTCTCCTATAACTACCCGAATGGAATAAATCTGCCCAGCGACGGAGCCAACACTTTCATCGATAACACCTATCAATACAACGACATTGTTTCCTGGCAGCGTGGCCGCCACAGCTTCAAGTTCGGCGGAGAAGTGCGTCTGCAGGAATTCAACATCAGCATCCTGACCGGGACATCGGGTGAGTTCAACTTCTCCAGCGGCACGACCAGCGGGCCCTCTCCCGCGAATATCGATCCTAATTCTGGGTTTGGGTATGCCAGTTTCTACCTTGGCGCCGCCTCCAATGGCTTTATCGCCCTGCCCGAAAACCTGGGATGGCGCGTGAAGTACTATGCCGGTTTTGTGCAGGATGACTGGAAGGTCGACCCGAAGCTTACTCTCAATCTCGGCTTTAGATACGAGGTTCCGACCCCGGTGACGGAAGCCCATCAGCAACAGTCGTTCATCGATCCTACCCTTCCCAATCCCGGCGCGGGAGGTCTCCCGGGCGCCTATGTATTTGCCGGTCATGGTCCTGGCAGACTCGGAGTAAATACGCCGCAGGATACTTTCCATAACTCGTGGGGTCCGCGCATTGGATTTGCCTACCAGGTGCGGCCCGACACTGTCGTGCGCGCGGGTTATGGAATCTACTATTCGAACCTGAAGATCGGCGGCTTTGGCGAAAATGACAGCCAGGGCTTCTTTGGCAGCTATAACTATCCCGTGCCGGCCAGCCAGCAGACTCCTACCGTTGTCATGTCGCAGATACAGACATACCCCGGGCCGACGCCTCCTTTCATCGATCCGACGGTGCAGAATGGCCAGCAACCAACATTTATCCTGTCGAAGACGGCGCGACCGGGAACGCTGCAGACGTGGACACTCGATGTTCAGCAGCAGCTTCCGGGGCAGACCGTCCTGGAAATAGCTTATGTGGGCGATCACGGCGATCACCTTCAGGCATTCATGCATGATCCGAATCAAGGCAACCCGGCGGATCAGGTACGGGGAGCATGCCTGGAGGTAAATGTTGCAGCCCAGGCCGGAAATCCAGCGTGTGCCGGGCAAACTCCGGTAGCGGCGCCCTATTCAGGCTTCAACGGAACAGTAGCGCAGGCTCTCAGGCCGTTTCCGCAATACTCCAATGCGCAGGTCGACTCGGTGACCATGTCCGACCCGTTCGGGGTCTACACTTACAATGCACTGCAGGTCCAGCTACAGAAGCGTTATTCGCAAGGGCTGACGATTCTGGCGAACTACACCTGGTCGAAGAACATCACCAACGCCGACTCAGAGTATCCTCTCCAGGCTGCGTGGGAAGGCAATGGAACCTCAGGCGCGTTAAACACCTATAATCTCAAGGTAGAGAAGGCACTAAGTCAGTTCGACATGACGAACCGTGTAGTTCTCAGTTATACCTACGAGCTACCGTTCGGCAAGGGTAAGCCATTTGCCAATAAAGGAAGCGTGACCAATGCCTTGGTCGGCGGCTGGCAGGTGGCGGGCGTGCAGACCTATGAGAGTGGCACTCCGTTGGCCGCATCGTCGCCGAACTGGGATTCCGGAATATTTGCTGGAAATCTCTGCTCCGGCTGCAGCCGTCCGAACGTTGTTCCCGGGCAGGATCCCAACGGTTTCCGCGGCGCTTTTGTCTACGGACAGAGCCGCAAGTTGAATCCTGCGGCGTTTACTCCCGCTCCGAACTTTACCTTCGGCGATGCGCCTCGAGCGCTGAACATAAGAGAATTTGCCAACCTCGACGAAGACTTCAACTTCTCCAAGCGAATACCGATGTTCACAGAAAAAGTGAGCACTATCTTTCGCATGGAGTTCTTCAACGCGTTCAACCGACACCGATTCACGGGCTTCAATACCTCGGCTGGAGAGCCAGGATTCGGTCAGGTCTCGACGACAACCGCTGGACGAAGTATCCAGGCAAACCTGCGCGTAAGCTTTTAATAACCGATGCTCCCGGATCCCTGCTTTGGGGTATTCGCGAGCTATCATTGAAGTCTTAGAACTATGCTTGCCATTCTGCGCCGACGCCTGCTGCGGATTGCCGCTGCCTCCTTTGCAGGATGCGTGTTGCTATCCCCAAGCGATGCGCAGCAAGCGCTCCAAGGCATTGAGGAGCACTTTCGCGCCGCTCAGCAGGATCAGCAGGCTGGGCAGCTCGAAGCAGCAGCCCACGAGTATCAGGCTGTACTTAAGCTCGATCCGCGACTGCCGGAGGCGTATGCGAACCTCGGTTTGGTTTATTACGCGCAGGCGAACTTCGAGGAGTCGGCAACGGCGCTCGGCAAGGCGAATGAGCTGAGGCCGCACATGCGTGGAGTTAGCCTCTGGCTGGGGATCGACTATGTGAAGCTGAACCAGGCGGCGCGGGCTATTCCTCTGTTGCGCGAGGCCGTGACGCTCGATCCGAAAGACAAACAGGCACAGAGTTGGCTGGGGACGGCCTTGTGGAATGCCGGCCACACCACGGCAGCCATCGATCAGTTGATCAAAGCAAACGCGCTCTTTCCTTCTGACCCCGACCTCCTGTTTGTACTCGGGGAGGCGTATCGCAAGGCTGCGGACCAGAATATCGAGAGCATTCTTGCAGCTTCGTCAGGAATGCCGATGCTCAACCAGATCTATGGTGACATCTACAGAGAGCAGCACTCATGGCCCAAGGCTATAGCGCACTATCAGCTGGCGCTTAAGAAAGATGCCGGATGGAAGGGCGCCCACCTCGGCATCGGCGAGATTTATCTTGCGCAGGGAAAGCTAAGTGAGGCGCAGGCCGAGTTTCAAAGTGAGCTTTCCGTCGATCCATCGTCTGCCGCCGCGCACGCGTTGCTGGCGGAGACAGCCCTTCTCGATGTGAGCGTGAAGCCGGCCTTGCAGTCGCTCGATGCGGCGATCCGCATCTCACCGGATGAGGCGAGCGCAGCGCTTGGTCTGCCTTCAACTCCCGCCACCCCAGGTGACCAACCGACGACGGGTGATAGAGAGAAACTGAGCGCTGCGGCAGCTGAATTACGTGCCGCCGCACCCACCGCTTCGCGATGGCTGGCACTGGCATTTGTGGATAACGAGCTAATTAACAGAAGCTTCGAAGATGACTGGAAGGCGTTCCGGTCCGCGGTCAACCAATCGGCCGAACCAGTGAATGCCGTTCAACGAGGAAAGCTACTATACAACCGAGGTGAGTTCACCGACGCGAAGAAGGAGTTTGAAGTTTACCTGACTGGACATCCTCACGACTTGAGCAGGCGCAGTATCTGCTGGCGAAGACTTACCGCATGCTTTCACTTGAGGTACTGACCCGCCTTATGAAAGACGATCCTGATTCTTACCGCTCTCATCAGCTCCTGGCTCAGACTTATGAGAATCAGGAACAGGATGATAAGGCGCTGGCAGAGTACAGAATTGTCGAGAAGATGGATCCCACCTTACCCGGCATCCATTTCGAGATAGGCCGGCTGTTGTGGAAAAACAACCACGCAGATCCGGAAGGCGCGCTGGAGGAGCTTCGCAGAGAACTCGAGCTGAATCCGGATCACCCGGAAGCGAATGGCGAGATCGGCACGATTCTGGTCGCAGATCATGAGCCGGGGAAGGCGGTTCCTTATCTTGAGACTGCGCTTCGTCTTAGCCCCGATGCGGGATTTATCCATGAGCAGTTAGGCTCCGCCTATCTACAGCAGAAGGATTATCCAAAGGCTGAGGTAGAACTGAAGAAGGCAGTACAGGATGACCCCTACGGCTCGGCGCACTATCAGCTGGCGCTGGTCTATCGTGCTGAAGGCCGCCGGACTGAGGCAGCGGCGGAATTCGAGACGGTCAGGAAGATCAAAGAAGATCGGCTGGATGAGCCCGGCCGGCAGGGGATGCAGGTTCAGTGAAGACGTCCTGTGCAGTGATGTGTTTGCTCGCCGCCAGCATTGCGCCGGCACAGGATGCTCATGTACGACAGGGCGTGACTTACTTTCAGCAAGAGCAATATGCCAAGGCGCTTGAGGAATTTCAGCAGGCACACGCAGCACGGCCCACTGATGCCTCGGTTGACAACCTGATTGGCATCGCGGAAACCAAGCTTGGGCAAATAGACGAAGGGAATCGATACTACAAGCTGGCTATCGGTCTTGATCCGAGGCTTGCGGGACCATACAAGAATCTGGCAGTCAACTATCTTTCCACTTCACATTACGACTTGGCAGAGCAGGTTCTGAAGCAGGCTGAAGCGGTGGCGCCGCAGGATCCGTTCGTTCATTACTATCTTGCGGAACTTTATCTGGATACTTCGCGCGACCGGGAGGCAGTAACTCACCTGGATCCGGCGCGAGCACTTATCGTAAAGGATCGGGACCTGGGCTCTCAGATGGCGGCAGCATGCCTGCGGGTCGATATGAGGACCGAGGCAACCGAGCTGATCACCAACCTTGAAAGCGGACCTGGGCTGAATGTCGAGCAGGAATACCGCCTCGGAATCTTGCTGGCAGAGAAGAAAATGTATCCGGCAGCCGTCGAAAGGTTCCGGCGGATCGTGCAGATGCAGCCGGCATCCTGGACGGGCAAGTTTGATCTTGCGGTCGCGCTGATCGATGCCAACGAACTGCCGGAGGCGATTGCGATCCTCGAGCCCCTGGCGAGCGAGCGCAGCAGCGACGCAAGGCTGTTTACGTTGCTGGGCGCAGCATACGAAGCCACCGGTGATTATCCCAAGGCACTCAAAGCCTATGCTTCAGCGGTACGCAACGATCCTGATAATTCTGACCTCTATCTCGATTACACGCGACTGCTGATGGATCTGGATCGATACGGGGAAGCAGCTCAAATCGTGCAGCAGGGAATGAAGAATGCTCCGGATGCGTACGCATTGAATCTCCGGCTGGGATCAATCGACATGACGCTGGGCCAATATGACCAGGCGCGGCAGTTATTTCAGAAGGCGATCGATCAGCATCCTGACATTACGCTTGGCTACTTTGCTCTGGCCCAGGCCTACATGCGCGACGGCAAGGATGACGATGCCGCTAAGCTGTTGGCGGAGATACGCGGGAAACTACCTCCCGATGCGATGCTTGAGTACATGTATGGGCTGGCCTTGTCGCATCTCTCTCAAAATGATGAGGCGGTCGCTGCGTTTCAGCGATCGGTGGCGCTTGATCCTAAGGTGGCCGAGTCACACTATGAGTTAGGCAAGCTGTACTTTCAGCTGGGGCAAATCCAGCAGGCGCGCGACCAGTTCCAGCGCGTGATTGACATTGCTCCCGGCCACGCCAATGCGCATTACCAGCTCAGCCGGGTTTATGCGCGGCTGGGAGAGACAGCAAAGTCGAGGGAGATGGCGGCAGAGACGCAGGCGCTTCTGCAGAGGCAGCGTGGGACTGCCCTGCAGGCACAGAAGGCGCGGCTCGGAGGTTTTCAAGCGCCGCAAGCCCTGGCTAAGTGATTGTCGAGAGGCGGCAGTTCTCGCAAGAAGACCCGGAGGCAGTCGTCTCCGGGTCTTGCTAAGAAACATTGCCTTTGTTACTTGAGGGCAACGAGGACCTGATTGCCGCTGGACAGGCTGGCTTCCTGAGTCTGGGCCCGCCTCTCGACCTTTGAAGCCGGGAGCTGCAGGTTCATGGACCCGGAAGAGCAGAGGATCTCATGCAAAAAGTACTGATCGCCATACTTATTGAAAACCAGCACGTTATGTTTCGGTAGCCTGCTGTCGGCGAAAGCGGTGCTCATTACAGCTATGTGCCGGTCGCCGCTCCGAATCAAGACTACATTGCCAGACTCCGAAGAGACCGTGTAGGTACCGGCGGGTATGAGCTTATTGCCAACGGTGAAGTCGAACGGAACGGTGGCGCGAACCGAACGTTCCTGCGCCGATATGCTGCCGACGGTGATGAAACTTGCTAGGGCTGCAAGTGCAATTGCTGTGATCCGTTTCATGGCGATATCTCCTTTCGAGGCGCAGTCGTTTGAGTGCGTCTTTTGGAACCCCTCGCAGTGGAGTCCGGACTGGTTTTTTGTTTGCCAGCCTTCGGAGGATTTGTCCTTCGCGGCTGCTGTTACACCCGGACATAATGCATGCACCGTGCCAAATCCCGCCGGCGGGTGGGGAGTTTCACGACTCGTGCTCCCGCACCGTGGTTTCAATCAGATAGGAACTCCGCGTCGATTTGCCATATTGACTACTCGGCGTCGCGCCCTTAGTTTAGTATCTCATCGGATACCCGCGAGTAACTATTCGACTCCAATGGACGAGCGGAACCTGTTCATCGGACTGCAGGCTCACAGCTCCAATCGACTGAATGCGCAGGAGGGCCCGGTGAAGCCGAGGCTCATGGCCATTTCGGGTTCATTGCAAGGATCGGTCCGGCACCTGATCGATGGCCAGATATCCATCGGCAGGGGGGACACGAATCACTTTTGCCTGAAAGATTCTGCGGTCTCACGCAAGCATTGCACGATCCAACAGGTGGATGGACGTTATGAGCTTGCCGATCTGGAGAGTCACAACGGCACGTTTGTAAACGGCACGCCCGTGAGCCGGAAGGTGCTGAACCATGGCGATACGATTCGCGTTGGAGGCAACGAGCTTTTGTTCCTGGTCTACGAAGGAGAGACCGGTGACAATCCCCAGCTATCCCTCAGTGACGACTCGTCCGTCACCGATCTGAAAACCATTCGAGTGGATGATACGACACCGCTCCCTCATCTGGGGGTTGAGGTCGGCCGTCTCGCGCGCGACCTTGACGCCGTATTCCGCATCAGCGAAATCATCAACTCCATACGCGACATCAGTCTTTTGGAACGCGAACTTCTGCGGCTCATATTCGAGGTAATACCAGCTGAGAAGGGCGCCATTGTGTTGATCAGCCAGGTGAATCAGGAGCCGGAGTCAATTTGCGCCTGGGGGCGGCAGCCTGGCGGTTCGCCCTCGATCAATATCGAACGTGACCTCGTGCACCGCGCTTTGTGGGAGCGATCGGCCGTGTTCGCAAGCACAGATCGAGATTCGAACGATACCAAGAGCGTGTTGTGTTTGCCGCTTGTCGCCCTGGAGAGAACACTTGGCGTCATCTACCTCATTTCCGACAGCGCGGTTTCGCCATTCCGAGAGGATCATGTTCACTTCCTAAGCCGCGTTTCCCGAATAGCGGCAGTAACGCTTGAAAATGTCCTTGCGCTGGACGCGCTGAACGCCGAGAACCAGCAACTGAAAGAGGAACTCCACTCCGCCAGCAAACTCGTCGGCGAAAGCCGGCAAATTGGGCAGATTGAAGAGTTCATAGGGCGAGTGGCGCACAGCGACTGCAACGTCCTGATCCGGGGGGAGAGCGGCACGGGCAAAGAAATGGTTGCGCGCGCGATCCATCACAGCAGTCCGCGCGCGCAACGTCCGTTTGTAGCGATCAATTGCGCGGCTATTCCGGAGACATTGCTGGAGAGCGAGCTCTTCGGGCATGAAAAAGGTGCATTTACCGGCGCAGTCGCAATAAAGAAGGGGAAGCTGGAGGCAGCCGGCGATGGAACGGTCTTTTTCGATGAGATAGGCGAGATGGCGCCCGCCCTGCAGGCCAAGCTGTTACGAGTGCTGCAGCAAAGAGAGTTTGAGCGGCTTGGCGGCAATCGCTTCCTGCCGTTTGCGGCGCGTGTTCTTGCCGCAACCCACAAGAACCTTGAACAGGCAATTAAATCCGGAGAGTTCCGGCAGGACTTGTACTACCGGCTCAATGTAGTTGCAATCACGTTGCCTCCGTTGCGTGAGCATCGCGATGACATTCCGTTGCTCGCCCTATACTTTGCGGCCAAATACGCGGAAAAAAGCAGGCGTCCCTTTAAAGGGATTTCTAGCGAAGCGCGCAAATTACTGATGAACTACACTTGGCCCGGGAATGTTCGCGAACTGGAGAATGCAATTGAGCATGCAATTGTTCTCGGCCTGACCGAAGAAATCCTTCCGGAAGATCTCCCGACCGCCATACTCGAGGAGCGATCCGCAGAAATCGAGGGAGCGCGTTACCACGCCGTGATCAATCATGCTAAGAAGGATTTGATCCTGAACGCGCTTCGGGAGTCAGAAGGGAATTACCCCGAAGCCGCACGCCTGTTGGGCATCCACCCCAAGTACCTGCATCGGCTGGTCCGCAACCTGGGCCTGAAATCCGACTTGCGCCGACCAGACCTGCCTGTCTAGTGGCATGACCAAGCACGCGCGTGAGAGCGGTCCTCCTATTGGCCGCTTTCCTCAATTTGCACGGCGCCGTTTTTCAGGGCCCATGCAACAAAACCTGCCGGCGCATTTTTCGCGCCCGCAATGTTCGCCATTCTTATGTTTTTCAGCTGCTGCCACTGGACGTTTCGTAAGTCAGCGTAGCGCAGGTCTACGCCACCGAGGTCAGCTCCATCGAACCGTGCGCCGGCTAAGTCGCTGCCCACCAGGTCCGCTTCGTTCAGATTGGCATACTCGAAAGAAGCGTCCTCAAGGTCACTTCCACGCAGATTCGCGGAATGTAAGTCGGCATAAGCGAAGTCTGCCCCTTTTAGATCGCTTCCCCGCATATCGGCAGCACTGAAATCTGCGCGCAAAAGGTTGGCGCCTTGCAATCTTAGCCCCTGCAGGAATGCAGATGACACGTCAACGCCAACCAGGGGCACCTTGTCGCGGTTCAACTCCTGCAGCGCGTCGATGCGACCGCCGCTGCCCCCCTTGCCCTGCGCGGTGTTGATCACTTGCCACGCCTGGTAATGCCGCTGCATAACCCGATCTCCGGACTCGCTGAAGTAGAAAATGACGCCGGCAAGTACTGAAAAGCTTCCGAGATATTCCAGCACTTCCAGGAAGCTCCAGTTACTCAACAGGAAGGCCAACCAATCCCATCCCCACTCGAAAGCCACAAAGGGAATTGCCCAACGATACTTCACTCGCGCTCTCAGCTCATGCCATCGATCAGGACGCTTTCTTCTTTCATATCTGAGCATTCCTATCCTCCCTCAGGACCGGATCGAGAATCCGCCCTGCGCACGAATAATGGCGCATCATCCGATGCGCCATTCTAGTCGTGAGCATTTACACCCGCGCGTGGAGATCAGCACAAGCCACATTTCCTTGTAGGATTCAAAACGGCGGGATTTGTTACAAGCCTTTTTGAGCCGGGCTTCGAACCCGTTCCTGAAGGGATGTAGGACTGCGCAGACTGACGCTACCATGCGCCGCCTGGATTCTGTCTCAGGAACTTTCCGATATGTAAGGGAGAACAAGATCAGGGTCGCTCGCTCGGCTTGAGTCCAGCTTTATCGCCAGGAAGGCAATGGCGATGACCATCGACGCAATCAACGCAGCCACGAGCGGAAGGATGCGGTAACTATATCCCGCTGCCAGGACAATGCCTCCGAGACTCGCACCAAGAGCGTTCCCGAGGTTGAAGGCTCCTTGATTAAGAGTGGAGGCAAGGTTCGGCGCACGGCGCGCCTTCTCGACAATGCGTGCCTGCAGCGGAGCAGAGGCGCCGAAGTGGAACATTCCCCAGATAAGAACGCATGCCCCCATCGCCAGGGCATGAGGCATCGTGAGGGGCATCACCAGCAGGATCAGCGCGACGAGAATGTAGCCCCCGACGATCGTCGTCATCTGCCGCCAATCGCCCAGACGGCCTCCTATCAGGATGCCAATGGTGATACCCACTCCGAAGAGAACGAGCACCCATGCTGTCGCGTGTGCGGGCAGGTGTGTCACTGTCGTAAGAATGGGTGCGATGTAAGTAAATACGGTGAAGAGTGAGACCGAGCTAATGGTCGACAGCGCGAGCACGAGAAGCACTTTTGGGTTCAGCAGGGTGTGGAACTCGTGCTTCAGGTGAACAGGCTCAGACTTCTGCGGTGACACCCAGAAAATCAGCCCCAGCATCGCAATCAGTCCAATCGGTATGAGAGCTATAAAGGTTGAGCGCCATCCGAAAGCGTGACCGATCGCGGTGCCGGCCGGCACGCCCAGCACATTCGCGAGGGTCAATCCGCTGAACATGGTTGTGATGGCCTGCGCCCGCTTCTCCCTGGGCACGAGATTCGCGGCGACGATGCTTCCGGTTCCGAAGAAGGCTCCATGACAGAGCGCCGTCAGGATGCGCGCAGCGAGCATAAGGAAGAAGCTGGAAGAAAGAGCGCAGCAAAGATTGCCAAGGAGAAATATGCTCATCAGAATGATGAGCGAGCGTTTGCGCTCCT
Organism: uncultured Acidobacteriaceae bacterium; assembly: GCA_963721995.1. Classification (GTDB taxonomy): domain Bacteria; phylum Acidobacteriota; class Terriglobia; order Terriglobales; family Acidobacteriaceae; genus Silvibacterium. The sequence goes on along the minus strand of CAVRNK010000050.1, from coordinate 67,118 downwards.
GCTTCGAGAGGGCCAGAGCAACCAGCGGAGATCCAAAGGTGACGCTTAGCGCATAGGCTGAAACAATGATGCCCGCCGTGGGTATGCTGATGCGGAACGATTGCGCCAGGTCCGGCAACAAGCCGACGATGACGTATTCTGAAGTGCCGATACCAAAGGCGGCGATTGTGAGCACAAAAATAGACTTTCGCATGAGCCTCAAGTCACCCACTCGAAATCAACGGTCCTGAATTGATCTTCTCATCTCCACCAGACTCCGATCCGGTGGGAGTATTGGATATGCCTTGGGGCGCGGCCCTCTTATTTGTCTTGCCCATTTGGAGCCGCATAGCACGTGTGCAGCGCTATAGCTTTCTTCGGCCCTCTCCCGTAGGCTCGAACTGTTTGCAATGTCCGACGGAAGGAATCTGTCTCATGAAACTGAGGATGATGATGTTCGCCGTGGGAATTCTGATGGCAGTTTCTCCGGCACTTGCCCAGACTTACTCCGATCCTGTGCCCTACTGCAAGGCCGTGGGAACGATCGACAAGCCGGACGCCCGATATACGGGTCCGAAGCTGCCCGCCTGGATGGCGGAAAAGCTGAACATGAAGCCCGACCAGGCCAAGATGATGGAGTGGCGTTGCGCGAACGGCGCGGTGCTTGCCTGCCAATACGGCGCGAACATTCCGTGCGATTCGAAGGCAATGACGAGCCGGAAGCCGACTCAGGCGATTATCGACTACTGCCGGCAGAATCCGGACACTCAATTCGTGCCGATGGTCGTAACAGGCCATGAAACCACGGTGTCATGGGCGTGCCACGGGCCGAGGCCGATGGTGATCCATTCCGCGGAAGTAGATGCTCAGGGCTACGCGTCGGCGTATTGGCATAAGGTATCGCCGTAGAGCGCGGGTCTTTAAATGTGCTGATTCTTGGCGAAGATGGCCACGAGCATTTACTTAGTTGTTCGAAGTAATTCGCTGATTGCCCTCGAGGTCCACGGTGGCATTGGGGTCAATCGAGAACGTTCGCGACGGCAGGTGGACTTGGTGCAGCACAACGGTAGATTTCTGAGGGGCGATGCCGACGGCCGTCCGGAATTCTCCGCGCTCAGTAGTGGTGAAGTCGAACGACGCTGCTCGTCGTTAAGATTCGGTGGCTATTCAAGAAGAGTTGGGCACGGCCGGACTCGTACCTGATCTCAGCCATTAAAGTGGGATTTACGCGCAGGTGGAAACTCGCGCGGATGTTGGCAGCCGGCGGCTGAATGTTCCACTCGAGGTTGTCACCGACCTTTCGAACTCCAGCAAGCCTCCAGGTGAAATCGATCAAGACAAGAGCGGCCGGCGAATAGCCAGGGGGATCGTCGGTGAAGACACCCGTCAGCGGATCGAGTTGCTGGCGAAAATCAGGCGCGCGAAGAAGAGCGTCAACCCACTGCTGCATGAGGTGGGCGAGATCTGCTGGCTTCTTGTAGTGTTCCATCCAGCGCGGCGCACGCAGAGCCGTCAGAGCCTGGGAGGCTCCGCCCCAGGAGTTGCGAGGAATAGGGCGAACGAAATGCGGATCGTCGAGGGCGATTGATGGCAGACGGATACGGAGCCCAGAATGCGCTGGGATTATGGATCTGTCTTCGATAGATCGTCTCAAAGACATCCTGACTGACCACGTGTTCTCCCAGCACGCGGCTGATCACGTCACCGCGAATGCGCACAAACTGGTTCTGGGCATCGAGATCGTAGAACGCTGCGTCGGCGGGTCGTACAGACGGTCCAGAATCGCGGAACGAATCGCAGTTGCCAGCTCGAGCCAGTTGTCCGCTTCAGAATCCCTGCCCAGAGCACGCGCCATGGTGGCGAGCGCAATGCGGCCGCCATACACGGTCGCCGACAGGTCGGGGCACAACCGCGGCAAAGAAGGGACTGGCGGGCATTTGCGAGCATCGCCATCGGGGCATTGATTCGGAATCCCCGCCCATCGCGGGCTGTTGTCGTGGCCTGTATCGAAGGTGCAAAACCCCTCGCACAGACCGGTGTGCCTTGTATCCCGATACTTGCGAAGCCATGCATCCCATCGGCTGCAGCTGCTATATGCCGCTTCGAGCAGTTGGCTATCGTGAGTCTGCTGGCAGAGCTCCCATGCCGTGGCCGCAATGGGAACAACCATCTGGATTTGCCCATGACTGGCTTCGGTCAGTTTTATGTTGCAGGGTAGCTGGCCGTCTTCGCGCTGAAGACCGAAAAACGCGAGATGGTTGTTGCGCGCTACGTCTGGAAGGATCGCGGAGTAGACGAGGCCTTCGTGGGGTCCGCATTCCAGCCAGATTCCGCGATAGACGCTGCCCTCGATGAGGACCGGCTCCTCGATAGCCGAACATTCTCTGAACGTTTGCAGCAAGAAGATCCAGGGCGCTCTGGTAGCGGCTTTGGAGGCTCGGGTCGGTGGTCTGAAAGGAGATGCCGGAGGCGTCTGACGCGATGGAATGCTCCGTGATGGCGCGTAATGTCGGGCGACGCATGAAGGCGGCAGCACCTGCAAGAAAGCCAGATCGCGCCAGGAATTCGCGTCTTCCTATGACTCTAGCCATTCGGTCACTCAACCTACCACGGATTATTGCCGAACGGCTGATCGTTGACCCAATCGAAATCGATGAATCCGGGGTCCGTATTCTCGGTGGTGTGAGCGAACAACGCCGGACGTGGTCTCTTCCACCAACTGTGCCAGATCTGCGTCGCCTTGCCGAGGCCCTGGAACGGATTGCCATGTGTGACTTGTGTCACATCCTCTTATCGCGAGTCACGTGATGCTGGTTAGTGCCGCCGGGGGAAACATGCGAGCGAAGAAATGCGAACCCGAGAGACTTGCAGGGAAAGCGAATGAGCGGCTTCAAGACGAGGTCTATCGTCAGATGTTCCGTGCGGAATCCAGAGTTCCCGCAGCCGATCTCGACCTGGCCATGATCTTGGTACGCGCATGGCTCGCAGTGCAAAAAGAGCCAGCGAATTCTGACCTGCATATATGGTTAGCGGTTGTGTCTCCTCTGTGTCTGCAGATGATCGACAGCCTGCGCAGCCGTGACGAAAGACAGGGTTGGGTGAACTGAAAATCTCTTGCGCGAGAGCTTCTACGGTGTCGCAAGGAAGGAGTATATCGATGGAAATCACGACCAAACATCTGGGACGGGCTCGCTTTGAGACCCGAGCTCGGCAGCACCTGATTCAAAGCGATCAACCTGCGGAGAACGGTGGGGAGGATTCTGCAATGACCCCGCCGGAACTGTTTCTGGCGGGGCTCGGCTCATGTGCCGCTTATTATGCGGCTCAATTTCTGTTGGCGCGAAAATTGGCCGACGATGGTGTGGAAGTCTCAGTCACAGCCGAAAAGCTCAAGGACCCCGTGCGTCTTGGTAAGTTCCGAATAGAGGTCCGAAGTCCGATTGCGCTGACTGACGATCAGGCACTCGGCCTGGAGCGGTCGGTTCACCGCTGCCTGATTCACCAGACCTTATTGGGCAAGCCGGAGATAGAAATCATCATCGGCAGCAGTTCGAACAACCGTGGCCCCTCAGAACCGGCATTGGTCAACTCCGGGTTAGGGAGGACTGCGTAAATGGATGCTCTGGTCATGCACCGCATGCATTTCGCCTTCACTGTCACCTTTCATTACCTGTTCCCGATGCTGACCATGGGCCTTGCTCTTCTCATCGTGGTGCTGAAAACAATCGCCGTGCTGCGTGACGATGAGCACCACCACCTAGCCGCGCGATTCTGGGGAAAAATATTTGCCGTCAATTTCGTCATGGGCGTGGTAACCGGCATCCCGATGGAATTTCAGTTCGGGACAAACTGGTCGCATTTCTCCGAAATCTCTGGCGGAGTGATCGGCCAGCCGCTTGCCATGGAAGGTGTTTTCTCATTTTTTCTCGAATCGGCATTCCTCGGGCTTTTCCTCTTCGGCGAGAGTCGCCTCTCCAAGTGGGCTCACTGGGGCGCGGCCTTCGCCGTATTTGTCGGTTCATGGATCTCCGGTTACTTCATCATCGTGACCGACGCATGGATGCAGCATCCGGTGGCGTACCGCATTCTCGCCAACGGACGGTACGAGGTAGTGAGCTTCTGGCAACTCCTGCTGAATCCATGGGCGCTGCTGCAGTATGCGCACAATATGTGCGGCTCGGTGGTGACCGCGTCTTTCGTCATGGCCGCAGTAGGAGCCTTCTACTTGCTTGAGAAGCGCCAGGAGCAATTCGGTCGAATGTTTGTGAAGCTGGGAGTCATTGCAGGCGTGATCAGCTGTATCGCAATGATCTTTCCTACCGGAGACCTGCAAGGGAAATACGTCGCCCATCATCAACCGACTGCCATAGCTGCAATGGAGGGGTTGTTCAAAACTGAGAGCGGTGCGGGCATCGTCCTTATGGGGCAGCCCAACGTCGAAACCCAGCAGATCGATAATCCGATCGTCGTGAATAAGGTGCTTAGCTTTCTGATCTACGGAACAACCAAGGCGGAAGTGAAGGGGCTAGATCAGTTTCCACGCGACCAGTGGCCTACGACGCTGCCCCTCCTCTTCTACGCCTATCACATCATGGCAGGATTGGGTACATACTTCGTGGCCCTGATGGCGACTGCGGCCTTTATGTTGTGGCGAGGACTTATCTACACCACGAGATGGATTCTCTGGCCTTTGCTGCTCAGCTTTCCTTTGCCCTACATCGCAAATACGGCGGGCTGGATGACTGCTGAGATCGGGCGTCAGCCGTGGCTCATCTATGGCCTGATGCGCACGGCTGAGGGCTATTCGAAGTATGTTTCCGCCAGCAATGGCTTATTCACGCTTCTCGGCTTCATGGGTCTCTATGCCCTGCTGAGCATCCTCTTCATCGTGCTGGTCTATCGAGAAATCAGCTATGGCCCCGCCCCTGAGAAGCGCGACGTCAAAGAGAGTGTCGCGGCCGCTTATTAAGACTGGAGACGACTGGATATGGGCTTCATTTGGTTCTGGCTGGTGGCGGTTATGTTGGTCGCCTACGTGGTGCTTGACGGTTTTGATCTTGGGGTGGGCATCCTCTATCCATTTCTCACGAAGACCGAGGACGAACGCCGCATGGCCCTGCGTTCGATCGGTCCGGTCTGGGATGGAAACGAGGTTTGGCTTATCGCCGGTGGCGGAACGCTGTATTTTGCGTTTCCGCTGCTCTATGCCTCCGCTTTTAGCGGTTTCTATTTGCCGCTGATGATTGTCCTGTGGCTGCTGATATTGCGCGGTGTCAGCCTGGAACTCCGCAATCATCTGGACTTGGGTGTATGGCGGGAACTGCTGGGAGGCGTCTTCGCATTCGCCAGTACAACCCTCGCCGTCTTTTATGGCGCGGCGCTGGCAAATGTAATTCGCGGTGTACCCCTCAATGCCAGCGGATATTTCTTCCTGCCGCTCTGGACGAACTTCATGGTCGGTCCCTCCCCGGGCATTCTCGACTGGTATACGGTGATCGGCGGCTTTGTAGCCCTGGTTTCTCTTACGATGCATGGAGCGTTTTGGCTCGCATTGAAAACAACCGGCGATCTCGAATCTCGGGCGCGATCGGCCGCGGCCCGCGTCTGGTGGGTGTCGCTGCTTCTCACCATCGTGAGCCTCGCTGCGACGCTCAAAGTTCAACCGCACAGCCTCACAAACTACCTTGCCTTTCCACCAGCCTTCATCATTCCTGCCGGAGTGCTATTGAGCCTTGCCGCCATGCATTACTACAACCGTAGCGGACGTGCTTTACCCGCCTTCCTTTCTTCATGTTGCTATCTGTTTCTCATGATGGCAGGGGCAGCTTTTGCCCTCTATCCGTCGCTGTTGCCCTCGATCGTTGACCGGTCGCAGGACATCACAGTAATCCGGGCTCTCTCCGGGCCGCACACACTTCATGTCGGCCTGGTCTGGTGGACCTTCGGCATGATACTGGCGTTCGGCTACTTCACACTTGTTTACTGGATGTTCCGCGGCAAGGTTGACTTGAAACAGGCAGGGCACTAACGGGGGGAATCGGCCCAATTCTGATCCTGGGTTCATCCTGCCTTCATCTTCACCGCGGAGAACCGAAAACATACACGCAAGGCCTACACTGTGGGTATGCCGCGCGCCAGTTCGGCAAGTTGGATCACTTTCTTCTGCGTTCTCGTTTGCAGCGTGGGCGCGGCCCTTGCGCAGCGCCGCCAAATCGAACTCACCGTAAACGACGAAAATGGAATCGCTGTCCCCGAGGCCCAGGTAGTGGTCTTCGAGACCGGCCTTGCGCCTCAGCGACTCACCACGAACTACGCCGGCCGTTGCCAATACGGCATTCGCGGTAACGCACCCTACGCAATCGATGTGGAGAAGCAGGGTTTCTATCGCACGCAGGTGTCGCAGGTTGATCCGCAGCAGCAGGCGGTTGATCTTACCCTCGCGCATCAGCAAATCGTGCGCCAGCAGGTGAACGTGGTCGCATCGAGCACCGGAATCGACCCAGCGCAGACGGCCGATGTGAGCAATATGAGCACTCTGGAGATCGCGAACATTCCTTATCAGCCATCTCGCGATATCCGCTATCTGCTGCCGTTCAATCCGGGAGTCGTGCAGGATAACAGCGGGCAGGTCCATGTCGCGGGCTCCGAGACCTATGCCACGCTGGATCTCCTGGATGGATTCGATATCCGCTCACCGGTAAGCGGCAACCTTGCCTTGCGCGTCAGTGCTGACGCTGTTCGATCGATCGACGTAGAGTCGACGCGGTATCCGGTTGAGTATGGCAAGGCTACCGGGGGAGTTATTGCTCTTCGTACGGGGATGGGCGACAACCGCTTCCGCTTCAATACCACCGACTTCATCCCCTCCGTCCATCAGGTCAATGGTGGCTGGCACTTTGACAAATTTGTACCTCGAGTTACCTTTTCCGGACCGATTGTCCGGAATAAAGCATGGTTCTTCGACGGACTCGAACTCGAGTACGACAACATCATCATTTCCGGGTTGCCCGACAATGCGGACAGCAATCAACTGTGGCGCGGCAGCAACCTGGCCAAGGCTCAGGTCAACCTCACGCCCAGAGACATTCTCATCGGCGGACTGCTCTTCAACGATTATCACTCGCCCTACGATGGGCTCTCCACGCTTACTCCGCAGGAGAGCACGGTGAAACAGGACATTCTCGCCTGGTTTCCTTACCTTCGCGAACAGCATAGCTTTGCCGGTGGCGCACTGCTCGATGCTGGAGCCGCTATGGTGCGTTTTCGGGATGGCTATGAGCCTCACGGAAATACTCCATTCGAGGTGACGCCGGAGGTCTACCTGGGCAGCTTCTTTGAGGCTGCTACCAGTACGTCGCGGCGAGTGGAAGGAAACGCTGTGCTCTATTTGCCTCCGCTGACGTGGGTGGGCAAGCACGATCTGAAAATGGGCGTGGATCTCGATCAGATCAATTTCGACGAAGAAGTAACGCGCACCCCGATTCGTTATCTGCGCGAAGATGGAACGCTCTTGCGGCTCAGCACCTTTCCTCAGGTAGAGCCCTTCAGTCGTAACAATTTTGAAGTCGGCGCCTATCTTCAGGATCGCTGGACTCCGCGCACCGGATTGCTGATCGAGACAGGCCTTCGCTTCGACTGGGATGAGATTGTGCGGCGGGGGCTCTTCTCTCCACGTATTGCGGCCACCTACACGCCAGGTGCGAGCGCCAATACCAAACTGACTGCAGGCATCGGCCTTTATTACGAGCACACACAGTTACAATATCTCGAGGAATCGCTGGCGGGTGTTCGCTATGACACCTACTACGCGGCCGATGGCGTCACTCCGATCAGCCCCCCTCTGCTAAGCACCTTTGTTGCCAACTACGGAACGCTGCTTGAGCCGCGCACGTTGAACTGGAGCGTTGGTGTCGAGCAGAAGCTGCCCGCGTCTATCTATGGCTCTGTCAGCTTCATCGACAAGCACGGCACCGATTTCCTGGTCTACGACAATCCCAGTCCGCCGCCAACACTAACGGGCACATACTCCCTCAACAATTCGAGGGAACAGCATTATCACGCCGTCACTGTCACGGCGCGGCACGAGTTTGAACGCGGGTACGTTCTGTTTGGCGCTTATACGCGATCCTCCGCAACTACCAACGCGGCGCTTGAGTATGTTCCAACGCTATCGGTGCTGGGTCCACAGGCGAGCGGACCGCTCCCGTGGGATTCGCCGAACCGCCTGTTGTCCTGGGGATGGCTGCCTGTGCCGAAACTCAAGCGCTGGGACCTTGTTTACACGGTGGACTGGCGGACGGGTTTTCCCTTCACTTCAGTCAATGCGAATCAGCAAGTGGTTGGTGACCCCGGTTCACGGCGATTCCCCGACTACCTTTCCTTCAGTCCTGGGTTGGAGTGGAAGTTCCATTTTCACGGCTCGTATTTCGGATTGCGGGGCGTGATCGAAAATATAACGGACCGGCAGAACCCGGCGATCGTCAACAATGTCATCGACTCCCCGCAATACGGAGTTTTCAGCGTGCCCGAGGGGCGAGCATTTACGGCACGCATCCGCCTGATCGGGTCGAAGTAGCGACTACATCAATTCGGCAATGAATGACTGCGCAACCTCGTCCGGTATGCGGTTGTTCTGGTGGACGAGCGGGCCAGAGTTCAGGACTGGCTCGGCGCCGTGCAGACTGGGCAGATCGGTTCGTTCAAAGAACCGTCCGATCGGAATCTCATCGCCCCACATTGTCGACTTCTCCATGGCCGCGCCCCAATCCGTCGGGTCGTACTCCGGATTGTCTTCGAGCTTCTTAACCCGCGGACGGAACCACTGGAAGGTGTTGTCGTGGTTGTAAGTCACGCAGGGGCTGAAGACATCAATGAACGAAAATCCCTTGTGCTCAATGCCGCGCCTGATCAGCTCGGTAAGGTGCTTCTGATCGGCGCTGAACCCGCGCGCAACAAAGGTAGCCCCCGCGGCCAGGGCGATCGAAATGGGATTCACTGGAGCTTCGATGTTGCCGAAGGGCATGCTCTTGGTCTTCATGCCGAGGCGGCTCGTGGGCGAAGTCTGGCCCGTAGTCAGCCCGTAAATCTGATTGTCCATCACGATGTACAGCAGGTCGACGTTGCGGCGCATAGTGTGCACGAAGTGGTTACCGCCAATGCCGAAGCCGTCTCCGTCGCCGCCGGTGACCAGCACGGTCATGGCGTGGTTGGCGAGCTTCATTCCCGTCGCCACCGCCAGTGACCGGCCGTGCAGCGTGTGCATGCCGTATGTATCGATATAGCCGGGGAAATTCGAGGAGCAGCCGATGCCGCTGATGGTGACGACTTCGTGCTTCGGAATCTGCAACTCCACGAGTGCCTTCTGGACAGCCGCAAGCACGCCAAAATCGCCGCAGCCCGGGCACCAGTCCGGATCGACCTTCCCCTTGAGATCTGCCATTACCATCGGTTTGGGAGCCGCTACTTCGGTTGCCATCTTCGGTTCTCCTTCAAGGGGAAGATTGATTTCGTCTAAACCATGATCTCGTGCGACGGCACGGAGAGCCTGGTCTTGCCCGCAAGCTGTTCCTTCACTGCTTCGACGATGTGGTGCGGCATGAAAGGCTCGCCGTCGTATTTACGGATGTGTCCGGTGGCTACGAAGCTGGTTTCGCTCCGCAAGTAGCGTGCGAACTGGCCGCTGTAATTGTTCTCGACGATGATGGTGTGCTTTGCGTTCTTCAGCAGGTCGAGAATCGCGTCGCCGTGCAGAGGAACCAGCCAGCGAACGGGCAGATGATTCGCCGAGATGCCGGCTTCCCGCAGCAGCTCGCAGGCTTCGTCGATCACCCCATAAGTCGAGCCCCAGCCAACAAGCGTTACGTCGGCGTTCGCCGGGCCGCGGAGTTGGGGCAGTGGAACCGACGCGGTAATTCCATCCATCTTGCGCATTCGCTTTTCCATCATGGCGCGGCGCTTGACGGTGTTGGTGTACTCGTCGCTGATGAGCACGCCATCTTCATCGTGTTCGTCGCTCGATACTACGTGCGTGTGGCCCGGGACGCCGGGAATGGCACGCGGTGAAACTCCGGATTCGGTGATCTTGTACCGCTTGTAGGCCTCGTGTTCCACATCGCCGTTCGACATGATCAGCTCGCCGCGATCGATGGGAGGATGGAAGTCCAGCTCCTTCGGATCGACGCTGAGGCGTCCTTCAGAAAGCAGCAGATCGCAGAGCACGATGCCCGGGCACTGAAAGCGGTCGGCAATGTTGAAGATTTCCGGGATCAGCTTGAAGCAGTCGGCGATGTCGAGGGGCGCGGCGATGACTCGCGGGTAGTCTCCAAACGCGGCGCCGAGCATCTGCCACAGATCGCCTTGTTCGGTTTTGGTCGGAACGCCGGTCGAAGGCCCGGCGCGCTGGCAGTCAATGACAACGATCGGAATCTCCGCCTGGGCCGACAGGCCAAGGCCCTCGCTCATCAGTGCGAAGCCGCCGCCGGATGTTGCGCACATGGCGCGAACCCCTGCGTGCGCGGCGCCGATTGCCATATTGATCACGCCGATCTCGTCCTCGACCTGGCGCACCATGATTTCTGCCTTGCGCGCGTGCTCCGCCATCCAGTGCAGCACTCCGGTCGAGGGACTCATTGGATATGCCGAGTAAAATTTCACGCCCGCCGCCGCGCCGCCCATGGCCAGAGCGGTATTGCCGCTGAGCACGGCATAACGGGCATCGGTCATCGGCAGAGGCCAATCGAAGGGCTTGAAATTCTGGGTTGCGTAGTCATAACCGGCACGCGCGAGACTCACGTTCTCGTCGATGACCTTCTGCTCTTTCTTGCGGAATTGTTCGGTGAGCACTTGCTCGAGCGCCGGAAATCCGATGCCCATCATGCTCAGCGCTGCGCCAATGGCGAGCGTATTCTGCGCCACTTTGTTCTTGCTTATGTCCGCGAGCTTCGAGACGGGAATAGGACAGAGTTGCGCTCCTGCGGCGGGAGTACCCGGCTGAATCAGGTCAGCGTTGTAAAGGCACGCGCCGCCTGACGAGAGCAGGCTCAGGTGCCGGTCCATTGTGTCCTGATTGAGCGGGATCAGCAGATCGAGCCGGTCGCCCATGTTGGAGATATTTTCCGGCCCGGTTCGGATGATCAGAAATGTATGACCACCGCGGATGATGGATTGATACGCGTTGTAGGCATTCAGATGCAGGCCACGACGGCTGAATATCTTCGCGAAGATATCGCCCGGTGTGGCCACACCCTGACCAGCAGCGCCTCCAATCCCGATGGTGAAGGAACGCCCCATAGTCGTCTCCCACGCTGGCTCACGAAAAATTCAGCGACTGGACGCCAGCGATCTAACGAGTGCTCGGATTCTACGGCTCGTCAGGGAGGCTGGCAAGCAGGAGATGAAAACCCATGATTTAAGCCACCTCAGCCGGAGCAGCAGTAAGTCGAAACGTTACTTGCTGCGTGCCCAGCACCGGGTGCTTGCCGCGCAGAGTCACCGTGCCGGGCTGCTCTTTCGCGCGAATCCAGATGGCCCCAGTGCCGCCGATGAGGGCGAACGGATTGTCACCGATGATTTCAGCCGGCCCATCGAGCTCGAAGATGATGGGATCGTTGGCGAAGGGTCGAACCTGTCCGTACTCGTCGTTGACGCGCAGGACAACGCGGGTAGTATCGGCTCCATCGGCGATCAGATCGGTGTCGTCGGGCAGCAGGGCGAACTGCTGATCGATGCCCTTGCCGGAATATTTCTTGCTGATCACCAGCTTGTCGCCAATGTAGCCGTCGATGCGCAGATCGCCCCAGTCCCGTAGCTGCTCGCCAAGCGGCACGGAAAACGGCGCGTAGCGAAGGTGAGAGAACTGCTTACGGTCTGGATCGCCCTCGTTCACCATCCGGTAGCCTTTGCCGTCATCAACCCAGAATTTCAGGTGGTCGCAATTCGAGGAGACTAAGGCCACGGTGAATCCAACGGATTCATCGTTTCGGGCCCAATGAAACGCGGGTTCGAGGACGATTTCTTCGCTGGGCTCGCATTGCGATTTGTAGAAGCCCGCCGCCGGTTTGGGCTCGCGGAAGATGTCGCTGACGCCGTGATAGCAGATGCGGTCGCCGGATCCGAAATTGGCGTGCGTGTTGTAGTCGAAGGCGCACCAGCCGATGCCGCCCGCGTACTGCGGATTGGAGGCAAGCTGATCGTGCACGCGCGCGTGGCGGATGGTGTGTTCCCGCAGGCGCTCCAGGCTGTCGATCGTCTTGGTTGGGTAAGTGTGGCCCACGAACTCGGTGTTCAGATACTTCGGATGGTTCGGCGGTTTCAGTGGCCAACCGAAGTCGTTCATCGTGAAAACGTCTTCGAGAAACTCCGATTCCTGGAAATAGCGGATGCCGCCGGTCTGACGGCTGGGATCGAGCGAGTGCGCCAGTGCGTTAGTCCGAGTGTAGAAGTCGTGATTGTCACGCGACTCGTTGATGCGCACACCCCAAAGGACGATAGAGGGATGATTCCAGTCGCGGCGCACCATGCGGCCCACGTTGTCGACTGCAATATCCTGCCAGGCCTTGTCGCCGATGTGTTGCCAGCCTGGGATCTCCTCTAGAACAAGCAGGCCGATTTCATCGCAGGCATCGAGAAAGTGTCGCGACTGCGGGTAGTGAGACGTGCGCACAATGTTGCAATGGAGCTGTTCGCGCAGGATCTGCGCATCACGACGCTGCACGCGTCCGGGCATCGCCTGGCCAACGAATGGAAATGTCTGGTGGCGATCGAGGCCGCGCAGCTTGATGACCTTGCCGTTCAAGGAGAAGCCCTGATCGGTGAAAGTTGCTTCGCGGAACCCGAAGCGGCGCGTGTCTTCATCAACAACCTTGCCCTGTTCGAGCAGGCGCACACGGACGTGATAAAGCTCGGGATGCTGGAGATCCCACAGACGGATCGTCCCTAGGTTGTTCAGAGTGACAGTCTGAAGCGCGGGCTGACCCGGGGCCGGCGGCTGCGCGGTGATTTTCTGCGAGGCCGTGCTGATGACCTTGTCGCCGTCGAGCAATTCGACCTCGAGGGTGCGCAGCGTGTGCCACGACGATGCAGGACCGTCGAGGTAGCAGCGAACCTCGAGGGTGCGATTGTCGCTGAGCACATCCTTCGGCATCGCGAAGACATTTTCGATGTACGTGTCAGGAACTATCCTCAGCCAGACCTCACGGTAAATACCGCCAAAGGTCAGATAGTCGACCTCATACCCAAAGGGCGGAATGTCAGCCCGCTCCGTCGAATCCACATCGACGGCCAGAAGATTGTCTCCGTCCCAGTTGAGGTGCGAAGTCAGCTCGAACGAAAACGGCGTGTAACCGCCTTTGTATTCGCCGAGATTCTGGCCGTTGATCCACACAGTAGAGGCCGTCATTACGCCTTCGAAGTCAACGAAGACGCGCTTGCCCTTGGCCTCGGGGGGCAGTTTGAACGGGCGGCGGTAGAGCGACACGAACTCGTACGACTTTTCATCGAAACTGTGCCAGGGCTCGCGACGATTGGTATGCGGAATCACCACCTGATCGAAGCTGGAGTCGTCAAATTGGATCGCATGCCCGCCGTCAACCACCTTCGGGCTGTACCGCCAGCTGCGATTGATCGGCAGCATGAGCCGTTCCTGCTGGGGAGTTGCCGATTGGGCGCTCGCCGTAGTTCCAGCCGGATTGCCTATGGCACGCGGTGCCAGTGCAGCACCCGCAAGCAGAGTTCCGCTCTGCATCAAAAAATTGCGTCGATCCATCTCTTATCTTACCCCTCACCGGGTGAATCCAGCATTGCTTATGCCGGAAGAAAGTAACCGATTACACCCGTCAGTCGACCATATTTGTCGGGCCAATTCGCTGTCAATGCGCGGCTGAAGCTAAAACGTGTCCAGATAAATGTGGATCACGCTTCCTTCATGCTTGAAGTTCAGGCCGCGGTCAGTCTGATCGCCATTCCAGATGCGCAGGAATTTCCACGTCCCGTTCTCGTAGCATCCTTCGTCCGCGTGAACTATGTCCATGCGCTGGCCGGGCAGCTTCCCAGGCCGATGAAATGACACGCTCGCCTCGATGCCCGCCACCAGAAATTCATTCGGTCCCAGTTCGGCAACCAACGCCCGGCCGTTATGTTCTTTTGTCCCGGGAGGCATCCGTCCATCGTGCTGGGGAAAGCCAAACGACACGGTCGCCTGCCATTCGCCAAAATCGATCTCCTGCCGCACTGCGCCTTCCTCTTCGACAGCGGTCTTCAGCTTGCCGGCAAAGTTCAGCCGCGCCACCTCCGCGTCCATCGGCCCGATCAACGCGTAATTTTCAGCGTGGCCCTTCGGATACTCGTCGCCGGAATAGGTCCACTTTGTTGCATCAACTCCGAAGGGCGAGAAGCCCACAGCCCCCTTGCCCAAAGCCGAAAAGAAATACTTAGCAAAGCCATCGCCTGAGCCGGTCTCCGGAATCCAGACCGGATTATCCGCCCGGCCGTAAGTGTCGATTACGTCGAGGTAAAATTCCGGATCGTTGCTGTAGATGTCCGGCCCGATCATGTCGATCGCGGGGGCGTTGACCTTCCACACGTCGATCATCTTCTGCACGGCCCCGCCGCTGGGATAGGCCAGGCCCGGAACCGAGATGCGTCGCTCCGGCAACTCCGCCGGCGGATAGCTGAGCCACACGTTGATGTACATCGGCAAAGGGAACTCCGCTTTGCCCACCGCCGCAACTTCATTCACGTACTTGGACTGGTAGTAGGCCTGAAAGGTCTCGTCCGCGTCCGCTCCAAAGACTTGCTTCCACGTCCCCGGCTGGCGATGCAGAGCCGCTGCGAATGCGGGCGGCACCTGCTCGGCGAATTGCTTTTCCGCCATGGGCGAGAAATCACGCACCGTCCCAATGGCTCCGGACTCGTTCTCGACCTGCATCATCAGCACGGTGTGGTCCGTCCCGTCGATTTCGCGCAGATGGTGCATGAGAGCGGCGAATGCCGTCTTATCCGCCTCCAGGTTTGCCGGAGAGTTGGCAGACAGCACGTCGATCGGCTCTCCGTACGCGTTGATCATTCGCGGATAATGCTGGGGGTCACCTTTGACCCACCCCGGCGCGTAATGCATATTTCCGTTCTTCCAGGTGCCAAACCAGAGCAGTACGAGATGGAACTTGTGTTCGCGCGCCTGGTGGACGAGGTCATCCACAACAGAGAAGTCGAAGGTTCCTCGCGTGGGTTCGATCTGCTCCCAGTACACCGGCGCCTCAACGGTGTTAGCGTGCATCGCTTCGACCGTGGGCCAGACCTCGGGAAGGACAGCGGGCCACGCGCTTGAATTGTTGATCTGCGCACCCAGAATCAAATAAGGCTGACCATCAACCATCAGAGCGAACCGCCCATCCTTTTTCACGAGTTGTGGCATATCCGCCGCATGGGCAGCCAGCGTAAATGAGCAGGCAAGCGAAACAGCAAGGTGCGCCGCCTTCGACATCTGAGACATGCGACTCCTCCGGGAGAGAATTTCGCTTTGAAGCATACGCTACGCTCACGGGTCCGACCGAATTCTGCTAGGCTCTGGTCAAAATCTGCGATAGCTTTCCATGCATGCAGTTTCGTGAAAAGCGGTTTGCCCTCCTGCTCGCGCTCTCCCTCGGCCTGGTCGCTGCGGTGTTCGCGCAATCAGTGGCCGTGCAATCACCACAGCGCGCTCGTGATCTCGGAGTTCCCTTCGACGGCACACCTGGGCCGCTCGACGCCATCACCGACGTGTCCGGCGTCGAGGTCGGACAGACGACGCTGATCTCTGGCAGCGGATTCCTCAAGGTAGGCGAGGGGCCGGTACGCACGGGGGTAACGGTCGTCTTTCCCCGCGGGAAGGCGAATGCCGATCCTGTGTATGCGGGATGGTTTGCGCAGAACGGCAACGGCGAGATGACGGGGACGACATGGGTCGAGGAGTCGGGATTTCTGGAGAGCCCGGTCGCCATCACCAACACGCACAGCGTGGGCGTAGTCCGCGATGCCATCATCGCCTGGGGCGTGAAGCACAACACCCTGAAGCAGGACTGGTCGCTGCCGGTTGTCGCCGAGACATGGGACGGGTATCTGAACGACATCAACGGCTTTCATGTGAAGCCGGAGCACGTCTTCTCGGCTCTGGACAGCGCGCACAGCGGGCCCGTGGATGAAGGCGCGGTCGGCGGCGGCACAGGGATGGTCTGTTACGGATTCAAAGGCGGCATCGGCACCGCCTCTCGCGTCCTGACCAAGGAGCAGGGCGGCTATACCGTCGGCGTGCTTGTTCAGTGCAATTGCGGACGGCGTCCGCAGCTTACGATTGCGGGCGTACCCGTGGGCAAACTCATCCCGCAGGATATTCCCTACTCAATGTTCAAGGATGGCAAGGCGGGAGAAGAGGAAGGGGATGTCGGTTCAATCATTATTGTCGTGGCGACCGATGCTCCGCTGCTGCCTCATCAGCTGAAGCGCATCGCGCGCCGTGCAACGATGGGGCTGGCGCGGACCGGATCAACTTCAGGCAATGGCTCGGGCGACATCTTCATCGCCTTTTCCGCCGCGAACCAGCATGCCGATGCCGAGCCGGGTCCGAATACGGTGTTGGCGGTCTCCAACGAACGCATCACTCCGCTCTTCAACGCGACCGTCGAAGCCACGGAAGAGGCGATCGTAAACGCAATGGTAGCGGCGAAGTCCATGACCGGCATCGATGGCCACACCGTCATCGGGCTGCCGCACGACGAGTTGCAGAAGGCCCTGAAACAGTACAACCGCTGATCTTCAGGCCGCCTTCGCCTGTTTCTTCTGCGCGGCGATTTTCTCCGAAAGCAGCTTCTTTGCCCGTTCGAGCTTCGCACGGCGCGTTGCGCTCAAGCCTTTGCCGGCTCGGTTGATGAAGTAAGTAAGCATCCGCATGCCCGAACCCGGCCCCTTGGGCGACACTCGCTTCGACGCCAGCGAGCGAGCGATCTCCTCTGCAGATTTCGTGAACAGGCCCTCGGGAGGATGCGTCGAGTCCGTCTTTACATCCTTTACCCAGCGCCGCTTCGTAGCCATAGTCATCCTCCTGCAAAGTAAGAAGCATGGCGACGTCAAAACGATGACTCGACTTAAGCGGCGATTTCCATTTCCTCGGCTTCGGCGTCGATCTTGACCGTACGGGGACGGGAGATGACCACCCGGATTGGATTCCAGACGAAAGTCGCAATGAGACGTGGCATCCGCTTCATGTCACCGACGAACGAGTTGCTGTTTCTGCCGACCAGCATGGCCCCGTTCTGCATGACATGCCAGTGAAACATCGCCGAAATCAGCGTCGCAATCAGGGCTCCGATCCCTAGAGCGCGCATATTCCCCTGGTCGAGCCATACGTGCAGGGCGGAGTCCGCCGCAAGCGACCCGAGCGGGATCGCCAGCACCACGATGGACCAGGCCAGCCTGCGGGGCTTCACTTCGAGCGCCTGCTGCTGCCAGGCAGAAAATATTCCTGCCGTGAGCAGCACGTAGGCTGCTTCGACTGCTCCGAAGTGCTCGCGGGCGTGCAGCGGACTGTGCCATAAGGCGGCCATGCACGCTCCAGCCCGGCAGATGGCCGTGATCAGCGCGGCCTTCCAGTTCCAGTGGGTCAGCGGAAACAGCCAGGCGTCGAGGCGCGATGTTTGTCTCATCCCGCCGCCATTACGCCCTACCCGAAACAAGGGACGATCAATGCGCGGTTACATTTCGTGCAATTCCCGCACAAACGACACTCGCCAGTAACGTTGCAGGCCTCTGAAACGTCAGACTTCCGCCCACCGGCGCAGCAGGTTGTGGTAGATCCCCGTCATTTTTACCGCCAGCGGCGAATTCGGTTGTTCCGCGCTGACACGCTGTGCGGCTTCATCAAGATCGAAAAGCAGCGTCCGATTGCCGTCATCGCGCACCATACTCTGGATCCAGAAGAAGGACGAGATGCGTGCCCCGCGAGTCACGGGCCGTACGTTGTGCAGGCTCGACGAGGGATAAAGCACCATATGTCCGGCCGGCAGTTTAACGGTATGGATGCCGTACGTGTCTTCGATCACCAGCTCGCCGCCATCGTATTCCTCGGGCTGGCTGAAGAAGAGCGTGGCAGAAAGATCGCTGCGCACTCGATACGAAGTGCCTTTAACGTGCCGGATGGCGTTGTCCACATGCGTGCCGAAGGATTGGCCTCCACTGTAGCTGTTGAAGAGCGGCGGGAAGACCTTCGCCGGCAGTGCCGCAGAAATGAAGAGCAGATTCTGTCCCAGCGCTCCAAGAATCATCTCGCCGATCTCTTGGGCGACGGGGTGTCCTTCGGGTATCTGCAAGTTGTTTTTGGCCATCAACGATTGGTGCCCGGCGGTAACGCGCCCGTCCACCCACTCGGCCGACGCCAGCTTCTGGCGCGCAACGGCCACCTGCTCAGGAGTGAGCACATCGGGAATTGTCAGCAACATTGATTCTTTCCTTTGTCCTATCGGAATGTGTATTTGAGGCCGAACAGCGCCGAAGTTCCCGCACCGGGTACAAGGTGGCCGGGGTGAATTTGATCGATGTAATTGCGATCAAGCAAATTGAAAATATTCACCTGCGCGCTGAGCCGGTCCGAGATCTCGTACTTTGCCATGGCGTTTGCCACCCAGTAACTCGGGGCCTCCTTCGGCAGCCCCGTCGTCGGATCATTGGGGACGGTTGAACTGGCCGTCCGGCTGTCAACGAAATTGCCGCCTCCCCCGACTTCCCATCCGCGAGGCAGATGGTACTCGGTCCAGATGTTGAAGAGATTCTCAGGCACATTCGCAAGTTCTGAACCGACAGATGCCGGATAGAACTGCGAGCTCACCACTTCGCTGTGCATGAAGGTATAGCTCGAGAGCAGCTCCCACCGGTCGGTAATGTGACCCTGCATCGCAAACTCTGCACCGGAGACACGCTGGTTGCCGGACAGTACAACAAGGGCGGAGTTGGTCGGCGAGGTCTCGCGCGCATTCTCTTTATCCGTCCGGAAGAAGGCGCCACGCATCGTCAGCCGCCCGCCTCTAAGGTCCCATTTGCTTCCTGTCTCGTAGGTCTGGTTCTCTTCCGGAGGAAGATTCGCGGTTCCCTGGCTCAGCGCCAGGGTTTCGGCCGACGGATTGAACGATGTGCCGTAGGCGAAGTAGACGCTGCCGTTGGCCTTCGGCTTGTACACGAGAGCGCCGCGCCACGTCGGCTTCTCGTCGACGCGCTCGAATTGCGAAGGCGTGGCCACCGACTGACCGGGAGCGGGATATGTCCAGTTCACCGCGTTGTAGTTCGTGTCGAAGCGGTCCCAGCGGATTCCGCCAGTAAGTTCCCATTTGGTGCTGAGTTGAATGTCATCAAGCAGGTAAACGCCTACGCTGAGCGCGCTGGTGTGCACCTTAGAGCTGGGCAGCGGAGTGCCACTGAACGGCTGGCTCTCGTTCGGCTCGAGCAGGCTGGTCGTCGGCACAGTGTTAATGCTGACCACCTTACCGTTCACAATCTGCGGAGCATAAAACGTCGGCCGTACAGGAGAAGAGGTTTCGCGTCCACCCTCGACACCCACCACGCCGGTGTGTCGCATGCCAAAGATCTGTCCGGTGAGGCTGGCGTCTGCCTGGTCCCACATGAATGTCTCGGTGCTGTCGGTGGCAATCTGGTTACGGTTGACCAGGATTTGATCAAGCGGCGTCTGCGGCGTGATGCTGCCGCTGCTGGCAGTGTTCAGCTGTGGCTCGGTAATTCGGGCGCTGCGCGCGTAGTTCGCGTAGCGGGTAACAATGCGCAGGATTCCGTGCGTACCGAGATCGTGCTCCGCCTTGACCGTGCCGATATTCACGTCGGCGCGCAGATAGTTCAGGTCCGAGAAGCCGTAATAATTGTGTCGTGCCACCTGAGCAGGCTTGTTGAAGCACCACGGAATGCCGTAGTCGGGGATGTCGTCTTCGCCGAAGTGAAAATAGCTGGCCGTGAGCCGGTTCGGAGACTGCATTCCGAATGTGATCGTCGGCGCAACACCATAGTGGCGGTTCACCGTTACGTCGCGTTGCGCGACATTGGCGGCGCTGCCAACCACGTTCAGTCGAAACGCCGTTCCACTGCCCAGCTTTGGGAGAGGTTCGTTCACGTCGGCAGCGAAGCGCCGTGTGAAGTCAGTGCCGAGATTCCCGTCGACGCTAACGTAGGGCTTGGATAATGGTGCCTTGCTTTCCTGGTTGACCACCCCGCCCGTTGAACCGCGGCCAAAGTCCACGCCTGCGGGACCTTCGAGGACATCTACCTGCTCGTAGTCGAAAGGATCACGATAATAGCTTCCGAAATCGCGCATGCCGTCGAGGAAAATGTCGTTGCGCGCCGTGAATCCGCGGATGGTGAGATTGTCCCCTTGAGATCCGCCTTCACCGGCCGCGAGACTGATGCCCGGCGCATTGCGAAGCGCATCGCGCAGCGTCGTTGCGGCCTGTTGATCGAGTACCTGCCTGGGAATTGCCGTGATCGACTGCGGCGTGTCGAGGAGCGGCGCAGGGAATTTGGCGAGGGCGATGCTGTCCGGCACCGCAGACCTCACTTCAACGGATTCAGCGTTGCGAACACCGATAACAATCTGGTCCTGTCCGGCGTAGGTGAAGCTCAGTCCGGTCCCGGTCAGAATCTGACGAAGGGCCTGCTCCTGGGAATAGAGTCCGGATACCCCGGGCGATCTAAAGCCGGAGACAGTCTCGGCTGGTATGGAGTAATTCACGGTTACTCCGCAGATTTTCGCGAACTGCACCAATGTGGCGTCCAATGGGCCGGCGGGAATGTCGAAACGGCGTACGGGCAACTGGGCCTGGCTCCCGGGTTGGGTCTCCTGCGAGGAGCCATTCTGTGCGAAGGCCAGAGCGGCTTTGCTGGTTCCGGCTGCGGCGTAGGCGGCGATCGTTCCTGCCGCGAGCCAGGCGCGACGGCCGGTCAGTGTGCGGCGCTTATTCTTCTCGTGGTTCTTGCTCATCGTGTCTCCAGGAGAAATCGGCCCGAGGGCGGCAGCGTGCGAACAGCACAACTGGCGTCTTCCGGGTTTGGAAGGGCACGCCGGTGGACTTATGATTGGGGAAGTCCACCGGCGATCCGGCTGTGGATGCCCGGTCCTCGCGTTGCTCGGCCAAGAGTCAGGCGCGGGGTCCGGGTTTAGGGATAATCTCGGACTGCTTCGGTCCGAGTTCAATATACGACAATATCAGTCGTAGATTCAACCTGTACCGGCGATTAAATTTTCATGACAACCTAGTCATGTGCGCATATCTTCTAATGCGTATATTGCGCGCAGGATCCCCCGATGATTTCTCTCCACAACGTGCAGTACGGTCCACACTTCGGTGAATCGCATCAGTCTTCCGACCAGAAGCTCATCCAGATCAGATCCAGTAAGAGCGCACCTGAGGATTTTGTGGACGACTGCGGACATCCGCGGCACGCCTCGCTGCATTTGAAGGTCACGCCAATCAGCGGATGTGATGGCTTCGAAGCGGCAATGGCCGCCTAGACGCGCCCTCGCTGGCCCGTCGCTATACTTGTTTCAGGAGCAGACTTTGCACCTGGAACGCATAGTTCGAACGACTCGGGCGACCGTCGCCGATCGAAAGACTCGTGTGCCTCACCGCGACCTGGAACAAAGGGCATCGGAGCACACTCCGCGCGGATTCGCGCGTGCCCTTCGGGCTCAGTCGCAGCGCGGTCCGGCTATCATCGCCGAGCTGAAGAAGGCATCACCTTCAAAGGGCCTGATCCGCGAGGATTTCGATGCCGCCGCACTGGCACAGTCCCTTGAGCGGGCTGGCGCCACGGCATTGTCGGTGCTCACCGACGAGCCCTATTTTCAGGGCAGCCTCACGAACCTTGAGACGGCATCTTCGGTAACCGGACTCCCTTGCCTCCGAAAAGACTTCATCGTCGACGAGTACCAGATCGCCGAGGCTCGGGCCCATCGCGCGGACGCGATCCTGCTGATCGCTGCCGCCCTCTCAGACGCTGAACTTGGCAGATTCACCGAGGAGGCGCACCGTCAGGGACTTGATGTCCTTTGCGAGGTACACACCGCTGAGGAACTGGAACGCGTGCGCACCCTGGGCTGCGATGCCTATGGAGTGAACAATCGCGACCTCGCCACCTTCGAAGTGAGCCTCGAAACATCACTTAGTCTGGCGGACAGGTTACCCGCCGGTGCGGTCCGCGTGGCCGAAAGCGGAATTCACACCGGCGAAGACATCGAACGCCTGCGTGTCGCCGGATTCGATGCTTTCCTGGTCGGCGAATCGCTCATGCGCCATGCCGACCCCGGCGCGGCATTGCGGGCGCTGATTTCGCCGGTCGCGATGCTTTCGCCTGCCATGCAGAGGGGTGTAAGCCCATGTGGGTAAAGATCTGCGCCAACACCAATCTCGAGGATGCGCAGCTTGCCGCCTCGGCGGGCGCCGACGCGGTGGGCTTTGTCTTCGGCGAAAGCGTGCGACGGGTGACTGCGGAGCAGGTACGCGGGATTACGCCACATCTGCCCAAAGCCGTCGCTAAGTATGGCGTCTTCGTCGACGCCGGAGTCGAAGAGATCGCAACCACAATTGAAGAGTGCGGCCTGACCGGCGTGCAACTGCACGCGTTACAGGATGCGGCGCTGCCCCGCAAGCTTCGAGAGCGATTTCCCGCCCTTGAGGGAAGGGCTCAGCTCGGAATCGTCCGCGTGATTCACTATGGCGGAGACCTCGCAGAACGCCTTCACGAAGCGCAGCAGGACGATGCGATCGATGCGGTGCTGGTCGACTCGCGAACCGCGACCCTGCTGGGTGGCACGGGTCAGCGATTCGACTGGCAGCAGGCGCGTGGCAATCTTACCAGTGCGGCCGGTTTGCGTCTGGTAGTAGCGGGCGGCCTGAATCCCGACAATGTCGCGGAGGCAGTGGAGACCTTGCGACCCTGGGGCGTAGATGTCGCAACCGGCGTGGAAGCATCGCCCGGAAAGAAAGATCCGGCGAAGGTGCGGGCCTTTATAGAGAATGCGCGCATCGCGGCGAGCAAGGCAAAACTCGAAGTGGAAATTGAAGCTTGATGACGCCAGCGTCCAAAGAAATGTTTTGCCGTTTCTATCCTTGCCATGTATCTTGGAAATCAAGATGACGTACGCGCCTCGCCAGTTTTTTGGCTTTACGTACCGCTATTGGCGCTCAATAGCGGCTCTGGCGGACAGTCTCGTGCACATCTGAAGGACACAAAGTAAGCACTTTCAGGACGAACTTCCACAGGAGCCGCGATCGCAAAGATCGGGGCTTTTTCATTTGTGAATGGGGCTTTTTCATTTTCGACCGGGGCTTTTTTCGTTGCACGAAACAACGCTGTTCTCAAAGGAAGCATTGTGAGTACTACCGAGACACCCTCCCGAACTACGACGCCTGCGCAGGTGGCCGGACGATTTGGCGCTTACGGCGGGCGTTACGTGCCCGAAACGCTGGTGGCCGCACTCGACGAACTCGATCACGCCTACGCTGAGGCCAAAGCCGATCCTGCCTTCCAGGAGCGGCTCGATTCGTTGCTGGGCGATTACGCCGGCCGCCCGACGCCGCTCTATTTCGCTGCGCGACTGAGCAACGAATTGGGCGGGGCGAAAATCTACCTCAAGCGCGAGGACCTGCTGCACACCGGTGCGCACAAGATCAACAACTGCATCGGTCAGGGATTGCTCGCCGAACGGATGGGCAAGCGGCGGATCATCGCCGAGACCGGCGCCGGCCAGCACGGCGTGGCGACGGCCACCGTCTGCGCTCTGCTGGGTATGGAATGCGTCGTCTACATGGGCGAAGAAGACATGCGGCGGCAGGAGCTGAACGTCTACCGCATGCGACTCCTTGGCGCCGAAGTCCGCGGCGTCAACTCAGGCTCGCGCACCCTCAAGGACGCAATCAATGAGGCTATGCGCGACTGGGTCACGAACGTGCGCACCACGCACTATCTCCTGGGCAGCGTTCTCGGTGCGCATCCCTACCCGACCATGGTGCGCGACTTCCATCGCGTCATCGGCAAAGAAGCACGCGAACAAATATTGCTCAAGGAAGGCCGTCTGCCATCTGCCGTCATCGCCTGCGTCGGCGGTGGATCAAACGCCATCGGTGCCTTCTACGAATTCATCCCCGATGCTCAGGTTCGCCTGATCGGCGTTGAAGCCGGCGGGCGCAGCGAGAAACTGGGAGAGCATGCTGCCCGATTTCATGGCGGATCGCCGGGCGTTTTGCAAGGCACCTATTCGTATCTGTTGCAGGACGAAAATGGCCAGGTTGCGCTGACTCATTCTGTATCAGCCGGCCTCGACTACGCCTCCGTCGGTCCCGAACATGCGGCGTTGCACGATTCCGGACGCGCCGAATATGTTACTGCGACGGATCAGGTGGCGCTCGACGCTACCGTCCGGCTTGCGCGAACAGAGGGCATCCTGCCCGCACTTGAAAGCGCCCATGCCGTAGCCGAATGCCTCAGAATTGCGCCGGCGATGGATCAACATGACATACTTGTAGTCAATCTCTCAGGTCGCGGCGACAAAGATATGGGAATTCTTTCCCGCGAACTTAACCTGAAGGGAGCGTAAGTTCTGATGCCTATCCGCTTTGCTGGCAAGCCAGGCCTCGTGGCCTATCTCACTGCTGGCGATCCCGACCTGCCAACCACACGCGACATCGCTCTCGCCGCCATCGACGCAGGCGCCGACGTGATCGAGCTCGGCGTCCCATTCAGCGACCCGCTGGCAGATGGCCCCGTGATCCAGCGAGCCAGTGAACGGGCCCTGAGACACGATGGCACGACGCATGGAACGACACTCGGCGACGTGCTCGCCATCGCCGCTGATTTGCGCCGGGCCCGCCGCGAAGCCGGGCTGGTGATTTTTTCCTACTACAATCCCATTCTTCGCTTCGGCCTCGAGCGCTTCTGCGATGCCGCCGAAAAAGCCGGTGTGGATGGTGTCCTCGTTACCGACATGATTGTCGAGGAAGCCACCGAATATCTCTCCCACCTTGAGCGCCATCATCTTCTGCCAATATTCCTTGCCGCCCCGACGAGCCCCGACGAGCGCCTGCAGCGCATCGCAGCCGTCTCCCGGGGATTTGTGTATGCGATATCGCGAACCGGCATCACCGGCACACAGCAATCGCTCGCAACCGATGCGAAGGGTCTGGTCTCGCGCCTGCGCCGTTTCACTGATCTGCCCATAGCAGTGGGATTTGGCATCTCCAATGCCGAGCACTTTGCCGCAGTCGGCGAGTTCGCAGATGCGGCGGTGATCGGTAGCGCGTTGGTGCGCATCGTTGAAGAGGATGTTGAGCGAGGCGCGCCCGAAGAAGCGCCCAGTTCCATCGCGCGATTTATCAAGGGTCTGCGAACACCGGTTCTGCAGACCCATTAATTTCATCGTTTGCTGCGGACTCAAAACGAGGACGTGCCCTGAAGGCGCGCCGGATATAGGGGATTGCATGGAAATTGAAGACTGGCGACGGAAAATCGACGAGCTGGACCGGCAAATCGTCGCGCTGATCAGCGAACGCGCAGAGGCCGCGCAGGCGATAGGCAAGCTCAAGCGAAATACTTCTATGCCTATATACGAACCCAATCGCGAGCGCGTCATCTTCGAGAATGTGCGGGCGGCCAATCGCGGACCGCTTCCGGATATCGAGTTGACGCACATTTACGAACGCATCATCGACGTGATGCGTGCCTTGCAACGCGAAGAATTGGCATCGTCCAAAGGCAGTTCGACCACCACCAGGAGCGGAGAGTAACCAGGCGCGCTCGAGCCGCGCAGGACAGGAAAAGTAACCATGATAGTTGCAATGCAGGAAAGAGCCACCGACGACCAGATACAGGCTGTTGTCGAGCGGATGGTCGAAATCGGATTCAATGTTCACCGAACTACCGGAGCTGTGCAAACCATACTGGCAGGTGTAGGCACTCCCGCTCAGTTCGATCACAAGGATTTCGAATTGCTAGCCGGCGTGGCGGAAGTCGTTCGCATCTCTTCGCCCTACAAACTCGCCGGGCGCGGCTTCCGGCCGGAAGGCACGATCGTCCAGTTTCCGAACGGCGTCGCCGTTGGCGGGGAAGAAGTCATCGTCATGGCCGGCCCCTGCTCCATCGAGAGCCGCGACCAGATATTCACCGTGGCCGCACAGGTCAAGGCAGCCGGCGCGAAGTTTCTGCGCGGAGGCGCATTCAAGCCGCGCAGCTCGCCGTATTCCTTTCAGGGTATGGGCCTCGCCGGCCTTAAGCTGTTGCGCGAAGTCGGTGACGCAACCGGCCTGCTCATCATCAGCGAGGTCATGGAGATTTCCCAGATCGAGGTGATGCTACCCTACATCGATTGCTTCCAGGTAGGCGCGCGCAACATGCAGAACTTCAACCTGCTGCGCGAACTCGGCCTGGTGCGCAAGCCCGTGCTGCTCAAACGTGGCATCGCGGCGACGCTCGAAGAGCTGCTTCTCTCCGCCGAGTACATCCTCTCCGGCGGCAACTACGACGTCATCCTCTGCGAGCGCGGCATCCGTACCTTCGAGACCTACACACGCAACACCATGGACATCTCGGCGATCCCAGTGATCAAAAAGCTCTCGCATCTGCCGATTGTCGGCGACCCCTCGCACGGCACGGGCCGTCGCGACATGGTTCCGCAGATGGCGCGGGCAACGGTCGCGGCGGGTGGCGATGGCCTCCTGATCGAGGTGCATCCCAACCCCGATAAGGCCATTTCCGATGGCGCGCAGTCGCTCTTTCCGGAACAGTTTGCGAAGCTCATGGACGAGCTGCGCATTATCGCGCCGGCAGTCGGCCGCAGCATTGCCCAGCCGGTCGGCGTCGCCGTCTAACCCGCATGCCGATTCAGCGCATCGCCATCCTTGGTACGGGGCTGATCGGAGCTTCGGTCGGGCTGGCGCTGCGCGCACATGGGTACGCAGGCAGGCATCATCGGATGGGACCCGTCTCTCTCCGAGATTGCGGCCGCTCAATCCATAGGCGCAATCGATTCCGCCACGCCCGACCCGATCAGTACGGCGCGAGCGAGCCAGCTTATCCTGTTGAGCGGCCCGGTTTTCACCATCCTGGAATGGCTCGACCGGCTGCGGCCTGTGCTGCAATCCGGGCAGCTTGTTACCGATGTGGGCAGCGTGAAAGGCGCTATCTGCGAGCACGCGCGGGGCAGCTACAACCTGGTGCACACAGCGGGATTTCTTGCTGGGCATCCCATGGCGGGGAAAGAAGTGAGCGGCGCGGCGAATGCAGACGGCGAACTCTTCAACGGCGCGGCATGGTTGTTTACTGAAACGGCAGAGTCTCGCGCCATGCATCCCTCATCGCGGGCAATTGCCGCTGAATGGCGCGGCTGGACGGAAAAATTCGGCTGCCGCGTGCTCGATCTCGACCCGAAGCGCCACGATGTTCTGTGCGCGTGGGTGAGCCATCTGCCGCAGTATCTTTCGACTGCGCTGAGCGCACTGCTTGAAGATGAGTTTCCGGTAAAGGACGAGGTGCTGCCGATCGGTGGTCGCGCTCTTCGTGAGATGACGCGCCTCGGGGCAAGTCCATTCTCGATGTGGCGCGACATCGCGCATACCAACACGGAAGCCGTCGCTGCATCCCTCCTGGCTCTTGAACAGCGCCTGGCCCACCTGCGCGAGAATCTCAGAACTCCGGAACTGCGCGACGAATTCGAGCATGCCAATCGCTTCCGCGCCTCGATGGATCCGCCGAAAAAGTAACCGGGCCCAAAAAACCGCGGGTTTAGTATAGTCAACATGCGCCGTGCTGCCATCCTCCTCGCGCTCGCCTTTTCTGCCCTCACCGCCATCGCACAACAGCCGACAACGCTTCTCTCGCCTCTGCTTCTTGTGGACGTTGACCACCGGCCCTCGATGAGTCTGAACGGCGACTGGCACTACATCATCGATCCCTACCACGCCGGCTGGGGATCGAGCACCTCCAACAGCGATATGCCCAGCACGCGCGGCTATGCACGCGATCTGCACTACACTTCCGGCGGCCCGTTTGCCGAATACGACTTCGCAAAGTCACCGACAATCAAGGTCCCCGGCGACTGGAACACGCAGAAGCCTGAGCTGCTCTACTACGAAGGCCTGCTTTGGTACGAGCGCGAGGTCGACTTCCATCCGAAGGCCCACACGCGAGTGTTCCTGCACATCGGAGCAGCGAATTATGCAGCGCACGCCTTTGTAAACGACGTGCACGTGTGCGACCACGAAGGCGGATACACGCCGTTCGACTGCGACATCACCAGCGCAGTGAAGGACGGCACAAATTCCGTCGTCATTGCCGTCGAAAACGCGCGCGCTCTTGACCGCGTGCCGACCATCAAGAGGGACTGGTGGAACTATGGCGGCCTGACCCGCGAGGTTTCAATCGTCGAGGTGCCTGAGACGTTCATCGACGACGAGTCTCTTCACCTGACGAAGAGCGGCGACATCGAGGGTGAGGTTCACGTAACCGGCGCAGCCGCTGGCATGAAGGCGACGGTTCGGATACCCGCTCTTCATGTGGATCAGACCGCTGCCGTTGGCGACGATGGCCGTGCGAAGTTCTCCGTTCGCCCTGAGGGCCTGGAACGCTGGTCTCCCGAGAATCCCCGCCTTTACAAAGTCGAGTTCACCGCCGGTGACGATCACCTGACCGATGACGTCGGCTTCCGCACGATCGAGGTGCAAGGAGACGAAATCCTGCTCAATGGCAAATCGATCTTTCTGCGCGGAGTGAACATTCATGCCGAGGCCCCCTATCGTTCCGGCCGCGCCTGGTCAGAGCAGGATGCGAGCACGCTGTTGGGCTGGGCAAAGGAGCTGCACTGCAACTTCGTCCGGCTGGCACACTATCCGCACGATGAGCACATGACGCGCCTCGCGGACAAACTCGGCCTCCTCGTCTGGTCGGAGATCCCGGTGTACTGGTCCATCGACTGGACGAATCAGCATACATACGACATTGCCAAGCAGCAGCTTGACGAGATGATTCGGCGCGATCGCAACAAGGCGTCGGTGATCCTCTGGTCGATGTCCAACGAAACACCGGTAAGCGATGCGCGCACTGCGTTCATCGGCAAACTCGCCGCCGAGGCGCGCCAACAGGACCCCACGCGTCTGATCACGTCGGCAATGCTCACGCCCATTCATAACAAAACCGCCATCCTCAACGACCCGTTGGGAGCCGACCTCGATGTGCTCGGGTACAACGAATACATTGGCTGGTACACGGGCAAGCCCGACGACGCGCCTTCTTACAAGTGGGAAGATCCGATGCACAAGCCGGTGATCATCAGCGAATTTGGCGGCGGAGCCAAAGCCGGCCTTCACGGTTCCGCAGATCAACGTTTCACCGAGGAATATCAGGCGGAAATCCTCAAAGAGCAGTTCATTATGTTTCGCGATATGCCGTTCCTCCGAGGCATAACCCCGTGGGTGCTGATGGACTTTCGCTCGCCGACGCGTCTTCTGCCCGGTATCCAGGACGGATACAACCGGAAGGGCTTCCTCTCCGACCAGGGCGTGAAGAAGAAGGCCTTCTTCGTTCTGCAGGACTATTACGCCGGATTACAGAAGTAGATATTCCCGGTCCGTTTTGCAAACTTTTTTCGATACACTGCCTACACCGATCCACAAGGATGCTTTCTTGATGAAGACTGCAGGAATCTTTTGTCTTTCCATTGCCGTGCTGGCGGCGGCGTCCGTCCATGCGCAGGAGAAAACAGCGCCCGAAGAAGACTACGTCAAGGCACACTACACGAAGTACGAGTACCGCATTCCCATGCGTGACGGCGTGCACCTCTTCACCGCCGTGTATGTTCCAAAGGACGCCTCGCAGGCGTACCCCTTCCTGATGGACCGCACCCCTTACAGCGTGGGCCCCTACGGAGTCGACCAGTATCCCAGGCGTCTCGGCCCCTCGGATGAATTTGAGAAGGCCGGCTACATCTTTGTCTATCAGGACGTGCGCGGGCGCTACATGTCCGAAGGCACTTTCGTCGAGATGCGGCCGCACATCGACGTGAAGAAGTCGTCGAAAGACGTGGACGACAGTTCCGACACCTCCGACACCATCGACTTTCTTTTGAAGCACGTGCCAAACAACAACGGCCGCGTGGGAATATGGGGGATTTCGTACCCGGGCTTCTATACGTCGGCCAGCATTATCGATTCCCACCCCGCGCTCAAGGCGGCTTCTCCACAGGCGCCCATGACAAACCTGTTCATGGGAGACGACGCCTATCACGGCGGGGGGTTCATGCTCGACGCCAACTTCGGCTTCTACGTCTATTTCAGACCGCAGCAGAACCCGACGCTGCCCGTGCGCTCCGTTCCCTTCGACTTCGGCACTCCCAACGGTTACGAGTTTTATCTGAACGCCGGTCCGACTTCGAACTTGGACAAGAATTACCTGAAGGGCGCCAACCCACTGTTCAACGACCAGATGTACCACACCACCTACGACAACTACTGGAAAGCGCGCGACCTTTCACAGCACATGAAGAACATCCACTGCGCAGTGCTGACGGTCGGAGGATGGTTCGATGCCGAAGACCTCTCTGGGCCGATGCGCACCTACTACGCCATCGAGAAGAACAATCCCGGCACCGTAAACACCATCGTCGAAGGGCCCTGGGTGCACGGCGGCTGGGCCCGCAACGATGGCGATCATCTCGGAGACGTGCACTTCAACTCCAAGACCAGCGAGTATTTCCGCAAAAACATCCAGTTCCCGTTCTTCGAGTACTATCTCAAGGACAAAGGCGTGCAGATGCCGGAAGCCTACGTATTCGAAACCGGCACAAATGTGTGGCGCAAGTATGATTCGTGGCCGCCGGCGCAGGCCAAGCCGCGCATGCTGTACTTTCACTCCGGCGGCAAGCTGTCCTTCGATCCCCCAGCAGCGAGCGAAGGTTCAGACTCCTACGTCAGCGATCCGGCCCATCCCGTACCCTTCGTCGGATATGTAACCGACACCGTTCCACAACGCTACATGGTCGATGACCAGCGATTCGCTGCGACACGGACGGACGTGCTCGTCTACGAGTCCGACCCGCTGACGGAAGATGTCACGATTGCCGGTCCCATCTCTCCTAAGTTAAAAGTCGCGACGACGGGAACCGATTCCGATTTCGTGGTAAAGCTGATCGATGTCTATCCGAATGACTATCCCGACCCGGACACGGGCAGCACGACGGGCAAGCGGGTGATCGATGCGCCCGCGCTGCGCATGGGCGGCTACCAGCAGCTTCTTCGCGGTGAGCCGATGCGCGGAAAGTTCCGCAACAGCTGGGAGAAGCCCGAGGCATTTGCACCCGGCAAGATGGCCGAAGTGGATTTCACCATGCCCGACCTGGATCACACATTCCGCAGAGGGCACCGCATCATGGTGCAGGTGCAAAGCTCGTGGTTCCCACTGGTGGACCGCAATCCGCAAACCTTTACCGACATCCCGAACGCTAGTCCATCGGATTTCAAGCCCGCAACCGAGACGATCTACCACGCCAGTGACGCGGCTTCAGGAGTGGAAGTGCTGGTGTTGCCCCAGCCTTAAAAATCAGGGCGCGTCTTACGCGCCCACTCTGCCCAATCCGATGCCGATCACGTACGTGACCAGACCCTCCGCCGCGCCGACCAGTGTCATCTCGGTGCCGCTGGCCCACCAGGAGCGTATCGTGATCAGCGACTTTGCCGCTCCCACTGCGAAATGGGCCACGAGCGATATGACTGCGGACGCGATGATGGCTGGATATCCGTTGAGAAAGAAGAACGGAATGATCGGAATGAACGCCCCAACTGCGGTGGAAATTGCTCCCGAAAAAGCCGAGGTCATCGGATCGCGCAGCGCCTCTTCGCTCGACTTGAGCCGCTCCGAAGCAAGGGCGCGCAGCAGTTGGTCTTTATCCTGAGCAATATGTTCGACGACTCGGTCGGCGTCGTCCTCGGGCAGTCCCTTGACCTGGTAGTACAGCGAGAGAAGCTCGCGCGCCTCAGGGCCGTTCATCTCAATCGCGTCACGCTCGCGTGCGACTTCGGCTTCGTAGATCTCCCGTTCGCTCTTGGCGGCGAGATACGCCCCCGAACCCATCGAGAGTGCGCTGGCGATCATGCCTGCCAGTCCTGCCATCAGCACATATTTACTGGCCCCCTGCGTCGCTCCAGAGACGCCGGAAACGATGCCGAAGATTGCCCCCAGTCCGTCATTCACTCCATAGATGGCGTCGCCGATCCAGCCCGCCGTCTGCCTTCCCGTTCCGCCTCCGTTGCGCCGGGCGAGCAGTTCGTCAAGCAGCGCCTGGGCCTTCGAGGCGTCCTCCGGAACCGCCTTGCGAGGATACCTCTGGCGGATCAGGCTGCTGAGTTCCTGGTAGTGCTCACGCTCTTCTTCGATTACCTGGCGCAGAGCCGCGACGCTTGGCTCGTCGTCCAGCTCCTTCAATTGCTGGCCGTACAGTGCAATGGCGCGGCTCTCATCAATCTCAAGCCGCCTGAGGGCCATGCGCTGTCCGCCCATACGATTCACGAGACTGTCGGCGTCGCCAGTCGATTTTCCGCGATACTTCGGCTGCTTGCCGCCCAACTCAAGAATCCGTTTCTCCCAGAGGGCGGCGTGCTGTGCCTCCGCGTCCGCCATGTGCATCAGCGTCTGCTTGCGGATAGGATCATGGTCGCGTTCCGAGAGAGTCCGATAGGTGTGATATCCGCTCATCTCCGCCTGCCAGTTACCCTCCAGCGCGGCGAGCAGCTTGCGGAGCTTCGGTGTTTGTGTCGTCTCAGGCTTCGCGGTGGCCGGCGTCAAACCTACTCTCCAATCTGATAGCTGAACGTGAACCGCCCAATCTGCATCACGGAATGCTCTCCCGGCGGCCAGATGCGAAATGATTCTACCCTAGTAATTGCCGGATTCAAGTTCGCTTCCACTGAGCCCAGCAACTTGCCGGAGGCTGCTTCATAGAACTTCACATTCAGCCCGTCATCGATGTGTTGCCAGCCGATAACGTAGGCCCCCGGAGCAAGCTGAAAATTACCGATCTTCAACGGCACTTGGGTCACGAAATAGTGGGAGTACTTGCCATCTGCGGAGTAGCCCGCGGTGATCAGCACAACGCCGGCGATGAATTTGCCACGTCCGTCCGTGATGCCGGAGGCGGTTCGCATCTCTGTCTCGATGCGCTCCTGTTGCACCGGTGCGCGGGCCGGCAACAGATTCTTCAACTCGCCTTCCGTTGCCGCATGCCAGCCGGACGACTTTACCCCTTGCGCCGCGAGTGCCAATGAACAGCAGAAGAGAACGGCAAGACCGCAAGATCTCCAGATCAGGTTTTTCATTGAACTGCTCCTAGTCGAGGTGAACGATGCCGCGTTGCAGCGCGCTGGTGGCCGCCTGGGTGCGATCGTTTACTCCAAGTTTGCTCAACAGGCTGTTGATATGAGTCTTCACCGTAGCTTCGGAGATGTGCAGGTCGCTCGCGATTTCCTTGTTGCTGCGTCCGGCGACAATCCGCTTCAGCACCTCCAGCTCGCGCGTGGTCAGAGCATGACCGCCCATCCGCTCAGCCAGTTTCTCCGCGACGAAGGCAGGTATCTTCGATTTGCCTGCGTAGACCGACCGGATCGCCGCCGTGAGTTCGTCGGCGTCCGTGCCTTTCAGCAGATAGCCCTTGGCTCCGGCCTGCAGCGCGCGATAAATATCTTCGTCGCCGTCAAAGGTCGTGAGCACGATGATGCGAGCGGTCGGCGACTCCTGCCGGATCTGCGAAATCGCATCTGCGCCCCCAATCTTTGGCAGACGCAGATCCATCAGCGTGATGTCCGGCTTGTATTTGCGATGTGCCTCGATAGCTTCCTGGCCATCGGCGGCTTCTGCAATTACGCTCAAATCCGGAACGGTATTCAACAGCGCAACCAGCCCCTGGCGCACTACCGTATGGTCATCGACGACCATGATACGAATCGGTTCACTCATGCCTCTCCTTCATCCATAACCACTTCTACTCGGACCTGCGTACCGCGGCCTTCCTCGCTGCTCACCCTGAGCGTGCCGCCAATCTCCTGTGCGCGCTCTTGCATTCCTGCAATCCCGTAATGTCCGTCGCGCGTTGACGCCGGCTCGCCGGAAAATCCACGCCCGTTGTCCTGCACGGTCAGCACCACGCCCGCGGTTGAGAACTTCAGTTGAATCTCGACCCGCTTCGCTTCGGCATGCCGAACAGCATTGGTGACTGCTTCCTGCGCGATACGCATCAGCTCGTCTTCCACGCGCTCCCGCAGCGGGCGATACACCCCATTCACGCGCACCTCGGTCCGGATTTCTGTGCCTGCCGTCACACGATCGGCCATTTTTGCGAGCTGTGCCGCCAGGTCCTGGTTCTCCGCGCTCTGTGAACGAAGCTCCCAGATGGCATTGCGCGCGTCTTCCAACCCGTGTTTCACCAGTTCCTGTGCCTGCCCGAGATGCTGCTTTGCCGCGTCGGTCGAGCTGCCGAGCAGGCGGGAAACAATCTGTAGCTGGACCGATACCGCCACGAATCCCTGCGCAAGCGTGTCATGAATCTCGCGAGCAATACGATTGCGTTCGGCCATTACCGCGCGGAACCTTGATTCTACTTGCCGCATCTGCCAACGGTACGCCATATACCAGATGAGCGCGGCAGCCGATACCAGCAACACATAGAACCAGATCGTCTGGTAGAAGTATGGCTCGAGCCGCAGGGAGACCGACGCTGGCGCCTCGCTCCACACGCCGTCGTTATTGCAGGCCAGCACCTGGAATCTGTAACCGCCGGGCGGCAGGTTTGTGTAATACGCCGCGCGCAGCGTGCCCGCATCGATCCATCCGTGATCGAAGCCTTCCAGCTTGTACTTAAAGCGCACTTTCTGCGGAGCCGCAAAGCTGAGCGCGGTGTATTCGAATGCGAAGCGCCGGCCGCCTGGACGAATCGAGATCGCGCCGTTCGTTTTCTCCGCCCTGTCATCCACGCTCACCTGTTCGATGTTCACCAGCGGCGGCACACGATTCATTGCCAGGTGCGCGGGATCGACCGTCGCCGCACCCTTCAATGTTGCAAACCAGAGCTCTCCATTGTCCATCCGCCACGCCGCCGGATGACCACCGCTGCTCGCCTCGCTTACCTTCATCCCATCGGCAACGCCGTAGGACATCACCGCGACCTTCGGCGCCGCGCCATCAGCATAGCGGTTCAGCTCGTCTCGGCTGGCGCAGAAGATCCCCTGGTTCGAGCTCACCCAGAGTTTGCCGGAAGCATCTTCGAGAATTCCGTAAATAGTCTCCGGCAGTGCCGCGCCTTTCGAGGTGATTGCGCGGAAAACTCCCTTGCGCCCGCGGTTCAGGCCGCCGCCCATGGTTCCGATCCAGAGAGTTCCGTCCGCATCCTCGTGCAACGCGGTAATGGTCTGATCGGAGAGTCCGTCCTTCTCCGTAAAGTTCCTGAACTGCCCGTTCTGCAAGCGCGTCAGTCCGCCCAGCGTGCTGATCCACATCGAGCCATCCCGCGATTGCAGAATCGAGCCCACAAGATCGCTGCCCAGACCGTCGAGGGCCGAGTAAGTCGTGAATCTTCCGTCCTTCATTTCTGAGAGTCCGCGTCGTGTCCCGATCCACAGCGAGCCCTGCCTGTCGAAATAGAGCGAGCGCACGAAGTCATCCGCTAAGCCGTCTGCCGAAGTGAACGCCGTCACCTTCCCGTCGCGTATGCGGTCCAGCCCGTCTGGAGTGCCCAGCCATAGATCGCCGTCAGGCGCGCTGGCAATCGAAAGCACCACGTTGCTCGAGAGCCCATTGGCAGTCGTCAGCGCGACGAAGCCGTCTTTGTCTCTCCGATCAAGGCCCCCGCCACTTGTGCCCAGCCACACCGTTCCCCGCTGGTCCTGGTAAACCGAGCGAATATGATCGTCTGAGATCCCATCCTGCGCTGTGTACGTGGTAAACGCGCGATCCCGCAATATATCCACGCCCCCGGACTCCGTTCCGAGCCAGAGATTCCCCTCGCGATCCTCGAGAATCGAAAGCACCGCGTTGCTTGAGAATCCTTCCCTCGGCGTAAATGCCTCGATCTTTCCATCGAACACGCGAGCAATGCCGGCGCCCGTGCCCACCCACACCGCGCCTTCCCGGTCGCATACCAGCAACTGCACCACGTTCGAAGGCAGCCCCTCGCGCGTGCTGTAGATCGACGTCCGCGTGCCGTCGTAGCGAAGCAGTCCGGCATCTGTGCCGATCCACATTGCACCGGTTGCATCCGCAGCCAGCGCGGACACGTTCCGTGCCGTCGACCCAGTTCCCGGCAGTTTGAATGACTCGCACCTCTCCGCCCCGCACACCTCAACGCCGCTCGGCATACCCGCCCAAACGCGACCGGTCTTGTCCAGAGCGAGCGCCTGGATAGCGGCTGACTGTCCTGCGGCCCTGAATTGGCGCGGCTCGCCCCATTCCGTGTGATAAAGCCCGTCTGGTGTGGCGAGCCAGAGATCGCCATACGCGCCATCGAGCATCCGGCTCGTCTCTTCCAGCGGCGGAATGCCGGCTACGCTTCGAGATCCTTTGCCGTCGAAGCGTGCGAGACCACCCGCGGTAATGGCCCAGATCGCACCGCTGCTGTCCTGATCAACAGCCCAGACGATGTTGGCCTGCAGGTTTGCCGGTGATGACAGTCGCTGAAAATTCCCGTTCCGATATCGTGTCACACCGTTCGAAGTTGCGATCCACAGCGCGCCCGACCGGTCTTCCAGAAGACCGTAGATAACGTCGCTTCCCAGTTGCGGCGTGTCTTTGTGCGTAAAGACAGTGAACTTCACCGAATCGAAGCGCACCAGGCCTGCCTCAGTGGCAAGCCAGATAAATCCATCCCGCGTTTGCAGCACCGCGTGCACGGTGTTCTGAGGCAATCCGCTGTCCGTCTGCCACGACTGGTAGCCGTAATGCTTGAGACTCTGGTGCGGATCCAGAGCAAGAGCAGCTGGCGGTTACAAAAAGCAGCGCAAATCCGAGTACGCCACCTCTTGATACTGTGCTCCTCGCGGCTCGCCGGCGGAAGATTCGCATTTCTGTCCGAATACTACACATCGCGCGACGGAGAAAAATATCCATCATTAGGTTGAGAACTCGCCCGAACGATGCGCAGCCGGCAGCGATCCCTAGCCCCGGCGCTTCGTCCTGCCCGTGCCGTTCTGCGACCGCGGCCTCACCCAGACCTTTTCCGCCGCCGGCGCGCCCAGAGCGAATGCGCCTGTCGGAGTCTCGATGCTCAGCGTCTGGTCGTAGTTTCTCTTCAGCACGCGCACCGTTCCTCCCGGCTCGATCCCGGTTTCATGCAGAAAGCGCAGCAGCCGGGGATCGCGTTCGTATAGGCTCGCCACCGTGTACTCGGCGTCCTCCGCGCCGTCGGCAAGCGTTCGCAACCCGCGCTTCGCACGCCTGGCGGGATTCTCAGGCAGAACAGCGTTTCCGTGAGGACACAGTCCCTGCGCGCCGAGCCTCTCCAGCAGCCGAGCCTCGAAGGCCGGTGATACTGCATGCTCCAGCCGTTCAGCCTCGTCGTGAACCTCATACCAGGGCATGCCGAACATCTCCGAGAGCATGCGTTCGATCAGATGATGACGCAGCGCAGTCCTGTGCGCCGTCTGTCTGCCCTTCGCTGTCAGCCGAACCACTCCGTCCGGCTTCACCTCAAGAAAACCGTCACGCTTCAGCCTGCGAACCGCCATCGACACCGCCGGCGGCGTCACCCCAAGCCAATGGGCGAAGCGTCGCCGAGATGACGGTCTGTCCCTCGCTCTCGGCCTCGAGCACGGCCTTCAGATAATCTTCTTTGGATACACTGATTGCTGTCTTCACTGCGTCCTATCGCAAAACCAGAGAAGCCGTGTCCCGAAACCGCAACCCTCAAGTCGACGCGACCATCAGGGAGCGGCGACGTGGTGCGAACTCAGAGTGGCACACCATCTCTGGTTTTGCTTTAAGCATCGCGCCTGCGTTGCATCCTTGTAAAGCTAAGCGATAGCATAGTAATTCCGCTTGGCTTCTCACCGCCGTGCAGTTTCACTCGCATTTGACTCAGCCGATTTACGATTTCTCTTGCACTTCTTTCAAGGAGCAAACTACATGACCCAATCCTGGGGATACGCTGCGCAGCAATCCACGACGCC
Organism: uncultured Acidobacteriaceae bacterium; assembly: GCA_963721995.1. GTDB lineage: Bacteria > Acidobacteriota > Terriglobia > Terriglobales > Acidobacteriaceae > Silvibacterium. The sequence goes on along the minus strand of CAVRNK010000050.1, from coordinate 28,929 downwards.
TCTTGCGCCGTTCAGTTTCAGCCGCCGCGACCCGAAAGAGCGCGACGTCACCGTCAAGATTGAATACTGCGGCGTCTGCCATTCCGACATCCACTCCGCACGCAACGAATGGGGAAATGCCGTCTACCCCATGGTCCCCGGACATGAGATTGTCGGAAGCGTAAGTGCGATCGGTCCCCACGTGACAAAGTTCAAGGTGGGCGATCGCGTCGGAGTGGGAGTGATTGTCGATTCCTGCCGCAACTGTTCCAGCTGCAAAGCGGGAGAAGAGCAGTACTGCGAAGTCGGCGCCACCCTCACCTACGGAGTGAAGGACAAGTATGGCGATACTGACCTACGGCGGCTATTCCAACACCATCGTCACCGACGAGCACTTCGTGCATAGTGTCTCGACGAAGCTTAACCCTGCCGGAGTTGCTCCGCTGCTGTGCGCGGGAATCACCACCTACTCGCCGCTTCGTCACTGGAAGGTCGGTCCGGGTATGAAGGTGGGTGTCGTCGGTCTGGGCGGACTCGGACACATGGGTCTGAAATTTGCTCACTCCTTCGGTGCGCACGTTACCCAGTTCACAACTTCTCCCTCTAAGATTGCAGACGCCAAGCGCCTGGGCGCCGACGAGGTAGTTCTGTCGAACGACGCCGACGCAATGAAGAAAGAGGCAAACAGCTTCGACTTCATCCTCGACACCGTTTCTGCCGTGCACGACCTGAATTCCTATCTGCCTCTGCTCAAGCGTGACGCTGCGTATTGCCAGGTGGGTTTGCCCGATCAGCCTCCGACTATATTCATGGGCAATCTCATCTTTAAACGGCGTCATCTATCCGGATCGATCATCGGAGGCATGGCGGAGACGCAGGAGATGCTCGACTACTGCGCCGCTCACAACATCGTGTCCGATGTCGAAGTGATTCCCATCCAGCAAATCAACGAAGCATTCGAACGCGTGATCAAAGCCGATGTGAAATATCGCTTTGTCATTGATATGGAGTCGCTCAAAAAGCCGTAATTGGGCTGAACGACGCTGACAACTTTTGCAGGTTCATCAGCTTCCCATGTGAATGGAGGAAAGTTAGCATGCCATCCAAAAAGTCCAGTACGAAGAAGTCCACTGCGAAGAAAGCCACCGCGACCAAAAAGAGCCCGGCTAAAAAGAGCGCGGCCAAAAAGAGCCCTGCGAAGAAGAGCGCGGTGAAGAAGACTTCAGCGAAAAAGTCGAGCTCGGCAAAGAAGTCGAGCGGCAGGAAATACAGCCCGAAAGCCGGAAAATCAGTAGAGCGCGAAATGAAGGCGATGAAGAAAGGAACGTTGAAGTCCGGCCGCAGCGGAAAGAAAGTCACCAGCCGGAAACAGGCCATCGCCATTGGCCTGTCGGAAGCGCGCAAATCAGGCGCGAAGGTGCCAAAGAAATCGTCGAAGTCCTGATCGCAGGACTCAACGAGCGCCTATTCGCTCTTGCTTGATGCAGACGTAGATCCGGCTCCCGAAGTGGAGCCGGAGTCTGTTTCCCGAACTCGACGATGAATCCGAAGCTGACTTGCCCGAACCTGAATTACCAGAACCTGAATTGCCGGACCCGTCCGAAGAAGACGCCGCCGGCTTCTCTGAGCTGCTTCCAGAGTCAGAGTCGCCGGATTTCGAACCCGATTTAGATCCCTTGGCAGCGTAGTCGTTCACATACCAGCCCGCCCCTTTGAACTGGATCGCGGGCGCGGAGATAAGTCGTTCGATTTCGCCATGGCAGACCGGACACTCTTTCTCTTCCGGCGCGCTGAAGCTCTGAATCTTCTCAAACTGATGGCCGCACTGTTTGCAGCGGTACTCGTAAAGCGGCAAGGTTGAATACACTCCTCAAGAACTACAAATACTATTCTACCGATACTGGCTGAAGCTTCTCGCCCAGGCTGGCCTCGTGCACCTCTGTGATGGCTTCTACGCCGCGAAGTGCCTTCAACACAGCTTCCGTCACTTCTCCGTCCACCTGAACCACCGCCAGCGCGGTTCCATGCGGAACGTGATGACCCTGGTTTGCGCGGCCCAGTGCGAAGTTCGCAATGTTGATCTTGTGATTCCCGAGGATTGTGCCTACGCGTCCGATCACACCGGGAACGTCCTGGTTGCGGATAGTCAGCACCGTGCCTTCCAGCGGGGCTTCAATGTCGATGCCATTGAGACTCAGCAAGCGCGCAGACGACCCATGAAGCACTGTGCCGCTTGCAACCACATCGCCGGCACGCGTGTGAATGCTGAGTTTGAGCACATTGCCCGCGCCACCCGAAGCGCTCGGCTTCTTCTCCTCGAAAATGCGGATGCCGCGCTCCTGCGCGACGGAAGCGGCATTGATGCGATTCACTCCTTCCGCATGTCCCAGAATCCCTTCGATCGCGCTGTTGCGGATGAGGTCTGTTTTCGCTTCGGAAATGAGTCCGTGATACGAGATATTGATGCTCTCAAAGCTGCCCTGTGGGAACTGCGCCAGGAAAGTGCCCAGCCGGTCGGCAAGAGTGATGTAAGGCGCGAGCTCCAGATACTCCTCGTGCGATAGCGAAGGAAGATTCACCGCATTCTGCACCACGCCCAGCTTCAAATACTCGCGAACCTGAAGCGCAATCTGCACGCCCACCGCTTCCTGCGCCTCGGCGGTCGACCCGGCTATATGCGGCGTGAGGATCACATTATCTGATGCAAAAAATGGTGAGTCCTTCAGCGGTTCCTGGTGGAAGACATCGAGCGCCGCCCCGCCAACCTGGCCGCTCTTGAGGGCCTCGGCGAGCGCTTCTTCGACGATCAACTCCCCGCGCGCGCAGTTCACGATGCGCACGCCCTTCTTCATCTTCGCGATCGTTTCCTCGTTGATGATTCCCGTCGTCTGCGGAGTAAGCCCCACATGCAGAGTCAGGTAGTCGGCCTGCTGAAAAAGCTCGTCCGTAGAAACAAGCTGAATCGCATTTTCTCGCGCGATCGAGGCCGAAACGAACGGATCGTGCCCGATCACCTCCATGCCGAAGCCGCGAGCACGACGCGCCACTTCGAGCCCAATGCGCCCCAGCCCCAGCACCCCCAGCTTCTTGCCTCGGAGTTCCACGCCCTGCAGAGACTTCTTCTCCCACTTGCCGGAGTGCATGGTTGAGTTCGCTTTCGGCAGCTGGCGCGCCAAGGCGAGCATCATGCCCAGCGTGAGCTCTGCCACCGCGATGGCGTTCGCTCCCGGCGTGTTCATCACCACGATGCCGCGGCGGGTGGCCGCCTCAGCGTCGATGTTGTCCACTCCCACGCCTGCCCGGCCAATCACCCGCAGCTTCGGAGCCGATGCCATCAGCGCATCGTCAACCTGAACTGCTGACCGAACTACCAGTCCGTCAGCATCGGCGATCTCCGCGGCCAGACCGTTCTTTATCTGATCATGGGTGACAATCTGCCAGCCGGGCTCGGTTTGAAACACAGCCAGCGTAGCCGGAGAAACCTTCTCCGCCAAAACGATCTTCATCCTTACTCCTCTTGTCTGTGCCGTGTAGAAGCCCCGCCATGCGCTCAGCGCGCGGAGAGGGCTTCAGCCAGTTCCGGCTTCTTTGCCAGCGGCTCGCCCGCGAACACCTTCTGCGCAGCGGCCAGCGCCTGTCCAAATTCGAATCCCGGAATCTTCAGCGTCGATACCGCAACCTGCTCAAGTGCTCCAACGATGGCGATCGTGTCCATGTAATCGAAGAGCCCGATGTGGGCCACGCGGAAGATCTGCCCCTTCATCTCGCCCTGTCCATTGGTGATGACCGCGCCGAAGCGGTTCTTCAGCTCCTTCACGATCACGCCCGAGTCCACTCCGGCAGGCGGAAGCACTGCCGTAGCAGCCGCAGCAGGCGCGCCCGGCGCAAAGAGCCGAAGGCCCATCGCCTCTACCGCCGCGCGCGTCATCGCAGCGCATTTCTCTGCGTTGTCGATCAGGGCATCGCGGCCTGCGGCCAGATCTCCGCCACCCTGCGCCGCGATAAAGTCGAGTGCCGCGCCCAGACCGGCAATCAGCGCAACCGCGGGAGTGTACGACGACTCGCCCTTGTGCGCGTTCTTCCGTTCCTTGCGCAGATCGAAGTAGTAGCGCGGATTCAGCGAGATCTCCATCGCCTCCCACGCGCGATCGCTCACCCCGAGATACGCCAGCCCCGGCGGAATCATAACCGCTTTCTGCGATCCGCCGATGATGACGTCGACTCCCCACCCATCCACGTCAAATTGCGTCGTACCCAGACCCGTAATGGCGTCGACCACCAGAAGCGCACCGCTGTCCGCCTTCTTCAACAGCTCCGCCACGCCCTGTACATCGTGGCGCACGCCGGTCGAGGATTCCGTAGCCTGCATGAACACCGCGCGAGTCTCAATCTTCAGAGCCTTGCGGACTTCGTCCAGCGAGAACGTCTGCCCATAAGGCGCATTCACCACATCGACCGCGCAGCCGAAGGCATTTGCCAGGGCAACCCAGCGCTCGCCGAATTTTCCGGCCGAGAGCACCAGCACCCGGTCGCCGGGCGACGTCAGATTCGACACAGCCGCTTCCATCGCGCCCGTTCCCGACGAGGCGAGCAGCAGCACATCGTTCTTCGTGCCGACAAAGGTCTTCAGCTGATCTAGCACCCGCTGGTAAAGGGCGCGAAACTCCGCCGTGCGGTGATGAATATCCGCAGCCGCCATAGCGAACTGCGCCGCCGGAAGCAGCGGCGTCGGGCCGGGGGTAAAAAGTCGTGTCTTGCGGATCATCGTTTCCGTCTCCTCTATCGATATTCTACTGAGCAGGCGCGCAGCGCGCTTTGTTTCTATAATGGAAGGTTTGGAGTCATACATGACGCACGCAAGCATTGCAGAGCGAATCGAGAAGGACATCATCGCCGCGATGAAGGCGCGAGACGGCGACCGCACCACGGCTCTGCGCATGTTCAAGACCGCGCTGAAGAACAAGGAAATTGAAAAGCGCGCCCCTCTCGACGAAGCCGAATCGCTCCAGATCCTCGCCACACTGATCAAGCAGCGCCGCGATTCCGTCGAGCAGTTCACAAAGGGCAACCGCCCCGAACTCGCCGCGAAAGAAACCGCCGAGATCGCGCTGATCGAAACCTACATGCCCAAAGCCGCCACCGAGCAGGAGCTTCGCAAGCTCGTCGAGGCAACCCTGGCTGAGCTGGCCTGTTCTGGCACAGACCTCGGCCCGAAGGACATGGGGCCCGCCATGAAGGCCGTTCAAGCACGCATCCAGGCTGCGGGCCTCCGCGCCGACGGCCGCCAGGTAAGCGAAATCGTCAAAGCCGAGCTGGCGCGTTAAGATCACCTCAGAACAATCGCGAGGTCCCGCCATGCGCAAAGTCGTCCTCGGTCTCGGCATCAGCCTCGACGGCTACATCGCCCGCCCCGACGGCGCCGTCGACTTCCTCTTCATGCCCAGGGACTACTCGATGGCTCCCTTCTTCGCGACCATCGATGTCGCCATCATGGGCCGCAAGACCCTCGACGTCGGGCTCGAAATGAGCGGAGGCGAGACCATCGCCAGTTATGGGCTGACCTGCTACGTCATGTCGCGATCCCAGCCCGCCGGCGAGCGCCACGGGGCCATCTTCACCCGCCAGACTCCATCAGCCCTCGTCAACGCGCTACGCAAACAGCCCGGCAAGAACATCTGGTGCATGGGCGGAGGCGAGCTCGCCCGTGAATTCCTCAAAGCCGACCTGATCGACGAGCTCAGCCTTGGCATCGTGCCCGTCCTGCTCGGCGAAGGCATTCCGCTCTTTCCCGCGGGATTTCCCCAGCGCGATTTCGCGCTGCTCGAGAACAAAGCTTATTCAAAAGGGCTGCTCTCGCTCCGGTACGAACGAGTCCGCAAGAAAATCCCGGCCGAAAAAGTCTTGACTATCGGGGCTCGGGCGTAATCTTCACGAATACACCGTCGGGCAGCTCGCCCTCCACAAAGTGCACCACCCCGCCTTTCACGAATCCCCGAATCTCCCTGGTTCCGCCCCGGCTCGCAGCCAGATTCCTGACCGTCCCGGAGCATTTCCGGCGCCTGCCGGACTCTTTCCCGTTCCGCGATCCATCGCCTCATTCGCCAGCCGGTCGGCATGCCGGTTCTTTTCCCGCAGCACGTGCTGAATCTGGAATGAGTCCAGCTGCCGAATCCTCCCCTTCGCCTCTTCGTAGAGCGGACGCAGTTCCGGGCTGTTCACCCGGTACTGACCCTTGATCTGCTTCACCATCAGCTCGGAATCGGAGATCACCTTCAGCCGCCGATATCCATTGTCCAGGGCAAACTGCAGGGCCGCCAGCAGCCCCGAATACTCGGCGAAATTATTCGTCTTTCTGCCCACGTATTCGCTCAGCTCGCCGATCGCCGCGCCCTTCGCGTCCTCTAATTGGACGCCGTACCCGGCCGGTCCAGGATTGCCCCGCGATCCGCCGTCGCAATAGGCGATGATCGCGGCTTCACCCTTTGCCGGAGTCTCCGGCCAGAGCTGTCCGCTTCCGGCGCCTTCCTGTCTGCTGTTCATATCCGGAGTGTAGCCGATCCATCCTGCGGAAAAATTGCCCGCGCCTGCTAACGAATGCCGCCGCTCTTCGTCTCCAGCGCAGGGGTAGTCTGCCCTGTTGAGGAACCTCTATGTCCGCTGATTCTCTTCGCATCTTCCCCCCGTCCAGCATCCAGCTCCCATCCCGCGCCGCGCCAAAGATAAAATCCTCATCAGGCATGGCGATCGATCCAAGCGTGCGCGCCACCGAAACCGAATTAATTCGCGAGGCCCAGCAAGGTTCGCGCACAGCCTTTGACGCTCTCGTGCGTCAATATGATCAGGCGGTGTTAAGGCTGGCCCTGCACCTCACCGGTTCCGAGCAGGACGCCGAAGACATCCACCAGGAAGCGTTTCTCAAGGCCTATCGATACCTCGGAAATTTTCGCTTTGAGTGCTCTTTCTACACGTGGATCTATCGCATCGTTACGAATTTGTGCCTCGATCTGCTGCGGCGGCGCAAGTCGCGCCGGGAGGATCAGGCGGTCACGCTCGACTCGTCGGGCGAAGAGATCGATCTGCTCACCAACGTCTCCGATCAGCGCGCAAGCGCCAATCCGGACCGGGAGCTGAACAGGAAGTTTTTAGGCGAACGAATTCGCGAGGCGCTCGATAAGCTTACCCCCCGCGAACGCATGGTCTTTGAGTTGAAACATTTTCAGGGACTCAAGCTGAGGACGATAGGCGAGATATTGAATACGACGGAAGAGACTGCAAAAAACACACTCTTCCGCGCGACCAGGAAGCTGAGAGCCAACCTGGCGGAATTGCGCTAAGGCTCCGATTAGGGCTGCGGCGATTTTTTGAGGCGAGTGAGGTAGGTAACGATGAAGTGCGAAACCGCGCAGGAAATCATTGCTCTGTCGGTATACGGTGAATTGCCCGATGATAAGGGGCCGCAGCTTGAGCAGCATTTGCTGGGCTGTGAAGCCTGCCGCCGCGAGGTCGAGGCGGTTGAGGCGCTGGCCAAGGCCATGGCGCTGGTCCCGGTAGAAGAACCTTCAGCCAACCTCATCGCACGCTCCCGCCTGCGTCTCGAAGAAGCGATTGACACCTTGCCCCGCGGCAGCTGGCTGCTGCGGGGCTGGCAGCGTTTCTACCAGGGCGCCGGCCGTCTGCGCGCCGCGCCGGTCGCCGTTTCCGCAGTCCTCGTCACCGGCCTCACCCTGGGCGGCTTTTCCGGTTATCGCGCTGGAGAACATGCGCACAGCGCCACTCCACCGGCTGCCGTGATCACACCCCAGCCGCAGGATGACGGTAGTCCCATCGACATCGCCAACATAAGCAGTATCGTGCGTGAGCCAAACACGGAAAACGTCGCGGTCACCTACAACCGCGTTCAGCCTGAGACCATCCACGGCTCACTCGACGACCCGCAGATTCGCCAGCTTCTACTGATGGGCGCGCATAACAGGATCAATTCCGGGATACGCGACTCCTCCTTACGGCTGCTGGCCGATGAATGTCACGCCGGGCATCAGTGCGACGACGGCCCCATCCGCGACTCTTTACTGGTCGCTCTTCGCTATGACAAAAGCGTCGCCGTGCGCCTCAAGGCGCTCGAGGGGCTGCAGCCCTATGTCGCCGACGATGTGCGCGTCCGTGACGCCGTGCTCGAAGCCCTTATGAAGGATCCCAACCCCGAGGTGCGCACCCAGGCCATCAGTGTGCTCGAGCCGGTAGAGGCCGACTCCAGCGTGCGCGAGGTGCTGCATACCGTCGCGGCGCGCGACGACAGCCCGCAGATTCGTATTGTCTCGCGCCAGGTGCTCGATCAGCTCCCGCAGGTCCAGTAGTAGTGTCCGGGCTTCCGCTCTCAGGCGATGTGGCCGCCCGGAGGTGTAAAGTAAGGCGGCAAGCTTCCCGCAAGAAGGAAGGGCCCCGGTAGCAACAGGCAAAGACGAAAGGCACTCGCATGATCCGTTTTCCGAGGTTAGTGGGCAGGACAAGATCCATCACCGTGCTGAGCTCCGTGGCGGCCTTAGGCTCCATCACAATCGTGGCGGCCTCAGCGGCCTTCGCGCAGAGTGCATTCGCAGGGCAATTGTTCGCTCTTATGCCCGAGAGCCCGGCGCTCATGGCTCACAGTTCGCAGGGATACCTCGGGATTGAAATGCGCGACATCGATAATGATCGCGCCTCCGCGCTCAAGCTGAAGGACGCAACCGGCGCGGAGATCATCGTCGTCGATCACGACGCCCCGGCCGGCAAGGTCGGCCTGCGCGTGCATGACGTCATCCTGCAGATGAACAGCCAGCAGGTTCAGGGAGTCGAACAACTGCGCCGCATGCTTCGCGAGACTCCTCCGGGCCGCTCTGTCACACTGCTGATTTCACGCGACGGGCAGCAGCAGAACATCAACGTGCAGCTCGCGGATCGCGCAAAAATCGAGCAGGATGCATGGACCCAGATTCACACCGTTCCCGATCCCGGCGATGACGATTCCACCTATGCGCTGGTCGCCCCCTCCGGCCATGGCGCGGGCAACAGCTTCTTCGGCTCCCTCACCTTCGGATCGCCCTCGTTGGGAGTAGAGCTCGATCCGCTCGGCTCGCAGCTGGCGGATTACTTCGGCGTCAAGGATGGCCAGGGTCTGCTCGTCAAACGGGTCGCCGAGAACAGCCCTGCATCCAGTGCCGGGCTGAAGGCCGGCGACGTGATCACCAAAGTCAACGGCGAGGCGGTGCCCACGCTGAACACCTGGGCGAAGACCATTCATGCCAATCGCGGCAAGCAGGTTCAAGTCACGATCGTCCGCAACCGCAAGGAACAGGTCCTCAGCATGCAGGCCGGAGACGCCAAGCACAAGGGCGAACTCGTCATGCCCGACTTCGACTGGTATAACGACCGCTCCAAACTTGAGGAAAACCTTCCGCAATTCGAGGCGCAGCTGAATTCCATCGATCCGGCGCTTCTGGCCGAACAGGCCAGGCAGACAATCGACAGCATCGATGTGGCCCCCCTCGCGGATCAGGCGCAGGAAGCGGTGCAGCAGCCTGGACACACCGGAATTCCAGCAGGAGATGAAGAAAGAACAGCAGCAGATCCAGAAGCAGATGCAGGACCTGCGGAAGGATCTCAAATCCATGCAACTGCCCCAGCTGGATTGAGAGTCTTGTTCCCTGAGCCCTGAGCCCTGAGCCCTGAGCCCTGAGCCCTGAGCCCTGAGCCCTCAACCCTAAGCCCTGTGCCCTCAACCCTGATCCCTGTCTTTTTTGGCCAGGTATTTTGCTCGGTTCGCTAAAATAGAAATAGAGGGAATTCCGGGCTTGACTGCCGTCGCAGTCGGGCCTTTTCCACATTGGGACGAACCTCGCAGTAAGCGGCCCGGAATCAATGATGTAGAAACAACTCCTTGACTGAGAATGATTTACCGAGGTCGCGCGAGTCACTCCGAAGGCAAGGGGAAACTAAGTTATTTAGAATCAATCGGTTTCAGATAAGTCATTCTCTGTGTATGAGATGCAGCATCTCATACACAGCATGTGACTTACAGCAACTCATTTGTTTTCTACGACTTGCCAGCAGCATACCCATATGAAGCTCTATTGGAATCTATGACTTGCGCATGGATGCCTTAAAAGGGGAGGGGGAGGGGGTAGGCGAGAGTGAGACCACCTGATCGACAGAAATCCCGAAAGTGCCCATTCAGCCCTTCGAAAGCTCCGTTCGATCCATCTGCCTCGCTCCCGCTAGTCGCATGTGATTGAATAGTGAAGGATATGTCCACGCCCGCCGCACAAACCGAGCCCAGAAAGCAGACTCCCGTCCAAAGGCTGAAGGCTGCCGGACGGAAAGTCCGCGAGCTGGCAATCGTTGGCCACTCTTTGGCCTCGACGGGCCACCCGGTGATGGCCCAGATCGTGCCCATGCGACGGTGCAATCTCTCGTGCACCTACTGCAACGAGTACGACGATTTCTCGAAGCCGGTGCCGCTCGACGAAATGATGCGCCGCATCGATCATCTGGGACGTCTGGGCACCAGCATCATCACCACCTCCGGCGGGGAGCCGCTCCTCCATCCGGAACTGGACGACATCATCCGCCGCATCCGCAAAAACGGCGCGCTGGCCGGAATGATCACCAACGGCTACCTGCTCATGCCCGACCGGATCGAGCGCCTCAACCGGGCCGGCCTGGATCACATGCAGATCTCGATCGACAACATCCAGCCCGACGAAGTCTCGAAGAAGAGCCTGAAGGTCCTGGACAAGAAGCTGCAAATGCTGGCTGAACACGCCGACTTCCACGTAAATATCAATTCCGTAGTCGGAGGCGGCATCAAGAACCCCAACGACGCCCTGGTGATCGGTAGCCGTGCCCTCGAACTCGGCTTCACCTCCACCATCGGCATCATCCATGACGGGGACGGCCAGCTCAAGCCCCTCCAGGACGAAGAGCGCCGTGTCTACTTCGAGATGCGCAACTGGAAGAAGCGCAATTATTCGCGCTTCAATAAGTTCCAGGAAGCCATCGCCAACGGCGAGCCCAACGATTGGCGCTGCCGTGCCGGCTCCCGCTATCTCTACATCTGCGAGAACGGCCTGGTGCATTACTGCTCACAGCAGCGTGGCTTTCCCGGCGTACCGCTGGCCGAGTACACCAAAGCAGACCTCAAACGCGAATTCCTCACCGAAAAGACCTGCGCTCCTCACTGCACGGTGAGTTGCGTCCATCAGATTTCCTACATCGACCATTGGCGTGCTCCGCAGACCTCGCGCACGTCGCCCGGCTCGACTCAGGGCCTGGTGAATATCAGTACCTAGCTACCGTCGATGCGTAGACACGCGCCGGATTCCGAGCCGCGGAGAGCCTTCATCCGGCGCCTTCCCAAAGCCGAGCTGCATCTACACCTCGAAGGCACCGTAGCACCGGAAACCCTGGTAGAACTGAGCCGCCGCCATGACGGCGCACCGCTCTCCCTCGAGGAGGCCCGTGCCCTCTACGACTACACGGACTTCACCGGATTCCTGCTCGCGTTCAAGGAGGTCACCGAACGCCTTCGCACGCCCGAGGACTACGAACTGATCACCTACCGCATGCTGGAGCGTCTGGCCGCGCAAGGCGTGGTTCACGCCGAGGTATATGTCTCAGTGGGAGTGGTCTATTACTGGGGCAGGAGCGAGGTAGAGCCGCTCTTCGCTGGTATGGAGTGCGGCCGCCTGCGCGCAGAGGCCGACTTCGGCATCACCGCCTACTGGATCTTCGACGCAGTGCGCCAGTTCGGAACCGAAGCGGCGGCGCGGGTCTTCCGCAAGGCGGCAGAAATGCAGCGCGACCACGCGTCTATCATCGGAATCGGCATCGGGGGTGACGAACGCCACACCGGCGCAGCTCCCTTCCGCGAGCTCTACGCCGAAGCGCGTGACGCGGGGCTTCGTCTTACCGCCCATGCCGGGGAATCTGTTGGCCCGGAGGGTATCTGGGGAGCCCTCAACATCGGCGCGGAGCGGATAGGGCACGCCCTGACCGCGTTTCATGACTCTGAGCTCATGACCATCCTCGCCGAGCGCCAGGTTCCCATTGAAGTCTGTGTTTCGTCGAACTTGCGTACCGGATGTTGCATCCACCTCGCAGATCATCCTGTCCGACGCTATTTTGAGTCAGGCCTGATGATCACGCTCAACTCTGACGACCCGGCCATGTTCCTCAGTAATCTCGAGGATGAATACCAGCTTGCCAGGAACGAATTTGGCTTCTCCGAAGAGCATCTGCGTGAACTTGCAGCCAACTCGATCGAGGCGAGCTTCCTTCCCGCCGAACGGAAGGTCGCGCTTTTGTCCCAGATTGAGAAGACGTCCTGATCTCGGTTGGATCATGTAACAAAAGTTGTATGCCACGCATCCCACAGACAGGCGGAGGAAAGCTGAACTGAGCTATCATGTTGGCATTGCGGAGAGCCGCAATTAGGAAGGTATTGTGAGTGTGCTGCCTGGCTTCGGACATAAGTCGTGCGATGAATCCCGGATTGCGCTTCGTGCCCTAGGATGGGCGTCAGTAGCGGTGGGGGTCGCAGCTCTTGGGCTTTACGTGGGCCGCGAGTTACGCCTGCGTTACAAATTTAACCACCGTACTCCAAGCGACTTCTACTCGCATGCCGGCGACGAGGCCCAGACCACAGAATTCGGCATGGGTATCTGAACACATCGGACGTTCGGAGATGAAAAAGCCCCGCGATCAAATCCGGGGCTTTCGTGTCTTCGCTTGCTGTTAGTTCTTCCCAGCCAGCCCGCGCAGTACGTATTGCAGGATGCCGCCGTGCTCGTAGTAAAGGATCTCCTGAGGAGTATCGATTCGTATCCGGGCCTCGAACGTCTTCTTCTTTCCATCAGGGGACGTTGCCATCACGGCTACAGTGCGTCCGGTCCCAAACTTCGAATCCAGGCGTTCCCGGAAGCCGAAAATGTCATAGACTTCCTCACCGGTAAGTCCGAGTGATTCTGCATTTTTTCCGGATTCGAACTGCAGGGGCAGGATTCCCATGCCGACGAGATTGGAACGATGGATTCGCTCATAGCTCTCCGCGATTACCACACGCACTCCCAGCAACTTGGGACCCTTCGCGGCCCAGTCTCGCGAAGATCCTGAGCCGTATTCCTTTCCGGCGAGAATGACCAGCGGGACTCCGCGTTCGGCGTACTTCACAGACGCGTCAAAGATGCTCATCTGCTCGCCTTCGGGAAGCAGGCGTGTAACTCCGCCTTCAGTGCCCGGAGCCAGCTTGTTCCGCAGGCGGACATTGGCGAAGGTGCCGCGCACCATTACCTCGTGATTGCCGCGACGCGAGCCGTAGGAGTTGAAGTCAGTCTGCTTCACGCCGCGGTCGATGAGATATTTGCCAGCTGGCGAGCTAAGCTTGATCGATCCGGCAGGCGAGATATGGTCTGTCGTTACCGAATCGCCGAGCACCGCGAGAACCCGCGCGCTGTGGATGTCTTCAACGGGAACGGGAATTGCCGGCATGTTGTCGAAGTAGGGAGCCTTGCGAATGTATGTCGAATCCGCTTCCCACTGATAGACATCGCCGGTAGGGAATTTGAGCTTTTGCCAGTTCGGATCTCCATCTGCAACCGTCGCGTACTCTTTGACGAATGTCTCGGAATCGATTGATGAGGCGATCGCATCCGAAACCTCCTGATGTGTCGGCCAGATATCCTTCAGATAAACACCCTCGCCATTTTGTCCCTTACCGAGCGGTTGAGTGTCAAAGTTATGATCGATGCGCCCAGCGAGCGCATAGGCAACTACCAGCGGCGGAGACATAAGGTAGTTTGCCCGAACATCAGAATTGATGCGTCCTTCAAAGTTGCGATTGCCGCTCAGCACAGAGACGGCAACCAGACCATGGTCCTCGATCAACTTTGAAACATCCTCTGGCAACGGACCCGAGTTGCCGATGCAGGTGGTGCATCCGTAGCCGACCACGTTAAAGCGCAGCTTATTGAGATAAGGAAGCAATCCTGCTTTCTCGTAATAAGCGGTCACCACGCGCGAGCCGGGAGCAAGCGAAGTCTTGACCCATGGCGGCACGGTGAGGCCTTTCTCAACAGCTTTCTTGGCGAGAATTCCGGCGGCGACCATCACGGAAGGATTCGATGTGTTCGTGCAGCTCGTAATAGCTGCAATCACGATCGATCCATTGTCGAGATACTTGTCGACGTCAACACCAAAGCGATCCTTTACCGATGTCGTCGGGCCGGATTCATGGACTCCCAGCGCTGCATCGATCGTCTCAGCGGGGTGGCCGCCTTCACCCTCCCAGCGCACGACCTGGCGCGCACCATTTCTAGCTGTCGGACCCAGCAGACCCGGCAACTGCTTTGCGAAGCTCGCTCCTGCATCGCTCAAGCGCACGCGATCTTGCGGGCGCTTTGGCCCTGCCACGCTGGCCTCGACCGCCGCCAGATCGAGAGAGATAGTTTCCGAATACTCTGCCTCGGGTGCATCCGGCGTGAAAAAGAGGCGCTGTTCCGTGTAGTAGGCTTCGACGAGCGAGATCTGCTGGGCGCTGCGTCCTGTCAGCTTGAGATACCGCAGGGTCTCGGCCTCAACAGGGAAGATGCCGCAGGTGGCGCCGTATTCCGGAGCCATATTGGCGATTGTGGCTCGATCGGCCAGCGAAAGCTCGCTGATGCCCGCTCCGTAGAACTCGACAAACTTGCCTACCACCCCCAGCTTGCGCAGCATCTCGGTTACGGTGAGCACGAGATCAGTCGCTGTGGCGCCTTCCCGCAGCTTGCCGGTGAGCTTGAATCCGACCACTTGGGGGACCAGCATGGACACGGGCTGGCCGAGCATCGCAGCCTCGGCTTCGATCCCGCCGACGCCCCATCCCAGCACCCCCAGACCGTTGATCATCGTGGTGTGTGAGTCGGTGCCGACCAGAGTGTCAGGATAGGCGATGGTCTTACCGTCGGCTTCGAGCGTGAAGACGACGCGCGCGAGGTATTCGAGATTCACCTGGTGGCAGATTCCCATCCCCGGCGGAACGGCGGAGAAGTTGCGGAAGGCGGACTGCCCCCACTTGAGGAAGGCATATCGTTCACGATTACGCTGGAACTCAAGCATCGCGTTTAGCGAATAGGAATTCGGTGTGCCATACTCATCGACCTGTACAGAGTGATCAATGACGAGTTCTGCAGGTTGCAAGGGATTGATCTTCTGCGGATCACCGCCAAGCACCTTCATTGCGTCGCGCATCGCAGCCAGGTCAACGATGGCCGGAACACCGGTGAAGTCCTGCATCAGCACACGAGCCGGCATGTAGGCGATTTCGCGAGAGGGTTCAGCCTTGGGGTCCCAATTAGCGAGGAACTCGATGTCGTCGGCTGTTACACTCTCACCGTCTTCGTGCCTCAACAGGTTTTCGAGCAGAATGCGCAGACTGTAGGGGAGACGGCTCAGCGTTACACCCTCACTTTCGAGCGCGCCCAGGCGATAGATTTCGTACGTGCGGCTGCCGGACTTTAACTGCGACCGGCTGGAGAAAGTGTCAATTGATTGGCTCATAGCCATCCTTCCTTTTCTCGTGGAGGCCCAGCTTTAGGGCGTGCAATCACGACCGGACTCGCCGACGTAACAAGGCGGGCAGCGTGACGCTGCCGTTAAATCCGTCCGGAAAAAGATTAACTAGAAGGAGAGGCTTCGTCCACGGTCGGGACGGCCACGTCTGAAGCGCTTGATTGGCGGAGAGAGAAGCATCACTCGATCTTCCTGCCAATATTCTAACTCCAAATTTTCCAGTCGCTGCTGCGTTTACTACCCGCTCCCCCCCGCTGATAGGCTGAGATCAGGAGACTTCTTGCGCGAGACTGTACTGGTTCACTTCTCCGGGCACGACCACCCCGGTCAGACGACATTGCTCACCGGCATCCTCGCCGAATACGACACCTGCGTACTCGATATCGGGCAGGCGGTTGTGCACGAGACGCTGGCCCTCGGGCTGCTCGTCGAGGTGCCGGAGGGGCAGGACTTCGCACCCCTGAAGGCGGCGCTCATCGAGAGGTCTGAGGCGGTCGGGCTGCACGTGAGGTTCACGCCTATCTCCGCGCAGGCGCTGGATCACTGGATCAGCACCCAGGGCAAGGACCGATTCATCATCACCGTGCTGGGACGCGCGATCAGCGCTTTGCAGCTATCGCGGGTGAGCGCGATCATCGCCGGTCACCGGCTCAACATCGACCGCATTGAGCGGCTCTCAGGGCGGCTTTCGCTGGCCATTCATACCGGCGGCTCGAATGCCTGCGTCGAGCTGGAGGTGAGCGGACAGGTCGCGTCCGAGGACGGGATGCGCGCCGACTTCCTCGCGGCGGCGCAGGAACTTGGGATCGACATCGCCTTTCAGCGGGAGAGCATCTTCCGCCGCAACCGGCGGCTTTTTGCGTTCGACATGGACTCCACCCTCATCCAGGGCGAGGTCATCGACGAGCTGGCGAAGATGGCCGGAGTCGGCGACCGGGTGGCTGGCATTACGGAGTCGGCGATGCGGGGCGAGATCGAGTTCCAGGAGAGCTTTCGGCGCCGGGTTGCGCTGCTCAAGGGATTGCCCGAAGCGCGGGTCCTCGAGCTGATCGGCCGCATTCCTCTGGCTGAGGGCGCGGAGCAGCTTATTCGGACGCTCAAGGTACTGGGCTACAAGACCGCCATCCTTTCGGGCGGATTCACCTTCTTCGCGCGGCATCTGCAGGAGCGCTTCGGCATCGACTACGTTCACGCCAACGAGCTTGAAATCGAGGGCAGGGTGGTTACCGGCCGGGTCAGCGGACGAATCATCGACGGAGCGGGCAAGGCCGAGCTTCTGCGGCAGATCGCGGCGCAGGAACGGATATCACGGGAGCAGGTGGTGGCTGTCGGCGACGGGGCTAACGACCTGCCCATGCTCAACCTGGCGGGGATGGGCATCGCCTTCCGGGCCAAGCCGCTGGTGCGGCAGAGCGCGGATCATTCGCTGACGCATCTCGGCCTCGATGGGCTGCTCTATCTCATCGGCGTCCGCGACCGGGATCTGGCGGGGATGGGGCATTCAGGGGCGGCTGTCGCGGTCTGACTGACCCCTCCCCCCTCCCCCGTTTTACCGGGTGCTCCGTAACTCATTGTTTCTAAATGCCCCCACGATCCATACTGCCGCCACATAATAGAAAACAAAGGATTTGCGGGTATGTACCATGGAATCTATGAGATAGAGGATCTAATAGAAAACAAAGGAGAAACCTGTAAGCGTTCGATTTCAAAGAGGTTACGGCCAACGTTCCCCCTGCGCGGTTTCAATTCCGTCCCAAAATGGGAACGGGCCTGACCGCGGTGACAGTCAGGCCCATTTCCCTCTATTTCTATTCTAGCTGGTTGAGCGAAATCGTCGGCCACTTATGTGTATGGTCCGAACCGGCTTTCGAGCCAAAGGGTTGAAGCCCTCGATATCGGTTTTTTACTACGGCCTAATTTCCCAATAGAGGCTTACGTCACGCGTGAGCGGGCTGCCGCTCCCTGCGCTCAACGGTTTTGACGGTGGTCTCGATGCCCAGGCGATCAGCATAGCGTACGAGCTTCTCGATACTAAACTTCGCAATCTTACCGTTGATGAGATCACTCATATTGGGTTGGTGATCATCAAGAATGACTGCGAGCTGGCGCTGGTTCAGCTTTTCGCGTTCCACGACCCGAAGTATCGCGTCCAGAATATCCGCTCGCATCCGCAATTCAGAAGCCTGCGAATGGCTGATTCCCAGATTGTCAAAGATGTCTCCCTTAATCCGTGCCATGAGGTTCTCCTTTCCTCATCCGTGCCCTGTTACGCGTGATTTCCGCCTTGACTTCCCTGAGCCGGCTTTCGGCGAGTTCCAAGTCGCGCCTTGGTGTCTTCGCTGAATCCTTCTCAAAACAGTGGAGAACATAGATAACGCCATCAACCTTCGCCAGATACATCACGCGATACCAGGTAGTCTCGTCCCCATCCTTCAGTTCAAACACATTTGGGCCTACTGACGGTAATGGGCGGGTGCTGCAAACGGGCCTTTCACCGTTCTGCATGCGTCGCAGATTGTATCCAAAGGTCTCCTTTATCGGCAGTGGAAAGGAAGAGAGAACCTCCAAACTATCACCCCTGAAGTCAAGGTCGGCGTGTTCTCCCGGCTTTCTCATCCCCGAATTTTCATAATAGATTTATTATAGTCTTCGGTCAAGATCTCATTCCTCAGAACCGAAGGAGATCACCGTCTGTGGTCGATTCCAAGCTTTGTCCCAAAATGGGAACGGGCCTGACCGCGATGGCAGTCAGGCCCATTTCCTTCTATTTCTATTATAGCTGGTTGAGCGAAATTGTCGGCCAGTTGCGCTGCTATCTGATCGAGCTCTGAAATGGTGGTGTTGTGACCGTCCCCACCGGGAGACCATCCTTAAGCAGACAGCACCGGATTATTCACGTACCGCGAGCAGTCTATGAGCGCGTTGTCAGAAAGGTGACAGCCACATGATGGGAACGGCAAAGCTGATCTATTCGGGTATTCGTTACTTGAGCGTTGGTGATGAAGGGGAAGTACCGTTGCGGGATGGACTGTCTCTGATAAAACCCAACGAATCTCTAGTCTCCGATGTCGACCGCCCTTTAATGAGTCAGCTTCAATTTCAGGATGCCCGAGAAGTCAGCCGGTATCTGCTGATGCGCTATGACCTGCCCGTCTTGTTCTCTGAGCGGACGCAGGCAGTTGAACAGGCGGAAACAACCTTTCGTAGTGGGATGTCAGCCATTCAAATCATCAAGCCAGTTGAAACTCTTGGGCTCATTTTCAGGGCAGAAGACTTAGGCTCCTCGGTGAACGTGGAATATGTTGAGCACCGACACCCAACAAACGCGGGGGAGTGGGCTAATCTGAAAAGGTTCGACGCGGAAACGCTTCACGAAGTTATCGACATGATCCCTCGGGTCCGGGCGGTATTGGAAGGCAATAACGCCGAGTTGAAGAATGCTGTTACTTTGCTCCAGTTGGGGTTAGAAAATTACCATCCGCTAATCGCGGGGCTGCTTTGGGTCATGGGCATTGAGGCAATCTTCAACAGCTCCAATCGGAATGACTTTAGGGACAAGTTGTGCGCCCTCTTGGGTCCAAATACCCTAGCTTTTCCCGACTGGAGTGCTTCGACGGGACCACTCCGGTATGTTGTAAAGGACATCGCAGTTGATCTGTACATGCTCCGAAACAAACTCGCCCACGGTGTGGATTTGCGTAAGGCCGCAACGGATCGTACCAGCCCGGTGGACCTTCTCAAGACAGTCAAGCTGCACCCGGATTCGGACGACACCGTTTACGCTTTACTTCTGAGTCAGGCAGCTTGCTTCCTGCTTTGTCAGGTCATTCAAAAAACTATTTGAAAGGCCCGCGACCCGTGGACCTCTGGCCGCGACGTCCCAAGCAGACCGCAGCTGCCATGGACTGTCGGCAGCCGGATCAGCCTTACTGATCCGGCTTGGCCATCACCGCAGACTCCGCCTGTTCGAATGTCACGTCGCCCGGCTCGCGGGTGAAGGATGACTTCTCGTCGTCCTCCTGCTCGGAGATGCTTTTGAAGATCAGGGCATGTCCCTGGATGTGGACGTGAGTTTCGGTGATCTGCCATACGCCGGGGCCAGTCTCACGACGTTCCACGCTGAACGAGCCGCCCTTTTCCAGTTTGCCGAGCAATCCCCAGCCGAAGTTCACATCACGGATCATCGTGCCCTTCAGCTCCTGAATGCGGTGGTGACTGTTCTCGACGGTCATATCTCCTTCCATTGCGCTGAAGACGCTGGCTTCGCGCGAGGGAGGCCGGAAGTTGGGGTCGGGCTTGAAGTGCAGCGTGGTGGTCTTATCGTTGCTGCCGGTCTCGGTCCATATGAACGCGACCGGTAGCAGCCTGAGGAGAGCTTCCGCCTGCTCATCGTCATGCTGGCCGAACCGGCGTTTTTTCGCCTGCGCCGCCGAGTCGTGAATGAATTTATCGATAGCGGCCCGCTGCTGCGCCTCCGAAATCTGTTGCCCGTTTCTACTCAGCACACGGTTCACGTCGCCCTGTCCGGTCTGGGCAACCCACTGGACAACGGTGTTCCCTGGTTTGCGGTCGACTTCGTGGTATCTCCAGCGCGAGTGGTCGTCCCGGTCTGCAGCAAGCTCGTCGTTGACGGCCTGCTGGACGAACTGCTTGGTGTCCTGTTTGGTATCCGGCTTCGTATTCTGCCCTGTATTCTGAACCCCAAGCACACAAGCGGGGGGCACACAACCGGCGGCGAGCAGCAGCAATCCGGTAAGCTTCAGGGCATTCATGGTCTATTTTTGATTCCCGACAGATGTGATACGCTGCAGAGGCAAGCAGCAATGGCAGGAGGGCTATCAGCCCGGAGGCAGGCGATAGCCCCACTCATGCATCGAACGGGAAGCTAGAAGGACTCTCCGACCATCTCTTCGCTTTTCTTCCAGAGTGCTTCGGCGTTGGCAGGATCCAGTGCGTACGCGCGCACTCCTTCGCTGATGACGCTGATCGGCCGATCGACCGGCACGAGCTTTCCGACATGGCAGTTTTCGCAATACTGCCCGCCGATCTCGTCAGCCGCTGCAACCACACCAGCCCATACCGAAGTCGCGGATCCCTGTGGGATCGTCTTCCACTGGAATGGTCCGCGGCCCTCGGCCGCCAGTTGCTCATTGATTTGGGCGATCAGCTTTTCGATCCGGCCCGGCTCGGCATAGCGACCCAACTCAGTCTGAATGCCGCCGGGATGCACTGCTGCAGCGCGCACGCCCTGTTCCCAATGCCTCCGATCAAAAGCAACGGCGAAGAGGATATTCGCGGTCTTCGATCGGCCGTAAGCCACAAAGGGCTCATACGGCGTCCGCTCGAAGTTCGGGTCATCGAGATCGACGTTCGAGTAGCGGTGCCCTGCGGAAGAGAGGTTGATGAGACGCCCACCTCGACGGATCAGTGGAGCGATCCGGTTGACGAAGACAAAGTGGCCCAGGTGATTGGTGCCGAACTGGGTTTCAAATCCGTCAGCCGTATGTCCAAATGGAGTGGCCATTACGCCGGCATTGGCGATGACAACATCGAAGGGGTCACCCTTGGCGAGCAGGCCGTCGGCGGAGGCGCGCACACTGGCGAGACTGGCGAGATCGAGGGCAACGAGCTCGAGGCTTCCGCCACCTTCGGCGGCATCCTTGCGCACCTGAGCGGTTGCTGTTTCGGCCTTGGCCAGATCCCGCGCCGCACCGACTACATGGGCGCCATGGGCGGCGAGCGAACGCGCCGTTTCCACGCCCAGCCCGGCCGAGACTCCGGTTACGAGAATCCGCTTGCCGTCGAGATCGATACCGGTCAAAACGTCTTCTGTTGTTGAGGTTGCACCAAATACTTCTGCTACTTCTGCCATTTTTCTCTTCTCCTGTTCAGCGAACGCGATAGCACCGGTATCCGCCGCGAATTGACCCACGGCGATGATTGGCTATAAAACGGAGACAGTCTCCGCAATAGAATAGATAAACGGAGACGCTCTCCGGTTTCAGAATCTTTGGGGTTTCAAAAATCTTTGGCATGGCTACCAAACGCTCTCAACCCGCTCGTCGAAAGCCGCGTGCCGACGCGGTACGCAATCGCGCGCGCATCCTCGAGGCTGCGAAAGAGGCGTTCACGCGGGCGGGGGCGAACGGGGCGAACGTCAACCTGGACGATATTGCCAAGGATGCGGGCGTTGGACCGGGAACGCTATATCGCCATTTCCCGACGCGGGAAGCGCTGCTTGAGGCGGTCTATCGCAGCGAGGTAGGGAAGCTGGCGGCTGCGGAGGGGAAATTTGCCGAGACGATGCCTCCGGTTGAGGCGTTGCGAGCGTGGATGCTGCTCTTTGTGGACTACGTTGCGGCCAAGCACATCATCGCGCTTGCTCTCAATACGCTGGTCGGCGGGCCCTCGAAGTTGTTTGAAGCCACCGGCGCTCAGGTCAAAGGAGCGATCAACGCATTGGTGGAGCGTGCGATCAAGAGCGGCGACATCCGTCCGGACGTTGAGCCGTTCGATCTGCTGCGGGCGCTGGTGGGCGTCTCCAACGTCGCATCCGGGCCCGACTGGAAGCAGAGCGCGAGGAGGCTGGTGGAGATCCTGATCGCGGGCTCGCGGCCGGTCAAATAGAGCGCGTGCGCTATTCCATCCGCAGTACCTGCATGGGATGGACGGATGCGGCACGCCGGGCGGGGAGATAACAGGCCAGCAGGGCGGCTGCTAACAGAAGCACTCCGACGATGGTGAAGGCGGAGAAGTCCATGGGGCTGACTCCGTAGAGCATGCTGCGCATGGCTCGGCCGATGAAGTAAGAACTGACGAGGCCGAGGGTGAGGCCAATGCCGGCGAGGATGACGCCTTCGCGCACGATCATTCCGACGACGCGGGCGCGGTCGGCTCCAAGGGCCATGCGCAGGGCGATTTCATGCGAGCGCTGGGTGACGGAGAAGGCCATCACGCCGTAGATACCGACTCCGGCGAGCAGGAGCGCGACCACGGCGAAGCTGGCGAAGAGCACGACGCTGAAGCGGTCTTCGGCGAGCACGTCGGTGCGGACCTGATCCATGGTGCGCGGGAGGGCGAGGGCGATTTCGGGGTCTACGGAATGCACGGCGGCGGCGATGGCCTTGGTCATGGTGGCGGGGTCTTCGGCGGTACGGACGCCGATGCCGGCGCTAGGCCAGGGGATCTGCCAGAAGGGGATTTCGATTTCCGGGTTATCTTCGCGCAGGCCGCGGCTGCGCACGTTATGAAAAACGCCGACAATCTGCCAGTCGATCGGCGGACCGAGGCGGGTGACGCCGGGTATCAATTCTTCCACCGACACACGCTGCGTGAGGGGATCCTTGTCCTTGAAGTATTTCTGCACGAAAGCCTCGTTGACCATGGCGACTTTGACGCTGGAGGCATTGTCCTGGTCGGTGAAGGTACGACCGCGGACGAGCCGGATGCCGAACGTTTGAAAGTAGTCGGGCGTGATCATGCCGAACCTGGCTCCAGGGCGCTGCGATGGGTCGGAGTAAGTGGGGCCGCCGGGGATGGTGAAGGGCATTCCGAAGCCGGTGCCTTCAAGCGGCAGGCCGGTCTCGGCGGAGACGTGGGAAACTCCGGGAACGGAGGCGATGCGGTCAAGGAGCTGGCGGTAGTAGGTGGTGATAAGCGCGGGGTCTTTGGGGCGTGAGTCGGGGACGTTGAGGAAGAAGGTCAGGACGTGGTCGGACCGGACGCCGAGATCGATGCGCAGGAGGTTCCAGAAGCTGTGAATGGCAAGTCCGGCTCCGGCTAATAGTGCCAGAGCGAGGGCAAATTCTCCGACGACCAGCACGCGGCGCAGGCGATGGCGGGCAGCCCCCATGCCTGAGCGCCCGCCTTCCTTTAGGGCCTCGGCGGGATCGACGCGCGAGGCGTACCAGGCGGGGGCGCAGCCGAAGAGCAGTCCGGCGAGCGTGGTCGCGAGGACCGTAAAGAGCAGAATGGGAATGTTGAGGCTGAAGTCGGCTTCGCTGGGCAGGACATCGGGCGGCACGGCGGCGATGAGTCCGCGCAGCATGGCATAGCCTACACCGATGCCGAGTGCGCCTCCAGCGATGGCGAGCAGCAGGCTTTCGGTGAGGAGCTGGGCAAAGATAGTGCGTGGGGTGGCGCCGAGAGAGCCGCGGACGGCCATTTCCTTCTGGCGGGTCATGCTCTTGGCGAGGAGCAGATTCGCGACATTGACGCAGGCGATGAGGAGCACGAATCCCACGGCACCGAACAGGAGCCAGAGGGTGAGGATTCGCTCCTTGGGCATGAAGTCATTCTGGAGCGGTTCGACGAAGGAGCCCCAGCCCTTGTTGCTCTTGGGATAGGCCTGGGCGATCCGTGCGGTGACACCGTTCATGTCGGCCTGCGCCTGGGCGATGGTGACGCCGGGCTTGAGGCGGCCCATAACGAGGATCCAGTGGAAGTCGTGGTTGAGCTGTTCGGGCTTGAAGGAGAGCGGCGAGACGATGTCGCCCTGTCCGCGGTCGTAGACGCCGGCGGGAAGCACGCCGACAACGGTGTAGGGCTGGCCGTCGAGACGGACGGGCTGGCCGAGAATCTTGGGATTTGCTCCGAGGTGCTGCCAGAGCTTGTGGGTGAGGATGACGACGTGGTCGCGACCCGGCTGGCCTTCGTCGGGCAGGAAATCGCGGCCCATGAAGAAGGGGATGCCTAGCATGCGGTAGAAGCCGGGCGTCGTGCGGCGGCCGTCGATGTTCTCCGGCTGATCCTTGGTGGCGATATTGAAGGAGCCGCCGGTCCAGGCGTTGAGGTCCTCGAAGGATGTGCTCTGCCGCTTCCAGTCGGTGTAGTCTCCGGCAGAGACGCCGTTGTGGAAGCCCTGAATCTTCGACCAGACCACGACGAGCTGGTTGGAGTGGGGGTAGGGCATGGGAGCGAGCAGCGTGGCGTAATCCACGGTGAAGATGGCGGTGTTGGCGCCGATGCCCAGGGCCAGCGTGAGCAGAACGGTGATGGTCAGGCCGGGATTCTTGCGCAACATGCGCAGGCTGAAGCGGAGATTCTGAAGCAGAGTCTGCATCGCGCCACCTGAATTTTGCGAGACTGGAAGCCATGCGCGCAGAACCGCGCATGAATAACATACGCACGAAATACGAAAAGGTTCGTAAAAATGTTGAATTTGTCCGGAGATGGACAGGGAATGTGACGAACGGTAACAGTCAGGTCGGCAGCCTTCCGGCTGCGCAGCCTCAGCGCTTCAAATCTGGAATGACTTCCTCGAGCAATTCTCTCGCGTTGACTACGCGGGTCGATTTCCAGACTTCCGGAAAATGTCTTTTGTTGCCGGTAACCAGATACCGGGCACACGCTTCCTGTGCGCATTCCAGAAAAATGTCGTCTCCGGGGTCGATCGCTATCTGGAGACGTTGCTTCGGAATGGCGAGAATTCCCGCACCGCGTATCAGTGCAAGCGATTCTGAGATCTTCTTAGGTGAAATCCTGAACCTTGGCCGGGTCAGCACGCCCTCATATTTGGCAAGAATGCTCTCGGAGTAACAGAGTGAGAGCTTCCGGTTGATGGCGAGATCCAGGACAAACCTTTCAAGTCCGTCGGGATTGAGGTGGGCGGAGATGACGACGTTGGTGTCAAGAACGACGGCTGGTCGCGGCATTCTTCAGGAGCCGTTCTTTCCGATACGCTGCGATCTCGCGATCGATCTGCTTCCGGGAGATTTTGCTGGTCTTGTTCTTTTCAGATTCGGCGCGGATGGCGGCCAGAACGGCCGGTTCCGGAGCGATCGTCCTCAGGAAATCCCGAACACCCATGATGATGACCGTGGGTTCGCCTCGCTTATCGACGACAAACCGTTCCTGCTTCTTTCCGGTAGCCCGGCGCATGATCTGTCCGAACTGAGTACGAGCCGCCAGAGCAGTGATCGACCTTGGCATGGTGCTTTGATTCTGATTCATAGGATTCGATCGCGAACTAATTAGTTAATTCAGTTCAATTATACGCATCAGCAAAGGGCAGCCGCAAACGAGACGTAGTACCCTTGTCTCATCCCATTTCCGGAGACGAGCATGAGCCTGAATCTGAGCCATACATCGAAATCCGCTCCAAGCCAGTCGATCGTTCAAGAGATCGACGCGCGCGTAGCACGGCAGCACCTGCTTCAACATCCCTTCTACCAGGCGTGGTCGCGAGGCGAGCTTTCCATGGAAGCGCTGCGCGATTATGCGACGCAGTACTACCACCATGTCGCGGCGTTTCCGACTTATCTTTCCGCCGTACACGCGCAAACAGAGAATGCCGAAGTGCGGCGGCAGATTCTCTCCAACCTCATCGATGAAGAAGCGGGCACGCCGAACCATCCAGAGCTTTGGCTGCAGTTTGCGGAGAGCCTGGGTCTTGATCGCGCGGAAGTGAAGTGCGCAGCCCAGTGGCCGGAGACGAAAAAGCTGATTGAGAATTTCCGGGCGTGTTGTGGCACGCGGGGAACTGGCGCAGGGTTGAGCGCTCTGTATGCGTACGAGAGCCAGATTCCGTCAGTGTCGGAGACGAAGATCGAGGGATTGAAGAAGCACTACGGCTTTTCAGAGCCGGATGGCTATAAATACTTCAGCGTGCACATTGAGGCGGATCGCGAACACGCAGCAGTGGAAGCCACGCAGATCGCGCAGCTTGTCGACGATACGCAGCGCGCGGCTGCGCTGGAGGCGGTTGGTGAAGTGCTGGCCGGGCTCTATGGGCTGCTCTCTGCGGTCTGCGAGCGGCACGGCATTGAAGCGCTCTGCGTTCACTAAAGCTGAAATACGGCGAATGAAAAAGCCCGGCTTTCGACCGGGCTTTTTCACGTTTAAGGTGAAACGGATCAGCGCTGGTGGCAGCCCTGGCCGTCGGTGACGGTGTCGAGGACGTTGTTGGCGGCCTGTAACTCGCGGCTGTAGCAATGTCCGAGCGAGTCTTTGTAGGTGTAGGTCTGTTTGCTGCTCTGGCCGGAGTTAGGGCCGAGGCCATAGCCGGTTGGGGTGGGAACAAAGGTTGCCGTGTCACCGGAGGTGACTTCGTTGCTGACGTTCGACTCGAAGATGGGGAATCCCTCGAGCGTGTCGGTTTCGCTGCGCTGGTAATGCTGATCGCCGGTGCTGACCTGTTCGATGTCCTTGTTAGTCTCGAGCGTTTCCAGGAAGTTGGTCGTGATCGGGAAAGAGAAGTCGTTCTCTTTCGTGGTGAAGAGGAAACCGTCCTGAGTCGTGGTTTTCTGGCTGGCGGTTGACGTCTGCACTATGCCCTGGCCGAAGGTGGTCGCGGACGAAGTCACGGTCTGGACATTGCTGAAGTTCACATTGCCGTCGACCTTGGTGCTGACCCGGCCGTGAGAGGTGTTGATATATCCGGCGATGGTGTACTTTTGCGCGTTGGTCACGGTCGCAGTTCCGCCGCCATTGCCACTGGAGTCGAAGCTGATATTGCTCACGAGCGTGGGGTTAGGATCGGTGAGGGTGTCTTCTGTCACCGCTCCGGTTACGTGATTGCTATGGGGGTCCTCATAGACGAGCAGGGTTGCCAGGGTGGTGAAGTATTGGAAGGCGTTGTAGACGGTCACGCCGACGGTGTGCTGCTGGCCGTCACTCAGGACGCCGGCGAAGGGCGTGAGGTCGACGCGATAGGGAAGCAGGTTGAGGGTCTGGACGCCGGGCATCGGAATCCAGAGGCCGGGATCGATGCCGCCGGTATAGATCCAGGGGTAGACCGGTGCAACACCGGCGAGCTTACCGTCGATGCTGACGTTGACCTGGCGGAAGGCAGTGTTGCCGCAGACGCCTACATCGCTGGCAACGCTATTCGGCAGGCAGAAAAACCATTGCTCTTCCTCGTTCTGGCTTTGGGCAAGGATGTCGATGTAGGCGCTCTCGACGTTGGTCGGCAGGGTGAAGGTTTCGGTCAATTCCGGAGTTGAATTGTTGAGCAGGGAGCTGCCGTTATTGGGCAGACCCAGGACGAGGTCGGCGGGGCGAGGTGCGGGCTTGCCGAAGTCGGCCTGATAGAACTCCAGCTTGAAGGTGCCGTAGATGGTTGAGGTCAGGCCGAGCGAGGCATCCACGATGTTACCGAGGCTGGCGTACCCGGTCTGCGATGTCTTGAAGAGCGAAGCGTAGTCGGTGAGATCGCGTTCGACGTGCCAGGTGTTGGTCTGGTTCTGGAGGGGCTGGGCCGTGGTTCCGAAGTAGATGTTCACGCCGCCGAAAAAGACCTGCCCGGTACGGTCGAACTGAACGCCGGCGTTGGTGGAGAAGTCACCGGTGAAGATGACTTTGGACCACGGGCCGGGGCAATCGGCAGGAGGCGTGAAGTTGAAGGTGTGGTTATTGAAATCGGCGAAGGCCTGGTCGGTGAGCAGCGTGACTTCACAGCGCTTGGTGGGCGGCCGGGGAACGAGCGGGTCAGCGGTTACCTCAAGCGAAGTGCCTGTGGTGGTGATCGGGGGATAAAGTGACTGGCTCGATTGAGCTGTGAGCGGAAGAGCGGTGACGGCGGCGAGCACGACAAAAAGCGGAGCTCGGACACACGAATGGCGGGATAGCAGCGTTTGCATCATTGATCCTCACGATTCAGTGAAAAATCAGGGTCCTAGTTGCTGCGGGTGGCGCGCAGGGCCGACATATTGTTTTTATGTAGTGACGTCGTGCGACAACTCTCTCCCACTTCAAAGTCCCAGGGTCGGACCGTCACAACGGTTTATGTCGTGAAGGTTTGCCACAACAGGAAGAGATTCAACCCTATTACGATGCTCACCGTCAACCAGCCGAGTGAGTGGGTGCGGCGATTGTTGACGAACGCGCCCATAAGCTTGCGGTTGCCGGTCAGCATCAGCAGTGGAATCAGCGCGAAGGGGAGCGCAAAGCTGAGGACGACCTGAGAGAGGATGAGGATCCTCAGCGGGTCGAGTCCGCTGGCGATGACGATGATCGCGGGAATCAGCGTAAGCAGGCGGCGCAGGAAGATGCTGAACTTGATGTTCAGGAAGCCTTCGATGATAACCTGCCCGGCCATGGTGCCGACGGTCGATGAGGAAAGCCCGGAGCAGAGCAGCGCCAGGGCGAAGATGAATGCGGAGGCTTCGCCGAGCAGCGGTCCGAGGGTGCGGTGGGCGTCCTCGATGGGATTGGCCAGCACGTGCCCGCCGAGTGCAGCGGCAGCGACGATGATCATGGCCGAGTTCACCAGCCAGGCCGCATTCATGGCTGCGAAGACGTCGATGGCTTCGAAGCGGAGATGCTTGAGGCGGGTGAGATAACGGCGCCGCTCGGTGGCAACTTTTTCTTCGCGCAGGCGGGGCTGAACCAGTGCCGAGTGAAGATAAATGACGTGGGGCATTACGGTCGCGC
>CAVRNK010000049.1:0-46197 GCA_963721995.1 uncultured Acidobacteriaceae bacterium | reverse complement strand
CGGAGGGGGACTTGAACCCCCACGGCCTTGCGGCCTGCGGATTTTAAGTCCGCTGCGTCTGCCGATTTCGCCATCCGGGCGCTGTGGTTATCGTATCCGAAACACGGGTCTGTTTACGATCCAGCGGGAAAGCAAACGCGAGCAAAAAATACCGTGCCCGCTTGGCGAGCACGGCTTTCAAGTGATGATTGCGCGTAACGGTTATTGTCAGCGTCGGGCGTTTGGCCTCGCCGACCCTGCACAATACTCAATGCGGCTTGCGGTATTCGATCTCGTCTTCGCGAAGGAAATACTCGGCGGAGCAGTTATCGGCTCCGCAGATCATGGATTCAATGCCGGCAAATTGGGCGCGCGTAATCAAACCCAGAGTGCCACAGCTTGGGCAGGCGAGAACGGCCCAGTAGGGATTCTGGGCGTCTCCGAGGGATCCTGCATTCTCAAGTAGAAAAAGCGTTCCCGGTTCCATCTGCTCTGGTATCCACTGCTCGAGCAATTGCAGTTCCGATGACATATCAACCTCCCTTGTCAACACCCCACGAACGAGGAACTGTACGTGGGGACGCCGGTTCTTCGCTCCCTCTTGTCTTGCGATCAGGAAGAATTCCCTGCCCAATCGCCCGTCACGGCCTTCTCTCTTCAAACGCTAAGCTGTCACGCGTCGTTTTCCTGCCCTCCCGGTTTTTTCAAATGGCTCAGAGTGTCCGGCCGGCTTCTTTGTGCCTGACCTGCCGCCGGAAGATCTCTCCAGTAACTGTTGCAATTCGATGCGCAGCGGCTTGATCGCGTCCGTCAGGCTTATAAGGAGCATGGGCTGCATTGTGTTTCTCAACAGTTCGATGATCTGCCTGGAATCGGTTTCGATGAAGATTCTCTTTTCGCCGACGAGCAGGTGGTATTCGCAATTTCCAGCGACGAGGTCGGAGAGGCGCATGTGCAACTTGTTGCGCAACAGGCGAAGCACGCGGCGTACCTGTGCGAGCGAGATGCTCCGCTGACGCAACTGCTCGATAACCAGGATGTCAGTGAGATCGGTTGTGGAGTAGACGCGGTTGCGGCCTTGGCGCGCTGGAACCACGATGCGGCGCTCGTCCCACCACTGGAGCTGCCTGGCGGTGACACCGGTCAGATCGAGGACCTCACGCGTGCTGAAGCAGTCTTCCAGCATTCTCAGGCGGATTCCGCTTTCAAACATTTCCGTGCTGAAATGTTTGACGCCATTCTTGCTGGAGTGGCGCTGCCTGTCAATCCCTATCGCGCGAAAGAAATCGAGTGTGGCAATTACTTCCTGGATTACCCGTCGATTACCGCGTGGCCGGATGGTGCATGGCCGCCTTGACAGCATCCGTCACGCGTTGGATATCGGCCGGCGTGAGATAGGGATGCATCGGCAGGCTGAGAACACGTCGAGCGGCGCGCTCTGCGTGGGGGAAGCTACCCTTGCCGGCTCCGGCCTGAGCCTCAAATACCGGCTGCTGGTGCAGCGCGACAGGATAGTGCACCGCGGTGGGGACTCCGGCATCGCGCATGGCGGCCTCGACGGCTTCGCGGTCGTCAACTTCTATCGTGTACTGCGCCCACGCGCTGGTGCGGTTGGGAGCAAGCCGGGGGGTGTGCACCGCATCCTTAAGCAGCGCTGAGTAGCGGTTGGCTGATTCACTGCGCGACAGCAATTCGTCATCGAAGACATCGAGCTTGGCCAGCAGCACCGCGGCCTGTATGGTGTCGATGCGCCCGTTGATGCCGATGCGGGTGTGGTGATAGCGGCGATCCTGTCCATGGTTGCGCACCTCGAACATGGCGGTGGCCAGCGCGTCATCATTGGTGAAGCATGCGCCGCCATCTCCGTAGCAGCCCAGCGGCTTTGACGGGAAGAAGCTGGTGCAGCCGATGGTGCTCAGATTTCCTGAATGGCGTCCGAAGTAGAGGGCGCCCAAACTCTGCGCGGCGTCTTCGATGACTGCCAGACTGTGGCGGGCGGCGACAGCATTGATCGCATCCATCTCTGCCGGCTGCCCGTAAAGGCTCACAGGCATGATCGCGCGTGTGCGGGAAGTGATGGATGCTGCAATCTTCGCGGGATCGATGTTGTACGTCGCGGGATCGATGTCGGCAAACACTGGAACCGCGCCGAGCAGCATGATCATCTCCGCGGTAGCGAAGAAAGTGAAGGGCGAAGTGATGACCTCATCGCCGGGACCGATGCCAAGGGCCATCATGGCAAGCAGGAGAGCGTCGGTTCCGCTGGCGCAGCCGATGCAGTGCTTCGCGCCGATGCGGGCAGCCAGGCGTGTTTCGAGTTCGCGCACCTCCGGCCCGAGAATGTACTGGCCATGATCGAGGACGGCTTGGATCCGCGCATCGATGGACGGCTTCAGGCGGCGGTACTGGGCTTTGAGATCGACGAAATCCATGCCTCTATTGTCGCCTATCGGGGGCCCAGAATGCAGAGAACGGATGTGGGGTCCAGGGCTGATGCGATTCGGTTGAAGCACGCTGCGAGCTGGCCCGGTCCAGTTCGCGATAGATCTCCTGGTTGCGGATAATCGCCTGCACGTACTCGCGCGTCTCCGTGAATGGGATCGACTCGACGAACTCGTCCATGTCGCGATAATGGCCGATGGACTGCCAGTCGACCACGCGCTCGTCTCCTGCGTTATAGGCGGCGAAGGCGTATTGAGGGTGGCCGCCGAACTTGTCCAGCGTCTGCTTCAGATAGAGCGTGCCCAGGCGTATGTTTGTGGAAGGATCGAGCAGCTGGTTGGTATCGAAGTGATGGATTCCCTCTTCCTTGGCCATGCTCTTGCCAACGCTGGGCAGCAACTGCATCAGTCCGTACGCGCTTTTATTGGAAACCGCACCGGGATTGAATTCCGACTCCTGGCGAATGAGCGCGGCCACCATGTACGGATCGAGCCCGTTGGCGGCGGCACTCTCTTTGATGTCGGACCAATATGGCTGCGGGAAGAGAATCCGCCAGCAGCCCATGGGGATCGATTCGATCGGAGCAGACGTATAGAACGGCAGGGCATGCTTGAGCAGGCGCATGGCGCGAGCGGTCTCACCGTAAGAGGCGTAGATCTCGGCTTCGGCGAAGGCGCCCCACTCGTCGCTTCCGTCCGCCGCCTGAATTTCCGGAGCGATGTACTCGTTCAGTCCGGCATTGGCCAGCAGTTTGGCCTTCACTACGTGCGGATCGTCCTCAGGTACGTCGTCGCTCAACTCAGGAATGGGCTCGGAGTGCATTGCCTCCAGGACAGAGAAGCTGGCAGGCGTGACCTGGCCAAGCTGAGCCAACCGATCCTGAGCGAGAGCGGCGTAATAGTAGTGCGGATATACGCGCGCCACCGTCTTGTAATAGCCTGCGGCCATGGCGGGCTTGTGGTCTTCCTCTTCATAGAGCCGTCCACGCCAATAGAGCGCCGAGGGAATCTCCTTGCCTCCTGCGTAATCGGCGATCTGCTCATCGAAGAGCCGCGCAGCCTCACCGTATTCGCCGATCCTGTAGTTCAGCCATGCCGCACGCCAATGGCTGCTGGGCGAGTAGTTCGAGCACGGACCGGTGTGCGGAGACTCGCAGGATTTAGGAAAGCGCCGCGCAAGCTCTCCGTAATAGGCGATGGCGCGGGGGAAATCCTTGCGCAACAGGTACATGTTGCCGCTGGAGTAGAGCGCCTCGGCCAGCCACGGACTCTCCGGGAAGCGCGTCTTCATTTGCTCGACAATGAGTTGCTGCGTTTCGGCATCGTCCTTGCCGCGCGCCAGTTCCATCAGCAGATATTGCCTGCGCGCTCCGGCTTCATCTGAAGTGTCGGGCAGGCGATCCAGTTCCTGCTTGTTCAGGCGCTTCAGCTTCCAGTCACAATGAGCAGCGGCGACAAGCAGACCATCGCGTGCGGCGTCGCCCAGCGAGGAGTCGCCGGCGAGCGAGCGGTATTCTTCTTCAGCATCGCTATAGTGGCCTGCGGCGTAGAGTGCGTCGGCGTGATGGCGGCGCTCCTCGGGCGGCAGCGACGACAGTGTACCCGAAGAGACCAGCTGCGCCCGGGCCTGTGAGGCCTCGCCGCTAAGCGGAAAATTCAGGTAGACGCGCCGGAACTCCTGTTGCGCCTCAGCCGTCCGGCCCGCCAACACGTTGGCCTTGGCGGCGGCCAGCTGGAAATCAGCTTTGTTGGCGATCGCCTCACCGCGGTGTGCGTCCAGAATCCGCAACGCCGCCTGAGGATCGCCCTCCTGCAGAAAGAGATTGGCCTCGAGCACCGGCACGCTGTGCACAAAGATCGAGTCCGGATGCTTCTCGTTGAAGGTGTTCAGCACCGTTTCGGCGTCAGCCAGCTTGTTGTCCTGCAGAAAGGCCTGTGCGGTCAGATAATCCGCGTAGTCGTCGAGCGACTTGCCGGCCAGATCAGCGGAGTGGAATGCACTCACCGCGTCGGAGTACTTGTGGTCGAGCAGGTAAGCATGTCCCAGGGCAAGGTAAGCCGCTGCAGCAGCCTCGCCAGTATGGCTGTGCGCGTAAGCTGACACTCCCGCATACGCGGCTGGAGACCGCATGCTGGCCAGCTGCTGGGCCATCGGCCGCAGCTGCGACGAAGCGACGAAGGCCTGATGGAGCTTCTGGCTGCGGGCCAGTTGCTTAGCCGTAAGCGGCTTGCGAACGTGCTTATGGTGAGTCTTCGAGGTGTGGCTGACGGTGGCAGTGTGCGCCGAATGAGTTGCGGTATGCGACTTCTTCTCGGACTTTTTCGACTTTTTTGTGCCGGCGGTCTTCGTGCTGTGAGTCTTTGAGCCGGCCGATTCGGTCTGCGCGATGGACGCACAGAGACTGCCCAACAGCACGACAACCGATAGCAGGCCGGCGTGCCGTCCGACCATGCTCCACTTCTTTAACCCTGATGCTTCCGTGCGCTTCACTTTCATCTATCCAGAAATTACCCTGACTGTACTGTAAGCCGAAAAAGGCTTCGACGCCTGCCCAAATGGCGGAGAAACTCGGGGTGTTTCCCACTTGGATACTTTTCTGTCCGGAATGGTAGCAGCGGGGCTCGGATCGGGTTTTGTGCCATCGCCTGTTTGCCAGGAGTTACAGGAGGAGTCCAGCGCCTTTGCTCTCCGCCTCATCGGCCATTTAGGATAAAAGACGAACAGAGATCGAACCGGTCGTATTTTTGAGCGGCCCTTTTTCTGAAACTATCTGTCATGTCAACTATCCAAACACAAGGGACTGAGGAGGTTCACCCCGACATTCTGCTCGTCAACCGCGCTCGCGCGGGTGATATGGAGGCCTACGAGAAGCTGGTGCGTCAATATGACCGCCAGGTTTTTCGCATCGCCCAGCACATCACCCAGAATCGCGAAGACGCGGAAGATGTTGTGCAGGATGCCTTCCTCAAGGCCTACGAGAAGCTCGACCAGTTTCAGGGTAATTCGAAGTTTTATACCTGGCTGGTGCGGATCGCGGTGAACGAATCGCTGATGCGGCTGCGCAAGCGCCGCACCGGCCGGATGGTGTCGATCGACGAGGATGTTGAGACCGATGAAGGATCAATGCCGCGGGACCTGGCGGATTGGGGTCCTGATCCGGAGCAGCAGTACGGCCAGTCGGAGATGGCCGACATTCTCCGCAAGACGATCCAGGGATTGCCTCCGGGCTTCCGCGTGGTTTTCGTTCTGCGGGACGTAGAAGGACTTTCGACCGAGGAAACGGCAGAAAGTCTGGGTTTAAGTATTCCAGCAGTCAAGTCGCGCCTGTTACGGGCCCGGCTGCAATTGCGGGAGCGGCTCAGCCGTTACTTCCGCAATCGATCCAAGGATGGTGTGAAGTGACCTGCTCAGAGTTTTTGGCGCAATTGGACGACCTGATCGACAACAACGTGACCGTTCCAGTGCGGGCCCAGCTCGAAGAACATCTGCGCGGATGTGAGCATTGCGTGGTTACACTCAGCACCACTCGCAAGACGATCGAGATCTATCGCAAGCACGAGATTTACGAGTTACCCAACGAGTTGCGCGAGCGGCTGCAGAAAGCCATCCTGGCCAAGTGCAAAAAGTGCTAGCAGCCGCAAGCTTTCCGAATCGCGCCTGAACCCTGTCAATCCATGCTGCCGGGGGTATAGTTACTGCTCGGGGTCGAACTCCCTCCGGTGGTTGTGCCGCCACCATTACTTCCTCCGGTGGTACCGCCGCCACTACTTCCCGAGTCGTCACGGCGGTGCAACGTCGGCCGGTCGTCGTCGGTGGAGCTGCTTGGGTTATTCGGATCTGCAGTGGTGCTCACGCGCCGCAGCGTTGGCTTCCCGCCGTTTTTCCCGTCAGTCAGTTTGCGCTTGTTCTCGATGCGGGCCAGGCGCGCCTTCACCTCGTCGAATTCCGAAGTTGTAACCAGGTACTCGTCGCGCGGCGGGAGGATTTTGGCGATCTCTTCCTGAGAGTGGGCGATGCGATCCGGAGTCTGCGGATGGTCGGAGAAGGCTCGCGCCACCGCTCCCGGTTTGTGTTTCTCCAGGTCCTGAATCTTTTCGAAGAAGGTTACGAAAGCCTGCGGATCGTAGCCGGCGCGGTACATGTATTCGAGGCCCAGGTAATCTGCCTGCGCTTCGAACTCGCGGGAGAATTCGAGGAAGGTCAGGGGGATCGCCAGGTTCGCGGCCTCATAGATGCCGTATCCGGCCCAGCCGCCGATGAAGATCAGAGGGATGGTTCCCAGCTGGGCGTAGTTGGCGCGGGTCATCTCGCGCGCGGCGTGGTGGGCGCAGACGTGAGCCGTCTCATGCGCCATTACACCGGCCAGTTCCGCCTCTTCGTCGGCCGCCAGCACCAGGCCGGAGTTTACGTAGAAGTATCCGCCGGGTAATGCCATGGCGTTGATTTCATCGGAGTCGATGACCTTGATCGTGAAGGGCACCTTGCAATCGGAGTTCTTGACGATGTTCTGGCCGACGCGGTTGACGTATTCGGTCACTACCGGGTCGGTGATGAACTTCGTGCTCTTCTCGATCATCGCCGCGTAGGACTTGCCCATCTTGATTTCCGACTCGGTCGAGTACCAGTTGCCCACGCCCCGGGCGCCGATATCGCGAGTGCCAACGGCATTCACATCGTTAATGCTTCCCTTCTTCACGCCGGGCATCGTGGAGTCTCCCGAGCCACTCGGGGACGAGGACGCGGGCTGCGCCGTACGGGCAGGCCGCGTCTGCGCGCTGCTCTCCTGATTAGGGTTAGCATCGCTGCTGGGCTTGGCATCGGGTGCCGGGAGTGGAACCGAGCCCGCCGACTTGCCTGTTGCCGGAGCCTGGGCGGCGGGAGCGCCCGACTGTGTCTGGGGGTCAGGAGCGGAAGCCGCAGGCGGAGTTGTCTGCTGAGTGCTCGACTGGGAAAACGCCACAGCTGGAGCGAGGGCCAAAGCTGCCGCCAGCGCAAGCGACGCTGGTGTGTGGCGAACTGAACTTTGATTTCGCATGGGAACTCCCGAACAGATCAGACACCGATCTCTGCCCTGTTAGACGTTAGTATGCTCCTTTTCGCTGACACGCGTCTTCGCCTTTTTGCTGCCACTTCAACGGATTGCGGGATGGAGGCTGAAGCTGCAGGCACCCCCTTAAGACCGGAAGAAACAGCGAATTGCGCCGCATCGGGTGGAGCAAGTGCAGCCGGGGACCTCCCAGGCCTATCCGGGCGCACATCTATTCTTCGCGCAGGAGGACCAGAGGATTGGCTCCCAGCGCACGGGAAGCCGGAATCCACGTGGCTACCAGCCCCAGCAGCGCCATCGCCAGAACGACACCGGCCAGCACCAGCGGATCGCGGGGCGTCGCCTGGTACACGATGAAGGACAGGATGCGCGTCGCCGCCAGCCCCAGCAACAGACCTGCCGCCGATCCGAAAGCGAGCAGCCTGAAGGCTCTGCCAAGCGCGGCGCGCAGCACCTCTTTTCGCTGTGCCCCCAGCGCAATACGGATGCCCAGTTCGCGCATCCGCTTGCTCACCGAGTACGCTGCCATGCCAAAGATCCCGGTGACTGCCAGCATGGCGCCCAGGCCGCCCAGCACACCAAGCGAAATGGTGGCAATACGCGAGGCGAAGAGCGCGCTATCGAGCTGCTTGTTCCAGGTTCGAATGCTGAACACCAGTCCGGCATCCAGGTTCCGCAGCGTGCTCTCGACGGAAGCCGTCAATTCCTGAGGATCGCGGCTGGAACGCACGATCAGCCAGGTGGCGCTGGACGGAGACTGCAGGATGGGAAGGAACATCGCCGGCTCCGGATCTTCGGTCAGGGTCTTGTGTTTGCCGTCCTCAACCAGACCCACCACTTGAATGCGTGTGCCGTCCACTCTTTTGTAGTAACGACCGAGTGCGGCGGTCTCCGACCCGAAAACCTTGCGCGCGAATTCGCGATTCACAACCGCCACGCGCGGCGCATTCTTGTCGTCATGCCAGGTGATGGTCCTTCCGGAAAGCAACGCTGTGCCGGCTGCGCGGAAATACCCGGGAGTGACGTCGTACATCACCGTTTCGGCGGCGGCATTCGACATCTTCATGTCGGTGGTGCTGTCTTTGAAGACAAGATCCTCGTACCAGTCCGCAGCCAGCGGGAGCCTGTCGGACAAGCCTGCCGCCGACACGCCGGGCATGCCCTCCAAAGCATCGACCATGCGCCGCTGCATCGAAGGCACCTTTTCTCCGGTATAACCCGCCATGTCCAGATCACTGTCTACCAGCAGAGCGTTCTGCGGTTCAAAACCGAAATCGCTGTGCAGCGAGCGCATCAGCCCCCGGAGCGCCACCAGCGATGAGGTGACGAGTACCGCGCAAATGGCAATCTGCACGACCAGCAGAAGATCGCGTATGGTAAGCTTGCTGCCGGCCGCGCCACTGGAGCCCGATTTCACAACCTGCCAGGGATTCGCACGCAGCACCTGACGTATTGGGACCACGCCGAAAAGAAGTCCGCTGGCCAGTGCCAACAGGAAAGCCATCGCATAAACACTCAAATCCGGATTCACAGGCAGGCCATTGATCGGCATATTCGCCACGGGCTGCCAGTGACTCAGCCACCGCAGCAGCACGATGGCTCCGATTAAACCGGCAACTCCTCCGGCCAGCGAAACCAGCACCGCTTCGGTGAGCATCTGCCGCACGATCCGCCTGCGGCTCGAACCCAGCGCAAGCCGCAGTGCAATCTCGCGTGAGTGATCTGCCGCCCGCGCGGTGAAGAGGCTTCCCAGGTTGGCGCACGCAGCCAGCAGGATGAGCCCCGCCAGCAACGTCAATCCCGCCAGAAATGCTCGCACCGGGCGACCCAGCATGTCGCCGATCAGCCCCGGGCGCGCCAGCTTAAAACTGATCCGGTCGTCATCTTTTGGATAACTTTTCACCAGGTACGCAGCAACCGAGTTGAGATCGGCGGTAGCCTGCGCAGGCGTGACTCCCGCCTTGAGGCGACCCAGCAACCACGTGCCCCGAGTTCCACGCGAGTTCAGATCGCTGTTACCCGCCATTTGCTCCTGATCGACAATCGGCACCCAGAAATCGGGCGTGAAGAAGAGTTCCGTTCCACGAAACCCGGGCGGCGCCACGCCTAGAATCGTGTACGGATACTTGTTGACTAGAACGCTGCGGCCCACCACACCGCGATCTGCCTGAAAATGGCTATGCCAGTAGTCATAGCCGAGCACGATATAGGGAGCGCTGTTCGGACCGCGCTCATCGGAGGCGTGAAAAAATCTGCCAAGATACGGCTGAATGCCCAGCTCGTCGAAGTAGTTTCCGCTCGCCTCATAAAGCCATGAAGAAGAAGGATTGCCCCCCGTGTCCACTCCGGCCCGGTCGATGTCGTACGCCACCAGACCACTGAGGCTGCGGTTGCGGTCGCGCAAGTCGACGTAGTCCGGATACGACTGCATCGGGGATTCTTCATTTACGCCGCGCTCAACCATGTAAAGACTATCGGCCTGTGGGATCTTGAGCGGGCGCAGGATCAGGCCATTCAGCAGGCTGAACACCACCGCGTTCGCCCCGATGGCCATCGCCAAAGTAAACACGGCAACCGCGACAAAGCCGGGAGATTTGCGCAGCGTGCGCAGGGCAAAGCGAAAGTCTTGCAGTGCGGTCTCGATGAAATGACCACCAAGCGCCTCGTGCGACTCCTCCCGAAAGCGCTGATAGCCTCCGAACTCGATACGCGCCCGCCGCTCTGCCTCCGACCGATTGAGGCCCGAACGCTCGAGATCGTCTGCACGCAACTGAATGTGGGAGCGAAGCTCCTCATCCATGTCGTCAGAAGTCTGCGCCCGGCGAAAGAACTTTGCTGCCAGGGAACGAAGGTAAGCCGCGAGTTTCATGCTTCCTCTCCAAATAGGCGCGCTAACCTGCCATGCGCCATCGATTTCAACCGATGCCGTTCCGGATCGGACCGCATGATCACTCCTCGCGCAACAAGATCAAAGGATCGACCGACAGCGCCCGTTGCGCCGGAATCCACGTCGCCACCAGCCCAAGCAACGCCATCGCAAGAACGACACCAGTCAGCACCAGCGGATCGCGCGGCGTCGCTCCATAGACGATGTAGGCGAGAAGGCGGGTGGCCAGAAGTCCGAGGATGAGTCCCGCTGCCGAACCGAAGGCCAGCAGCTTGAACGCCCGCCCGAGTGCCGCCTGCAGCACCTCAGAGCGCTGCGCGCCGAGGGCAACGCGAATTCCCAGCTCGCGCAGCCGCTTGCTGACCGAGTACGCTGCCATTCCGAAGATGCCCGTGATCGACAGCACGGCTCCCATCAAGCCGAGCACGCCCAGCGCCAGCGTCGCCATACGCGAGGCAAACAGAGCGCTGTCGTTCAGCTGCTTTTCCCACATCTGGATAGTTACCGGCATGCCCGGATCCAGTTCGCTCAGTGCGCTCTTGATCGCCGCAGCCACCTGCTGTGGATTGCGGTCCGTGCGCACCACCAGCGTCGAATCTGTCATGTGCGTTCCGCGGACATGCGGCGATTGCATCGTCGGTAAGAAACATCGCCGGCTGCGGCGCTTCGGTAACGCTCCCATACTTTCCGTCCTCCGCAACACCCACTACCTGGATGCGCGTTCCATCGGGCCGCTTGTAATATCCGCCCACTGCGTTCGTCGTTGAGCCAAATATCCTCGAGGCAAATTCCCGATTCACCACGGCCACGCGTGGCGCGTTCTCGTCGTCATGCCACGTGAAGCCTCTTCCCGAGAGCAAGGCTGTATGAGCTGCTTCCAAGTATCCGGGAGAGATGTTGTACACCATGGCTTCCGCAGCGGCGTTCGACGGGCGCAGGTCTGTCGTTTTGTCGGTAAAAACAATGGCTGTATTCGCGCCGAAATACAATGGCGGACGATCAATCGATCCCGCGGCCTTTACGCCGGGAACGTTCCGCACAGTATCGATCAAACGCTTTTGCATTGCGGGCACGCTATCACCGCTATAACCAGC
Organism: uncultured Acidobacteriaceae bacterium; assembly: GCA_963721995.1. Lineage (GTDB taxonomy): Bacteria > Acidobacteriota > Terriglobia > Terriglobales > Acidobacteriaceae > Silvibacterium. The sequence continues at coordinate 34,748 of CAVRNK010000049.1, read as the reverse complement.
CGTGCTGAGCGAGGCGCCCACCAGCATTGCGTTCCGCGGTTCGAATCCGAAATTGCTGTGCAGCGAGCGGATCTGCCCGCGCACCGCGACCATCGAAGACGTGACCAGCACCGCACAGATCGAGATCTGCGCAACCAGCAGAAGATCGCGAACCGTGATCCGCCTGCCTGTTCTGCGTGACAACCCCGACTTGACGACTTCATAAGGATTGGTGCGCAGTATCTGCCTTACCGGGACTGCGGCAAAGAGGAACCCGCTCGCTACGGCCAGGAGCAAAGCAACCAGATAGACGTTTGTGTCCGGATTCACCGGCACGGTCATGTTCGGGGCCACGGTTGAAAACGGTCGCCAGGCGCTAAGGCCGCGCAGCAGCACGACGCTGCCCGCTAATCCGACGGCGCCTCCGACAAGAGAGATCAGCACCGCCTCAGTAAAGACCTGGCGCAGAATACGTCTGCGGCTCGATCCAAGCGCCAGCCGCAAGGCAATCTCACGCGACCGGTCGGCGGCGCGTGCGGCAAACAGGCTGCCCAGGTTGGCGCAGGCTGCCAGCAGAATCAATCCGGCCAGTAACATCAAGCCCGTGAGGAATTCCCGCATTGGACCGCCCAGCCAGTCACCGGCCAGGCCTGGACTGGTAAGGGAAAACGTCATATGGCTATCGTCTTTGGGGTAGGCCTTTTCGAGATACGTGCCAATCGAGTTGAGGTCAGCAACGGCCTGCGCCTGAGTGACACCCGGCTTCAGATGTCCCATTACCATCAGGATGCCGCGGTTGCCACGCTCATTCAGAACATTCACTCCCTCCACCTGCTCCTGGTTCACGATCGGCACCCAGAAATCAGGCGCGAGAAACAACAGGGTTCCCTGAAAGTCAGGAGGCGCAACGCCGAGGATGGTGAAAGGATGCTTGTTGAGCTGAACCGTACGGCCCAACACGCCACGATCGTCATGAAAGTGGCTGTGCCAATAGGCATAAGTGAGCACGATGTAGGGAGCGCTGTTGTGGCCGTGCTCATCGGATCGATGAAAGAAACGGCCGAGGTAGGGCCGAACGCCTAATGCGTCGAAATAATTCCCGGTCGTTTCCAGAAGCCAGGCAGAAGTGGGATTGTTGCCCGTGTCCAGTGCGGCGCCCGTGACGTTGTAGGCCACCAGATCTTCAAAGCTGCGGTTGCGATCGCGGAGATCAAGATAGTCGGGGAACGAGTGATTGATGGCCTGATCTTGTCCCCGCTCGACGGCGTAAAGGCTCTCCGCATGGGGTACTCTCAGCGGCCGCAGAATCAGCGCATTCATAATGCTGAAGACAACGGCGTTTGCCCCGATGGCCAACGCGAGCGTAAAGACTGCGACCAAAGTGAATCCGGGTGATTTCCGCAACATGCGCAGGCTGAAACGCACATCCTGAAGGAGCGTCTCAATAAAATTTCCGCCCAGCGCTTCGTGGGACTCTTGCCGGTATCGCTCGTAGCCGCCGAATTCGATCTTCGCGCGCCGTTCGGCTTCCGCGCGATCCAGGCCGGAACGCTCCAGATCGTCAGCTCGAAGCAGGATGTGAGCGTGAAGTTCCGCCTCCATGTCATCGGCGACCTCTGAGCGATGAAAGAACTTCGCAATCAGGCAACGGAACCAGGCGAGGACTTTCATATCTCCTCCGGTTGCGCGGCGAGTGCTGAGGCAATCGCGGTGGCCAGGCGATTCCAGCCTTCCGTCTCATCGCGCAGGCGCTTGCGGCCCGCGGCGGTCAGTTCGTAGAACTTGGCGCGGCGATTGTTCTCGGAGGTGCCCCAGTCGGCCTTCAGCAAACCCTGGCGTACCAGGCGAAAGAGCGCCGGGTAAAGCGCTCCCTGCTCGATGAGCAGCGCGCTGTCGGAGATCTGCCCGATGCGCAGCAACACACCGTAGCCGTGAAGTGGACCGAGAGACACTGCCTTGAGGATCAGCAGATCGAGGGTGCCGGGAAGAAGCTGCGCTTGTTCGGCCACGTTCCCTCCTAAGATAATTAGGAGACTAGCGCAGTCTCTCCTAAGCTGTCAAGGAAAGACTGCGCAGGCCGTTGCGCCTCAGGGCTGGTAGCCTTCGTCCATCCACTTTTTGTAAAGAGCGACCTGATCCGCCGTCCAGTAAGGACCGCCGGGCGGCATGCTGGGAGGATCTCCCACCACAGTCTGGAGTACGCTTTCAGCGTTGGCCGGCGTGGACATGTAGGCAAAATCATCCAGCAAAACGCCGAAGCCCTCCATGTGGTCGATGTCCATTTGTCGAAACAGCGGCTTGATGTCATTCGCGAAGGAAACAGCCATTTGAGGGTCCTCCTTAGATTTGGTTGAAGGGGCCACACCCGTCAGACCGCCTGCCGGGACCTATAAATACTTCATCTACTGCGTAGGCGGCGCAGCACGGCGGCGGCGTCCGCTGATGAGGTAAATCGCAGCGCGAAGCTCGAGCAGCGGGTCATCGGACGGCTCGATGCCATCGAGACGCGGGATGGGATCGAAGATGATGCGCTGCTGCTCGCTGGCATTGTCCGGAACCAGCGCCGTAAGCTCGATATCGCCGAGATCGACGACCCTGCGGTCGTCCGGCCAGTGAACAGTCGCATCATCGACCGTATCCCCTGGGTCGGCAACCTGAGCGGCAAGCCGGAATCTGACCGGCGCACGAAGGATTCGGTCAGCAATTTCCTCGAACAGATAATCGGGACCCTTCGCCGCCGCCGCCTCAGGCGTGAGGTGATCATTGCCGGCTTCGGGAATGATGCGGTAACGACCGTAGTGGGCGGCTCCGTCCTTGTTGGTGAACTTCATCGCCGTAACTCCGAAGTAGCTCTCGCGGGCGAAGCTCGAAGGCGCAGGCTTGGGTGCCTGCACGAAGGCCAGCGCCGCCGGATGCGATCCGAGAAATACTTCGACCGGCCACGGGTGCGGCTGCGACTGATCGCTGGAAGCAGCGATGGCGCGGAGAAGCTCAAGAAACTCCTGCCCGGTGCGCGCCGGAAAGCCGTCGGTGGAGTGAGCAACAATGTCGGTGTGTACATGCTCGGCAAGATTGAACCGAATGGCGATGCCGCGCGGGTCAGCGTTGGGGTCATTGTCGGGAATCACGGGAACACCGGTCGAGTTCGAGAAGCGCACGGTCACCGGAGTGGAATTCTGATTGAAGTGCTGCGCCCTGAGCGATGCGGCATCACGAGTGGGAGTAAATTTACCGCTGAGCATGATGCCCTTGGCGTGGGCGGGGCGAAAGCCGGGATGGAGCCCGAAAATCGAATCGAAAGTCTGGATGATGTCGTTGCTCAGAGCAAGAATCCTCTCGTCTGTGGGAAGCGGCATGCGGGGAGATCTCCTTTTTCGAAAGCGACTCGCCTCGGTTCACCGAGTCACACCATTGATTCACGAAAGATACGATCCGATTGTGAATTCTGCAAATAAGCAGTTATGGTGAAGGGCGGCGCAAATAGCGTTGAACAGCTTGCATTGGGGCGGAGGAAAACGGGACGATGGACAAGAGGGAGTTCTTGAAGACTTCAGGTGTGATTCTAACCGGCAGCCTGGTGCAGCGTTACGTCTCGGCGGAGGCGCAGGGCGAACATCGCACAAACTGGGCAGGCAACTATGAGTATCACGCGAAGAACCTCATCTCCCCCAAGACAACAGAAGAGGTGCAGGCCGCGGTGAAGAACTGTAGCACCCTGAAGGCTCTCGGCGCGCGCCACTCCTTTAACAACATCGCCGACAACCGTCTCAATCAGATCTCGCTGAAGCAGCTGAACACCATGGCTCTGGACGAGAAAGCCCGTACGGTAACAGTTGGCGCGGGCGTGACCTACGGACAGCTTGCGCCGTACATCGACGCGAAGGGATATGCGCTGCACAACCTCGCCTCCCTGCCTCACATCTCCGTCGTTGGCGCTTGCGCAACAGGCACACACGGCTCGGGAAACAAGAATGGCAATCTGTCTACGGCAGTGGCCGCAATGGAGATTGTCACCGCGGACGGCGAAGTGAAGACATTATCCCGCAAGGACGGCGACCAGTTTCACGGCGCGGTGGTTGGGCTCGGCGGCCTGGGCGTCATCACAAAAATCACGGTCGATGTTGAGCCGACATATCAGGTGGCGCAGGCAGTCTACGAAAATCTTTCAATGGCTCAGCTCGAAAAGAATCTCGATGCGATTTTCGGCAGCGCCTACAGTGTGAGCCTCTTCACCGACTGGCAAAACCATCGCATCACCCAGGTGTGGATCAAGCGAAGGATCGAACCGGGCACCATGCAAAAATGGCCAGGCGACTTCCACGGCGCGACGCTGGCGACGCAGAAGCTTCACCCGATCTCAGGACACTCCGCCGAAAGCTGCACGGAGCAAGGGGGCGTCCCGGGTCCGTGGTACGAGCGGCTCCCACACTTCAAGATGAACTTCACGCCGAGCAGCGGCGCCGAACTACAGACGGAGTATTTGGTGCCGCGCGACAAGGGATACGAAGCGATCCTCGCCGTCGAGGAGTTGCGCGATCAGATCACGCCGCACCTCTTTGTCACGGAACTGCGCACCATCGACGCCGACGATCTATGGATGAGCATGGCTTACAAGCGTCCCTCCATGGCAATCCACTTCACATGGAAGCCCGAGTGGCCGGCGGTGAAGCAAATCCTGCCGCAGATCGAGGAAAAGCTGGCGCGCTTCGACGCCAGGCCCCATTGGGCCAAGCTCTTCACCGTACCGCACAGCAGGCTGGCTCATCTCTACACAAGGATGCCGGAATACCAGGCGCTACTCGAGCAGTACGATCCGAAGGGAAAGTTCCGGAACGACTACCTGAACACGAACATCTTCGGATGATTCCGGCAAAGCTGTCCCAGGCCCGATAAGCCGGACCCGGGACGCTCTCTTCAATGAGGATGGCCGCCGCTGGCAGGTGGCGGCGATGCGTGGACAGCGGGGGCGGGGGGCGCACTATAGTGCACGCCGCCTCCACCGGAATACGATCCGCGCGGAGCAACCGGGGCTGGTGCGGGCCGGTACACAGCGGAAGGCGGCGGTGTGTAGCCGGTTGTGCTGCGACTGCCCTGGAAGCTGGATGCTCCTGGTTGATAAATTGACCGCCCGGGATTTGTCATGCGAATGTTGCTGCCCTCGAACACTTCGGGGTGTGTGCGCACCGTCGCACTCGTGAATCCTTCGCCCAGCGGGCCGCCAGTGCGTACACGAATCGTGGCTTCAGCGGGATTGATACTTTGTCCCTGAAAATCGAAGCTGCGTGGCGATGGTTTCACGCCACCCAATGAGCGAAATTGCTGATCATATTGACCACGGTTGACCGCAACCAGGGGTATCGGGCGCGGCAGGGGGCCGTGAGGCGGTATGCCATGCACGGGGGGAACCTTTGGCCGGGAGGGCGGCCTGTAGTTGGGCGGGCAGCGCCAGACCCTCGCGTAGGGATACCAGCCGACGCCAACACTGCCGAAGCCGCAGTTGCCCGGGAACCACATCCACCCGTAGTTACCGAACCAGTTCCATGCGCCGCAGTGATACGGCCACCATCCCCAGGAATAACCGGAGATCCAGGTGTACCCGATTCCGCTGTAGTAGCCCCATGCGCCGTCACCGAAGGGATCCCAGTTATCGCCCACGCCGGAGGGCGACCAGCCCTCGCCATATCCGGGAACGTTATACCAGTCGCCATAGTAGTCAAGGTCATTCCATGCAGCATCGTCAGGATTGTTGGTGCTGGCACGAGCCGTGGTCGCATTTTCTTCAAGAGTGGCCAGCGCCTGGTCGCGGTCCGAGTTCCACTGGTCCCACGTGTCAGCGGCGACGCTCTGCAGCTGTTCATACTGACCGGTCTGAAGATCGAAGTGAACCGAATGATTGGTGCGCACATCCAGAGCCAGGCTCTGGCCATCGCTGACATGCACCGTTCCATGGGTCACGGCGAGGTCGGCAGGATTGGCGTCGAGATTAATGCGGAAGATAGCGCTGTCGGTGGGTATAACCGTGTTCGGTCCAAACCGGACACTGTACTGGCCGGCACGGCCGTTCATCTCGTAATAAGTGAGACCCGTGTTGGCGTCAATGGTCGTGACGGTCGAGCCGTCTGGACTGCGGTGGAGCTGCGCCAGCGTCACCGAACTATTGGGAGTTACTCGGGCCACGGAGCCATCTTCAAACTGGATTTCCAGGCGTCCGTCGTCGCCTGTGACGAAGCGCATGCCTTCCACCGCCGGCATGTTGGGCAGTGCCTGGTTAAAGGCAGATTCGGTTCCGTTGAAGACCTGCACCTTGCCCTCAACATCGCTCAGGCGCACAGCGCGAACATTGCTGGCCTCGGGCGGTTCCTGCTGGGAGGGCTGTGACGCCTGCTGTGAGTCGGGCGGCGGCGGGGGCACAGATGGCTCCTGCCCATGAGCGCTTAAACCCGCTACCAAGGTGATCATGGCGAAGGTGCCGCCAATGGCTCGATACCAGCAATGATTCGTGCTCGGGTGCCTCATAGGACACCTCCTTCGATTGGCCCAGTGCTACTTATTAACCCGGTGCTGCTGATTGACCCGGTGCTGCTTCTACTACAACTTAAAAACGCGAATGCGTGGCGGAAAGTTTCGCTTTGCACTTTGGCCACGTCATATTGGACGGCGCTGTGCGCGGGACGATTCACCAACGCCGGCCCCCCGAACGATCAGTGTTTGGACGCATCACCGTTCAACAATGCTCGCGCGCGGTTCCGGGCCCGGTTCATAACGGCTGGATCGGCGGCAATGGATTGAAGCTCGGGAGCGATGTTCTCGATCTCCAGCGCGCGATGGTCCTTCGCTGCATTCTCCAATTGCTCCAGCTCGGCGTCGAGGGCCAGGCGGCTGTGCACATGCTCAATTGCGAGGCGGCTGCCCTCATGGATCGTGAAGGCCACCGCCATCATGGAGTCGGCAAGCTGGTTCAATTGCTGGTCGCGCGACCAGTTGAAGGTGCATTCCCCATGGCCGTCCGGGCCGGAATACGCAAGTGTCTTCTTCCCCGTGAAGGCCACGTGGCTGTCCGGCGCCTCGCATTCGATTGCGAAAAAGTGATGCGAGCGCGCCGTCTTGAAGAGAGATTCGAGCAACGGGTCGCGGATCACGATGTCGCGCTGGTGGGGCGCGGAGGCTATACCGTCCGTAGCCGGTCCTGAAACGGGACCGGGCGTGGACTCGTAATGGCCGGAGCCGTCTTCCCTTACAACCAGAGAATAGGTAGCCGGATCGAGTTGGGCATGTTCGAAGGAAAAGCGGATCTCCGGCGAAGCGGCCGCGGGCTGCACGTTTCCAGAAGACGGCGGCGCAGCCTGAAACAGGGCGATGGCAAGGATGGCGGCGAAGGCGAGCATTTATCTGTAAGCGGGCATTTGCAGCGCGGCCGTTTGCGAGTGGTGGATGTGGCAGATAGCGATGGCAAGCGCATCGGCAGCATCAGCCGGTTCAGGTACGCAGGAAAGATTCAGCAGGCGGGCGACCATGAACTGTACTTGCTCCTTCTGCGCCAGTCCATAACCGGTTACGGTGGACTTGATCGTGAGCGGAGCGTATTCGGCAAAGGGCAGGCGTGCTGTGGCCGCGGCAAGGAGAGCGACTCCGCGCACATGGCCGAGTTTTAGGGCAGACTTGGCATTCACCGAATAGAACACTTCTTCAACCGCGACCACATCGGGCTGGTGCGATTCGAGCAGCTCAATCAGGCGCGTGTAAACCGCCGCCAGCCGCTGCGGCAGAGGATCCTTCTTCGAAGCGCGGATCGCTCCTGCGCCAAGGGAGATCAGCTGCGGACAGCGCGCGCCGTCGTCCCATTCGACGACGCCATAGCCGGTGCACTCGGTGCCGCAGTCGATGCCGAAGACACGCATGGGGTGAGTCTAAACGACGAATGGCGCCTCTGCGAGATAGCGATTTTGATACAGGCCATCCGCCCGGACTATTTTGAAATCCCCTCGAGCGGCGAACTTGCCGTCGCATAGAGACGTCTCGGCATTCGTCCGGCGAGATAGGCCTGCCGTCCGGCGAGAACAGCATGCTGCATCGCTTCAGCCATGAGGATCGGGTTGGCGGCGGCGGCAATGGCGGTGTTCATCAGAACCCCGTCGGCTCCCATCTCCATGGCCAGGGCCGCGTCGGAGGCGGTGCCGACTCCGGCATCGACAATCAACGGCACTTCGGTAATGCGCTCGCGAAGAATCTGGAGAGTGGCCCGGTTCTGGATGCCGAGCCCGCTGCCGATCGGTGCAGCCAAGGGCATCACGGCAGCCGCCCCCACTTCAATAAGGCGTCGCGCAAATACAATGTCATCAGAGGTATAGGGAAGAACGGTAAAGCCCTCCTTGACCAATGTCCGCGTGGCTTCGAGTGTAGCCTGCACATCTGGGTAAAGCGTCGACTGATCGCCGATCACCTCAATTTTCACCCAGTCGGACAAGCCGACTTCCCTGCCCAGCCGCGCGGCACGAATCGCCTCGTCGGCGGTGTAGCAGCCCGCCGTATTCGGCAGCAGGAAATAGCGCTGCGGGTCGATGAAATCGAGCAGCGATTGTTTAGACCGGTCAAGGTTTACGCGGCGGACCGCAACCGTAACCATCTCGGCTCCGGAGGCCTCGATGGCGGCCTGGGTTTCGGGGCCGTCTTTGTACTTTCCGGTTCCGACGATGAGGCGCGATTGAAATGCCTTGCCGGCAATCACGAGGGGTTCCATGCGGCTATTGTATTGCGGGCGGCTACCAGATGGTTTTCACGGTCCGCGACCAGCGGATGTTCTGGTCGGCGGTAACGAGAGGAATGCCCTCAGTCAGAGCGGTAGCGGTGATGATCCGATCAATCAGGTCGCCGGTAAAATCTGCGGGCAATTGGGCCGCAGCCAAAGCAATCGGCGAAGTAAGTCCGATGATCGATAGCCGCTCGCTAAGCTGGTCAAGAAAATCTTCTACTGGACCGTCGAGTTGCACGCGTCCTCGGTGCGCGACCCGGGCTATCTCATATAGAGAAACGCAGGAGAGTGCTATGCCAGACCCCTCCCCTTGCGCGAATTCGATAACAGAAACGGCCGGTCGAGAGATATTTGCCGGCTCAAGCGCAAGCCAGAGCGCGACGTGGGTATCGAGAAGAATCACTTCTCGGACTCCCACTCATCCTCTGGGAAGATAGGAGATACGATATCTCCAACGATCTTGCCCTTGCCTTGCATGAAACCGAAGATGCTTTCGGGATCCTCACTCAGTGGAACGAGCCTGGCCATCGGTTTGCCGTGCTTTGTGATCACGACTTCTTCCCGCCGGTTGTGAACCTCATCGATGACCGACAGGCAGCGCGTCTTGAATTGTCCGGCAGGCATGGTCCGCGTCCTGACAGCTTTAGCGAGAAGGGTCCGCACCTTCACACTCGTTTTTGCCGGCGTCTTTGTTTTGGCCTTCACAGGATGCCCCCCAATTACGACTATGGTCATACTACCATGGTCATAATTTGGCCTTCGTCCGAGACCTGGCGATGCGCACCGCATCCTCGACGGCTTTGTCGGTTCGGCGCTGGCGCGCCTCCGGGCTGCGGTAATAGAAGATTCCCCACAGGTGACCGCGCCGCTGAGCGGGAGTCATGAGCTGCCAGCCCTTCCGGCCAAGGGGGGCACGGACAAAAGCCGCTTCGAGAATCGGCGGCACTTCGCGCTCGCCCTCCTGCATGGAGAGCAGGGTTTCCGCCATCGTCTCGGCGCGGCGAACACGCGCTTCAGGGCTCTTCGGTCCCAGGATAATGTCGGTCACATACTTGCGAATACTGTAGGGCAGGCGATCGTACCAGCGACGCAGTGACGGCACATCCGAGAGGGCTGCTTTGAGCTCAGCCGGAATGGCCACCTCGCGCTCATCCGCGTCCGGCTCGAGGCGAAACGTAGCCACACTGCCGAGGGTAACTTTGGCACCAGATTGCATGCGTTTATTGACCAGCAGCGTGAAGCTTCCGTCGCCGCTGGGAAAAAGCGACGTGCGGAAGGCGAAGCTGTCGCCCGAGTGTCCGCAGATCTCGCCCTTTACCCGGACGCGGTTGCCTCCCTGCCAAGCATCGGTAACCGCGCGCGGGACGCGAATGATCGTCCAGCCCAGGGATGCCTGGCCGCGCTCGAGGGTAGCCTTGAATGTCTTTACGAGAGACTTTGGCATGATCGGCAAACGTGAAAGGCCCGCTGCCAGACTTGGCGGCGGGCCTTGATCACCGGTGAGCTGTTGAGTTTGACCTGAGGCACCCTCGCTTTCATACCGGGCCTCGGCGATGCAGTTGCGGTTCGCCAGGACTAGAGCCAAGGGCGCTCTAAGCCTCAGTCACCTCACGTAGGGACCTGCGACTACTACCTTCAGAATTTTTCATTAGCTGGATCATCCTCCTTTCCCGTGTGCCTAGAATCTATGTCAGACGGCGGTGAAAAATCAAGGCGCCGAAAAGCGCGGGTACCGCTGGACGCGCAATCCTCACCAGGAATGCCAGTAGCCATCGCGCCGGGTCAGGGTGACCTCCACTCCGAACAGCTCACGAATCTTCTCCTCGGTAATCAGCTCGTCTTTTGCGCCATCGGCGAAGATGCGGCCGGAACGCATCATGATGACGCGGGTCATCTCGGGCAGGATGTCCGCCAGATGATGGGTCACCATCACGATACCGCTTCCCTGCTGAGCGACCAGACGCAGCGCCTCGCGCAACTCGCGCTGGGCGGCCAGGTCGAGCGCATTCGAAGGCTCATCGAGCAGCAGCATATCCGGCTCATGGACCAGGGCGCGGGCAATCATGATGCGCCGCTGTTCGCCCGCGGACATCTGGCCGACGAGTTTTCCTTCGAGGTAAGTTGCCTGCATGCGCTCGAGTGCTGCGTGAGCACGCGTTCGCATCTCCGCCGTGACATGCAGATTGGGCCAGAGCGTCGAGGCAGAAAAGAATCCGGCTACGACTGCATCGATGCCGCGGGTGACCCCGGTTCGCTCGCCGGGGAGATGTGCCTCAACAACGCCAAGGTGCCGGCGAAGCTGCGAGACGTCCCAGCGGTCGCGGCCGAGCAGGCGAATGCTCGTCTCCGTCGCGACGATGGGATAGCACTCGCAGGTGATGGTCTTGATCAGCGTGGATTTTCCGCAGCCGTTGGGCCCGAGTATCGCGACATGCTCGCCGTTTTCGATCTGAAGGTTAATGTCGTGAAGCACGACAGCATCGCCGCGTGCGACGTTGACATGCTGCATGTTAAGAAATTGGGCTTCGGGCTGGGCTGCATCCGGCAGGCTGCTCATTCTTATCTCTTGATAAAGTAAAAGCGCACATGATTCAAACTTCTCTGCTCCCCGAGGACGCGCTTCCGCGCGGCTTTCGCTTCGCTGCCGTCAAAGCCGGACTGAAACCGAGCGGCAATCTCGATTTTGCCGTCGCTGTTACCGATCAGCCTGCAAGCGCCGCTGCCATGTTCACCTCCAACCTCGTTCAAGCTGCTCCAATAACTGTGGGGAGTCGTCATCTGCAGCGCAGCGCCGGGCATGTTCGCGTTGTTGCAGTCAATGCCGGAAACGCCAATTGTGCCACCGGCGAGATCGGTATGGCAGCGTGCGAACGGGTGTGCGCCGCAGCAGCAGATGCATTCGGCGCTGAGGGTCACGAGGTCTTTCCTTCTTCGACTGGCATCATCGGCGTTCCATTGCCCGCGGAAAAGCTGGTAAACGCGCTCCCGGAAGTTCAGAAGACGCTGGCGGCCGATGCAGCGCACTTCTCGGAATTCGCCCGCGCTATCATGACCACCGATACACGGCCCAAGATCTCCCATGCCTGGATCGATGTCGGCGGCACCCAGGTGCGCCTCGCGGGCGTGTGCAAAGGCGCGGGAATGATTCATCCGCAGCTCGTGCCGCACGCGACGATGCTGGTTTACCTTTTCACCGACGCGGCAGTCACCCCCGCCGATCTCGATACGCTGCTGCGCGGAGCTGTCGAACCCACCTTCAACCGCATTTCGCTTGATGGCGATACCTCTACCAACGACACTGTTCTGCTTCTCGCTTCAGGCGCAAGCGGAGCCCGTATCGACTCCCGCCAACCCGCATTCAAAACAGCTCTCGAAGACGTATGCCTGTCGCTTGCCAAACAAATTGTGGATGACGGCGAAGGCGTGACCCACGTCGTCGAGTTGCAGATTGAAGGCGCAACCAGCGATGCTGACGCCCTCCGAGTAGCGAAGGCCATCGCGCATTCTCCACTGGTCAAGACAGCCTGGGCAGGAAGCGACCCGAACTGGGGCAGACTGATGGCCGCCACGGGATACTCCGGCGCGCAGATCGACCCAAATCGCATTGCTATCTGGCTGGGAGATCAGCAGATCTGCGAGAACGGCGGGAGGGTTGCAAATTTCGATGAGCAGTGGGCTCATGCCTATCTCAGGAACCGCGAATTCACGGTCAGAATTGCGCTTGGAATGGGCAGCGGGAGCTGCCGATTCTGGACATGCGACCTGACGGCGGAGTACGTGCGAATCAACGCCGACTACTCGACCTGAATTGGGAAATCAACTGCTGCGAGAAGAGTGCATTTTGCTAAAGTGCGCGCCAATTCTGCATTTGCTGCGCGCTCACGCCGGAAATACACAGGCTTATTCACAATTCTGTTGAAAAGCCCCGCAATTCAAGCATTGCGCGAGCCAAAACTTTGTGAGAGCCTGTTGGCGCTTTCCCTGCCCCATCTGCAAAGACAGTTAACGCGGATTGCTACTTCCGCCGGTGCGATACAATCGGCCCAACCGACCCACGCGGATCGACAGATCAGAGGAACAATACATCGCACATGCCCACCCAGTTGAAGGGGCGTTCCACGCCCGCGGCCGTCGCCGGCAAGAATGGTTACTCGCTCATCAGCAGCGGAAAATTCCGACAGCTGTACGCAGCGTTGCTCAAGTGTGAGTTGCTTGAGGAGCGCCTTGGCTCCTTTCCCGCGCATGGTGCAGACGGCTCGCAAAATCTGACGGCTGCGGCCGTCGGCCTGATGCTCGATCTCTCGCCCGAGGACACGGTTGTCCTCACCCCGCGAATCTTTGCCGCGAACCTCGTAAAGGGAGTTCCGGCACGCGCCCTGCTGTGTCACGCCAATGCAGGGGAATCCAACATAGGGTTTGCCTTTGACAAGGTCAGTGCGTTGACTCCGGCCTCCTCTACCGCAACCGCGCAGGCGGGTCTCGCAACGGGAGCGGCACTGGCCAACAAGATGGCGAAGAACGGGAGGATCGCCGTTGCCTTCATGGAAGGTGGCGCCGCGACGCTTAAGGAGTGCAGAGAAGCGCTGGAACTCTCCTCGCGGCACAAGCTGCCTGTTCTCTACGTCACCCAGACGGAATCGGACCGCGGCGACGAAAGGTCGATTAACAGGCTCAGCGAGTTGTTCCCGGTAATCACCGTCGATGCGTACGATCTCGTCGCTATTTACCGGGTGGCGCAGGAATCAATTGCCCGGGCGCGCGATGGCGGTCCCACTCTGATCGCCTGTGTCCCGTATGTCCCGAAAGGCATGTCGGCGAGTCCTATCGTCAACATGGAACGTTATCTGACCGGAAAGAAGCTGTTTGATAACCGCTGGAAAGACGAAGCTCTGGCTGAATTCAACGCGGAAGTGGCCGCGGCTTGTCTTCCTCAAGCCGATCCTCTAGCCTAAGCATAAGGCTTTCAGTGCGATCCGACGCCGTGCTGCAACCCCGGATTAGATTCCCCCAATCTTCGAGGTGCGAGTGAGAATTGTCTCGTCTATATGCCTGCTGCTTATGGCGTTAAGCGCAGGCTGGCAGAGTGGATTTGCACAATCAGGCGGTGAAACCCCGACAGCTCCGACAGTTCAGATTTCCGCATCAGACTCGTCCGCGGGGGGCAATGCGTATCAGCAGCCCCTCCCTCCGAGTTACCGCCCGGCATCGCCGGTGATCTACACCAGCACCCTGAGCTCGACCTACATCCCCATGGACAACTGGGTGTATCCGGCGCTGGATCGGCTGCATGCCCTGGGCTACATCGACACCGCATACCTGGGTCTGCGTCCGTGGACGCGCCTGAGCATTGCGCACATGCTGCAGCTTTCCGCCGATGCCATCGATGCCAACGTGAACGACGACGAGGCTCGCGAAATCTACCTCGCCGTGCAAAGAGAAGTCTCTTCCGATGTGGACACTGCGCGGGGCGAACATGAAGCCCGCACTGAATTCGAGAGCGCGTACACCATTCTGCGCGGCATTAGCGGAACGCCTTTGCGCGACAGCTTCCACCTTGGCCAAACCATAGTGAATGACTACGGACGGCCGTATGGGGAAGGATTCAACAATTACACAGGCTTCAGCGCGCGGGCTGAGGCAGGCCGCTTCTCGCTTTATTTCCGTGGGGAGTATCAGCATTCGCCGAGCTATACGGGCTATCCTCTGTCGACAGCTCAGCTCCTCGCCAACTACGACCAGATTCCTCTCGCTCAGTATCCGGTGCAGTCCACGCTTCCCTATGGACAGATCTCCGGGCAGGACCGCTTCACCATTCTTGAGGCGCTGCTGTCCTACCACATCTGGGGTCACGAAATTTCTTTCGGCAAGAACGACCACTGGTGGAGTCCCGACAAGGGCGGCGCCATGATGCAAAGCGACAATGCCGAAAACCCCTACGCCTTCGAAATCAACCGCGTAGAGCCGCTCCGCATCCCCGGGCTATCGAAGATCACAGGACCCTTCCGTTACGATTTCTTCGTTGGCCCGGCTCCGGGTCACCAGTATCCCGTTTCACCCTGGGAGCAGGCCGTAAAGATCAGCTTCAAGCCGACCAAAGACCTCGAGTTCGGATTCAGCCGCACTGTGGTATGGGGCGGCAAGAACCGCCAGTGTCTTACGGCGACAGGCGTTTTCTACACGTGCAACGAGCCCATCACACTCCACACGTTCTTCAAGAGCTTTTTCAGTTTCCAGAACGTATCCCTGGCGGAGAAGTTTTCGCGGGACGATCCGGGAGCCCGCTTCAGCCAATTTGATTTCACCTGGCGGCTGCCTTACCTGCGCAAGTGGCTCACGCTCTATACCGACTCTGTAGTACATGACGACTTAAGCCCAATCAGTGCGCCGCGGCGATCAGGTGTGCGTCCCGGCCTTTACCTTTCGCATTTCCCCATGGTGCCGAAACTGGATATGCGCGTAGAGGGCGCGTCGACGGATCCGGTAAGCGACGGCAATGCCGGCGGGAACTTCCTTTACTACGAAACAGTCCAGAAACAGGGTCCCACCCTCAATGGATCGCTGTTCGCTGACTGGATCGGGCGCGATGGCAAAGGCGGCCAGGGATGGCTCACCTATCATCTGTCAGCCAATGAGTCCCTTCAGTTCATGTACCGGAATGCCAAGGTTGACGCAGGATTCATTCCCGGCGGCACAACACAGAATATCTATCAGGGCCAGATTACAAAGCGGTTTTTCAAAGACATCGAACTACAGGCCTTTGTAGCGCACGAAGTGTGGAAAGCGCCGATCTACAAGGCGGGACCGCAGAGCGACACCGTGATCAACGCGCGGATCACGTGGTTTCCGGAGAAGCAGAAGACGTTTTGAGCGTGCCTTGGGCGGGCAGCCTCGCTGATTCTGCTGTGTTTAACTCGATGCCCGCGCCAGCCGCAGGTCGCTTCCCGTCATGTGCACGGGCTGCTCGAGGCCCAGCATTGCCAGCAGCAATGGAGAGATATCGCGCAGCGATCCGTCCGGCCGCAGCGAATAGTTTTTCGCATCTTCGCTGACCAGAATGAAGGGAACAGGGTTCGTCGTATGTGCGGTGTGCGGACCGCCGGTGACCGGATCCACCATCAGCTCCGCATTGCCGTGATCCGCCGTAACGATCAGCGAACCTCCGCTGTGCCGGATAGTCTGATAGATCCGGCCGAGACATGCGTCGACGGTTTCGACTCCTTTGATCGTCGGGGCGAGCTTCCCGGAATGGCCAACCATGTCGGCGTTGGCGAAGTTCACGACGATCAGATCGAACGCTGTATCTTCGACAGCCTTGACCACCGTGTCCGCGATTCCCGCAGCAGACATCTCCGGCGCGAGATCGTAGGTTGCGACCTTTTGCGAGGGAATGAGAATGCGGTCCTCGCCTGGGAACGGCGTCTCGATTCCGCCGTTGAAGAAGTACGTGACGTGCGCGTACTTTTCTGTCTCCGCAATACGCAGGTTGCGCAGGTTCGCCTGCGCCAGCATGTTGGCCAGCAGGTTCTCCATCGATTCCGGCAGGATAATCATCGGAAGGGTGAAGAGCTTGTCATACTGCGTCATTGTCACGTAGTGCAGGTTCTTCGGAACCTCCGTGCGCGGGATGACACCGTCGAGATCGTCGGCTCCCGGCAGATCGCGGCCTTCGACCTTGGTCAGGCCGCTGTTGCGCGCCAGCGCCCGGGTGATCTGCCGCGCGCGGTCGGCGCGAAAATTGAACATGATGCAGACATCGTCGTCGCGGATCACGCCGTTCGGATGGCCGTTCTCATCTGTAACTACGAACGGCACAATAAATTCATCCGTGGTGCCGTTGTTGTAGTACTCCTTTAACCGCGCGACCGGATCAAGATGTTCCCCGCCCTGGGCGCGCCCTGTTACCATCGCATCGAATGCGAGCTTCTCGCGTTCCCAGCGGCGGTCGCGATCCATGGCATAATACCGTCCCGAGACGGAAGCAATCTTGCCGACCTGATATTCGCGCATCTTCTGTTCAAGCTGCGCGAGATATCCTGCGCCTGAAGTGGGCAGCGTGTCGCGCCCGTCCATGAAGGCGTGGACGAAGACCCGTTCAAGGCCATGCTGCTTCGCCGCCTTGAGAAGCGCATAGAGATGATTCTGGTGTGAATGCACGCCTCCGTCGGAGACCAGCCCGAAGAAATGAAGCCGGCGTCCACCTTCGCGTGCCAGTTCCAACGCATGAACGATCGTTGGATGCGTGAAGAATTCGCCGCTGGCTATGAGTGCGTCGATGCGGGTAATGTCCATACGCACGATGCGCCCCGCTCCAATGTTCAGATGACCCACTTCGCTGTTGCCCATCTGTCCGTCAGGCAGGCCGACAAAGTGATCGGAGGCGTGCAACAGCGTATTAGGAAATTCGGCGATCAGCTTGTCATACGTCGGCTTGCGCGCCAGCGCGATTGCGTTGTTCTCAACCTGCGCACGGTAACCCCATCCATCAAGGATGGTAAGGACAATCGGTCGGGCGTGAATGGACACTCTTGCTCCCTGTCTCTAATTCTCTTGGCGCCACGCGACCGGACGCCGAATCCGGCCGCCTCTATGATGCGCTACTACTCTTGAGGACTAGTTGGGTTTTGAAGCCGGCGGCGTATTTTGCGACGGCGTCGAGCCCGGCGAAGTATTCAGCGACGGCGCGGGCTTCGGCGCATGTTCCTGCTGGTACTGCTTGGCTGCCGCCTCGATCTCCGGGCGGTGGCGTTCGACGACTTCCTGCGCCGTCTTGCGGCCCAGTTGCAGACCTACCTGCTGGGATTGCTGCATGATCGCAGGCATGGACTGGATCATGTCCTTGCCGGCGGGAGTCTTATAGAACGCGATGATCGCATCTGCGTCGGTGGCCGAGATGTGCTGCTTGTAGATGGCGATGATGGGCGTCTCAAGATCAAGCTTGCCGAACGACTCTTCGAGATCGTCGGAGACATCCTTTGGCATGAAGGGCATGCTCGAGCGGAAGTAGTTCATCACGCTGTGCAGCAACTGTTCCTTCATGTCGATCGCGCCCGTCATCTGCAGCATCTGTTTCGCTTGAGCCTCGGTGAGCGGATTGGCCGGAGCCTGTGCGGTAGCGGGAGCTGACGAACTCGAAGCGGCTGGCGCCTTCGCTGGGGCGGTTGATGAGGAAGGTGTCTGCTGAGCAAGGGCTGAACCGAGCAGGGTGAAGCTGCAAAGTGCCAGGACGGCGTTACGCATGAATACTCCGATGAAGAATTGGGAAGCGCGCCACGGCTCGCGCGGCGCGCATTGGTGTGGGTTTATTCGCCAAAGTTCACAGCTTCGAGGCCGAGGAATTCGGCGGCCTGGCCGAGCTCTTCTTCAATGCGAAGCAACTGGTTGTACTTGGCGATACGGTCGGTGCGCGAGGCGGAGCCGGTCTTGATCTGGCCCACCCCGGTGGCCACAGCCAGATCGGCGATAAAGGTATCCTCCGTCTCGCCGCTGCGGTGCGAAATGATAGAGGTGTATCCATACCGGCGACCCAGCTCGATAGCTTCCAGCGTTTCGCTGATAGTGCCGATCTGGTTCACCTTGATGAGGATCGAATTGGCAATGCCCTCTTCGATGCCACGCTGCAGGCGCTCAGTGTTGGTAACGAAAAGGTCGTCACCCACAAGCTGTATCTGTCCGCCGATCAGCTCGGTCAGATACTTCCAGCCCTGCCAGTCGTCCTCAGCGAGCCCGTCTTCAAGCGAGACAATGGGATACTGGCGCGTCCACTCCTGCCAGTAGCGAGCCATCTCTTCGCTCGTGCGCTCGCTCTTGTCGGATTTCTTGAAGACATACTTGCCGGATTCTTTGTCGTAGAACTCACTGGCGGCAGGATCAAGCGCGATCGCAATGTCTTCGCCCGCCTTGTAGCCCGCAAGCTCGATGGCCTCGAGAATAACTTCGATGGCTTCGACATTCGACTTGAGAGACGGAGCGAATCCGCCTTCGTCGCCTACCGAAGTGTTGTAGCCGCGCTTCTTCAGCACGCCTCTGAGCGTGTGGAAGACCTCCGCGCCCCACCGCAGCGCGTCGGCAAAGCGCTCCGCGCCAACCGGCATCACCATGAATTCCTGGAAGTCTACGTTGTTATCCGCATGCGCTCCGCCATTGATGATGTTCATCATGGGCACAGGCAGGACAGAAGCGTTCACCCCTCCGAGATAGCGGTACAGCGGAATGCTCAACGCCTTGGCCGATGCGCGCGCCGCAGCCATCGAGACGGCCAGGATCGCATTCGCTCCGATACGGCCTTTATTTGGAGTGCCGTCGAGAGCAATCATCGTTGCATCGAGCAGGCGCTGGTTGGCTGCATCCATTCCCGTCAGCTCCGGCGCAAGAACACTCTCGACATTTTCGACGGCCTGCAGCACACCCTTGCCCAGGTAGTGCGACTTGTCGCCGTCGCGCAGTTCCACGGCTTCGTGCTCGCCCGTGGACGCTCCGCTGGGTACCGCTGCGCGGCCAATCGCGCCACCGGCGAGAACAACATCAGCTTCTACGGTGGGATTTCCGCGCGAATCAAGAATCTCGCGCGCGTGGATGGCAGCAATCTCCGTCATGTCACTCCTTGAAATGTGATGTTGCAGGCGGTCTTTGAGTTTGGGGCGGCGGTCTACGCGGATGGGTTCACCGGCGATTCCGCCGATCGTGTCGATGAAGCTAGCCATACAAAACAACTGCCTTCCATGGTCTTTTCAGGGTTCCCTCCGAAATTCTAACAAAGAGCGGCCCTCCGCCGACGGCGGCCCGGACCGTCGCAACAAGTGCCACGAATGGTAACGCTTATGGTTCGCAGGTGGGCTTGCGCAGTGGTTTAACGCGGAAACCTGGACTACGCTGGAAACTGGACTGGAAATGCTGACGAGAAAGTTGGCCGCTTTGCACCGGTCTTTCTTAGGATTTTGGGCTAAAGATGGGCCCCGAAAGCGACCGCGCGCGGATTTCGGTGTCTGAACATGTAGCGACTTGGTTCGTAGATGGCGAGGTTCGCGCCGAGCGTCGGTCTGAACCAGGGCAATGCAAATGGAAAGTGAAGAATGAGGTACTTATGACAAAGCTTCGCAATGGATGGACCCATGCCGCACTGGCCGCGACGCTGGCGGTTTCCGGTGCGGCGTTTGCGCAACAGGCAACAACTTCTGACCCGTATTCAGGCGTATCGCAGCCGCCTCCGGACGCGAGCATAACTGCTACCCCTGACGCTCAACCAACGCCCCCGCCCCCGGCCAAACCATCGCCGGAGGTTCCCGCAGCCCCGCCTGAAGCTCCGCCCGCAACAACTCCGGCACCTGCGCCAGCACCGGTCGCTGCCACACCAGCCGGCAATCCGGACTACGACATTGTCACGTCGGTTCCGAGCGGGGATCAGGCTGCCGCAGCAACGGGCGCAACCCTGCAAACGCGGCCCGCTGGCGAAGATGACATCGTAAGTTCAGTGCCCTCATCGCCAAACGATCTCGCCGAAGGCACCAACATCCGCGTCAAGCTGACAGAAAGGCTTTCAACTCGGGATACCACGGCGGGCGCGCCCTTCAAAGGCGAAGTGACGAAAGACGTCTACAAGGACGGACGCATCATCATTCCCGCGGGCTCAGAGTTACGCGGGCGCGTGATAGCGGTCAGCCAGGGCCATCATTTCGGCCCCGCTGCTACGCTCAGGCTGCGTCCCGATGTGGTGATTCTGCCTGACGGTACTGCCTACCACCTCTATGGACAGGTTGCCGGCTCCGAAGCTCCGGGTACGCGGACGGATAGCGAGGGTGGCATCCAGCCCCGGGCACATCTGGTGAAAAACGCGGTCGAATACGGTGCCGCTGCCGGAACGGGCGCTGTGGTCGGCGCGTACGCAGGCGGCCCGGTTGGAGCCCTGGTAGGAGCCAGCATCGGCGCAGGAGTGGTGACAGCGCACTTGCTCATGCAGCATCCCAGCGCGGCGGTTCTGCCCGAGGGTGCGATGGTTACCTTCAGCCTGACCGAGCCGATGGCCCTCACCCCAACGAAAAATTAGCTCTTAGAAAAAGCACCGATCAGGGAGCGCCGCCAGGCGCTCTCTTTTTTCTGCGCGTATGAAGTGGATACAATGGCGGCGAGCCATGGAACACCGCCTTTACACGCCGCCCGCGCCGCTGGCGCTATTCGTAAAGTGCTTCTGGTACTGGCAGGGCGCGCCGCTGACCCACGCCAAAGAGCAGCTGATGCCCAATGGCGAACCTGCCATCATCATCAATCTTCGCGACGAGCCGATTCGAATCTATGAGCCGAACGATCTCAGCCGCAGCGATTCATTTGGCGTCGCCGTGCTTTCCGGGCCGCGATCAACGCCATTCGTAATCGACACCGAGCAGGAAGACCGCGTCTTCGGTATTGAATTTGCGCCCGGCGGATCGTTTCCCTTCTTTCACATTCCGTCCTGTGAATTTGCCGACAGCGACGTCTCTCTAGAGTGCCTCTGGCGCGACTCCGTCCACGAGCTGCGCGAACGCCTGCTTGAATCATCCGACATTGACGGCATGTTCGCGCTGGCGCAACGATTTCTGATGCGCCAGGCGGTGCGTCCTTTCGAATTGCACCCGGGCGTCATGTTCGCGTTGCATCGCTTCTGCGTCCGCCCGCAGGCCACAACCGTCGCATCCGTCCTCGACCACATCGGCCTGAGCCATCGCCGTTTTGCGCAGATATTTCACGACCAGGTCGGACTCACCCCCAAGTCATTCAGCCGCGTGCAGCGATTCCAGCGCGTGCTGCGCAAGGTCCATCGCCTGCCGAACATTGACTGGGCCGACGTAGCGCTCGCATGCGGCTACTACGACCAGGCACATTTCATCCACGATTTCCAGTCCTTTTCAGGATTCACCCCGACCGTTTACGCGGCACGCGTCACTGAGCATCTGAATCACGTTCCGCTGGTCTGATTTGTGGTGCAGGTCAGATTTTTACAATCCACCTTCCCACTTGCGCGCAACAATCATCCAAGAAATTCAGGAGGCCCCAGATGGCAAAACCAATTCCCGATGGATATCACAGCGTGCAGCCGTATCTCTATTTCAAGAACGCCGCCGACGCGATCGCGTTCTATGCGAAAGCCTTCGGCGCAACCGAACGACTGCGCATGGCTAATAAGGACGGCCGCATCGGTCACGCTGAAATCAGCCTCGGCGACTCATGCATCATGATGGCCGACGAAAACGCGGCCATCGGCGCCTACAGCCCCGAGCATTACAAAGGCGTCCCCATGAGCCTGATGATCTACGTCGAAGACTGCGACGTCGTCTACAAGAATGCCATCGCGGCAGGCGCAACCAGCCTGCGCGAACCCGCCGACCAGTTCTACGGAGACAGGATGGCCGGCGTTGCCGATCCCTTCGGCTTCCACTGGTTCATCGGCACGCACATCAAGGACGTTTCGCCTGAAGAAATGCAACAGCACATGTGACGTTTATGACTGCGAATGAATTTCGAAAACTAGCCCTCGATCTGCCCGAAGCAGTCGAGGCCGAGCACATGAACCATCCCGACTTCCGCGTGCGCGGCAAGATCTTCGCCACACTCGCCTACCCGGACAAGAGCTTCGGTATGGTCAAGCTTTCATTGCCCGACCAGATGAAGTACACGCAGGCGGATGCCGCGGCATTCACACCGGTACCGGGATTCTGGGGCGAACACGGCTCAACACACGTGCACCTGAAGGCGGCCAAGAAACAGATTGTGCAGCAGGCCCTGCGAGCGGCGTGGCGTCATGCCGCTCCCAGGGATCTGCATCACCACGTTCCCACTCACGAAGCGCTTTGAGGCAACTGCTCGAGCAGCCGCTTCCAGTTCTTCTGGTTGCGGCGGTAGGTCTTCTTCAAGTCTTCAAGGATGCGCTCGAAATCGCCGTGTCCCTTCAGGCGACTCCACGCGGGATTCTTCGCGAACCACGGATAGTTTTCATTGCCCAGGTAGATGGCGCGCCGCAGCCAGTGCAGCGCTTCGCTCTCATCGCCGTCAACCGCAAAGTAAGTTGCCAGCCGATACGCCATCTCACTGTCGGCTTCCGCCGCTGCCATCGAACCCTCCTCGATAAGCGACGCCGCGCGCTCCCTGTCGCCCTGCATGGCATAGCACATCGCCAGCGTTGGATAGGCGATCCGCATGCTGTCATCGTCGCGGATCACGCCCTCGAGAATCTCGATCGCCTGCGGTAGATCACCCTGGCGCATTCGCTGATACGCAAGCGACGTGCGCAGCAACGGATGCTTTGGCTCAAGGGTCAGGCCCTTCTCAATCTCGTCGGAAGCCAGCTCGAGCTGGTTCTGATACTGGTACACACGCGCGCGGTGGTTGTAGATGACGGGCGCGTTCGAAGGGTTCAGGCTGAGTGAGCGGTTGAACTGGTCGATCGCCTGCTCATACATGCCGTCCAGCCGCAGCGTGATCCCCGCAACCATGTGCACGTTCCAGTCGTTCGCAGCCTCGTGCAGCAGGTTTTCGATACCGTGGCGCGCGCTTTCTTTCTCACCACGCGAAAGCAGCATGTAAACGCGGTAGAGATTCGCTTCCACCGAGCCGGGATCAATCTCAAGCGCGCGGTCAAAGGCACGGCGCGCCGCCATCACGTGCATCTGGCCGCCAAATCCGTGGCGCAGGTACTGCAGATGCGTGATGCCCAGCCCCGTCCACGCCGGCGCAAACTTCGGATCGCGTTCCACCACGTTGTCAAAAAGCTCGCGTGCACGGTCGAGTTCCAGCCGGCTGCTGGTACGCTGCGTGAAGGAAGACAGAACAGCGCGCGCCTGCAGATACTCTTCGGAAAGATTTTCGCCCAGAGGCTCGCTGCGCGCCGATCCGCGATCGGGTTGCTGGTTGAGCTGCCCCAATCCCTGCAGCGACGCGAAGACTTCGTTGCAGATCTCGGTCTGCACTGCGATCAGGTCGAACGAAGGCACGCTGATGGCGCCGCCCGCGCGAACGCTCTCGCCGGTCACGCTGAGCAGCTGCCAGTTGAGATCGAAACCCTTTTCCGACTGGATGAAGTTGCCGGTGAGCACCCACTCGACCAGCAGCTTGTGGCCAATCTCGAGAGGATCCATCTGCGCGATTGGCAAATGCAGCAACGCGCTTGATGGGCGCACTACCAGCGACGACATGCGCGCAAGCCGCGCGGCGATTGCATCGGCCAGAGCGAAGCCGTAGAGCGGAGCGACCTCCGACGGTCCGAAATTCTGAAACGGAAGAACCAGAATCGTGTTCTGCTTCTCCTTCGTATCCGCCGACTCGCGAAAGCGCTCGGCCAGCATCGACAGGATCCCCGTGGTGCGCTTTTCAGCCTCGGCATTCGAAGGCGGCAGATTCGCGGCCGCGTCGCCGGGGATGATGCCGGTCTCGATCTGCGAGGTCTTCATGATCGTCTTTAGAGACTCCCGCACGTCTGCAGCGCTTGAATAGCGCTCCGCCGGATTCTTCTGCAGAAGTTTGATCACGACCGAGTTCAGCTCGGGCGATACATCCAGCGGCTGCGGATCCAGATACTGAATGGCACGGATGCTCTGAAACTCTTCGGCATCGGGCCGCGCGAAAGGATGGCGTCCGCTGGCCAGCTCATAAAGGATGACGCCCAGCGCCCAGAGGTCGCTCTGAACGCTGCTCTGCCCGGTGACAAACTGCTCGGGCGCCATGTAGGCGATCGTTCCGCCGCGGGCGGTATAGGTCGCCTGCACCGGGCCCGCCTTGCGCGTTGCCGGCTTGGCCGGATCGAATTCCGCGTCTTCAAGATTGATACGGCGGGCCAGGCCGAAGTCGAGAATCTTCGCCAGGCCGCCATCCGTCAGCACGACATTTGCCGGCTTCAAGTCGCGATGAAAGATGCCCAGCAAGTGAGCCGCGCTCAGGCCGTCCGCTATCTGGATGCCCACCGACAGCAGCAACTGCAGGCTCGCCGGCCCCTTGGCAATGAGCTTGTCGAGCGACTGGCCCGGCACATACTGCATCACGATGAAGGCTTCCTCGCCCTCCTCGCCGACTTCATAAATCGCGCAGACGTTGGGATGCTCGATGGCCGATGCCATGCGCGCCTCACGCAGCACCGTGCTGCGCATCTGCTCGAGGGTAAGCGCGCCGCGTTTCAGAACCTTCAGCACAACAGGCCGCATGAGCAGCGTGTCGGTCGCAAGATAGACGATTCCGCTGCCGCCCGCGCCCAGGCGGCGGATCAGTTCATAATGCTTGATTGTGCGGTGCTTCATGCTGGTTTTAGTTTAGCGGCTTCGGGTCTGTTGAAGGTGAATGCCGCGGATCGCTCATCTTGCGGGCACCGCGTTACCGCTTTGCTTTCAAGTTCGCGGCTACCTCGAGGAACACCGGCACGTGCTCCTTCGCGCCGGCGTATGTGGCAACCCAACCATCCCTCACCGAAATGCACGTCAATGCCGCAGCTGACTGGTTGCCGACCGGCGTGGCTTCGAGACAGTCCATACCGGGGGAAAGGCCTTCAGGCTCGGCGATATGGAATTCGGAGGCGGAATGCGCCTGTAGGAAAAAATTCTTCCACTCCTGGGCCTGCTGCGCCGGCTCCTTGCCCGCATCCGGCAGAAGCAGGTTGAAGTACATCATCTCCGGTCCGCCGACATCGAAGGCCAGAGTCTTCGGCTGCTTTTCGAGCGTAATCCCTTGCGGATTTGCTGGGTAGTCGTCCTTCGTCAGCATAAGATCGGCAGTCCACCCCAGTGGAACCCGCACCCGCAGCCCACGGTAGTTCACGGTCGTGCCGTGCATCACGTGCCAGCCGAGCGAGACAAGGAACGGCGCATAGTACACAGCCAGGCAGATCACCGGGACGCAAAGCCCGATCAGCAACCACGCATTGCGCGTCATCTTCTTCGAGATGCTGGAATGGAGATGGCTGGACGGAGCGGTCGTCGGCATTCCACCGCATTCTTACATGCCGGGGATGCCGGAGCCTACGAAAAGACATGCCGGAGAAAATATTAAGCCGGTCGCAGAGATCGCTCGCGGCTGCATCCAACAGGAAAGATTCCCGCCAGGGATTCAGGAGAAAATGACCATGTCCAAAGAACCCAAGAAGTGCGCTCATTCGTCCTGTAGCTGCACTGTTCCAGACGGAGAGAAGTATTGCAGCGCCGCGTGCGAAGGCGCGAAAAATGTCACTGAGATTTCCTGCCAGTGCGGGCACGCGGGCTGCAGGGGTGCAGCGCTTGCCTGACGAGCAGCGCTTACCTAACGGAAGGCGCGGCCCGGCGGTCTAGTGGCCGCCGTGGCCATGCCCCATCGGACGTGTGGTGCCTTCAACCTGCGCAGCGCGTGGGCGCTTGTCGGACCTGCGGCCAAGCGTATACATCGTGACCCCGAACACCAGCATGATGAGTCCCCAGATGAGGTTGATGTTCATTCCGTCGGAACGCTCATAGATGGCACTACCGCGGGTAAAAAATCCATAGATGCTCATGATGGCGCCGACGAGGGTGAAGAGCAGTCCCATGGGTATGCGAAGGTCAAGATTCATCTGCTTTTCTCCTGCCGCCTATTTGAAGATCAGGTTCAGCGCGACCAGCATCACGATCAGGCCGACAGCGATCACTTTAGGACGCGCATACCATTGCATGTGGTGCTCGACCGGCTTGGGCGTAAGCGAATAGACCAGCCCAACCAGTTCCGGCTCCGGCCGCGGTTTGGTCATGAGGCTGATGATCACCGTAACGACGAAGTTCGTCGAAAAGGCCCAGATGGCTGTCCAGAAATTCTGCGCCATCTCGCTGGGATAGGAGTGCACGACGGCGATCCAGCCACCATGGATGCCGGGATGGGCATCTGTGGGCAGCGTGAGACCGTGATGCAGGACGGCAGCGACCGTGCCGCTCACCAGGCCGGTAAATGCTCCGTGTCCCGTCGTCCGCTTCCAGAACATGCCCAGAAGGAACGTCGCGAACAGTGGCGCATTCACAAAGGAGAAGACCAGCTGCAGCGTGTCCATGATGTTGTTGAACGACGTCGCGGCGTAGGCGGCGCCAATCGAAAGTAAGATGCCGCCGACTGTAGTCCACCTCCCGACCTTGAGGTAGTGCGCGTCGCTGGCATTCTTGTGGATGTAGGACTGATAGAGGTCGTAGGTCCAGACGGTATTAAATGCGGTTACGTTTCCCGCCATTCCGGACATGAAGCTGGCGAGTAACGCTGTGAGCCCCAGGCCGAGAATGCCCGTCGGGAAATAATGCAGCAGCATGTTGGGAATTGCCAGATCGTAGTCGAAGAGCGGATTCCCCTTCTCGTCAGTCATCACCTTGCCGGTAACGGGATTGACCTTCGCCGGGATCAGGCCCCTGGTCATCTCTGCCGAGCCACCCACGTCAGCAGCTGCGTTCGCAGAAGCGGTGACAGCAGGTGCCTGCGTCATGGCGTGCTGTGTAACAGCCGGAGTCGCAATTGCGATCAGGCCGGGAAGAATCACGAGGAAGGGGAAGAACATCTTCGGAATCGCCGCAATGAGTGGGACCCGCCGCGCGGATTCCTCTGTATCTGTCGCCATCGCCGTCTGGATGACCAGAAAATCCGTACACCAGTAACCGAACGAGAGCACGAAGCCAAGGCCCATCGAGAGCCCGAACCACTCGACACCAAGCGGATTGGCGTGTGGGTTCGTCATTCCCCGCCAGGAGTGCGTGTAGGCGGCCGGGAGTGCAGCTTTCAGTCCGCTCCATCCACCCACATTCTTCAGCCCCACCCAGACCAGCGGGAGAAATCCCGCGACGATCAGAAAAAACTGCAGCACCTCGTTGTAGATCGCACTGGTCAGGCCGCCGAGAAAGATGTAGCCGAGCACGATGATGGCGGAGAGGAAGATGGCGAAGTGGAACACCCATCCGACCGGCAGGTTTAACCTGATGAAGAGCGAGTCGAAGATATGCAACGTCTGGATAAGCCGCGCCATCGCGTACATCGAAATGCCCGATGAAAACACCGTCATCACCGCGAACGAGCAGGCATTGTAGCCACGGGTCTTTTCGTCAAAGCGCAGCCGCAGAAACTCGGGCACCGAACGCGCCTTCGAGCCGTAATAGAAAGGCATCATGAACAAGCCGACAAAAATCATCGCCGGAATCGCGCCAATCCAGTAGAAGTGGCTGGTCGCGATGCCGTACTTGGCGCCTGACGCGCCCATGCCGATGACTTCCTGCGCGCCCAGATTGGCGGAGATGAAGGCCAGTCCACAGATCCAGGCGGGAAGAGCACGGCCGGCCTGGAAGAAGTCTTTGCTCGTCTTCATGTACCGCTTGAGTGCAAAGCCGATGCCCAGCACAAAAACGAAATACAGAAGCATGATGAGCCAGTCGATAAGTGTCAGATTCACTGTGCTCTGTTTGTTCCTTCCTCTAAATGTCTCTTGTAACGACCGCCAATGTACTTGGCCGGATGCACTGCGCTCAAGGCAATAACGCGAGCCGCTCGATTACTGCGTAAATGTACACGCTTTCACAACTACACGTCTATGGTCCAAACCATATTGCAATTGCAAGGTTTCTGGGATTGTGATCGGAGTAGTTATGGCTCTCGCCGTGACTCTGCTTGCGTTTCGCCGGCGCGTTGGCCGCCGGATACAACAGCCACCGTTCAATCCGCCGAGGCCTAGTTCCTGACCGGCAATCTGAAATCCACTCCCGCCGCGCGATTTGCCTGCTCCGTCGCGGAAAGGTCGATCTCCTGCAGAGAAACCTGCTGCGTGCGCCCCGAAGACGCGTCATCAAGCAACAGAAGGGTGGTCTGGGTGAGCGCGTAGTTGTGGACCTGCTGCGACCGCCCGTCCTTGTAGACGATCGTCAATGCCGGCTCCGCTCTGGGCGCAACGTTAGCGGCGACCTCAGCCTGATAAGGCTGATACGCGGGACGCGCCTCGGGTTCCTCCGTGGGCGCGGTCTCCGGCTCGGCATAAGACTGGGCGGGCGCCGCACTGGCGTCCGAGTCAGAATCGTAACCAGAATCATCCCAGTTGCCGAAATACGGCCACGCCCCATACCACGGCCATCCATACAAGGGCGAGGCGTAAACGGGGTATCCATATCCATAATGCGAGTAATAGGAGTGCGAGTGATAGTCCGGCCGGTGCCCGTCAGAGTGTCCGCCGTGCCCCGGCTGTCCGTTCCACGTTCTGCCATCGGCAACGCCTGGATAAGGTCCACGCCTTACCGCCGGAGCGCTCAATTGTCCGAATGGAGACCGTGCCACCGGCCAGCTTCTCTGCGGATAACCCGCATACGGCCGCGCCGAAAGTCCGGATCCCAGCGGCCGGGGTGAGAAGCCCATCCTGGGCGCGGAAAAACTGCGTGGCGCAAAACCGGAGAATGATCCGGCGTGGGGCGCAGAGAACGATCCGCCGAACCCTCTAGCGCCGGCACCGCCGGAGAAGCCTCCAACATGCCCGCCTCCGCCTCCGTGACCGCCGCCGCGCTGGGCGAGCATCGCCTGCGGAACCGCCAGAACCATGTCGCGCCAGCCACCAGAAACGTCAGCACCCGCCGCATGCGGATAGTCTACGCTTCACCGGCGCTGCTTTATAGTCCCAGTCGTGCGGCCTCCGCATGCGCGGCGGCCAGCGGCGGCAGATCGGGATCAGCACCTTTCCAGTAGTCAAAGAATGCCTGGTATTGCTGCCGGGCCTTGCTCAGATCGCCCTCCTGGACCTCAGCCCGCGCCAGCCCGAGCATGCTAAGCGGATACGCCACATTCATCCCCTGCACCTGACACAGCACGAAAACGCTGCGATGCGTAGCCGGGAAGTTGAAATCCGCGGCCGCCGCCGCGCCATCCTTCAGCGCGAGGTGCGCCAGCCCGCGGAGATACGCTCCGATGCCAAGAATGTCGTAGTCCGCCGCCGGAGCAAGGTCGGTAAGCGCATCCTGCGGACGGTTCCGGCTTAGGTCAATGACAGCGTCGATGTCCGGCAGAAATGCGTGATTGATAATCGTGTCCTGCGGATAGTCTTTGGCCAGCGACCGCCGTATCTCCATCGCCCGAGCAGGCTGCCCACACAATGCAAAGGCCAGCGCCGCACTTCCCTGCATTGTCCGTTCGTGGTCGAGCTGCAGGGCGCGGTCCAGACGCGGCACCGCATCTTCGCACGACCCGACCATTGCCCGGTCTAACGTCTGCTGAACGATCAGGGTTGCCGTCGCATTCACCAGCTTCTGATCCGTCATGCGGTTGATGGCCATCTGCCAGTCCTGAGACCCGGCGGTGAATCGCCCTTCGTTTTCTTGAATCAGCGCCATCTGCGAGTTGAGAATGAAGCCGTCCGGCTGGCCGTGCGCCCAATCCAGTTGTTGCTGCACCGATGCCTGATCGCCCATCAGATACGCCGTATAGATCCACATGCCACGCACTGACGCGTCATCGGCGAGGTTCAGCGCCTCGGCTTGATCGAATACCTGCTTCGCCTCCTGAAAGCGGTTGAGCGCCGTCAGTGAGAGAATGGCGTTCACGCGAGCCGGCCCGCTCGCCGGATTCATCTTGAGCGTCTGCTTGACCTCGTCGTACGCCCTGTCGAACTGGCCCAGCGTCAGGTACACAACAGAAAGCTGGCTGGGCACCGCCGCATCGTTCGGATAGGTCTCGCTGTAGAGACGCAGGGTTTCGATAGCCTGGGTCAGGTCGCCGGTGACATCCATGTAGTACCGGGCGCGAATCAAGAGCCTCTCCCGTTCCGAAACTTTGTCCGACAACTCAAAGGCCCGTGTGATGGCTGCATTGCCCTGCGTTTCATTACCCAGCGCAACATAAGCCACGCCCAGGCTTGCGTGCGCCATCGCAAAGTTGGGATCGAGCTCGATGGCGCGCTGGTAGAACGTGATGCTCTCCTTGTAATTGGCCTGTGCCTGCTGACTTTGTCCGAGAGCATAAAAGCGAAAAGCCTCAAGAGAAGGAGTTGTAGCCTCATTGCGTGGTACGTCGAGCTTCTTAATCGACGCCAGCGATTCGCCGAGATTCTTCCGCAGCTCGTCAGAGGCGTCGCGCAGGGCATCGAGAACCTTGTCTTTGCCGTCCGCCTGCTTTTCCGCGCGGGTCAGCACATCTCCCGTTGCCGCGTTAACCGCTTCGAGGGTGATCAGATACTGATTGCCGATGCTGGCAATCGCCCCGTTGATCACCGCCTTGTCGCCCTCGCGCTCCGCAATATCGCGGGCGACAGCCGGCGTAATCGCCGCGTCTGCCGGCTTGCCTAGATAGGTCAGGCTCTGCCGCAGATGCGATTCGCTCACCACGTTCAGGAACGGTGATTGCTGCAACCGCCCAGTGAGCGCCTGCTTCAGCGCAAAGTCGAAGCTGGGGTCGCCGGTCCGATTGGTAAATTCAGACACGATGATCGAATCGGCCTGACCCAGCGGCGGTGCTTTGGTCGTCGTCTTCCACCAGCGCCAGCCGAGGAACGCTCCCATGCCCAGCAGCACAACCATCAGAGAAGTGGTCATCCAGCGCCAGCGGTCTCTACGCCGTTTTACTAATCCCAGCGTCCCTGCCGAGATAGCTCCTCCGGTCAGAGCCAGCAGGTCGAGTCGCACCCGTTCGAGGTCGGCGAGCAGGTCCGCGGCCGAGCTATAGCGCTGCTCCTTATCCTTGGCCAGCGCCTTCTGAATCACCCGATCCAGCTCCTTCGGAAATTGAGGCAGGCGCTTGCGGATTGGCTCCGGTTCCCGTGCCAGCAGGCCGGCAATGATGTCGGCAACCGATTGGCCAAAGAACGGCGAGGAGCCGGTCGCCATCTCGTACATGACAACACCGGCGGAAAACACATCGGCCCGGCCGTCGAGCTCCTCTCCGCGCGCCTGCTCGGGAGCCATGTAGGCCACCGTGCCCACCGTCGATCCTGTAGTGGTGAGCGTTCCCATGCCGTCCAGACCCGTCAGGTTGCCCATCGAGTTGGTGGCGGAGCCATCACCTGCCAGCAATGAGCGCTTCGCCAGACCGAAGTCCAGCACCTTCAGAATGCCGCTTCCCTGCCCGCGGCGAACGACGAACAGGTTCGCCGGCTTTATGTCGCGGTGCAGAATGCCATGCCGGTGCGCTTCGACCAGGGCGGAAGCAAGCTGAATGCTGTAGTCGAGAACCTGATCGACCGGCAGCGGAAGCGCATGGATGATCTGCTTGAGCGTCTGTCCCGCGAGCAGCTCCATCACCAGGTAGGGCCGCCCGTCCTTCTCGCCAACGTCGTAGATCGTGCAGATATTCGGGTGATTCAGCGCCGATGAAGACCGGGCTTCACGCAGAAACCGTTCATGCGTGGCCGTGATTGGCGTCGCAGAAGACGAGAGGTAGCTGTCGGCGATTACCTTGAGCGCAACATCGCGACTCAGCCTCGTATCGTGAGCGCGATACACGATCCCCATGCCGCCGTGGCCGATCTCCTCGATGATTTCGTAGGGTCCGAATCTGGTGAACGTCTGCATGCGTTGAACGCTTGGGGGTGAGCCAAGTTTACCTGCTTCAGATGCTTGCGCCTATGAAGATATCCGCCCGGTAAACTCATCTGTTATGGCGCGCCACCCATAAAAACACGACGGCCTCCCTTTTACGGGAGGCCGTCGCTTCCAGGCTAGAGGCTGGTAGTCTGCTTCGTCGCCATTGTGAGCTGCTGCACCTTGCTGTGTTTTGTCGAGTAGGTGAAGTAGATCACCGACCCGATGATGAGCCACGCAATCGCCACGATCCACGTGATCAGCGGCAGGTTGAGCATAAGGTAGAAGGCGCTGAGGACGCCCAGAATCGGCACCAGCGGCACCAGCGGCGTGCGGAAAGGGCGCTCCAGGTCGGGATGACGAACACGAAGAATCCACACACCGGCCGACACAATGGCGAACGCCAGCAGCGTTCCCATATTCACCAGCGCAGCCAGCTTGGCGATGGGCAGCAGCGCGGGTAGAAACGCTACGATCGTGCCGACGATGATATTCGAGATCCACGGGGTGCGGAACTTCGGATGAATTTCGCTGGCCCATTTCGGCAGCAGCCCATCCCGCGACATCGAGAAGAAGACACGCGACTGGCCCAGCAACATCACCAGCATCACCGTTCCCAGCCCGAAAACGGCGCCTATTTTCACCAGCAGGCTGCCCCATGCAACGCCGGTCGCATCGATGCCGACGGCTACCGGCTCCGCTACATTGAGCTCGGTGTAGGGGACCAGACCCGTCAGGGTAAGCGACACAAGAATGTACAGGATGGTGCAGACCACCAGCGAGCCGAGTATCCCGATCGGCATATCCCGCTGCGGATTTCTCGCCTCCTGCGCGGCTGTGGAGATGGCGTCAAAGCCGATGTAGAAGAAGAGGAACGAGGCCCCGGCGACGATCCCTTGAATTCCGAAGGCTCCCGGCCCCTGATGCGGCGGGATGAACGGATGCCAGTTCGCCTTGAGCAACTCCGGATGATGAATCAGATGGTTGATGCCCAGCACCAGGAAGATGCCCACAACCCCTAACTTCACCATGACAATGGCGGAGTTGAGATTGGCGGATTCCTTGATTCCGATCACCAGGACCGTGGTCACAGCCAGAATCACCAGGAAGGCGATTACGTTGAAGATCCCCACGACGTGAGTCAGGCCCACGGTCGATACGCCCATCGGCAGCGAAGCCAGCGGCTCCCACTTACCGTGATAGAGGTAAAGGTCGTTGCCGTACGTCGTCGTAAAGCGCGCCAGCGACGGAGACGGTATCAGCCTGAGCTGTTCGAGCAGGCTCAACAGGTAGCCTGACCATCCGGAGGCAACCGTCGCCGCGCCAAAGGCGTACTCGAGCACCAGGTCCCAGCCGATAATCCAGGCCACCAGCTCGCCCAGGGTGGCATAGCCATAGGTGTAGGCCGATCCCGCGATCGGAATAATGGAGGCAAACTCTGCGTAGCACAGTCCGGCGAACGCGCAGGTGATTCCGGCAACAACGAAGCTCAGCGCGATGGCAGGTCCGGCGTAGAGGGCGGCGGCCTGACCGGTGAGCACAAAGATGCCCGCGCCGATGATGGCTCCGATGCCGAGCGTGATGAGATTGACCGGCCCCAGCGACCGCTTGAGCGTGTGCTCCCCTTCCTCACTTGATTCCTGCTCCAGAAGCGAGAGCGGCTTGACCGCCAACAATTTAGCCATTTAAAAGGCTGATCCTCCAAAATTCAATCCGGGCGACTGCGCCGTTCCCAGGCGTGACCACAACATATAGACCGGAACGCCCACCAGAACGATAAACAGGCCCGGCCAGGTGTACTGGGGCTTGTAACGCAATAGTACGATACATATCCACGCCGCCATCACTATATAAACCGCGGGCAGCACAGGATAGCCCACCGCCCGGTAGGGTCTTTCTGCATCAGGACGCCGCAGCCGCAGCACAAACAGGCTGCCGATAGTCAGGATGTAAAACACCAGCGCCGCGAACATCGTGTAATCGAGCAACTGGCTGTACGACCCCGAAAGGCATAGGAAGCAGGTCCAGACCGCCTGCACCACCAGCGACACCACAGGTGTGCTGAACCGCGGATGCAGTTGTCCCGCGGCCTTGAAGAACAGCCCGTCGCGGCTCATCGCGTAGTAAACGCGTGCCCCCGCCAGTGTCAGCCCGTTCACGCATCCGAAGGTGGAAACGAGAATCGCCGCAGCCATCAGGTAGGCCCCGCGCGCGGAAAAGATCTCCTGGAGCACCGCGGTTGCCACCCTGTCCTCAGATGCGTACTGGATGCCACGGGCAAAGATCGTCGCGCCATGCGGATCGCCGTGCAGCGGCAACGCCATCAGGTAAACAAAGTTCGACAGAATATAGAGCGTCAGCACCAGGCCGGTGCCGACCGCCAGCGACAATGGCAGGTTCCGGTGCGGATTGCGCACCTCTCCGGCCGTAAAGGTCACATTGTTCCAGGCATCGGCCGAGAACAACGACCCGGTCTGGACGACGGCCAGGATCGTAAACAGCCCCACCATGGCGATCGACCCGCCAACCCCCACCTCGACCGCATGCAGCGT
>CAVRNK010000048.1:0-48078 GCA_963721995.1 uncultured Acidobacteriaceae bacterium | reverse complement strand
TGTCAAGGGCGGAGTAAAACCAGGCCAGTGTGGCGGAGTAAAAGTAGGCCAGTCGATAGTAGATGGTTGTTGTGGGATTTCGGGGTAGAAGGGCGCTGGAGCGTAGCGGAAGCGGCCCTTCTACCCCGAGGGGCATTGGGGATCGGATCTAGCGTTCTGCGGATGGGGTTCGTGTGCGGCGGCTCTGCTTAAGGCGGTAGCTGTCGCCGTTCATCTCGAGGATGTGTACGTGATGGGTGAGCCGGTCGAGCAGAGCGCCGGTCAGCCGTTCCGAGCCGAGGACCTCGGTCCATTCCTGGAACGGCAGGTTCGAGGTGATCAGAGTCGAGCCGCGTTCGTAGCGTTGGCTAAGCATCTCGAAGAGAAGTTCGGCTGCGGTCTTGGACAGGGGCACGAAGCCCAACTCATCGACGATCAGCAACTCATAACTGGCGATCTGCTTCTGGAAGCGAAGCAGCTTCTTTTCGTCTCGAGCTTCGATCAGTTCACTGACCAGCGCGGCAGTAGTGGTGAAGCGCACGCGGTGTCCACGCTGGCAGGCGGCTAGGCCGAGAGCCAGGGCGATGTGTGTTTTACCTGTGCCGCTGTTGCCCAGCAGCAGGACGTTCTCGCGGCGGGCCAGGAACTCGCATCGTGCCAGTTCCAGCACCAGGGTTTTGTTCACCGACGGGATAGCGAGGAAGTCGAAGCTGTCCATGGTCTTGACGACCGGGAACTTCGCCTGCCGGATACGACGTTCGGTGGCCCTGCGTTCGCGGTCCAGTAACTCCAGTTCGGTCATGCGCAGCAGGTAACGTTGATAGTCCAACTGCTCGACTGCGCACTGCCGCGCCACCTTGTCGTACTCGCGCAGGATGGTTGGCAGCCGCAGTTCCTTCAGATGATGTTCCAGCAGAAGCTGCGGTGTGTCGGCAGTATGAGTTGCAGTGTTCGTAACAGTAATCTCGGCACCGCTCATGCGCATGCCTCCGCCAGCAGGGTCATGTAGTCGGCAGCCTGCGTGGTGCGCACCTGCGCTAGAGGCAGATGGGGATAGTTCTCCATGTCCAGCCGCGGCGGTCTTCGCTCGATGCGACACAACAGCAGATGGCGCACTGCATCGAAGCTGATCGTGCCTAACTGCAGGGCATCTTCGATAGCAAGAGTTACTTCTACGATGTTGAAGGTCTCCAACAGGCGGAGCACCTGCACATACTCACGGCTGCCATGCTTCCTGAGCCTCGCTTCGAGCAGACGCCGCAGTTGCACGAAACTCTCCGGCAACCGCCATCCGGCTAGCGGTGCGGCCTGATCCAGCGCCCGGGTTTTCTGCTCGAGCAAGGCGAGGTAGTGCAGTGGATCGAAGACGACCACCTCGCGTTCATAACTGCGCTCATGCCGGGCGATCACCTCGCTGCCAGAGGCGATCACCACTTCGTGCACATAGCCCTTCACCCACACTTGGCGATGTCCATACTGCGTTGGCACCGAGTAGTCATTGGAGCGATAGCGGACCAGCGACAGCGAACTGACCCGCGTCGAGATCTTCTCGCAAGCCTCGTATGGAGCCGCAGGCAACGGCAGCAGCGCTGCACGGTCACGCTCGAAGCGTTCCCCGATCGTCTCGCTGTGACCGCGCAACCTCCGCTCACGTCGCTTCCGGCACTGTTGTTCCAGGTGCGCGTTCAGTTCCTGCCAACTCGATACGCGCGGAATCGGGACCATAAAGTTGCGCCGCGCATACCCCACCAGTCCTTCGACTTTACCCTTATCGTTGCCCTTGGCCGGACGGCCGAACTTATCGGCAAACAGATAGTAGCTCTGTAACTCCGAGAAGGCCCGCGTCCGCTGCCGTTCCTCTCCGCCTAGTCTCTTCGCCACCGCGATCCTGGTGTTGTCGTAGAGTATCCGGGTGGGAACTCCGCCGAAATATGCAAAAGCACGTACATGGCCTTCAAGGAAGGCTTCGGTCGTCTCAGCCGGAAATGCCGCCACAAAACAGTCATCGGACTGTGGCAGATCCATCACCAGGTAGTGCGCCTTCTGTTCCACTCCGGCGATCACCACCAACGCTTCGCCGAAATCCACCTGCGCCTCACCAGCCGGATGCATCAACGGTACGAACATCTCCTGGCCGCGCAGCGTCGCCGTGCGCACATAATCCTTCACGATCGTGTAGCCGCCCGTGAACCCGTGCTCTTCCTTCAGCCGCTCGAAGATCCGCTTCGATGTGTGCCGCTGCTTCGGTGGTCTCTGCTTGTCGTCGTTCAGAATGGCGTCGATGACGCCTAACCACGGCCCCAGCTTAGGTCGCTTGATCGGCTGCTGTCGCTGATAGCCAGGCGGCACCGCATACTGCAGCATCTTCCGTACCGTCTCTCGCGAAAGCCCAAACTCCCTGGCTACCGCCCGCTGACTCCTGCCCTCCACACGAACTGCTCGTCGTACACGTCCATAGATCTCCACCTCGAACATCCCTCCGGTGTTCCATGAACCATGCCTGCAAGGCAACTTCGCTCACGGAACCAAGTTCCGGCGGTGGACTACTTTTACTCCGCCGCAAAGCACCGCTCTCGCGGCGCTCTGTGGCCTATTTTTGCTCCGGCGCTCATACAAGGTCATTTCTTCACGAGACAACGATCAAAGCAGGCTGGCTGCGCCACGTGCGTCCAGTGTGCGGATCGTTCTCCTTCATCAATGACCGCCTGTACAGATGGTCGTATATGACGGAAAGACCTGGTGAATGAATCGAATGGCCGCTACTTAGAACGGTCAAGTCATCCCGCGAGCCATCATGGAGCTATCTATGAATCGACGCAACTTTCTCCTCTCCTCGGCTGCCGCAGCTCTGCATGGCAGCGGCCTTTCAATGTCCACGGTCGCGCAAAGCGCCGCAAGCACGGTAAACGATTCAACGAAGAATGCTCTCAGCGCCGACGCCTTACGACCGCAATACCATTTGCTTCCCGAAGCGGGCGGTGTCGGCGATCCTTGCGCGCCCCGATTTCTTCAGGGAAAGTACCACGTATTTTTTCACGGTAGCTTCGGTGGTAGAGGCTGGCATCATGCCATGAGTACCGACCTGGTCCATTGGCAACATATGCCTATCGCTTTGGCGCCCACAGATGGCGGTTACGATGCCTACGGCACCTTTACGGGGGGCATACTCCCGGGGGGCGAGGGCGCAAGCATCGTTTACACCGCTGTCACCAGGGTTCCGAGAAATCAGGAAACTATCCGCGCAGAAGGCCTCCGCGAAGTGCAAGCCATCGCGACTTCCATGGACAGCGACCTTCGCACATGGAAAAAGCGCGAGAAGCCCGTCATCGATTCTCCGCCCGCCGGCCTTCAGGTCACAGGATTTCGGGATCCCTTTGCGTGGCAGGATGGCGATACCTGGTACTTATGCGTCGGCTCGGGATTTCCGCAGGTCGGAGGAGCCGTGCTCCTCTATCGCTCGACCGATACGGTGAATTGGGAATATCTGCATCCATTGGCGCAGGGAACCTGGAATGGTCAATCGTTTTCCAATCCAGTGCCCAGTGGCGAAATGTGGGAGTGTCCGGACTTTTTCCCTTTGGGGAATAAGTATGTCCTCCTCTACTCCACCGAGCATACAACTCGTTGGGAGGTTGGCACCTTTGACAAATCCGACCTCCGCTTCCATTCTGAGCGGAAGGGGATTCTGGACCAGGGCGCCTATTACGCTCCGAGAAGTATGTCCGATGGCAATAACCGGCGAATACTGTGGGGATGGGTTCAGGAGACCCGCGATCCAGCCGAAAGTCGCAAGGCGGGTTGGTCGGGGAGCATCTCACTTCCACGTGTCCTCAGCTTAGGGGCGAACAATGCCTTGTTGATGGAGGTTGCCCCGGAGCTCGCATTATTACGGCAAAACACGATCGCAATAGCAACGCCACAGAGCCCTTATGAACTCAAGGAGACACTCTCCCGGGCGGTCATTCATAACCGCAGCGGAGAGGTGATCTGTACATTCAAACCAGCTGACGACGAGTGCACTCTTGAACTACAGCTCCAATCGCGCGAGGGAATAAGCAGGATACTCGCGCTTGCGTACTCCAAGGCGAACGGCGTACCCTGCGTCGCGATTGGCGACAAACTACTATCCCTGAGTCCCGATGCCAATGGAGATTCCACATTGCACCTCTGGATAGATGGCTCAATTATTGAGACATTTATCGATAGTCGGCAGGCGATCACTACTAGGTACTATGGAGCACCGGATGAGATTGGCGAAATCCGCGTCGCATGGAGCGGTCCTGTCACATCGCTGAAGGGCATGACAATATCCGGAATCAAGCCCATATCGACCGATCGATTAACGACTTAAACCTAGACGTATTTACAGGCTAATGCGGTCTTCAAACGAATGTCCTAAAGGGGGCGAATGAAAATCGGTGTTAGTGCTTTTGCGTGGACCGCTGACTTTCGCGAATCTCATCTGCAGATTCTGCCACAGCTTCGAGAACACGGACTAAGCGGCTTCGAGGTCCCGATGTTCGAGCCGGAAAAACTGCCCGCAACAAAGATCCGCAGGGCAATGGACGACAACGGTCTTACCTGCAGTGTCTGCGCCATCCTGCCTCCTGGGGTAAATCCGATCAGTGCGGATTCCGATGTCAGGAAGAAATCCTCCGCTCACTTGATGAGATGTTTGGACGTAGCTGCAGAAATGGGTGCCACACTTGTTGGAGGACCGGTATATGCTCCGATTGGTTATTTCTCCGGTCAACGTCGAAGCACGGAAGAGTGGAATTGGGCTATTGATGCATTTCACCAACTCACTTCTGCTCTTGACGCCTACAAACTCGATCTGTCCATCGAACCTGTAAACCGGTCCGAAACATACTTTCTGACGACAGCTCAGGATGCGAGAGCGCTTTGTGATGTTGTCGACCATCCTCGCATTGGAGTGACGATCGACACCTTTCACGCGAACATCGAAGAAAAGGTCCTATCGGACGCAATCGGCGTCGCAGGTAACCGCTTGAAGCACGTTCACGCGAGCGAAAACGATCGGGGGCTCTTGGGTTCGGGACATATCGACTTTGAGGCAGTCATCGGCGCTCTTCGCAAGATCGGATATTGTGGCTGCCTTATGATCGAGGGTTTCGGCTATTCTTCGACAGAAACAGCTGCACCTGGGGCAATATGGGCAGATGTCGAGGTGTCACCAGAAGACATTGCATTCGAGGGGGCGCGATACCTTCAGAGCCTTCTCTGAATCAGCCCTCACGTCGCCCTCGATCATCAAAAACCGCTGGTTCTTCCTGCCAGAAGAGTTGATTTAGAATTCCTCGTATTTCGAGCCTGGATCTGTGTGGACGCAACATTGGGAGGCGGTTGAAGGAGCCGCCTCCTATGTCTCCCCAATAACAACCCCGCAAGTCGGCCAGTTGTTCTGCGAGTCTAACCGTCCCTGAACTAGAACAATCGAAGACTACCGTTCTCAATATGCTCGCGTCTCCACGTTGCCGTCGGAGTTATAAATATGCCATCGACAAGTTTATCGCCTGGTATTGCTCTGAGCCCCGACTAGGCTTTAACCGGTTCGTCGTGGTGCGGTACCACTCGTTCCTTGAGGGGCTTTCTCTGTCAGCCGCTACTATCAATCTTCATCTTTCCGCGATCCGGCGGTTGGCAGATGAGGCTGCGGAGAGCGGTTGGTTCAGCCCGGAGTTGGCAATTGGAATCCGACGAGTTAAGGGCGTCAAGCGCCTTGGGCGGAGGATTGGCAATTGGCTAACTCGCGATCAGGCGCAAGAGCTATTCGATGCCGGCTCTCAAGACACCCTGCGCGGCAAAAGAGATGCAGCAGTGATCGGACTGCTGCTCGGATGTGGTCTGCGACGTTCGGAAACCGTGAACCTACGATTGGATCAGCTGCAATTGAGGGAAGGCGACTGGGTGATCGTCGATATGGTTGGAAAGGGCGGACGACTGCGAACGGTCCCCGTGCCGGCGTGGTGTAAAGGTCTTATAGATGTTTGGATCCACGAGACAGGAGTGACTGAGGGCAAGGTGTTCAGACGACTTTCGAAGAATGGGACTCGGCAGGATGAAGGAGTGACAACTGACGTAGTCTGGTATGCCGTGAAGCGATACGCCAAACGAATCGGCATTGACCATCTGGCACCCCACGATCTTCGCCGCACGTGCGCACGCCTCTGCCATGGTGGGGGAAGCGAACTCGAACAAATTCAATTTCTTCTCGGTCACGCGTCCGTGCAAACGACGGAACGATACATCGGGTGCCGGCAGAAGTTCAAGGAAGCGGTCAATGATCGATTCCAAATCTCGCTTGCCAAGATGCCCTGATAATCCGGTTTATCGTTCAGGATTGCGATGAAGAGGTACCTCCCGGATTTCGGCAACCACAATGGATCCATAAGCAATACCCATTGGAGCGCTTGGCCCGAATCCACTTGGGTAAAACAGGTCTCCAAATTTCGTTGACTCCGCGCGCCTGCATCCACTATGTTAATCGCCCATGAACTTATCCCCCGTCACTGCGGATTCGATTGCTATCACGTGTGTCTATTCGATCCTGCTTCTTTGGGGGATGTGGGTGGGCGTTCGGCAAGTCTATCAGGGTTTTTTCCAGCCTCAGGATCTGCTGAATCCCTTGTTCGGGAATCGGAAGGCAATCGAGATCTTCACCTTTCACCTGATCGTGGTTACGCTGGACCTTTGGGTCTGCGGCCCGATCTCGCTGCACCACAAAAGCCGGCTTTGGTACTGGGGCGGGCGAATCGCGCTGCTCTCGTCGTCTCTGCCGGTGGCTTCGTACTTTAATCGCAACCCGCAGTCGTTCGGCGCGCTTATCGGGCATTGGGTGCGCTTCCGCAACTACTTCGAGATCTCGCTGCACGTGCTCGTCGCGTCGCTTGCGCTGAACTGGTTCTCTTACTACGGGCTGCTCTATTGGCTGGTGGCTTACCGGTATCTCGATGTGGGCCCGAGGCGCGCGCTGCAGAAGCTCTATAACACGCCGGAGAAGAAAGCCGCTCGGCCGTGGGCGCCGATCCTCAACTGGGTGGTCATCACGACGATCTACGTGCTGGCTGCCCTGGCCATCTATCACCAGAAAGTGATCTTCGCCGCGCCGCCTCCTGCAGATATGCCCGTTCATGTGGCGAAGATGTGGGAAGTAATTGTGGTCGGCGCGATCAACGTGGGCGTGGCCCTCACCGCGTGGAACATGATGCGCGCTTACACCGGCCCGGGACCGGCAGCTGCGCTTGTCCCGGCGAATATGGAGCCATAAGATCACAGAACGCGCCCCGGCAAGGGCACGGTGAGAAAAAAGGAAAGAGCACGACGATGAATCTCGACATTACCAAGTCCCTCGCCCCGGTCGACCAGCTAATCAGCATCACCACCAACCCGCGCCATCGTTATCTGCTGCTGGCATATGAACGCCATCTATATCTCGAGATGTCAGGACGGTATGACGATGTGCTGGGAGACGACATGATGGTCGACAACCCGGTGTACAACCTGCATGCGCTTGGCTTCAACACGACCATCACAGGCAAGGACAACGTCCGCAACCTGTATAAGTTCTGGGCCGAGACCAACCAGACGATCTTCTATGGCGAGAACGCGCAGGTGGCGGTGGCGGATAACTTTATCGCGCTGACGGTGCTGGCGCATCAGCAGGTCTGGGGCGGATCGATCCTGTCGTCGAAGGCGCTCGGAATTCTGCCGAAAGGGCTCTCTTCAGAACTGCTGCTGGACATGCTGAAGCTCAAGGGGATGAAGGCTGAGCCGGACTGCATGTATCTCTACACGAACTTTGAAGAGACCATTTGGCCGTATGACGATCGCGGCCGGCTGGTGCGCGAGGATGTGCTGGAGCCCAATCCAGCAGCAGCACAGATCACCAAGCTCGACCCGAAGGATGTGCTGACGACGGCGCAAGCGGCGGAGAAGCTGGCTCCGTTTATCAAGCCGCTGCCGAACTTCGACGAGTATGTGCTGGGGAAGACAGTTGCCAGCTGAGCTCGGCGTCGGATTTTCTGATGCTGGTCGGCAATGGCCATAAAAAGAATTGCGAGCACCATGTACGGGTGATAGCATTCCCGCTGTTTCTCACTGCGTTGCCCGCTGATAACCGATGCAAGCTCTTCACGCAGTCCCGACCTCTCATAATCATCCGCAATCCGCCCGCGGATATTTCTCCAGGGACACGTGATGCGCTTCAGGTGTTTGTTGCACTAAACAGAGATTGAATCTTCTCTCGAATCGAGGAAGCGTTACTCCCACTTTCAGCCCGACAGGTCTTGAGCTGGCAGGTGAGTTGCGATCCCTCTTCTCGAAGAGAATCCTGGGAGCAGCGAATGAGACTTCTGGGTTTCGCACCTTTCATATTGGCAGCAGCTTGCCTGTTGCATGCGCAAAACACCCCTACCGCAAATCAGAGTTCGAAACCGCCTTCGCCGAAAGAGGAAGAGGCCAAGGCGCTGCTGGCGTGCGGGCAGATGGTTTCGGACGAACTGAAGGTCCTTAAGATTCCGGCGGACCGCGCACCGCGGTTTCAAGGCAAAGTATCGGAAGCAACGGCGATGTGCCGCGGCGGATACAAGGCGCTGCAGTTTCGCGGAACTCCATGGGTTGATTGGGGCAATTACTGGGGCACCGGGGACATGTCCTCTCTGCCCACGGGATTTCTCTCTTCGAAACTACCCGCTGAGCGTGGCGTAGCTGGGGCACTGCTCGACCTCGAACTGCAGCGCGTCGAATTGGTCAAATTCAATCTCTTCGATAACTCCGGGTCGTATCCCGAGTACGTGCAGGGCCTGAACGGAGTAGGCGGACCTGCCCTGAAGGTCTGGCCGGAGATGAGACTTGGCTCCTCAAATCCCTTCTACAACGCCGTCGGAGGCGATGGCGTGCAGGTGTGCAAAGGCGATCTGATACGGTCGAGGACCGTCACGGGGATATGCAACGACGTGCTCAATCCTGCCATGGGCTCCAGTGGAATGCTGTTTGCGCGCAACGTTGAGTTTGAGACTTCGTTTCCCGACCAGGGGTTGAATGAACTGACTCGCAATCGCCACGGAAACCGCCTATCGCTGCTTGAGCCCGATCCACAGGTGATTAGCCGCCGGCTGTTTACTCGAATCCAGTCCGATCCGGCAAAATGCCAGGAAGGCTACGGCCTGCCCAACGACTCCAACGCAGCCAACTGTGACTACAAGAAGGCCCCGTTCTTCAATGTTCTTGCGGCCTACTGGATCCAGTTCATGACGCACGACTGGTTTTCGCATCTCGAAGAAGGACACAACCAGACCGAGTATATGAGCGTAGGTTGCGCGACAAAGCTCGTGAACGGCGCTGAAGTGCCGCTTACTTCCGAAGACATTCAGAAGCTCGGTTGCCGCCCCGACGACCGAATGGACAAAGGCTATGTCGCACAGGATTCCGCGCCAGGAACATTTACCTACAACGGACACACCTACCTGGACCGGGCCCCCAAGAC
Organism: uncultured Acidobacteriaceae bacterium; assembly: GCA_963721995.1. Classification (GTDB taxonomy): domain Bacteria; phylum Acidobacteriota; class Terriglobia; order Terriglobales; family Acidobacteriaceae; genus Silvibacterium. Next base: position 38,594 of record CAVRNK010000048.1, on the reverse strand, counting down.
CATGCGCAACACCAACACGGCGTGGTGGGACGCCTCGATGCTCTACGGCTTCGACGATACTTCCCGCCAGCGGGTGAAGCGCGATCCATCGGATCCGGCGAAGCTATTGCTGGTTTCGGTTGCGGGTCAATCCAGTCCGGGATACCTGCCGGTATTCGGGCCGAATGATCCCATCAATCCGGAGTGGGCAGGGCAGGAAGCGACTGCATTTCCGGACAACTGGACGATCGGCCTGAGCTTTCTGCATAACCTGTTCGCCCGCGAGCATAATTCCTTCGTTGTCGAGTTTCGCCGGGTCGCCGCGCAAACGCCTAATGCCGACTGCGGGCTGCGCGACCCTGCGAATCCGAAGCAGGTAGTCCGCTATCGTGATGTAACCCCCGACCAGTTATTCGAGGTCGCGCGGCTCGTGGTAGCTGCGGAGATTGCGAAGATCCACACCACCGAGTGGACGCCGCAACTGCTTTATAACGATCCTCTCTACCTGGGGATGAACGCCAACTGGAGCGGTCTGCTAGGCACAAGCGACCCGCTCATCTCGAAGGCCTTGAGCGAGGTCGTCACCAGGAATTTTGGAGACTCGACAAACGTCAAAAAAACCACCGAATGGTATTCCGTCTTCGCGTCTGGCCCGGGAATCTTCGGGCTGGGCAGCAAGGTCTCTGGATATGACATCACAAAGCCGGAATACACGAACGGCGGCGTGAATCATTTCGGCTCGCCATTCAATTTCCCCGAAGAATTCGTCTCCGTATATCGTCTGCATCCGCTGGTTCCGGATCTGCTTGAATATCGTGACTTCAAAGCCGACCCGAACAAGATTGCAAAGCGCGTTCCGGTGGTCGAGACCTTCCAAGGCAAGGCGACTCCGTTCATGCAATCGATGGGTATGGAGAACTGGGCGCTCACGCTGGGACGCCAGCGTCTTGGCCTTCTCACGCTGCACAACTCACCGCTATTTCTTCAAAACCTCAAGATGGGAAGGCTGGACAGCAAGACTCAGCAGATCGACGTTGTTGCGCTCGATATTATTCGTGACCGCGAACACGGAGTACCGCGCTTCAATGAATTCAGGCGTCAATACGGTCTCCGCCAGCTGACCAGCTTCGACGATTTCCGCGATCCGGCTGCGGCGCCAGGGTCACCCGACTGGATCGAGCAGCAGGACGCAATCCAAACGTTGCGTGAACTCTACGGCCAGCACGTATGTAATACGTCGAAGATCATTACAGACGCGCAAGTGAACGACGACGGCTCGCCGATCAACGACTGCCTCGGTCATCCAAACGGCACTGCCATCGACAATATCGAAGACGTCGACACAGTCGTGGGCTACCTCGCGGAGTACCGTCGTCCGCACGGCTTTGCCATTTCGGAAACCCAGTTCGTGGTCTTCATTCTCAACGCTTCGCGAAGGCTCTTCAGCGATCGGTTTTTCACTTCCTCCTTCCGCCCGGAGTTCTACACAACGCTTGGCGTCAACTGGGTGAATAACAACGGCCCAGGCGGAGTAATGATGGAGAAGGGCACTCCCAATGGGCACACGCAACCTGTCTCGCCAATGAAGCGGGTACTCATGCGCAATATTCCCGAGCTGACGCCGGAATTGGAACCGGTGATCAATGCGTTCGATCCCTGGGCCCGTGATCGCGGCCAGTATTACAGTCTCGCGTGGAAGCCCCGTCCTGGCGCAGAATCCGACGACTCATTCAAGGCACAGTAGCAAATTTCAGCATTACTCTCTCCAAACGGGCTAGGGTCTAGTAACACACGCGGGTGTGTATCGCGGCGACAGTTGACGAAGTGCGATCGCGTATCCTCAGCACTGCTAGCCGCGCGGCAACGATAGCGCTAGGAAGAGTGGCCCAGACGCCGAACTCAACACATGCTGCGACCTTGACTCGGACTTCTGGCGATGGGCCGGGAACGGACGATTCGAGGCTGAATTCCGCGATAATGGATTTTATCGGGTCTAGAAGTCAACCATCCATCGGGATCTCAATTCGCACACGAATACACTGCCAAGGTGCTGCGGCCGCTCGAAGACGAGCGGCAGACCTATTTTTTGCGGCAGGTGTAGACGCAGATTGCGAACACGGGCGCTTCGACAGCATGGAGCCGAGCAAGCGAACTGTCTCCCCCAGGCGGTGCTGAGTTACGAAAATCCAAGCGCCTTGGCGAGCGAACCAGTCGCGTGAAAGGCAGGCGGTACCAGTGCGACGAGTCGCTGGGCACCGGCGAGCGTCTCCCGCTCAAAATCCGAGCCGGCATCAGTAGCCGCTGCCTTCAGATTTGCGAGTGATCGAGCGTCGCCGAGCAGCGCGCCATACAGCACCCCCGAAAGCCAACTGATCTCCTGTGTCCTGCTGTACATCGCCAAGTACGAAAGCCTGCCGCTGACCTCATCTCCCAGTTTTGAATCCAGGCACTTGAGCACCGTCGTTACCTGAGAGAGCCGGAAGGCGGCCGAATTGTACTCAGCCAAACCATGCACGGCGAAACTCCCGGTGCGAGATCCCGATCGAACATACTCGATTTCGACGCCGGTCAGCGGAATCAGTTCACGGACCCATCCGACGCTTTGCGGCGACCAGCCGACCCGGGCGGGCCAATCGTCGGACGCAATGCTGACTTGAATGTTCGTCTCCATCTTCGGAGCACCCTCGTAGGACACGAAACACCAGCCGGAGGAGCCCATGACGACGTGGTCGCGTATTTCGACGCAGGCGTTCCTGCGGGCAGATGGGTAGACCAGCCCGCCCGCGCCCGCTTCCCGGGCGAAAAAACCAGTGATGTTGCCCGTCGTCCATCCCCCGCCCAACCACTGGTCGAGCAGGGTCGGCAAAAGCTGCTCGAAGTCGACCAGGGGACTCCGGCCAGGCAGCACGGGAAAGTCCTCTTCTCCTATGCGAAAGGTGCCGTTGAACTTCGCTAACAGCCATGTTCGCGCCTCGGGCTCGCGAAGATCGAGCGCGCCCGTGATCGTACGGTCGGACAGCTGATAAGGGATCTGAGCCACATATTGGCTTCCCTTGCCGTATGTATCAGCGAGTACGGGATCGGTATTCAGGGGCCGGACGGCAACCAACAAAGAAGGCACGGCGAGGTCGAGAGCCCGGCAGTTTCGCTTGGGAATGTCGGACAGAATTCCCAACAGCTCCAAGGTATTGGCTCCATCCGTGTCGAACAGCGACACCAGACCGGGATACGTAGACCCGGTAAGATACGCCGACATTTCCCCTAGCAGTGTTCGCCCGTCAGAGCCGCCCTCGAGGACCGAGAAATAGCGGGTTCTGGGCAAAGTTCGGTCGCCCGCAAACCTGCGCCCTCCGGACGAATCGAATTGCACTTCGGCTCCCGCCAGCAACTTGCTCAGGCTTGCCGTCCCATGATCGATATCATCCTTGCTGTAGTAATCGAAACCATACGTCCTCAGGGTGGCGGCCAAAACCGACCGCTCGATCTCGCCCAGGGCTGAAACATCGACCTGCTTCAGTGAAAGGCGCGCATCCGAGAGAGGGGCGGTCAATTGACCGCTCCAGCACTTTGGCTTCCCCCGATTAGCACTCCGGCAGGCGTTAAATCGCGGCTCCGCGGGTCGTTATTTCCATTGAAGCTCTGCATGTGCCACATGCCATTTAAAGTGTTCGGCCATCCCTGTGCAGGGCAACATCGGATGCCAGACGAGTTGACCGCCATTGAATCCGGGTGACGTGCCGGACAACCTGGACCTAACGGCGACACCGATCATATCAAGCTAACTCACTCACTGTTTTAGACCGCTGAGACTGGAGAATCCCCCTAACTCCCTTGTCAGTGCAATGATCTTTAGCGACGCAGAAAGGGTTACGGATGATCGCCATCGCCGAACGGCCATGACCGTAGATCGCGACCGGAAACAAATACGGCTGTCGGTAATCCCGGTACCTGGACAGTTCCGGCTTGGTCATTTACGGATGAGGAGGCGGTCGATGTATCGCTGGAGCGTGCCTGTTCGCGATGGAGATCGACACCAGGCCGCGCAACCGATCGTCCGGGAAGCTGATGGGAATGATAACGTCCTTCCATGAAAACGCTTGTCAACTCTCTACTCCCTACTGTCTTTTTCCTTGGTCAGTTCATCGATGCATACTTCCACCCGACCTCGTAGCTGAGGACCTTTGGTCATCCTTCCATCCGTGCCCTGCCGAAGCCGGCACACACTCTACGATAGGACCCGCAGCTCCCTAACCTTTATCAAGGGGCCTTTTGCCCAGGACGTTATGAAGGGCAGCTGGGGTCCTCGCTGGCGAGCGTGTTGCCAGGCACCGACCTTCAGCGCTCTTCATAGCAGCGACGCTCTGTCCAGACTGTCCAAGCCAGTTCAGCAAGTTTCCTGGCGATCGCCGTGCGTGCATCTTTCGCTCCACGGCGGATTTTCATTCGTTGATATTGCGCACGAAGCTTCGCGGAACTGCGCACTGCCGGGGTAACCGCCTCGATAAACGCCCACCGAAGCCACTTGTTGCCCCGCTTGGTGAGACGCCCATGCACGGTTCTATTCGATGAGGCATACGTGGACGGAACCAAGCCGGTGTAGCTGGCGAACTTCTTCGCCTCCCCGAACCGCTCGATGTTGTCCACTTCCCAACGAACCACGACCGAAAGGAACTTCCCAATTCCTGGCAGGCTGGACAGCCAGACCACCGCCTCATCGCCTGTGGCGAGTTGCTCGATCAAGCGCTCCGTGGATGCGATCTTTTCGCCGAACACCTGCAGCAGTTGCAGATCCTCACGGAGCAGACTTCCGTCTGGGCCCGACAACTCAATCTGACGTAACCAGGCCAACCCGCATTTGCCAAATAGGTCGCTCAGCTTCGGCACTTCGACTGCGTGCTGAGCCAATAGTGCACGAATGCGGTTCTTCACCATGGTCCGAAGTTGTACCAGGAATAGCCGCTGTCGCAGCACGCGCTTCACTGCGCGAACCTCTTTCGATGGGGCGTACGCTTTCGGAATCAGATCGGCGCGCAACAAATGTGCCAGAATTTCCGAATCGATCTTGTCGGTCTTAATGCGCGCTTCCGCAATGGCTCGAACCTTGCTCGGATGCGCCAACACGACTTCATCGGCAACTTCATCCAACCAGTCGAACATGGGACCCCCACAATAACTGGCTTCTAACACGGCCTGTATTGGGTGGCCGAATCCACTCAAACTTTGCCGGAACCCGTCGGGAGTGCTGGGCACTCGCTGCCGCTGCAGCACTTTCCCAGACTCGTCCATCACCGTAATCTGTGATGTATTTTTGTGCGCGTCCACTCCAACAAAAAACACTTGCCACCTCCTCGTGGTGATCTCGCTCACCACGATCAGCCTACGCAAGCGTTTTCATCGTAGCTTTATCATTCACTACTTGGGTTGGCAAGCGGCGACAGTTTTGGGCACTTGTCCGAAGTGGCGTTACACGCAACATAAATTGATTTCCGAGTTCCTAAGGAAGGGTTCTATCCATGATTCCGTTGTTGCCCGGGTCGCCCCCGGTCCGGGCTTCACGGGAGGACTCCAGATCGACCTCTCTCCGAGTGGCCGACGACACGCTCGGGACGGGATCCAGTCAGCCACAGCCGCGTTTAGGGCGTGTTACGTCCAAGTGGATTGTCTCCGAATCGCGCGATCCGGCACAAACCCAATCGTTGGCGCCATGTTGCCTTCGCGAATACACCGGCTCAACATCCTTCCATGGTCCTCGCCGCGCCGCACGCGTGCCGCCTATGCCGCCGCATGGGGTCGCAGCCGCGATGGAAAACGCGAGAATTGGCTACTCTGCCAATTACTTGACGAGGACGCGGGCGAACCCCGGGACGCCGTGTTTCGAAGCGCCCCTCACGATCGCGTCCGCGATCCGCTTTCGACGGTCTGAGTCCTTCACGACTAAAAACCTATACGACACCATTTGCTTCACCTCAAAGCTCATGATCGACTCGATGGTGAGTGCTTCCGTGTTGAGCTGATCGATTTGCGTGGGTGTCAGGTGATTCAGCACCTTCAGATGAAACAGCATCCGCGTAAAGTCGCTCACCGCCCCGTCTGAATGATGGCTGAGCGTCTCGTTCAAATTGTCGACGGCTTCAGTCCACATCATCCGAAACGGGGTTTCGAAATACATGAGGACACCGGGTTCTCTGGGAACCTGTGGTGCGTCGTAAAACCAGTTCGACATCTCGAGTCGGTCTGAGGCTTCGAGCGCAGCCAGCATCTTCTGGTTTTCGGGCGGCAAACCTTCAAACGCCTCGTTGGAATGCTCTGCAGCGGCCGGACATGCCTCGAAGGTGCCACGGGCCCGATCCGCTTCCATGCTTTGCTGGACGCCGTAGCCGAAGTCCCACGAGACATTGGGCTGGAACAACAGCCGGTACATCAGCGGCATCTTCAAGTCCCCGTCGCTGTAAATCACCGAAAAGTCGATCTGGTCGAGTTGCCCTTCGGAAGTCAATCTGAACACCGATCCGTCCGGCGTGTAGGCCGGCAGATTGAACCCGAAGCGGACCGCCCAGTTCTTGAGCTCACGCCAGTTATCCGCCCACCACGCGTCGTCGCCGGGTCCGGGCGGCGGCATCAGGAAGCACGTCTTGTGCAAGAACTTGTTGGTCGTGACCCACTCGATCTCCCACGACGTGCCTTGCGTGTGCGTGGGGATGACAATGATTATTTGCGCCTCCATGCCCAGCGCGCGGAGAACCGCGCGCCAGTTTTCATTAGGTGTGGTTAAACGACCCGGACCAAATCGTCCGAGCTCTGGATTGCCGAGCGCAATCAACGGCGATTCGTCGAAGCGGCACGCCAACACCTCCTCGAGGTCCAGGAAGCCCCAGGGCTCTACGACCACGCGTGGCAGGTGCGGGCTTGCGGCGAACGACCGGAGATAGAGAGCGTGCGGCGAAGTGCCGCCGCCGAACGGCCCCGGTATTGCGGCGCTGGCCTCTGCCCTGCGAAGATGAGTGGCGGTGCGACGCGATCGGTCGACCTGCGTGACATAGCGAGCGGCGCTCACGAGCGATTTCGGATCGCAGACATCAGGATCCACGGCACGACGGGCGAACGCGCCAACCAACTTCGGCGTCCCGGCCTCCGATTCATCTGTGGCCTGTTCATCGAACGGGAGGTTGAGCATGCTGTTCAACAGGGCAACTGCTGCCTGCACGGCTCGGTTCAATTCACGATAGACGGGCCAGCCAGACAGATCGGGAACCGTCTGCGCCGTCAGCGCCGCCGAGGCAATCGACGCCAAGCAATAGGGCAGCTCACGCAGGAGGTCTCGGCCAAGCGCCTCCCTGGTATGAGAGATCCGCTCCTCTGTATACGCAATGAGGCCTGGCAGGGCGGCCACGTTGAACAGATTCCTGTGCACCGAAACACGTTGCTGAAGGGCCGGATCGACCGCAATGCGCATCAGAAGACCGCGGGCCTCCGTGTAGTGCGCGAGACCTTCGTCGTATCGCTTCAAGTTGTTCAAGGCGCTGGCGATTTTTCCGAGCTGCACGTGGATTTCGAACGGGTCATCGATCTCTTTGGCGATCTCAAGACCTCGCTCGTACGCGGAAAGAGCGTCGGCGTCCTGCTCGAGCTGCAGATGGCAGTCGCCAATCTTCTGTACCGTGTCGTACGCCAGCGGCGCATCCTCTGGCATCTGACAGTGCTCGAGGGCTTTGGCGAACTCCGCCAGCGCCTTCTCGAATTGCTCGGACTGCATGTAACAGTCGGCGAGTCGGTTGCGGGCGAATGTCTCGCGCTTGCCATTCTGCGTAGTGGCGGCAAGCTCCACCGCCCGCTCAAGAAGAGGAACCGCAGGTTCGAGCGCGTCGGCCGCCGTTGGCATCCCCAGCAGCTCCTGTCCGCGGTGAGCCAGCATCGACGCGAACCTGGACACCGATGATAGTCGAGTCGCCATCTCCAGCGCCATGTCGGCTTCTCTGTCAAGATCGCCGGCCTGACGCGCCAGCTCGAGCGATGTCTCAAGTGCGGCGTACGAGACGCCGCCGTCCTGTGCAAATCGGCCATCGAGCAGTTCGAGGGTCCGTCGTACTTTGGGATTCACAGGCACCCCCTTACTGGTGGAAAAAACGTGCAGCCCGAGCCAATCGAAGTCCTTTAGGTGGAGCGTTTGAGTCGACTAGTAAACCGTAAAGTGAGGTCTTGGGTCTTTTCAGACAACGTTTCACAACCCGCTCAATATCCCTCGCGTCTAAGAAACCGAGATGAGAGTACTGAAAGTTGCAGTCTATCTTCTCGCCATGTGTTTTGTGGCAGCCCTTCGCGCTGACGATAAAGCGCGGTTCGACCTAGTCGGTCCTACGATTGATATCCGCATCACCCGGGGGCATTCTACACTTCCCATCGCTGAGGTCCCCAACCTTCAGCCCGGCGACAAAATATGGATCAAGGCTGACCTTCCACCGACTCAGTCCAACCATCTGCTGTTCATAGTCGCCTTCCTTCGTGGCACGACAAATGAGCCTCCTGACAATTGGTTCACCGAGATCGACACCTGGGAAAAGAAGACTGTTGAAGGCACAACGGTCACCGTTCCCAACGAAGCGCAGCAGGCCCTGCTTTTTGTCGCGCCTGAGACCGGCGGCGACTTCAAAACTCTTCGCTCCGCCGTGAAGGGCAAACCAGGTCTCTTCATTCGCGCCGATGCTGATCTCAATGAAGCATCCTTCGAGCAGCAGCGCATCGAGCGCTACCTGGCCGCCATGAAAACCGTACCTCAAGACGACCCGAAAGCCATCCAGGACCACTCCGCCAAGCTTGCCGCCACGCTCGGACTCAAGCCGAACGCCGACTGCTTCAAGCAGCCCGTAGATCAGCAGGTAATCTGCCTCACTCAGTCCAGCGCTCCCGTTCTCCTTGAGGACGGTCACGGTCAAAGTATCGCCGAAGCGCTATCTACTGGCCCTTCCTCTGACTTTATCAATGCTGCTTCCTATACACAGCCTGCCGGGGGCGGACTCTACTCAGCCTATGTCGGTGCGGTTGTGGATCTCGTTCACCTCGTCGGTATGCTACGCACGGCGCAGTACCAATACATTCCTGGACTCAGCTTCCCACAGGCGGCCTCGCTCAACTTGAGGCTCAACGCTCCGCCCTCTTTCCACAAACCCGAATCGGTCATCGTCATCGGTCTGCCTGCCATTCAGATGGCCAAGCTGCCGCCCCTTCGTCCGCACGATCCCAACCAGGTCTCCTGTCTATCGCAGCCCAAGATGATCCTTCCGCTCGAAGGCGCCCCGCTCGTCTTTTCGAGCGGCTTCGCGCACGATCTTGTACTGCATCTCCATCGAACCGGCGCGCCCACGGATATACCGCTCACGCCTGACGCCTTCGAAGGCGGGCTCGTCGCGTCGAAAGAAGATAAGCGCGAGCAACTTCAGGACGTGAAGCTTCAAGACGGCACCGCGACGGCCGCGAAGCCTGACGTAAAGATCGGTACGACAACCGATTTGACCATCACGGGCACCGTGCGGGGCTACTGGGGCTTCGATTCCTTCGAAGGCCCTACGATCACTATCCAACAGGTCGAGGGCAAGAACTGGAAGATCGTCAATAGCACCCAATTGCTCGCCGGCCAGGATAATCACCTTACTCTTAAAGGTGAAGGCGCCGCCTGCGTCCAGCACATTGTCCTTGTTGGAGGCGACAAGGAGAAGGACGTAGACGTCACCTTCAAACCCGCTTCAGGCAAAGATGCGAAGGACACGCTTGCGTTGGATGTTCCGCTCAAGACCGTTCAACCCGGCGGCTACTCACTTGCCATCCAGCAGTACGGCAACTCAGATCGAGACAGAGTCCCACTCACCGCGTACACCGCTGGCATTCACCTCGATGGCATCAAGATTCACGCCGGAGACAACATAGCCGTCCTAACTGGCGAGGGCCTCGAGGATGTGGTCTCCGTCGAAATCGACAAGCAGACTTTCACACCCGCCGGCGAAGGCGACAACGACAAAACCATACATCTTCACGCCAACGCGGGCGTCTCACCTAACGACGGCTCCGACGCGACGGTCAAGCTGAAAGACGGCCGCACGATGGCTGTCAAGATTTCTACCGAAGCTGCGCGCCCGGGTCTGAAGCTGCTCTCTTTCAAGGCCACACCCACGCAGAAGGATGGCGCCGTGCCTGTCAACCTCGATGCGAAGAACGATATTCCTCTCGATGGCAAGCTCACCTTCGTCGTGCAAACGAAGGACGTCTTCCCCCGCACACAGACCATTGAAGTCGCCACTGCCGATGGGTCAGTGCACACTTCCCTTTCTCTCGCCACGAACAACCTCGTCCTTCAGGACGACCACACTGCAGTCGCCACTCTGGATCCGTTAAAGGCGTTCGGTCAATCAGGTTTTGGCAGGTTGCAAATGCGTCCGGTCACGGCAGATGGTACCCCAGGGGACTGGACACCACTTGGCACGCTCGTCCGGGTGCCGGAGATCACCGCTATCCACTGCACCAGCGCGGACGCTCCTACGTGCACTGTCGACGGCAGCGAATTCTTCCTCGTGCAATCCTTCGCCGCGGCAAAAGACTTCTCCAAGCCAACCGACGTGCCCACCGGCTTCGCCGAAAACAATTTCAGCATACCGACACCGGCCGACGGAGCCACGTTGTATCTCAAGCTCCGCGATGATCCCAGCGCCGTCGCTACTGTAACCCTACCCACGCCGCTACAGAAACCGATGCCGTCTACTGCACCAACCGGTCAAACTGCAGTACCGGACCCTGATGCAGCACCCGCCGCCCAGGACCCAGCACCGGAACCGTCATCTCAGCCTGCCCCCGCGGCAAAGCCTGTTCCGTCGACAACACCTCCGCCACCATCTGGAAATATTCCTCGATGAGTCGCAGCTCCATCGGATGAATAGCGATGAGGCGGATTTTGGCGCGCTTACCCTGGAAACGAACATGCATCACGCCCTGGCGGCTCTGTATGTCGCGCAGGCGGAGCAGACACAGCTCTTCACGGCGGATGCCGTGATAGAGCAGGGTGGCGAGGATTGCCCGGTCGCGCACGCCCTTGAGCGTATCGGCTGGAGGCGCATCGAGCAGCCGCCGTGCCTGGGCATCGCCAAGGGCAGGGGTGCTGCCTTCATTATTATTGGTAGCTGGCCGCTTCACGCCGTCCACCGGATTGCCCAGAACAGCGTTGCGTTCACAAAGATAGTCGAACAACGATGAAAGCGCGGAGAGCTTGCGCCGGATGGTGGCAGGCCCGAGCGAGCGGACCTCCAGATCCTTGCGCCAGGCGATTATGTGGGCACGCGTCACCGATCGCAGCTGGGACGAATCCCACAGACCTGTGAACGCCAGAAATTCCGAAACGTCGCTTTTATAGAAGCGACGGGTTTTGGGATTGGTGATGTTGGCGAGGCATTCCAGATCAGGGGAATATCGGAGACGGCGTTGAACTCTGCGGGAGTTAACGATTCTTTACTAACCAGAGGGATCAGATCACTGCCTATTCACCTACCCCCCCGCCTCAAGTTTCTTAACGCGATAATGGATTTTATCGACTCAACACCTGAAGCAATGCAGAATCGCTTCTGAATCTCTTCTAGCTACAAACTTTATGCTCGGTGAGTGCATTGGCGATTTGCACTAACCCGCTAGCGCGGGAGGTTATGCTTTTGTGGCACTTGGGTAGAGTGTTGGACACCCAAGGAGGTGTCCAATGACACATCTACGCCAGCGCATGCAGGAGGACCTCCGGCTGCGCAACTTTTCCGAACGCACGAATTCGTCGCTACACCGAGATCGTTGCTGAGTTCGCAAGGTACTTCCACCAGTCTCCCGATCAGCTTGGCCCGGAACATGTTCGTACTTTCCTGCTGTATCTACTGAACGAACGCAAGCTTGCCTGGGGTTCCATTCAGGGAGCCCGGTCGGCGCTGAAGTTTCTTTACATGCGGACGCTGAAGCAGACCTGGTTCGATCAGGAGATCATCAAGCCCAAGGTGCGCCGCAAGCTGCCTACGGTCTGGAGCCGTGAGGAAGTCTGCGCCCTGCTCGATGCGCCGATGAACACCAAGCACCGCGCGCCTGCTGGCCCTGTACTACAGCGCAGGACTTCGCTGTCAGGAAGCCCTGGATCTGAAGGTCACCGATATCGACAGCAAGCGGATGATCATCAACATCCGCGAGGGCAAGGGCAAGTTCTCCCGCCAGGTCATGCTGTCGCCCAGGCTGCTGGAGTTGCTGCGCCTTTACTGGCGCTGGCGCAAGCCCACCGACTGGCTCTTTCCCGGGGAGGAACCGGGTCAGTCTTTGAAGGCCAACACGGTGCGTGTGACTTGTCAGAAGCTGCGCAAACAACTGGGCATTTCTAAACCGCTCAGCCCGCATGTACTGCGTCACTCCTTCGCCACGCATCTGCTTGATGCAGGCACCGATCTGCGCAGCATCCAGCTTCTGCTCGGCCACCGCGATCTGGAGACCACCTCCCGCTACCTGCACGTTTCCGAAGCGCGGCTGCATGCTACCGCAAGCCCACTCGACGGTCTGCCCATTCGGAACGTCCACCCTACTCAGGGAGGGAACAGAACCGCATGAGTGGACATCGGCTCGAAGTGGCCGATGTCTTCCACGCACATCAGCAAGCGTTCCTTCAGTGCTGGGGCCATGCTCTTTCGGACCAGCAGCGGAAGGTGCTGCGCGATATCGGCCTGTGCCGCACGGCCGCGCTGGGCACTCATCTCGAACGATGTGATCGCTGCAGCTATGAGACTGTTGCGTACGACTCATGCCGCAACCGGCACTGTCCCAAGTGTCAGTCTTCAGCACGCGATCGCTGGCTCCTCAAGCAGGCTCGAAGTCTGCTGCCGGTGCCCTACGCCCATGTGGTCTTCACTGTACCCGAACAACTGGCGCCGCTCGCATTGCGCAACCAGAGGCTCTTCTACACCCTCCTGTTTCGGGCAGCTTCCGAGACGCTGCTCAAGATCGCTGCCGATCCACGCCATCTCGGTGCACGCATCGGTGTGCTTGCCGTGCTGCATACCTGGTCGCAGAACTTGAGACACCATCCACACCTGCACTGCCTCGTTCCCACCGGCGGACTGGCTTTTAATAACTCCTGCTGGATCCCAACCAGACGCCACGGGTTCTTCCTCCCGGTGCGCGTGCTCAGCCGCATGTTCCGCGGCAAGCTGCTCGCCTTCCTCAAGCAGAGCTACCGGCGCAGCGAACTATGCTTCCCCGGCAAGCTGGCTGAACCCTCTACGCCACGCGCATTTCACGCGCTGCTTGGCAACTTGCGCCGGCGAGAGTGGGTGGTCTACTCCAAGCCTCCGTTCGGCGGACCCGAGCATGTGCTGAAGTACCTGGCCCGCTACACGCATGGGGTTGCCATCTCCAACGGAAGACTCCTCAGCCTCGACAACGGACAGGTGCGCTTCCGCTGGCGGGACTCCCGGCATGGCAACCGCAGCAGCATCATGACCCTCGATGCGGTCGAGTTCATCCGCCGCTTCCTGCTCCATGTCCTGCCCTCAGGCTTCGTCAAGATCCGCCACTTCGGATTGCTCGCCAACCGCAACCGCCGACAGGCCCTGGCCCTCTCGAGGCTTCATCTCCGCGCCACGGCTGTAGATCTCCGCACGCTGCTATATCCGAACAGCAGAAGTCTGCACTCAATCGATCCTGTCCCCGGTGCAAATGCGGAACCCTGCACGTCATCCGACGTTGCTCCACTGTTGCACTGGCCACGCTCAACTGCACAACCTCGGACTCTTCCTGAGGAAACCATGCGCCTTTCGATGCCTGCCCGACTCCTCGCTTCAACGGCTTCCGACACCGCCCTCGTTGCCCTGTGCCTCAAATCGGCTGCGTATCTCCCCGGACACCCGTGCAAACCTCACATCCACACGCAAACCGCATCCTGGGACCGGCCCATCCCAGCCAGCATCGCCTTGATCCATGGCCAACCCGCCGTCTCCGCTCTCAGCTGGCGGCATTCAATCCCCATACATCCACCGCGCTAGCCGCTTACTGCAAATCGCCGTATCCACAACGCTCCCACTACCAGCATCGCCAACTACCAATTCATGCTCGCGGAGCGCTGTCGATACGGCACTAGAGATTATGCATAAAGCCAGAACTCTCCGAGTGACATCGGCGTATCCGAGATAGCTGGACAGCGTCATTTGTGCCGCAATGCGATCATCGGCTCGACTCGCGTCGCCCAGCGCGCGGGTATGAAGCAGGCGACCAAAGCTACGGCACAAAGCAAAAGTGTAACGGTGGAAAATGTCAGCGCGTCAGTGTGGGTGACACCCAAGAGCAAACTCTTCAGAAAACGTGTCAGAACGTAGGACAACGCGAGCCCCAAACCTACGCCTAGGAGAATCAGCCTTAATCCCTGTCCCAGCACCAGGCGCAAACACATCTCGACCGGTCGCACCCAGCGCGAAGCGGATGCCGATTTCGTGCGTCCTCTGACGCGTGGTGAAGGCGATCACGCCATAAATCCCGATGGCGGCCAAGGCCAGAGCAAGGAGGCCGAAGGCCCCGACGAAGGTTCCAGCGACACGCTGTGCGAAGCTGGAAAACTGGTCCCGCGATTCGACCGTCGTCTCATCGAAAACCAATATGCCGGGGTTGATGTCGTGCACCGCATTCTCAACCGTTTTGGCGAACGCCAAGGGATCGCCTGCCGTGCGCACATTGATGATCATTTGGGGCCGGTAGATCTGCGACACCGGCAAATACAAAAACGGCATGGGATTTTCATTCAGGCCCGTTTCTTTGCAATCGCGCGCGACGCCGACAACGGTGAACCACTGGTGGGTGAGGTCCGAATTGAGCTGCTTGCCCACGGCTTCCTGTCCTGGCCAGTAACGATTTGCAAATGCCTCGCTCACAATCGCGACCGGTTGTGATCCTTTCGTATCTTGCGCGGCAAAGTCACGCCCTTTTAAGAGGGGAATCTGCATGGTGTGAAGATAATTAGGCGTAACAATGGCGACTTGGGTCTCCATCGACTCATTCGACGAAGAAGCATATCCTTCGGGTTTCACGGCGGTTGAACCGCCCGCGAACGTCAGCGGCACGCGGTCAGAAAGGGCGACGGACTGGATGCCCGGCAAAGTTCTCAGCTTGGCAAGGATCTGGCGATGAAATTCTGTGCCGGTCGCCTCTGTGTATCCGGCCGGAAACAAATCATAAGACGCGATCAATACATTATGTGGATTGAATCCCGGATCAATTTTCTGTGCGCTCCTGAAGCTGCGAATCAACAACCCTGCGCAGATCAGCATCAGCAATGAGAGCGAAATCTGTGCCACGACCAACCCGCTCGCCAGACGCGCCTTCCCCAACCCGCCCGACAAACTCCCAGCCTCTTTTTTCACCACCTCCGCCGGAGCGATGCCCGACGCCCGCAGCGCGGGCAGGATCCCGAAAATCACCCCGGTCAGCACCGAAATGCACAGCGTAGCGAAGAGTACGGTCCTGTCGGTTTCAACGGTGAGTGACAGCGGAATATCCGGCGTCACGGGAAGGAATCCCATCAGCGCTCCCTGAGTCCACTGGGTGAACAGCAACGCAACAGCGCCTCCTCCCAGCGAAAGCCCCAGGCTTTCGATCAGCAGTTGCCGCACCAGCCGCCACCGGTTCGCACCCAGGGAGATGCGAATCGCGATCTCGTGCCGCCGAGCCACCGAGCGGACCAGCATGAGATTAGCCACATTTGCGCATGCGAGCAGCAACACCAGGGACGCGATGCACATCAGTAGCGGTAATAGGGACGCCATGAAAAAGTTCAAGCCGAACGGATTCCGCCATAGCGGGTACACGGCCACGGAGGTGTGGCCCTTGTGCTCTTCGGGATACTTGTCTACCTCCCGTTTCATCCGCCGCGTCATCTCTTCCTGCGCCTGCGCCAGAGAAATACCCGGCCTCAATCGTCCAAAGACGAGCAACCAGAAGTAGTGATGGTCATGCAGCAGAGCAGGTCGCCCAGAGGATTAAACTGCGCTTCCATCACGATCGGGACCCATAGGTCCGTTCGCACGCCAGTCTGGCTGCCCTGAAACGCCGCCGGCGTCACGCCAACAATGGAATACGGGCGCTGGTTGAGTTCGATCGTCCGGCCAAGAATGTTGGGGTCCGCAGCGAAGTGCGTTTGCCAGAAGCGATAACTGATCACCGCCACTGGTGCGCCGCCTGGCTTCTCATCTTCAGCGGGAAGAAAGCCGCGCCCCAGATATGGCCGCACACCGAGGACGTCAAAATAGTTTGCCGAAGCCACCATTGCCGAAAGGCGCTCAGGATTCCCTTTGCCGGTCCGACTGATTGAAGCGAAGCCGCATGCGGCGATGCCCGTGAAACTCTGCTGTCCATCGCGCATCGCTTCCACGCCGGGATACGTGAACGGGAAGGGATTCTCGCCGGGCTTGCTCAATGTGAGCGATACGACTTCGTTCGCCTTGGTGAGTCCGGGAACTGGATTCAGCAGCGTCGCATTGATCCAACTGAAGATTGTCGTGTTGGCTCCGATTCCTAAGGCGACTGTGAGGATGACAAGGAGCGCAAACCCGGGATTCTTGGCGAGCGCCCGTAGCCCGAACTTCAAGTCTTGTAAAAAGCCCATGCCAGCCTCCTTGGTTGCCGTAACCCACCTCGGGAGATCAGAATCGTAGGCCCGATCCAAATTTGCCGCCTTGGTTTCCGCTGTCTTAAGAGCACGTATGCTTCCAGTCGTTCGAGGGCGCGCCCTAGTGCAGAGGCTGAGCTTAAGTTGTTGCGGATAGGTTCGAACCAACACGAGATGTCCGTTGGTGCCTCCGGCCGTCCGAAAATGAACAAGGGGGCGCCAGGTTTTTGGGCCGTATTTGAGGCGCCTCTGCGAAAACATCGTCGGCCCTCCTGAGCCGTAACGACAGAAGCTGGTTCCACGCGCCAGTTGAGCCGGCCCGGGCACATGCCAGCCGTAGATTGAAGCGACTTTAGACACGGGCTGCTAAGCCAGTAGTTTCTCGAGCGGCTCCCAATAGTGCGCCCTCCATCCAGAAGCCAGAACTTCCGCCTCTCCCTGAGGAAACCCCGTATGGTCAAATACGATCTTGGTTCCGGAGCCCTGCTCCACGAGTTCGAACTTCGCAATCGAATAGATGCCCGGATCCCAGCCGCCCGTTCGCCAGGCCTGCACGATTCGTTCGTCCGGCACAAGTTCCACTTGTCGTCCCGTGATGTATCCGCCGAACACTTTGAACGCGCCTCCCGCTTCACGGCTGATCTCCGCGGGCTTGTCGGGCAAGTGCATGGTCTGCATGGCGCCACTTAGTTGTATGACCTTGTCGAACTGTTTGGCGTCGGTAAGCGCATCGTAGACGCGCTTCCGGCTCGCTGTGAAAACAGGCTCCTGGTGAATGGCCTCGGATGTATGAGAAATTCCGTCCTCTGTTCCCGCCCAAGCCTTAGTCGAACCCAAGGCTAGACCACTTAATGCAATCGCAACACCGGCGATCGCTTGCCGCCGCGTGGGCTCATTGGCCAGCGGTTCCATAAACCTTCTATCGTTCATTGTCTGCCCCTCGTTTCTCTTGCGGACCTGCACGGTTGTCGGTTCGGATGAACATGTCCAAGCTCCTATGAGCCAGCCACCTTACGGAAGCCTAAATTGGTCGACCCCGAGAGTGCATCTTGATTGCTCTCTCTGGCCAGCCGCTGAAAAGCCAAAACTGCCAGCACCATAAATACGATCGCCTGCGCCACGTGTATCCAAAACCAATTGTCAGTCCCACCGTCTAACACCAGCCGACGCGCAGCATCATGCGGCCACACCAGGGTGAAAAATGTCAGGTCGCCGATCATGTGGGGCAGAATGGCCGGAAGCGTAGAGTTGGTGAGATACGCCGTCGCGCCGAACGCGACGCCCACAAGAAAGTACACCAGAAGCTT
Organism: uncultured Acidobacteriaceae bacterium; assembly: GCA_963721995.1. Classification (GTDB taxonomy): domain Bacteria; phylum Acidobacteriota; class Terriglobia; order Terriglobales; family Acidobacteriaceae; genus Silvibacterium. The sequence goes on along the minus strand of CAVRNK010000048.1, from coordinate 20,660 downwards.
TGGCCACAAGATGCCATGAGCGAAGTGCGCGAAGGCAAACCCGAGGGAGGAGACGATGACCGCGACCGAACCGCGAAACTCCCGTTCGAGGGCCACCTGAAAATATCCGCGAAACCCAGCTTCCTCCATGAACGGCGCAACCAAGGATCCCATCAGAATCATGAGGGCGACGGTCGTGCGGGGATAGCTCGACACATCTGGGAGCGCGTTGGGTGGCATTTTGACCAATCGGAACAGTACGATCCAGTAGCCAGCCAACGCAACCACGGATAAAACACCGGCCGCAAATGACCACAGGTACGTCCGAGCAGATCTTCTGTTTGCCCGCAGGTAGTGGCGTCGCGCATTGGAAGTGCTCCGTGGCCATCCCCTTCCACCGAGATAGCGCCACATCAGCCACAGCAGAAGGGTCATCACGGGAACGGACCAAGGTACTGCAGGGCTGCTACGAAGATTGGCGAGGAGCAGGGCACTCCAGATACCGCCAGCGAGGATGGTGATAGCAAATGCCAACAGACCAAAGCCGATGATATTCAAAGCGCGAGTAGCGAAAGAACGCTCCTTCTCCATCCTCCGCCTCCGGGTTGCTGTGCAAGACTACGGCTGCGGCCTCTACTTGCTACGATAGGCCTCAATGACCATGAATTCGTTCCACCTTTTCCCATCGTCCGATCCATCACCTCGCCAGGTGAAGTGTGTCGCAGAGTGATTTGTGTAAGTGGCGCGCGTATAGGCGTGGCCGCCGACTGTCTCTTTGAACGCGTAGGTGATGGATTCGCTATCAATTCTGATACCGCCCAACTCGTCCGATACGAGGTCCATCCAGTATCCAGCGAGAGCGTTGAGCCACTTTATATTCCAGACCTTCCTGGCAGCATCGTACGTGCGAAAGTTCATGCCGAGGACGATCAACTCTCCGGAGGAACTCATCATTCGGTATTCATCGGCGATTGCATAGCCATCGAGGATGAAGCGGCCCAGCCATGCTGCTTCAAATGTCTGCCATGATCCATCGGCCGCTATTAGCTTCGCTTCGCACCGCCATTTGCCAATCAGAAAGGCAAATCGCGAAAGCGCAGCAGGGGCATTAGGATTGAGCCTACCGAATTCTTCAGCGATCGGAGTCATAGAGCTGTCCTTCGCGGCGCTGAGCCATCTTGCAGAGCCGAACAACAGTGGGGATGCGGTGAGCAAGATGTTTCGCCGTGTCGGCTTCCATCCAGCATTCTGCTCCGACCACCAATTGGTCCTCATCATCACACTTCCTCGCTCGGGTCTGCAGGGCTCGCAACAGTTCTTTGCACGTGCGGTACTTCGCCTCGACGGAGATCGTTGGCGCAGAGGCGTCTGCTACTTCATTAGAGAAAAATCGGTCGGCCGCATGTACGTCGTATCCGCCTTGTCCAATAGTCTCTCCTCTTGCTCGGATTTTATGACCTCTTGAAAAGCGGGGTCTGCCGCCATCTCACTCCAATTCTTCTCCGCTTCCTCTCGGCTTGAATGAGCGAGAAGGAAGACGAATGTATTGTCCCAAGCAAGACTCTTAGAATCGGGGATCCAGTAACCTATGACGTTCAGATCGTGTTTCACAAGCAGCTTTGACGTGGTGTCGCGAAAGCGTAACTCCATCGCCGGCAGCTTACCGGGCAAGGCGTGGTAAATCCGAAGCTCGAAGACGCGATTGCTGTCGGCCCTCACCTGGTCTATGTGCGCCAGGCCGGCAGTAATGAGCGATCCAGCGGTAAAAGAAAGCAGGGCCATGGCGCAAGCTCTCCATCTCTTAGATTTCCAGCCTTTGAATTTCCAGCAGTTGAGTGTCATGGAAGTCTCCCTTTCATTGCGGCACAATATTCAATCTGAACCCGGCGAGTTCATGCCTCGCGAAGGGCAAACATCGGATCTACCTTCGTCGCGCGCCGTGCCGGAAGGTAGCTGGCCAGCACTGCGACCGCAAACAGAAGGAGAGGCACCGCCAGAAACACAAGCAGATCGTGCGGGTGAACGCCGTAAAGCAGACTTGCCATCATGGAGGCGGTCGCTGCAGAAAAGATCACCCGGCGACAATCCCCACACCGGCCAGGATTACACCCTTTCCTAAGATCAGTTTCAGAACGTCCCATCGCCGGGCTCCCAATGCCATGCGAAGGGCGATCTCGCGCGACCTCTGCCCGACCATGTACGCCAACAAGCCGTAAATTCCGATGGAAGCAAGAAGAAGAGCGAGTCCGGCAAATCCGCCTACAAGGTCGGCAGAAAAACGGCGTGAAGCTAGCGAACGATCGACCACGTCATTCATAGAAGAAATGTTGAACGCGGGCAGGCCGGGATCGATGTTCTGGATTTCATGGCGAATCTGCGGCTCCAAAACCTTCGCTGGCAGAGATGTCCGCAATACGATGCTTAGGTCCCTGTCGGGGCTTTGATAGATCGGGACATAAATGTGAGGAATGCCATCGATGTCGAGGCCGTCACTTTTGATGTCTTTAACAATACCCACGACCGTCATCCATGGTTTGGTAGAGTCTGCTCCGAACCGAACTCGCTGGCCCAGCGGATCGCGGGTTGGCCAATATTTACGGGCGGTGGTTTCATCAATCATGGCCACTGGCTGTTTGCCGTCTTCATCGCCCTCGGTAAAAAAGCGGCCGCGGAGGAGTGGAGCCTGCATAACCTTGAAATAATCGGGGCTTATCCGAATTCTCTCGGCGCGCAGACCCAGCGAGGACCCGACCGGGCGATCTTCGATTGACAGGGCATTGATCGCCTGGTGATCATTCAACCTTAGATTCGTGGTAGGCAGATCGGAAGTGATGGCCGCGAGCTCGATTCCCGGAATCGCCCTCATGCGCCGCAATAACTCACGGTTAAAGGAAGTTTGCTGGGCAGCACTGAGATACGGGTCTGCTTTCGGATCGTTAGGTTCTGGCAGCGAAAGGTTTGCCGCAACGACCTGGGTTGGATTAAACCCGGGATTCTCCCTGAGCAGATCGCGCAGCGTACGCAGCAGCAAGCCGGCTCCCACCATCAGAACAACCGCAATTGCCAGTTCCGACACGATCAGGGCATCCCGCAAACGGACGGTCCTCGCGTTATAGCCGGCCCCCCGCGCGCCTTCTCGAATCGCGGACGAGAGTGCGGTCTTTGCTGACTGAAGCGCTGGAGCAAGTCCGAACACAAGGCCGGTAAGAAGGGAAATCGCGAGAGCAAACGCCAATACCACCCAATCGATTCGTACTTCGTTGAGCCGAGGTATATTGGAGGGAACCAGGCGCAGAATGAAGCCAATGGTGCCAGCCGTGGCCAAAACTCCTCCAGCCCCACCCATAACAGAGAGCAGTATAGACTCGGTCAACAGCTGGCGAATCAGCCGGCCACGGCTCGCCCCCAGCGCAGACCGCACTGCCATTTCCTGTTGCCGTCCCGAGGCTCGCGCCAAAAGGAGGTTGGCAATATTCAGCGAAACAATGAAAACGATCAGAATCACCGCACCCAGCAGAACGAGCAGCATGGACCGAACGTTGCCTACAAGAGCTTCCTGCAATGGCTGTATCTCAATTGTCCACTGGTCCTGGGCGGGATAATCCTTCGCATAGTCATGGCGTATCTGTGCCGACATTGCCGTAAGCCGCGCCTGAGCTTGCTCCAGCGTTATCCCTAGCTTGAGACGTCCAATCGAGGCGGGCAGAATTCGCATACTGCGCGCGGGCGGGGGAGCAGGATCGGCGCTGAATCCGGCTGTGTTAAATACGTCTATGTTTCCGGAAACTGTCGGCCCAGGATGGCGAAAGCCGGGAGGAAGAACGCCGACGATCATGTACGAATCGTTATCGAGCCGGATGCTGCGGCCGATAACATTCGGATCAGCGCCAAGAGATCGACGCCACAGGCCATCGCTGATCACCACAACCGGCGCGAAGCCGAGCGCAAAGTCCTGGGGCCCAAACAATCTTCCGATCTGAGGGGTCGCGCCCAACATGGAGAAGTAGTTGGGATTCGTGACCAGGAACTCGAGACGCTCGGGTTGGCCGGTGCCAGTTAGATTCACGCTATCGCTGCTGATTGCGCTTACATCTCTGAACACCCCCGCTCGATTTCTGAGATCGTCCAGTTCGGGCACAGAAAATGGCACATCTCGCAATCCCAGCCCAGGCTCGTTGAAGGTGATTCTCACCAAACGGTCGGGTTCGGGAAACGGAAGAGGGCGCAGCAAAACCGCATTTCACGATGCTGAAAATCCCGGCGTTGGCGCCGACCCCCAGAGCTAGGGTCAAAACCGCGGCCGCCGTAAAGGCGGGATTCTTGCAGAACAATCTCCATCTGTGACGCAGGTCCGAACCCAGTTCGCCCCACCAGCGTGTGCCCACCGATGCCTGCATGGCATCTTTGTAAGACTCGATTCCGCCGAACTCAATCCGCGGCTGTCGCATCGCTTCTCGCAATGACGATCCGACGATGAACGGGATAGAACGGCAGACTTGGCCCCAAAACCAGCGCCTAGCGGCGGATGGCGACGCAGATTCGGCGCGAAGCGTGTATTCCTCGATGAGGTCACCTAACAAAGCCCCTCGATATGAAGCTGGTAGGACGGTTTGAAAAAGCCAGCAAGCGAAAGCCGGCGGCGAATAGCGATTCATATCGTCTCCCAGCGGCCTTTTAAGTCGGCTGTCATGCTATTTAAGGTCTGTTGGGATATCTGCAGCGCACGATTGCCCGCGGCCTCGACTCGAAACATCCGCTTGGCCCGGCCCCCGCGCTCCGGCGTCGGGTCGCCGGTAGATGAACTGACGTACCCCTTCGCCTCAAGCCGCTCCAATGTCGCATACACCGCGCCAATGGAGATATTGCGCCCGGTCCGTTGTTCAATTTCGCGCCGCACGATCATTCCGTGCGCACTTCCATCTAGACGGACCAGTGCCAGGAGGATGATATGCTCCAGCGACCCGAGAAGTTCTGCTGGTTTCATTTCTTCTGTAAGATAGAACAAATAGGACGGGCAGTCAACAGCGTAGGCAGGGAGAGATTTGGGACTGCCCAAGACACATAAGGACAATTAGACTCGGATGATTCAAATAAGGAGCAGGCCATGAAGCTCTCAGTTTTCTGCGGAGTGAGTGTCGATGGTTTTCTTGCTCGGACGAACCACGCGCTCGATTTCTTGGACAGTGGCGAGCAGGAGCCCCACGGCTTCGAAGAATTCTATGCAAGCGTCGATGTCGTTGTCATTAGGCGCAAAACCTTCGAAGTCGTGCTGACATTCGGCAAATGGTCTTACGGCGAGAAGCCGGTGGTCGTGCTGAGCAGCCGCCCGCTCGACCTCTCATCCGTCAAAGGCGGGGTGGTCGAGCAGATGTCAGGCGAGCCAGCCGAAATCGCGGCGCGGCTTAACGCGCGCGACTTCAAACACGCTTATATAGACGGCGGCATCACAATTCAGCGATTCCTGGCGGCTGGACTCATCGACAGATTGGTGATCACTCGCGTGCCTATACTCATCGGAACGGGCATCCCCTAGTTTGGCCCGGCGCCACGCGACATAATTCTGCGCCACGTTGCGACGCGCTGCTATGGCGGTGGCCTGGTGCAAAGTGAATACGACGTTGGCGCTACGCACTAGGCCCCTGACGAAGGGCACGCTGGTTTCGTGAACGAACATCCTTGCTGAGCTAAAGCAGCAGTTCCTATGCAAAACCCGCCGCTGAGCGGAATAAACCGAGAGAACTGATTACAGGAACCACCGAAACTCGAGTATCGCTTGTTTGTAACAGTCAGTATGGAGTGACCGGCGCCGATGCGCTGATCGGGGATTAGGCTGTGGGTTCAGAAGGACGCACAGCTCAGAGCCACAAGCGGAAGGGAGCCGGTCATGAAGGAGAAGGTACGATTTTTAGGTTTGGATGTCCATGCAGAGACGATCGCCGTAGCGGTAGCCGAGCCGGATGGCGAAGTACGGAGCTTGGGGACGATTCCGAACCGCGCCGAGTCGATCCGCAAGATGATCAGGAAGCTTGGTCCAGCAGAGACGTTGAGTGCCTGTTATGAGGCCGGACCCACGGGCTACGTCGTGTACTGGCAGTTGGCGGAACTGGGCGTGCAGTGCGAGGTAGTGGCTCCCACACTGGTACCGGTTAAGGCTGGTGATCGAGTAAAGACAGATCGGCGCGATGCAGAGAAGCTGGCACGTTGCTATCGATCCGGAGACCTAACGGCAGTATGGGTTCCCGACGAAGGTTCCGAGGCCTTGCGGGATCTGGTGCGTGCCCGTGAAGCAGCCAAGCAGGATCAAATGCGAGCGCGCCATCGGTTGAGCAAGTTCCTTCTGCGCTCGGGCCATCGTCCGCCGTCCGGAGTGCGGCCGTGGACACGCCCCTATCTGATCTGGGTTGCGCAGCTACGTTTTGCGCAGATCGCTCAGGAAGCCACACGGCAGGATTATCTGCATGAGGTCGAGCACATGCGCGAACGGGTCGCGCGGCTGGAACAAGCGATCACGGAGGCGGTGAAGTTGGCCTCGCCCTCATTGCAACAAGTCATCAACGATCTGCAGGCTCTGCGCGGTATCGCAGGTATCTCGGCTGTGACCATCGCAGCCGAGCTGGGCCAGGTATCCCGTTTCGACAGTGCCCGGCAGCTGATGGGTTATTGCGGCGCTGTGCCCAGTGAGGATTCCAGTGGTAAGCGAACCAGGCGCGGAGGAATCACGAAAACCGGCAACGCGCATTTGCGACGAATCGTCGTCGAAGCTGCATGGAGCTATCGTCGTCCCCCCTGTATCTGGTACGGATTGCGCAGACGACAGGAGAGCATTTCCGAAGAGGTGAAGGAAATTGCGTGGAAGGCACAACATCGGCTGCACAAGCGCTATAGAAAACTGGGCGCAGCCGGCAAGGACCAGAGGAAGATCGCTACTGCAGTTGCTCGTGAACTGCTGGGCTTCATCTGGGCGATTGGAATCAGAGCAGAGGCTAGCGCCAAGCAGCAAGTCGCAGCCTGACCACAGCAAGGACAAAAACCTTTCTAACAAGGAAAAACATTCAATCGATGAACGGTGTCACCAATCTCGAGCACAGAGCCAGCAGCAGCCAGAGCAAGCACGAAGGAGAACCCTCGTTTGCCCTATGCGACAGGCTCGACCGGACTCGCGCTAACAGTCAGAGGCAGCTCCCGACGGATCATGATTATGCGGTTCCGACCCGCGAATATCAGACTGACCAATCGTCGCTCATCCCTGCCCAGGCTGCTGCTCGCTCTGTCTTCGAGAAAAGAAAACAAAAACACCAACACAATCCCACCTATCTCGCACCGTTGACAGGGTCACTCCATATCAGGGCAATGCGCTCATCGAGATTTGTTACGGGACTATTACGCGTGCCAACATCGAGTGGTGCGGCATGCATCCGCAGCAGAGGTCCCGTTAGATCGGATCGCGAGCAAATGCGTGATAACGTCCCTTTATTGGCTACTGATTGACAAGCGAGCGAGTGCAAATATGCAGCCGGTCGGAACCAATCCACAGATCGTTCGCAAGGTTTGCTAGGGCTCCAAGCGGGGAATCTGCCATAAGCCCCCTTTTCCGGACCATGAAGGAGGGCTGGATACTTGAAGTCAAATGCGCAAATTTGCGTGGAATGCTCTCGTCCAGGCGCTTTCAGTGTCGGGAGCATGTGCCCCATGTCCGGGCTCTGTTCATCGGCGCCCGCGGCAATTAAACTCTCGATTCAACCCCGAAGTCGCCGAAGTCTATCGTTACGCAAGGACCACTTGCGTCCACGAGCGTCAACAAACTGCACATACACACGGGGCCGGTCCTCTACCGGATTGAAATCCCGTTCTTCGAGTTCATAGTCGGAGGGCGCCTTCGGTGCAACGGCGCCCCAGTCATCAATCGATAGCTCAAGCGACTTCGAAATAACTCTGACTTCCTTGACGATGATTGGAGCTTCGCTATGGTTGTCGATATACACAACCCAACGCCGTGGCGTTGGATCGGGATGATCCCAACGTTTCCACTCGACCATAGCCGAAACTTGCCGGGCCTGCCGATCCTCATCGGGATCCAAAGCGATATCTAACTTTTTCAACAATGCCGAGACATCGTCGGTCCAGCGATCTCTTCGGATTTCGAATGCCTCTAGCTTTGTGATCGGACGTAAGACATCAGGCAGGTCTGTCGCGTTCGGAACCGAGTCCCTGTTCAACAAGACCGGAACAATATGGACACCGTTTTCTATTGCGGCGAGCAGCTCCATTCGAACATAGTCGTCTTCGTCATAGAGGCGCCGCTTATGATCAGAACCTTCGATCATCTCCCACTTTGGGCCGATCAACCCAAGTAGAAATCTGGTCTGACTGAGAGCACGTTTGAGTTCGACTTCGAAGTCTCTGCCCGGCACTATGCTGCTCAAATCAAAAAACGTCGAACCAGAGCCAAGAAGCTGATTGAGCGTATCGTTCAACCAGCCAGCATCTCCTCCTGTGTCATCTCGACGATAGGAGATAAACAGTTTGGGTGAATGCTCCATGGTGTCTGTCACGGTATTGAACCTTCGACTCAAGATATTCCTGCATCTGGGGAGTAGCCATAATTTAATGCAGGCAGAAGCTCAGAAAAGCTGTCAATGATTGATTTTCGGATCTCAGTCTCAAGCGAAGTAACAAACGAGGAATAGGGTTACCCGTGATAAACCGGATTATCAGTGCGCCGTGAAAGGCGCTGGTCAACAGTGGGTGAAATTCCCACCCGGGAACTGGTTCGCTCCACCCGGTAGCAATCGGAGCAGTCGTGGAGGCAACGAAGCGGCTGGAGCCTCCGGTGTAGAGGGTCGCTCAGGCGACTTGGCGAGCATGTAGGCCGTAATGGAGTAAATGCCGTGCAGGCCTCGAAAAGGTTAATGCAGGGGCCGACCCTCCTGATATATGGGGAAGGCCGAAGTCGATGCAACAGTACGAGCGAACATGTTCATCGACCCTGCCGGGGTAGTGGCAACAGCATGCATGCATAGGGGACCAGACGCAACACGGGAAGCCCAAGCGGTGATCAGCAGTTGGGATCAACTGGTTGCTCGTGAGAGCTAGGCCGGGCCGTTTGGGTGGCGGATGGGCGCGTAGTACCGATGAGAACGAGTAACGTCGGAGGAGGGAAGGCGCCCTAGTTGGAAGATAAACGCAAGAAGTGACGAAGGAGGAGGGATTGACGATAAGTCTAGCAACCCCAGAAAGCATTCAGAAGTTACAGACAGCGTTGCACGACAAAGCGAAGAAATCGCCTGACTTTCGCTTCTACTCGCTTTACGACAAGGTGTACCGCAAGGACGTTCTGACCTATGCCTACGCATGCGGCAAAGCCAATGGCGGCGTAGCAGGAGTGGACAATCAAACGTTCGAGGACATCGAAGCGTATGGAGCAGAGCGATGGTTGGACGAATTGATGCAGGAGCTGAAAGATCGAACCTATCAACCACTTGCTGTGCGACGGGTCTACATTCCGAAGCCAGGAAGCAGTAAGCAGCGCCCGTTAGGAATTCCCGCGATCAGAGAACGAGTGGTAATGATGGCGGCGGTTGTGGTCCTCGACCCCATCTTCGAGGCCGATGTACAACCGGAACAATATGCCTACCGGCGTAACCGCAGCGCACTGGACGCGGTAAGACACGTCCATGAGCTGATCAACACCGGACACGTCGAAATTGTTGATGCAGATTTGGCCGGGTATTTCGATACTCTTCCGCACGCCGATCTTTTAAAGTCGGTGGCCCGTCGGGTCGTCGACGGCGCCATGCTCCATCTGATCAAGATGTGGCTGACAGCGCCGGTTAAAGAGCCGGACGCACGGGGAGGGAAGCATCGTCATACGCGCAATAGGGACGAAGGTCGTGGGTCCCCTCAGGGTTCTCCGATCAGTCCTCTGCTCAGTAATATCTACATGCGCCGGTTCGTGCTTGGGTGGAAGAAGCTGGGGCACGAGAAGCGTCTTGGAGCATACATCGTTAATTATGCCGATGACCTTGTGATCTGCTGTCGAGGAAGAGCGGAAGAAGCTTTGGCCAAGATGCAGGCCATGATGACGAAGCTGAAGCTGACAGTGAATGACACCAAGACGCGGGTTGCGAAGCTGCCGGAAGAGAAGTTCGATTTTCTGGGTTACACGTTCGGTCGTTGCTATTCGACCAAGACGGGACGAGCCTACTTAGGTACCGTCCCGGCCAAGTCGAGGGTGGTTCGCATCTGTGATGCAATCAGCAGGGACACTGGACATGACAGGACCCAGCTGGACCCCGAGATAGTTGTAAAGAAGCTCAACCAAAGGATGAACGGTTGGGCGAACTACTTCTGTCTTGGTCCGGTCAGCAAAGCCTATCGGGCAATAGAACAACATGCCGAGAAACGGCTGCGTCAGTGGTTGTGCGCCAAACATGAAGTGGCATGGCCGGCGACCAAGAAGTTCCCGCAGGGCAGCCTACACACCAAGTTTGGCCTTATCCGGCTAACAGAGCGGACGCGCAACTTTTCGTGGGCGAAATCGTGATGTTTCCAAGAGAGCCGGGTGCGGCAAATCTGCATGCCCGGTTCGACGAGCGGGGTGTGAAAACGGGGCATGGCCTGAATAATGAGTCACCGGCAAACGAAAGGGCCGGAAACAGGTAGGTCAGACCTAAAACAACCGCGTCACACCTCGACTCTACCCTAGGGAATAAAGACAGCGGGGGCGATGTGACGAAGGCGAATCCAATCAATCTTGTGTCGGCTTTAGGTCAGGGCAGTGGGGAGTCTGGCATCGGCGACCTTACATCGTGGCTTTCTTCGCCTTCGCCCACCGCGCTTTCTGCGCAACCGCAATCTTGGCGCGAGCTTCGGGAGAGAAATGGCGCTTCTTAGGCGCGCGAGAAGCCACAATTCGATTAGCTGCACTCTTCGCGGAACCGCTTAGTATTGTCTTGGCTTGTGAAGCCGCTGAATCTCTGCATCAATTCCTGCGAGTATTTGGGTAGTTTCCATCTGAGAAATATATCTGAGGCCTAAATATACGGGATACCGGCCTTTGTTGGAGTCCATTCTTCCTCCAGAGGCCTCTGAAATTTGGATCGACGACGCGCGTGATGCTCCGCGAACGAAGAGGACCCAAAGCCTCCTGCGGCGGCAAGGACCTTTTGTCGCGCTTGTTCGAGCCGATGGTGAGTATGTGCGACAGGTGCACCGGTCGGGTATTTTTGGAAGAGTTGGCGGCATGTTACGGCGAAGAACCGGAGTAAGAGCGACGTTGAGGGCCCATCTGGTTAGCGGTAGAACCGAATACCACCGGAGAGGTCCTGTGGGACTACGACACCGGACGTGACTTCAACACAGTGAACAATGTTCCAGCACATCGCGGATCGATCAGTGTCGCCGGCCCTGTGATCTCCGGGGGAACCATCTTTTGTGCTCTCCGGCTACGACACGTTTGGCGAAGCTGGCGGAAATGTGCTGCTTGCTTTCAGCGTCGATGGCCAGCAGGAGGTAGGCTTGCTCGATCCGCAGGTCGCAGACACGGCGACCGCGGGCCCGCATCTGCTGTCTGGCTCAGGGACATGTCACTGCCGGCCTCAGGCTTGGGCACGGGTTTGAACCTGGACATGTTTTGCTTTCCGATACTTTGGCGAGTGCCTCAATAGGATCGGCCAGCAGCACCTGCTTGAAGCAATCCCATGAAGCTCCAGAGTGAATTGCACCATTGCACGGATCAACGGCCACCTGATTGAGTCCATTAATTATCGCAGTCCCGGGTTTGAATTCTTCCTTGACCGCATCTTTCACATTGTTGGGCAGCGAGCGCACGTCATTGACTTTCCAGCCGAAGGTCGAGTTGGTCTTGGACGATGTGTCCTCACTGGGAATGAGGGCCAGGGCGCGGTAGTTGGCAGGATTGGTCATTTGACTCAGGCCCGGCGCACCGGAACCCATGCCGGCCCGGATCGCCTGCTGTACCTCGCCAAAGCTGAATTTGACTGCCGTTTCTACCATATTCTGCGTCATAGTCGCGGCCGGATCAGGCGTTGAGGGGAACAACTTCAAGTCGCCGACCGTGCGCCACTTGAACGGTTTGGAACTGCCCGAGGCATCGCTGGCGCTCGTGACATCGAGTCCGCGATTGTCCGCATCGTGCAGCGCGATGGAAATCAGATCTCCGAGCGAAAAACGATTCAACTTGTCGCCGGCCTTCTGGCGAACCACATCCCTGACTCCGTTGCGATCGACGATGAAATGAAAACCATCTTTGATGTCTCCTACGGACAAAGCTCCTCCCATCGGTCCGGTGGGCTTATCCACATCGTGAATGTAGGTGGCCATGTTGCAGGAGATGAATTCCAGCAGATCGGTTTGGAAGTTGGGAAACTTCCCCGACCAATACGTTTGCAACTCGCCGCGCGGAGTCCGGACGTGGCCCGCGGAGAAGGCGTCGGTGAGGAAGTGCTCGGCAAATCCCTCCAGTGCTTCCGGAATATGTGCCGGGAATTGCGGAAACCCTGTTGCGAACGCCCCAGCCTGAAATCCCGCCTGGATGGCCTGGGTGTGGAGGTCGATATACCGTTCCTTGTTGGAATTGCCCGGGCTGCTACCGGTGGAGAAGTGCGTTTGATTGCGCGAAGCTAAGTCTTCGTATCTTGTGTTTACTGCTTCCTCGACGCCGGGTCCGACGGCCGGTTTGGGCCCGGAGGAGCCATTCACCTTCCAGCGAACGAGGTCAATCTGTTGCTTGCCGAATGTCCCTAGTTTGGCCACCTGCTCCAACTGCGTCGGAGTTTCGAAGTAATCACCGGCCATCGCAATTAACTCACCCAATCGTACGGGACCATAGCCAGAGATCTGGACCATTTGGCCCGGTTCAGCGATGTCGCCGATCTTCACGTGCTCTTCTGAGGCGAAGCGTTGCAGGGAACAGCCTTCGTTGTGAAGCTGAACGGATGCTCCGCGGGACGCGGAGCCATGGTCCCGCACCGAGGAACTATGAGATTGCTGGATAGTGTGAGCCAATTCATGCGCGAGCAATTTCCTGCCGGGAGGAGTTGCGGGAGCGTATTGGCCGCTCCCGAAAACAATGTTTGGTCCGAGCGTATATGCCAACGCATGCACAGCTTGTGCGGACTCAGCTGAGGTGGAATCCGCATGCAATCGAATCTCGCTGAGATCCCTCCCGAAGCGTGGCTCAAAGAACGCTCGCGTCGCCGGATCCAGCGGACTGCCTGGCGAGCGCAGCACCTCGTGAACAATCGGCGGGATGGTGTTTTGCGAGGGCGCGGCGTTTTGTACTTTGCGCTGCAGCGTTGTATCTGCAGTTTTTTCCCTGCACTCCGCACACTCGCCACCTGATCCGCCACGGGAGCATTTGCGCCGTAACGTATCACCTGCGTCTGGAGTTGAACCCAGTCGCGGCGCGAGACTGGAATCGGCCATGCGCATCACTCGCTCGGCGACGCGATCGGCTTCCTGCTCGAATGGATCCCCGGGTTGGTTGACCACGAGCTTGGTCTGGATAACCGGCGCTGAATGTCCCAGGATACGCAGCACAGCCTGATTCCCGATCGTGCTTTGCAGCGCGCTAAAGCGCTGGCGAAAGGCGGCAACACCAGAGGCAGTTTCACCGACCTTGCCCCCCGTGCCGACACGGGAATGCACCTTTCTCCGCATCTCCGGCTCAGCAGCCGAGCGGGCGGCCGTACTTCGTTCTTTCGATTCGGCGGACCGAGACTGAAGCATTGCGCCTTTCCAGGGTTGTACCAGACACTGTGAACTACCTCATCGCAGCGCCTGGACATTCTGCTGCTTGCCGGCTCAGCAAGTCGGACCCGGTGGACAAATGCCCGCTCGAGGAGGAGCGGGAAAGTCGTTCCACCCAGGCATACTACCGAGCGCTGGAGGCTGAGGTATCATGCCATCGCAGCAGGCACGCGCAAGCGTGCCGGCAAAGGTGTTGCTATTGGGTCCCAGACCCTTATAGAGGTTCGGGTTGTTATAGCCGAGAAAAGTATTTCGAAGGCACAAATTCACATCGGCAACTCCGGGTCTCGGCCGGCACTGAACACAGTTTACGGGTGACTGTTTGCACGGATCCGGAGAGTTATCCCATTTTTGACCGACTGTGCCCTGAAGCACATTGTCCGGTTTCCCATCTGTCGCTTTGCATAGCGGGCTAATTACCGCGTACCGTTGGGGCGGGGCATCGATATATGCGTGGTTGAAGAGTAAACCAAGAGCTGATTGCAGCGGACGGGAACAGACTTGGACCGGGCTCGCAGCAGCTCCCGAAACTGTAAGCGCTGAGACTGCTCTGCGATCTCGCTCCATAAGCCCCCCGAAGCCGCCACCCGCCGCCAGCGGGGTGACAAGTTGTCTCTGCAAACCCGGAGCATGGGTGGCCGTCGATTGTTGCACAACATGAGCCAGTTCGTGTGCCAGCAGTCTCATGCCTCCGCTGGACGCCGGCTGATACTGTCCCGCCCCAAAGACGACGTTTCTGCCGACGGTATAGGCCAACGCATTAACGGCGCGGGCCGAACGCGAAGCGTGGTCGTCTGTGTGGATGCGCACTCCGCTGAAGTCAGTCTGGAAGCGTGACTCCATGTAATTGCGGGTCGAGCCTTCGAGAGGCCGGCCCGGCGAGCGCAGGACATCGTGGACGATTGGAGGCACAGCCGACACCGGGCGTGAGCCTGCAGGTTTGCGCTTGAGTTTTTCTTCTTCTGCACACTCAGCACACTTGCGACGGACTGTGCCACCGGCGGATAGATCGCGGTGCTGAACCATTAGAGAGGTTGTTGCACTCATCACATGGTCGGCAACGCGGTTGGCTTCCTGCTCAAATACGTCGCCGGGTCGATTCATCGCAAGCTGGGTCTGAGGGACCGGTACGGAATTGTCGATCATACGCAGGAGAGCCTGGTTGCCGATCGAACTCTGTAGAGCGCTCATCTTGCCGCGGATCCCGCCCTCCGTGATCCCGGCATGCAAACGCAGATCGTGCTGAGGCTTGTAATTGCGGGCCAAACCGGGAGCCAAACTTCGTTTTCCTGACGCACAGATCGGAGGCTGAAGCATCTGCGCTCCTTTCCACCTCACTCCCAGTCACATCAGAAGCGGGCAACGGGCTCTGGCTAAAAAATATACCGCAAGCCATCCTATCTAACAGGGCGCGCCGTACAACCGGCGAATACTGCAATCCATATCACTAAAAAATTGGCTTACATCGTGTACACGAGACTCTACAAACGCTCCTCCTCCGGATCTCAGAATGCCGCCAGAATCGATTAAGCCATGGCGGATCGGGTCCCGGGCAGAGTCATACTGATTCGGAGTTCCCCTGCATCCCGAGAACGGGTGGCTCTCGTCAACAAGTCTTCCGGAAAAGTCATAGAAACATTCGTTTTGAGGATCGTCAGGCGTAGGAATACGGTCCTCCAGGATGCCCCTAAAGCCACAGTGAAAGACGGAAGAGTCACCGTGGTATGGTTTCCAACCCGACGGTGGCGGAGAACTGTAAGCTCCAGGACAGGGAACCATGCGCTGTAACACAAGGTTGTGGGCCCCCTGCTGGATCACGTGAGCCAGTTCGTGTGCCAGCAGTCTCATGCCTCCGCTGGACGCCGGCTGATACTGTCCCGCCCCAAAGACGACGTTTCTGCCGACGGTATAGGCCAACGCATTAACGGCGCGGGCCGAACGCGAAGCGTGGTCGTCTGTGTGGATGCGCACTCCGCTGAAGTCAGTCTGGAAGCGTGACTCCATGTAATTGCGGGTCGAGCCTTCGAGAGGCCGGCCCGGCGAGCGCAGGACATCGTGGACGATTGGAGGCACAGCCGACACCGGGCGTGAGCCTGCAGGTTTGCGCTTGAGTTTTTCTTCTTCTGCACACTCAGCACACTTGCGACGGACTGTGCCACCGGCGGATAGATCGCGGTGCTGAACCATTAGAGAGGTTGTTGCACTCATCACATGGTCGGCAACGCGGTCGGCTTCCTGCTCAAATACGTCGCCGGGTCGATTCATCGCAAGCTGGGTCTGAGGGACCGGTACGGAATTGTCGATCATACGCAGGAGAGCCTGGTTGCCGATCGAACTCTGCAGAGTGCTCATCTTCCCCTGTATCTTGCCCCCGGTAATCCCCGCATGAGGATGCAGATCCGGCTGCGGCTTGTAGTACGCAACCGAACGGGTAGTCTGACTTGATTCTTTCGACTCGGCGACTGGAGCGTGAAGCATTCCGTTTACCCGATCCCACTCAGCGACTGCAGGATCTAAAAGCGTGATCCGCTAAAAGACGTACCGAAGACCGCCCTGCAGGGTTGAAAATTGTGTTGCACTGGACGGCGTATTCACGGCATGGAAGTTATAGGAACCCTGAACTCCCCAATGAGATGACCACGTGAACAACACACCGCCTCCCATATTGCCTCCAAAATACGTGGAACCAGGACTAAAGGCATAGCCGCCGATGCCCCCATTAATGAAGGGGCGTATGGCCCCGGTCGTCAGGTATACCTTTGCATCTGCGGAGAACTGGTAGACATCTCCGCTGGAGCCGCTCTTCGCCGAAAAGTGGTGGTAGCCGAAGATTCCTTCAACGGAAAGATGACTCGCGGCGATATATTCGAGTCCCGAGTTCAGGCTGAAGCCATTGTTGAACGAGCCGCTGAACGAGCCCTGGGGGAAGTTAGCGCCCAGATCGAGGATGACGGCGAACTTGCCGGCAGACGGCGGTGGCGGCGTGCCGCTCGTTGGGCTAACAGTGGCGACGATCTGTGCATGTTGTCCCTGCGGAATCATCAACGTGTACAGATCCGCAATATTTTGAGACTGTGTCATCGATACATCGGTTCCAGACGCGCCTAAAATATAGTTCCAGGTATCGACTGGTCCCTCATGACTGATCAGATAGCCATAGGACCCGACCGACTCGCAGTTTTGAAAGGTTAAGGTCTTTCGGCTCGTCTGGCTGCTCGCATCTCTAACTGGCATCGTGAGCGTTTGCCCTGTTAATCGGCAACCCTTCACAAGGAATTCCAGATAGTTGATGTCTCTCCCGATAGCGACGGCAGACTGGCGTCCGGATCGCGAAAGAATCGTTTGCGCGCCTGATCCAGCGATCGGCCGCCTGACCACCTTCAGATTGAATGTTTGTTGGCTGCCATTCCCTACCTTTGGATAATTTGCACTCACAAATGCGGGGAAGCTCTTGAAAGTTGACGCTGTGGCGGAAAAGAAGAAATTGTTGAACGCGCTGTTGTTGATAAAAGTGGTAGTCCCAACCTTGGAATCCAAATCTACGCGTACGCACTCGTGCACATTTTCAGGTTGAATGTAGTATGCGGCGTTCGATTTTTGAAGAGTCCACGGTCCGGCGGCAAACGTAGTGCATTGATTGCCAGTTCCATCTCCGCAGGACCCCGTGGGCGTTGAAACTGCAGCCGGAACATCGAGAGGTGCAGTTGGGTTACTGGTAGGAAAGTCGCTGGTCCATGGCAGGTTGCTTTGGCAATAAGAAGGTGTGGGCTGGCCAGCGCGGCTGCGGCATTCGCCGCGGCCTGGCATGCATTGAAGCCTAACGGCTGCCACTCATCCGGTGATGGTAACCCAAAATTTGCGATCTTAAATGTCGTAAATACCTCGGGCGCATCAACACCGCTGTTATGAACCTTTACCCGGAAATTGTTGGATTGGCTTGGACTCGTACTAATGTTATCGGTAGGCGCGCCATTAACGGTGTTGGTTATGTCCGATCCTGTGACGAATAATCCAGTACAACCTGAGCCCGAACTCAATGAACCGCCTACCCAGTCTGAGGGCTGCGGATTTGCCGGAAGTGGAAGCGTCGTCGCAGGCAGGAAGGGCTCGCCTAATAGAGTTGCTTGTGTATCAGTCAGAGTCTCGCTCTGGGCTGCTATTGCATCCAGATAAATAGAAAATTGACCAGAGGACGGAAGTTGCGGACCGCCCGAATCAGAGTTATCGATGCTGACGACGACCCACCAGTTGTAAGAGGCGCTGCCGGCTCGCCGAACATTCCGGCATGAAACCAAGACGGCGTGGGGATCTGGCCATTCAGCAATCCACCAAAAGTGGAGCTCTGGTAGGCGACAATTTGGCCGTTGGGAACTGGCTGAGCAGCATTGCCGCTAGTTGCGGTGAAAGGCCCGTTGATCACGATCCACGTATATCGCGCCGTGGCCGGTGGTGTTGCGGTTGACGGGGGGAAGTTCGCAAATGCTAGAAGGACCGCATCGTAATTATCATTAAATGTTCCGGTCTCATTATTGATCTCAAACGAAAAGTAGATGGTGTTACCCTTCTGAATCAACTGCATCGCACCATCTGACGGCTGATTCGGCAGGTTGGTCCCGGTCTCAGTGGTATAGCGAAAGGCATTGAACCAGCCTGTGTCAGCTTCGGGAGAAGCGGGGCACGCGGGTTGCATAGAGCCTCCGCAGGAGGTTCCAGGGATCAAAGGCGGATTTCCGGGATCTGTGTATACGCCGGGCGAAGACTCCACTGGTAGACCCGTGACCTGCGACACGCACACCTGGTTCTGTGCTATCACGGATACGGCTGAGCACACGAAGCCTATCAATGGAACTAACACTGACCACATTGTGCAGCCGGCCGAGACATGACAACTACAAGACCGAAGGCTCGTTTTCTTGTTCTTTGGAGACATTTTCTGACCTGCCTTACTTACGACTGAAAAACAACGGGTTGAAAAACCTGAGTAACGACGGTGCCCGTGGTATCGGTGCTGAGAGCGACAGTCAAATAGAAGTTACTTGGCGGGGCGTTTGTTGTTGGTGTGATGAAAGTGGAAAGTGTCGCCGGCCGATTTGCGGTGTCGATCGGTATTGTGTTCTGAACAATTGCGCTCCAGGCGTTGCTGTCGAAACTATAGGTAAGGTTATAAGTACCCACAGCCGTCACAGTGATGAGGAAGTTTAGCTGCAGGCCCCCGATAGGTACCAACAGATTGCCATTGGCATCCAGATTGCCCGCAGCCGGATCAGGAGTGACCCCGATTCCATTGGACAAGAGCACGGTTCCGCCAACCGGGATAACCGCTTTCGGAGAGCTCTTTGTGAATTTCGAATTAAGGTGAGACGTTACTGTCAGGACAAGGTCGGCAGAGCCAGTCGCGCCCGTTGGAATGGAGAGTTGCAAGCTTCCCTGCACAATCGTGGGCTGGCTCGCGGACTGCGCCGCGGCGATGACCACTGTGGGATTAGATATAACTGCGCCGGATTTGTCTACGATTGCGGCGCTCCACCCCGCGGCATCAACGCTCGGCGTTAGACGGTAGTGTCACTCAGATCCGTATTCGCCGAGATGGTGTAGGGAGGATGGTAGTTATCTACTCCCGCCGCCGGCGCATTAAATACCGTGTTAGGGGAGGAAGCCAGCTGGATCTGAATCTTGCCCGTCGGTCCGGTGATCACCTCAGGGAACAATGTAAACTGGGCCGACGCCGGACCCTGCGTTGGGCTAACAACGAGTAAAGCTCAGCATCCCGCTTGCCGGAACAAAGATCGCCGGTATCTTGAATACAAGTGTCGAGTCAGATTGCGTCGTGAATTGAGTAACAACAGTCAGCGTGCCGTTAAAGTTGATATAAACCGAGTTAAAACCGCCATTCAGAGGCTTCGCCCTGTCGCGGTCAATGAATCTCCCACGTGCCAGGGCCCGGGTGGCAATGGGTTGAGGGACACACTTGAAGAACCTATCTGCGACTGTTCATTCAACAGTACTGAGACGTTCCCACCCGTGGTCGTCATTGCAAGATCGGGTATTCCGTCACCATTGAAGTCTGCTGCCACGACCGCAATCGGGTCCACGTTCCCCTTCATCGGGTATATGACGGGCGACTGGAATGTGCCGTCTCCATTTCCTACCAGGACTGAGAAGTCGCGACCCCTGCGAATAAAGCTGCTCCGGTTGCTACCAGGTCGATCCCTGCAGCAGGGTTAGTCGGTTCAGAGTGGCCACTGCCAACGACGCAGATATCCCGACTACCGAATTCTCGTAACTTTCAGAGGTGTTGAATTTTCCTGCACCCTGATTGTTGGCATTATTCAGAAAGATGGAGACATAAGAGGAGCCGCGCTGGCGGTCTGATACATACCGCGTACGGCAAGATCCACATAGCCATCGCCATTAAAGTCTGCCGCCACAATAGACAAGGGAAGTGCTGAGTAGGGTTGCCCATTGGGATTTGTTTCGAAAGGAAGTGTCAGCGTTGTTACGGGTACCGCTCCAAAGCCGCCTTTGCCATCGCCGATGAACAGAGAAACGGCATTGTGCCCCCGTTCAGTACGGCGAGGTCGATAAGGCCATCGCCATTCAAATCGACGGCCGCCAGACCGAGATGAATCGCCGCGACCTCGATGGGGCGGATTTACTACTGTAAATCAGCCGTTTCCCTGGTTGATCAAAATGGAGACCGTACTGCCCTGGGCATTCGTTACCGCCAGATCGGGCGAGCCATTCCCGTTGAAATCGGCGGCAGCAAGGGCCCACGTGCCCTCGCCTACAGTTATGGGGGATGATGGCGCAATGCTGAAGGTCCCAGCTGCGCTACCCAGCAAGACGGTTACAGTCGAGTCGTTGTAGCTGGTAACGGCCAGGTCCATGAAGCCGTCGTTGTTGAAGTCAGC
>CAVRNK010000047.1:0-127754 GCA_963721995.1 uncultured Acidobacteriaceae bacterium | reverse complement strand
AATATGGTGGGCGTAAGGCAGGTATCTCCTGGAGTGTGCTCGGCAAGATCGCAACGACCAAACCGGAATTCTTCAAGGGATATATCAAGGATCCGGGATCAGAAAGCGCGTATGCGGAGATGCCCGGCTTTCCCGAGTACGATGATTCGACACTTGCAGCGCTCGCTGCCTATTTTCAGGTTATTCCGGCGAAGGCGGCTGAGAAATGACGCTGCGGGTCGCCAAAACTCTTTTCGTCTCCGCGGTCGCTTTTTTTTATACGCTTATCGTCTTCAACAACACGACCGATTATGGTACGAACTATCAGTTCGTACACCATGTGCTGATGATGGATACGACTTTTCCCGGCAACCAGGTAATGTGGCGCGCGATTCGCCCGCCGATGGTTCAGGCGGCCTTCTATGACGGCATTATCTGCTGGGAAGCGTTGACGATGGTGTTGACCTGGGTCGGCGTCGCGCAGTTATTGCGCGCTTTGCGCAAATCGGCCGGCGATTTCAATTCCGCCAAGCGTTTTTCGATCGCGGCGCTCACACTGGGCATGCTGTTGTGGTTTGTCGCCTTCATCAGCGTGGGGGGTGAGTGGTTTTTGATGTGGGAATCGAAGTTATGGAACGGGCAGGAAGCGGCCTTTCGCATGTTCGCGGTCATCGGCATTGTCCTTGTTCTGCTGGTCTTGCCGGACACGGAAACTCAGCCCTGACTGATTTCAGGCTGAGGCGCGCTTGTGTGCAGAGCTTGCTTGCTTGCCCGCCACCTTGCTGGTGGGGCCTTTGCCGCTCGCGGTGCGAATGACTCGCGCCCGGTGCTGGCTGCGGCGATGCTTTGGTGCTGGATGCAGCACGGCATTCACACGCCGCTCTGCTCCGCTGGGATTATCGAGATAATCCGGATCGAACATGGCAATCACAGTTGAGGCCCGGCCGCGATACCGCCGCGCCCACTGGCTGTCGATCAGCGTTGTCTGCACCGTCCGCCAGCGCTCCGTTTCGTCGGGGGCAATGCTGCTGGCGTTCATCGAGACAGTCTGAACTCCGTCGCTGTTGATGGCTCCGAGAAACTGTACAAACTCTTCGAGGTTTACGCCCATCTGAAACACAAGCTGGGTCAGCGCCACCTGCTGCGGTCCGGTCAGCTGGTCAAAATTGCGGCAATAAGCTCTTGCGTTGTAGACGGCCTGGACGGTCGAGATTCGCAGAAGTCTCGTGGCTTCTTCTTCAGTCAGTTCGGGCGTGAGAGCGTGCATCCGAATCTTCCTGCGGTACTGCTTTGTCGTCCAGACGCTCGCATCATGGTTGAAGCGGTCGAGGATCTTCTGCAGCAGTGCCGGATCGAGTCCCGCAGCCTGCCAGAGCTGCGCAGACGAGGGCTCGAGGAACGGATGCGGATTCAGAGGGTTAAGTTGCGGGTGCTCGGTCGCCGGGACATCCAAGCTGAATCCCGCGCCGATCAGCGGTCGATGCGTGTTCGGGTCGGGATAGGCGGCAAGCACCCATCCCTCATGCCGCTGGTCACGAAGGATGTTCATCAATGTATGCAGCTCGAACTTGATGTCGGAGTCTTTGAAGTCGAATAAGGCTGCCGGCGCGGACAAAGATGTGGCAGTACTCTCGGATGTGGCAGTACTCTCCGTGGAGTTGCCTGGACCGACGGGGGCGGCTGAGGGCGGCGGAGCTTGTGCCTGAGGCGGGGCCGAAGTCTGTCCGACGGCTTGCACGGCAGCAGACACGGCGATGCATAGAAGCACCGCAACCCAGACGCATTGTCTTCTGAAAGTCACCCTTTTGCGCCGCCGGCGGGAAACCTATGGCCACACGATAACCGAAAATGGCGGCTTTTGACAGAGCAGAACCCAATCCGTCATAGCTCGATTGGGTAAGGCGCTCAGTTGGGTACATAGACTTTCCAGACAGCGCCATGGGGAAGAACCTTCCGATATTGCTTCGCCGCGCAATGTACAACCTGTGCGGCCGCTTTCAAGTACGCCCGCTCATTATCGCCGTCCTGCTGGGCGGTGCTTTCGCACTAAGGTCAAATGACCTGCCGGCTCATGCGCTTTGCTTCCCGCTCTCAAACGCAAATCGATATTGCGGTCGCAATCCGGAGTAGAGTTGCACCGTAGATGCCCTCGGTGAACAGTGCGCGGGCCCGCGAAGGAGAGAGCTTTATGCCAGCAAAACAATTCGCTTCGCATTTTGCAGCCGTTGCCGTGACCATGCTGCTTGCGGTTCTGCCTTTGCCGCTTGATGCCCAGCAGCGGGCAAGCAGCGACGAGATCCAGCAGTTGAAGGAGATGGTCCTGAACCTGCAATCGCGCGTGGCGGTTCTCGAGCAGCAGAATGCCGAGTTGCGCGGCCCGCGCACACAGGACGGCGCCGGCGGCCCGGAAGCTGCAGTAGCGCTGGCCAGCGCCTCTGCCGATCTGCGAGGGACTGCTTCGGTGCAGCCGGTGGCGATGCAGGTCACTCCCTCCACATCGTCGACGTCCACGCAAGGCCCTTCCATTTTGCCGACGAATCTGCCGGGCGGAGCGACCATGAACTATCTGTTCGACGGATATTACGAATACAACTTCAATCAACCTACGGGCAGGGCAAATAATCTTCGCGCCTACGATGTTCTCAGCAACGTCTTCAGCATCAATCAGGCCGACCTCGTTTTTGATCTCGATCCTGACCTGGCAGCGCACAGAAGATATGGCTTTCGCATCGATCTGCAGTTTGGCCAGGCCACGGAGACCCTACAAGGAAACCCCACGGTCGAGCCACGTCCGGAGATCTATCGCAATATCTTCCAGGCGTACGGCACGTACGTGGTGCCGATCGGCCATGGGCTGAACGTGGACTTCGGGAAATGGGCCAGCTCTCTGGGAGTCGAGGGTAACTACACGAAAGACCAGATGAACTACACGCGATCCTTCTACTATTATTATCTGCCCTTCTATCACACCGGGGTCCGTACCTCGTATCACGTAAACGACAAACTCGCGGTCAACTACTGGGTGGTGAACGGGACGAATCAGTCGGAGCCGACTAACGGGTACAAAGATGAGCTCTTCGGGTTTGTACTGCAGCCGGCAAAATCTCTTTCCTGGACCACCAGCTACTACCTGGGTCAGGAACATCCCGACGCGGCCCAAGCAACTAACTGTACCGTGCCCGTGCAGCCCGGTCTGTGCTTCACGCCGATCATTCCAGCGCCGAACGGCAAGCTGCACATCGTGGATAGTTATGCGACATGGCAGGTTCGTCCAAGACTTACGCTTCAAGGTGAAGCCGACTACGTGATTGAACGCGAGTGGGCCAATGCCGCACCCGGCGAGTCCTCGGCTCCCTCCCATACGGATGGCGGTGCGGCTTACGCCCAGTTCCAGGTGACCTCGCGGGGCTATTTCGCAACGCGCGCAGAATATCTGTCCGACCGCGGTGGCCTCTTTTCCAACGTCACGCAGGCTCTCAAAGAGACCACTGTCACTTACAAATATAGTTTCGGCGACGGATTTGATGCGTTTCTTGAATATCGCCGAGACTGGAGCAACCGCCCTTATTTCATCACGAGCAATCCTGCTTCGCTTTCCAGTCACCAGGACACGGCTACACTCGGTCTTGTCTGGTGGTACGGCGGTAAGCAGGGGGCCTGGTAGAGGAAAGCGTGCGAACCGCTAACGCATGGCCGCAGCTGATACCGGCACCCCTCCGTTGATAGAACGGCAATCCCTCTTCCACCGATCACCGAGGCGTCTTCCGATGTGACGACGGGCTCTGAGGGCACGGGTCTTGACCGCGGCGATGCTGATGCCCAGGGCCATGGCCGCCTGCTCATTTGAAAGGTCGTGGATATAGCGCAATTCAAACACCGCGCGGAAAGTAGATGGCAGCGTATCGATCACCCTGTCCAGCACCTCTGCCCACTCTGTATTTCGATATTGCTGCTCGGGGTTCAGGCGCGGCTCCGGAAGATACGAAGAAGGTGGAGCGGTTGATGAGGGCTCAGTCGCATCGAGGGAAATGAGGTTCTTACGCCGTGAACGTAAACCCATGAGAGCCTGGTTGACCCCGATGGTGATGAGCCATGTCGAAAAGCGAGACGCGCCTCGGAACTGATCAAGATGCGTGTAAGCCTTCAGCAGGGTTTCCTGCAGCGCGTCTTCGGCATCTTCGCGATTCCTGGTGATTTTCCAGATGCTCTTGAACAGCTTTTCCAGGTAGGGCTCTACCAGTAATCCGAAGGCCTCTACATCGCCTTGTTTGCCGCGCTCCATCAGCAGATGATCGTTGTTGAAGTGTTGTGGTCTGAAGGAATGGGAAGAGACATCGTAGGGGGTTACAGTCTGTTTCTCAGCCACTGCAGTCATGTTTACTCCAATTCATTCCTGGAATTGTGCGACATCCTGCTATTGAAGATAGGCGACGACGAACGAATTGAAAGCCCCAGATAGCATTGTTTGCCCCCCCTCCTTTCGGGGTAGAGTTTTGTACTCAATCGTGGTTTCGACCCTACCCACTCGCAGCCTGTCACAATTGCGTGGCCGCGCGTGGACGTGAACAGCTGATAACGAAGAGATGTGGTACCGGTCGGCGCTCAGCTTACGTACCTTTTGCGGCACGCGATCAATGATGAACGGGAACGGAACTCTCAGCCTGTGATTCTGCCGGTGCAACATCGTGGGAAGCCGGAGTTCGATTCACTCTGCGGTAGCGTGGCTGGCGCAAACCTTCGAATACGCGCAGGATAAATCCGAGCAGCCCAGTGGTGCCGGTGTATGCGGCGGGGCCAGGGACTCGGACTTCCAGTTCAGTGCCCGCGCCGGATTCGCTGGAGACTTCGAGCTTGCCGCCTATGCGTGTGGCACGCTCCCGCATGCCTATCATGCCCCAGTGGCCATCCGTTGCTCCGTCGCGCAATATGTCAGGCATGATGCCGCGGCCGTTGTCCCGGCATTGAAGGCTGAAGCTTTTCGCTCCGTATACGAGGTCCAGGGAGATGTGGGTTGCGCGAGCGTGACGGATGGCGTTGGTGAGCGCTTCACGTCCGATCCAGTAAAGCTCATCGCGCACGGCCGGACGCAGTGTTCTCGCTTCTCCGGTGACCGCCACCGAAATCTGTGCAGCGGTGTCGTTCTGAAGTGCAAATGCGGCGCTGGTAAGGTCCTCTTTTAAGTCTCGCTCCGAAGTGCTTTCCGCCCGCAGTTCTCTTACCTTGTCGCGGCCTTCGCTGATGACCTCGTCGGCCCGGTCAAGGGCGGTGCGCAGCATCTGTCGAACGGGTTCCTGCGGCGGAAGTTGCTCGGTTGCGAAATGGAAGCGGAGGACGAGTCCCTGGATGCCCTGCAGCAGCGTGTCATGCAGGTCGCGCGCAATACGCACGCGTTCCCGGGCGCGCTCCTCCATGCGCTCCTGCATCTTGGCGGTTACGTATTTCATACGCAGGCGATAGATCAGCCACAGCGCTGCTCCAAGCAGCAGTGCGCACAACAGATAGAACCAGCTCGTCTGATAAAAGGCCGGAGTTACAGTGAACGCGAGGCCAGATTGCAGTTCGTTCCATTGCCCGGTGCCGCTCGCAGCTCTTACCCGGAAACGATAGGCGCCGGGTGCGAGATTCGTGTAATAAGCCTGCCGGCGTCCGCCCACTTCCTGCCAGTCTTTGTCCTGCCCTTCGAGCATGTATTCGTAGACAACCCTGTCCGGTGCCTTGAGGTCGATACCGATGTAATCGAACTCGAGATTTTTTATCTGCCGCGCGTCGATGATAATTGGATCGCCGTCAGCGAAATGGATTACAGAACCATTCAGCAAGACTGACTGCAATAAGACGTTAGGTGCGGCGCGCTCTTTCCTGACGACTGCGGGATCAATCGAGACGAGATGGCCAGACGTAGCGAACCAGAGTGTGCCATTGGTGTCTACCACGGCCGAAGGCGCTGGTTTGCTTTGCGCCGGCGAGCCGAATAGTCCATCCCGCTCATTGAGGAACTGAAAGTCCATTGTGTAATGCGGATCTTTCAGCGCAGCCTGCCACTCGCTTGCCGGGAGACGAAGGATTCCGGATGCTCCATTGAGCCATAGGTCGCCCCAGCGGTCCTTGACGATTCCGGAAATGCCGCGCATCAAGCCGGGCGTACGCAGGTGAAGCGAATGAAAACGCTGGCCGTCGAACCAGGCCAGCCCATCCGATCCACCGGCGAGAATCAATCCATCTGCGTCGTAAAAGGTAAGGACGGTGTTGAGTTCGAGGCCCTCAGCTTCGCCGTAGCTGTGGTATCCGGTCTTGTCCTGAAGAATGATCTTGTTGTGCGGGTAGCCGATCCACAGGCGCTCGGAACCCACGCGCAACAACGAAAGAGGAGATTCCTCCGGCATGCCGGGTGCAGTCACCCGCTCCCACGCTCCGGTGCAACGCCACAGGCCATGACCTTCAAAGCAGGCGAGCAGCGCTCCTTGCATATCCCGCCCAATGCACCAGTTTTCTACCTCCGTGGCGACGGCGAGAACCGGTATGCGGGTGGGTTCCGCGCCATCCTCCGTGTAGCGGAAGAACTCGTGCGTAATGGGATCGTGCAGCCACACCGCTCCATCTGTGTCCTGAAACAGGGAACTACTTCCATGCTGCTTACCAAAGAAGGTCAGATTTCCGTCTCTGAGCCGCATGAGTGGCTTGTCCATGTCGTTCAGCCAGATGCCGGACTTCTTGTCGGCGAGCAGGGCCGGGTGGTAATCGAGATGAACACCGTGGAACTGGACCAGCGGCGAAGGATGAAACCGGTCGAGCCCGCCCGCGGTTCCGATCCAGATCGTTCCCTGCCTGTCCTGCAGTATGGCGCGAGTCTGCCCGTCGGTAAGGCCATTGGCAGTGCTGTAGTTTTCAAAATCAGGCGCGTGGCCGGATAACTTGACCCGAGTGATCCCGCCAAAGTCATGCGCGAGCCAGATACTTCCGTCCCTGGCTACGAGCAACAAAGGCACTCCAGGGATTCGTACTGCTTGAACTCCCTTGTCGTCGGTTATCGGCCGGACATCGTGCCACGCGTCGCTGATCCAGATTGTGCCGTCGGGAGTCTGCCCGAACTGGCTGACTGCATGATTCGGGATAAGAATGGGAACAAATTTGTCTTCACCCTTCTTCAGTTCGAAAACATGTTCCTTGTACGCCGTCCAGAGATTTCCGTCGCGGTCAAAGAACAAAGAGTAGAGTCCATCCGAAGGGAGTCCGTGTTTGGCTGAGTAGTTCTCCCACGTGGAGCCCGTCAGATGCATCAGCCGTCCGTCGGCCAGCGCCCAAACAGATCCGTCCGGGCGGCAAACGAGTTGTCCAGTCGCTTCACTGATCAATCCGCTGCGCTTGTCGTAATCGATTTTGGTGCTTCCATGAAGATAGGAAATACCCCCCGTCCGATACCCGATCCACAACCCGCCATCCCGGTCCGCCGCCAGAGCGTAGACGTCGGAAGAGGGCAGCTTCGGGTCGGCCGGTGTGAACGGATAGGAGGAAAACTGAAGACCATCAAATCGGAAGAGACCCAGCCGCGAACCGACCCACAGATAGCCATCTTTCGTTTGCGCAAGAGCCGTGATGTCACTCGGCGCGCCATCTCGACGCACCCAGCTCATGTGCGCCATATCTTCCAGCGGAGCGGCTGCCTGCCGGGAAGGCTGGCTCATTGTGGAGGCGTGCCAGCGCTGCGCCGACGAGTGAGGATTCAGGAATGCGAGACAGGCTCCGAACAGAACACACAGTGTGAGCGGGCGAAGGCAGTAGGCGAGGGATTGCCGGCCAGGCTTGTGTTTTTTCGCGTCCTTCATTCCTGCCCTCGTAAATGCCTTACTACTTCAACGGGTTCGCGATGGGCTCAACAGCTACAGTGGATCAGCCCTCAAGAAAGCCGCGCTTCATGGCGATCAGAACCGCATGCGTACGGTCATTGGCCTGCAGTTTTGAAAGGATGCTCTTCATGTGGCCCTTCACGGTTTCTTCTGTGATGTTAAGTTGATCGGCCACGACCTTGTTTGAACAGCCCGCTGCCACTCTTCTTAACACCTCAGTCTCTCTGGGTGAAAGCCTGTCGCCGGTACAGTGCTCGGCCATGCCGACCGCGATCTCCGGTGGTATCCAGCGCTTCCCCCTGTGGACGGTTCGAATGGCTTGCGCAAGCTCGGTTCGAAGCGATCCCTTCAGCAGATAGCCGACGGCTCCCGCCTCCAGGGCCCGCGCGGCCTGAATGTCTCCGGAATAGGTCGATAATATGAGGATCTTTGCGGAGGGCGCAGCTCGCATAATTTCAAAAGTGGCGTCGATACCGTTCATCAACGGCATCTGCAAATCCATCAGAGTCACATCCGGGCGAAGCTCTCGAAAAAATTCCACTGCCTGGTGCCCGTTTGAGGCTTCCGCCACGACGACCATGTCCGGCTGGGTCTGAATAGCGAAGTTGATTCCGTCGCGAACGATGGGATGGTCGTCCACGGACAGGATTCTGATGGGGTCTGCAGAGGTCATTTCCTATCCCCGCCTTCGAGTATAGTCATGGGCTCACTTCTTCATACCCCCAAAAGTAGTGTTTCGAAGCACTTCGCGGCGTTCTCCCGTCGACGGCGCCGGCGGGGAAAGCCGTTGGACGAAGATGAGACGCGCGAGAAAGGCTAGATGCCGAACTTCCGCCGGTATGCGCTTGGAGAGACCCCGGTGTGGCGCTGAAAGATCTTGCGGAAAAAGACTACGTCCTGGTAGCCGACGGCATCGCTGATTTCCTGCATGGTGCGGTGATCGCTTTCAAGCAGACGCTTGGCGGCAGCGACGCGGAGTTTCTGCAGATAGATCAACGGGCTGTCTCCTGTTGCGTGCTTGAAGCGGCGAACGAAATTGCGCAGGCTCATGCCGACGCGCTCCGCCGGTGTCTCGAGGGAGAATGTCTGATGAAAATTCTTGTACAACCACTCTTGTGCGACCGAGATGATCGCGTCGGAATGCTCGGTCTTCAATGGCACGATAGAGAAGCCGGCCTGCCATGCGCGTGGCATTTCGATCAGCAGCGCCTTTGCGCTTTGCATCGCGACATCGTGGCCGCAGAAGCGCTCGACCAGATAGAGGCTGAGATCCAGAGAAGCGTTTACGCCTCCGCCACAGTAAAAGCCGTGATCTTCCGTGACCATTAATTCCGGCATCCATCGAACTTTTGGATATTTTTCGCGGAAACGCTCAGCAAGACTCCAGTGCGTGGTTGCCCGTTTGCCGTCGAGTAATCCGGAGGCAGCCACCAGACCCACTCCAGAGCACACGGCGGCAATGGGCACTCCGCGCTTCTGCCATCGCCGCAGCCACGGCACGACGGGCGCATTGCGCTCGACCACGTCGTCGACGCTGATTCCTGTGGACGGAATGAAGATGAGATGTGTCTTCCCGATATCTGCAAGTGCCTTGCCTGGCTGGATATGGATGGGGCCGTCACACTGGACCGCGCGACCATCGATCGACGCCGTGGTGACCCGAAACTGAGGACAAGGCTGCATCCCGGTGAAGCTGTTCCACAGAGTACCCGCGTGGCGAAAGACCTCCATCGGACCGATAGCAGTGGATGAGAAGGTCTGATCGAGGAACAGGATAGTGACGTCTATCATCGTCACCCCTCCAGGGTTGGCTGAAATACCTACCTATAATGGCAAATCTGCCATCTTGTGACAAGGTTGTTTTTCTTCTACTCTCGACTCAGATCTGACCGAGCAGTTGCGAAGAACTCCAAGGAGAGAGCTTTATGAAGAAATATTTGATTGAGCGCGAAGTTCCGAAGATCGGTACCTTGACGGCCGAACAAATGCGCGACGTTTCCGCCAATTCAAACGATGCACTCCGTCAGCTTGGCCCTAGTATTCAGTGGATAGAATCGTTTGTTGCGCAGGATAAGACCTTCTGCATTTATCTCGCGGAAGATGAGTCTTTGATCCGGCAGCATGGGCAAATCAGCGGTATACCTGTCACCAAAATCACGGAGATTGATCGGAAGATTGACCCAACGACCGGCTCGCCGAGCTTTCCTGCAGACGTCTTGCGCTGAGGTCTTTGCCTGGTGGCTTCGACCAGCAGGCTTCGGGCAACGCTCAAAATAAGTCGAACGCGCTCATTCGTAGATCCGCTCCAATCCTACAGGATTGAAAGGGTGATGTGCGCTGTCTCTGCTGACAGAGTCGGCACCATGCTGAGTTGGGTTTAGCTCAACCGTAAGCCATGGATCCCGACGCCAACGCAAGGGTCTAGCATTCTGGGACTGTAATTTCTACCAGTTACCTCCTCGGCTGAAGCCGCCTAGCCTTTGATACATCCGGCTTTAGGGGGGACAATCGCGCCAAACCGTGTCACACTACTGATCGCGCCTGGCAAGGTGCTGTCTCCGGATCGATCGCGATTGAATTGAAAGAGGGAAAGCCATGACTGCCGCAGAAAAAACTCGTAACGCTCTATCCTATGTTGAGGTCACGGAACAGAAAAGGCTGAATGACGCGCGTGAGCTGGGCGTTCCCTGGAAGAAGTGGGGGCCTTATCTCAGCGAACGCCAATGGGGTACGGTACGCGAGGACTACAGCGAGGACGGCAACGCCTGGGACTATTTCACTCATGATCAATCCCGATCGCGCGCTTACAAATGGGGTGAGGACGGCCTGGCTGGCTACTGCGATGACAAACAGCAACTATGCTTCGCGGTAGCGCTGTGGAACGGCCGTGACCCGATCCTCAAGGAGCGGATGTTTGGCTTGACGAACAGCGAGGCCAACCACGGCGAAGACGTCAAAGAGTACTACTTCTACGTCGACAGCACTCCGACGCACTCGTACATGAAGTACCTGTACAAATATCCGCAGGCGGAGTTTCCGTATCGCGACCTGGTGGAGACTAACAAGCGGCGCTCACGCGAAGAGATGGAGTACGAACTTCTCGATACGGGCATCTTTGATGAGGATCGGTACTTCGATGTCTTTGTCGAATATGCCAAGGGCGAACCGGAAGATACGCTGATCCGAATATCCGTCTTTAATCGAGGTCCGGAAGCAGCGCAAATTCATGTGCTGCCAACATTGTGGTTTCGGAACACCTGGTCCTGGGGCGACGATGACGCCAAGCCCGTCCTGGCCCAGGTAGATGGCGGAAAGATTCACGCGTCACATGCGAAGCTCGGTGACTACACGTTGCAGTGCGAGAACCCGCACGAACTACTCTTCACGGAGAACGAATCGAATGCCAGCCGTCTTTGGGGGCAGCCCAATCGCACGCCTTACGTAAAAGACGCCTTTCACCGCTACGTGATTTTGGGCGAAAAGAACGCGGTCAATCCTGAGAAGAAAGGTACCAAGGCCGCGGCTCATTGCGTGCTGGATGTTCCAGGCGGCGGAAGCGGGGTTGTGCGTTTGCGGCTGAGCACGAAGGCAGCGGCCGATGCGTTCGACGCGTTCGATAAGGTATTCGACAACCGTCTTGCGGACGCGAATGAGTTCTATCAGCGCATCACGCCCGGCAACCTGAGCGAGGATGAACGCCGCGTCCACCGCCAGGCGCTCGCCGGAATGCTTTGGTCCAAGCAGTATTACTACTTCGATCTTGACAGATGGCTCACCGAACACAACGCTCATCCGCTGGTCGGATCCGGCCAAGGCAAATCGCGCAACGCCGAGTGGTTCCACATGCTGAACAGCGATGTGATCTCCATGCCGGACAAGTGGGAGTATCCGTGGTACGCGGCGTGGGACCTGGCGTTCCACACGATTGCGCTGTCGCTGGTGGATTTTGATTTTGCCAAGGATCAGCTGCTGCTCATGCTGAGAAACCTTTATGCGCATCCCAACGGACAGATTCCAGCGTATGAGTGGAACTTTGGCGACGTGAATCCGCCGGTGCACGCCTGGGCGACCATATTTCTTTTCAGGATCGAGTCGGAGCTGGGCCGTGCCGATATGCGCTTCCTGGAGCGCTCCTTCCAGGGACTGATGCTGAATTTCAACTGGTGGGTCAACCGCAAAGACCCGCAGGGCCGCAATGTTTTTGCTGGCGGATTTCTGGGGCTGGATAACATCGGTGTTTTCGACCGCAGCGCCGAACTGCCGACCGGCGGCCATCTCGACCAGGCGGACGGCACGGCGTGGATGGCGTTCTACTGCCAGTGCATGCTGCAGATCGCGCTGATTCTGACCGACTACGACAACATGTACGAGGAAATCGCCTTCCGCTTCCTTGAGCATTTCATTTGGATCGCCTATGCGATGGACCGTATGGGCACGAACCATGACGAGATGTGGGACTCGGAGGACGGATTCTACTACGACCTGCTGCACTTTCCGAATGGCGACGTCACGCGGCTGAAAATCCGCTCGATGGTGGGACTGCTGCCGCTGTGCGCGGCGACGGTATTTGAGAACGAGTCTTTGATGAGACATCCGAAGTTTGTCGAACTCGTCGAATTGTTCCGTAAGCGCCACCCGGAAGTAATTCAAAAGATCGCTGCAGCCGAGGACGTAAATGTGGGCGGATATATGGGACGCCGGCTCCTGACTACGGCCAACAAGCCAAAACTGCTGCGCATCCTGCATTACATGTTGGACGAGAATGAATTTCTCAGTCCGTACGGAATACGCTCCCTATCGAAGTATCACCTTGAGCATCCTTTCGTGTTCTATCTCCACGGACAGGAATATAAAGTCCAGTACCTGCCCGCCGAGTCGAACACGGGCATGTTCGGGGGCAACTCGAACTGGCGCGGGCCGATCTGGATGCCGGTGAACGCGCTGCTCATTCGCGGGCTGCTATCGATGTATCCGTTCTACGGCCCGGACTTCAAGGTCGAATGCCCCACCGGCTCGGGGAACTACATGACGCTGTTTGAAGTGGCTAAGGAAATCGCTCACCGCAACGCGAGCATGTTTCTGCGTGGCGCGGACGGCAAGCGTCCGGTCTACGGAGGGACGAAGAAATTTCAGGAAGATCCGCACTGGAAGGACTACATCCTGTTCTACGAGTACTTCCATGGAGATAACGGCGCCGGGCTTGGCGCCAGCCATCAGACCGGCTGGACCGGCCTGGTCGCTCGAGCTCTCGATCTGTTTGCGCGCCTGACGCCTGAGAGCGTGATGAAAGCTCCCGAGGCAGTGATGTCTGATCTGACGCGGGAGCAGGTTACGGGATCGTGATCTGTTGAGAACATCTCAGCCGGGTTCAGTCGCCGGCCTCTAGTCAAGATCTTGATCTCCCTGGAGGGCTTGGTTCGTGCGGGCAATCCCGCGCGGGCGCATTTAATTTCTACAATCACACGCAATGGAATGGCGCCCAGACGACGTATCCGTACGCAAGTGTACGTAATTACGGAAATAGTCCGTTCGGACAGACTACCGGTGCACGTGAGGCCAGGATTTTTCAGGTTGGGCTGAAACTGGCCTTCTAAGTGATAAGAATTGTCATCTGGGAACGAACTCAGGATTCAGGAGCCCAACCTTGTACCAGCCGGAAACCTATGCCGTTGCGCTTTCGTTCATGATCGTCAGCATGTTGTGCTGGGGTTCGTGGGCCAACACCGTCAAGCTTTGTCCCGGATACCGCTTCCAGCTCTTCTATTGGGATTATGTGATTGGGTTGCTTATTGGGGCACTTGCATGGGGTCTCAGTCTGGGCACTGCCGGATCAACAGGCCGCCCCTTCATTCAAGACCTGACAGCAATTCATCATACAAATCTGCTGCTGGCGCTGATTGGAGGGATCATCTTCAATGTTGCGAACCTGCTCCTGGTTGCCGCGATTGAGATTGCAGGACTGGCTGTGGCATTTCCGGTGGGTATCGGGCTGGCTCTCGTCGTCGGCGCTGTCAGCAGCTATCTCTTGTCTCCGAACGGCAACCCACTGATGCTCTTCGGCGGCATTGTTCTTGTGGTCGGAGCGATCATCTTCGATGCCTTCGCCTACAGGCTGCGCGAACGTGAGCGTCCCGCGATGAGCCGTCGCGGGGTCACTATCAGCCTTGTGTCTGGCGTTTTGATGGGAAGCTTCTATCCATTTGTCGCGCGGTCGATGAGTGGACAAGACGCGCCCGGCCCCTATGCGGTGTCTTTTATCTTTGTCGTCGGGGTTGCGTTGTGTGCCATCCCATTCAACTATCTCTTGATGCGCAAACCGCTGGATGCGCAGCCATCCGTCTCCATGAGCGGGTTCGCCACTGCGCCCTTGCAATGGCATCTCTGGGGAACCATTGGCGGAGCAATCTGGTGCACCGGAGGAGTGTTCAACTTCGTTGCGTCACGGGCGCACATCGTGGGGCCGGCGGTCTCTTACTCTATCGGCCAAGGGGCCACCATGATTTCGGCCTGCTGGGGCGTATTCATCTGGCGCGAATTTTCAGCCGCTCCTGCGCGGGCGAAGATGTATCTCTTCTGGATGTTTGTTCTTTTTCTTGCCGGGCTTACGCTGGTTGCCCTGGCCCCCATTTTTTAGCCGGAGAAGATTTCGTGCAGGTACCTTCATGACGAACCGCAAACCGATTGTTGTGGTGGGAAGCATCAACATGGATCTCGTCGCGCGAGCAGCCCGCATCCCTGTCACCGGCGAGACAGTGCAGGGCGAGGAATTCCAGACTCACCCTGGTGGCAAAGGAGCAAATCAGGCAGTCGCAGTGGCGCGCCTGGGGTATCCGGTCAGCATGGTCGGAAGGCTCGGCACTGACGCCTTTGGGGCTGAGTTGCGCGATCATCTGGAAAAATCCGGCATCGATGTCTCGGCCGTCGGCGCATCGGAAACCAGCTCCGGCGTCGCGGTCATCATTGTTTCTCCCTCGGGAGACAACATCATCGTAGTGACCCCGGGTGCGAATGCAGCCGTATCACCCGCGGATATCGATGCCAATCTCGATAGGATTCGTGCTGCCGGGCTGGTGCTTACACAATTGGAAATTCCTCTGGACACGGTCGAGCATCTGGCCAACTTGTGCGCGCGTGAAGGCGTGGCGTTGATGCTCGATCCGGCTCCGGCGCAAGAACTGCCGGTGGCCGTCATCCGTCATGCACGGTGGTTTACTCCAAATGAAACCGAAGCGGCTTTCTTCGCAGCGGGCGATCCCACGAATCCCCCCGAAGAAATCGCGCGCAAGCTACTCGCTAAGGGCCCGCAGGCCGTTGCGTTGAAACTGGGCGGCCGCGGGGTTTATCTTGCCGACCGCAACGGCTTGAATCGGCAGATCAACGCATTTGCCGTTCGCGCGGTAGACACCACTGCAGCCGGAGACGCCTTCAACGGTGCCTTTGCCACCGCACTGATGCTGGGCAATGATCCGGCGGAGAGCGCAAGATTCGCGGCGGCCGCGGCGGCAATCTCTGTGACCAGGCCGGGCGCTCAATCATCGATGCCCACAATGGCGGAAGTGCAGCAGATGCTGAGCAGGAAAGATTGAACGGGGGAGAAAAAGGAGCCAGTAAGAGTGATTGGGACCACTACCAGGTGCAGATCCGCAATTATCCTGACAGGGATGGCCACGTTGCTCCTGGCTTCAGGAGCCCAAGACACAAAGTATCGGCCCACAGGTCAGCAGATTCCTTCACCTGAATGCCTGACGCTCCGAGGCGCGTGGGAGGGTGGATACACTCCATGCACCGATGCTACCCATCAACAATGGCTGAATGACATTACCCACTGGCGCATGGAGCGCCGCATTCGAGTCGGCTACAACGACGCGCGCTATCGAATGCCTGCCCTGCAGTGGACGCAGTCCAGCTTTATTCAGCCGCAGATGATGGTTCAGGATCGCTACTTTTATGATCCTGTGGCGCACAAATACACCGTCGACCGCTATCTCGACGACCTGGACAAGCGCTTCGGCGGAATTGACGCCGTACTGATCTGGCCAACGTATCCGAATATGGGCATCGACGACCGCAACCAGCATGACATGATTCGCTCCATGCCCGGTGGGCTTAGTGGAGTGCACCAGATGGTGGAAGACTTCCACCGCCGCGGCGTGCGTGTTCTGTTTCCAATGATGATGTGGGACCAGGGAACGCACGATCCCGGCAAGCCCTGGCCGCAGGC
Organism: uncultured Acidobacteriaceae bacterium; assembly: GCA_963721995.1. Taxonomy (GTDB): domain Bacteria; phylum Acidobacteriota; class Terriglobia; order Terriglobales; family Acidobacteriaceae; genus Silvibacterium. The sequence goes on along the minus strand of CAVRNK010000047.1, from coordinate 111,710 downwards.
AATTGCGGAAACCATGAAGGAGATCGATGCTGACGGCATCAACGGCGACACACAGGATGGCGTGCCGCTGGCCTTCTCAGAAGCCTCGGATCAGGTAGGCCACACGCTGGCCTTTGAGCCCGAAGGCAGCCCCTCCGATGAGGCCCTGGCCTGGAACGTAATGACGTGGGGACAATATTCATTTCCGTTTGTGCCCCAGGTGGACAAGTACAAGTGGCTCGAATCTCGCCATATGGTCAACATCTCGCACCGCTGGGCGCGCAACAAGACCGACGATCTGCAATTTGCGTTCTTCAACGGCGTCGGCTGGGAGAGCTGGGAAAACGTTTGGGGGATATGGAACGGCATCACACCGCGGGATGGCGAAGCTACGCGTCGCATGGCGACGATTGAACGCGCCGTCGCGCCGTTTCTGATCAGTCCGGGCTGGGAACCGTTTTATCCGACGCACTTTTACGGCGTCTTCGCCAGCCGCTGGCCACTCGGCGACCAGACAGTATGGACGATCGTCAACCGCAACGAGTACGACGCCGCCGGCCGCGAGATGTCGGTTCCCGCTGAAGAAGGCATGCGGTACTTCGATCTCTACCGTGGTGAGGAGCTGACTCCGGAGCGCGACGGAAACGAAGCTGTGCTCGCCTTTCCAATCGAGGCCCACGGATTCGGAGCCATTCTGGCGACGAAGACCGTCCCCGATGCGAAGATGCAGGACCTGATGGCGCGCATGAAGAAAATGACGGTGACGCCGCTTTCCAGCTATTCCGACCAGTGGAAGCCGCTGCCCCAGCAACTCGTCGAAATTGCGCGAACCACAGCCGCGGCCGCTGCCCCGGAAGGTATGGTGAAAATTCCCAGTGGCGATTCCGTCTTCCGGGTCCAGGGAATCGAGATCGAGGGATTCAACGATGCTGGAGTAGATGTGCAGTATCCGTGGGAAGATGGTGCGCGTCGCTTTCACGAACATCGGATGCACATCGATGCGTTCTTCATGGACAAATATCCCGTGACCAATGCTCAGTACAAGAAATTCCTGGACGCCACCCACTATCATCCAGCCGACGATCTAAACTTCCTCCGCGACTGGAAGAACGAAAATTATCCTGACGGCTGGGCTAACAAACCCGTTACGTGGGTATCACTCGAAGACGCCCGCGCATACGCTGCGTGGGCCGGCAAGCGACTGCCACACGAATGGGAGTGGCAGTACGCCGCGCAGGGCGGCGACGAAAATCGCATTTATCCCTGGGGTAATACTTGGGAACCCGACAACGTGCCGGTCCCCGATAAAGGCCGCTCGCTCAGCGCACCCGATGACGTCGATGCGCACCCATCCGGCGCGAGTTCCTTCGGTGTCGCGGACATGGTTGGCAATGTCTGGCAATGGACCGACGAGTATGTTGACGATCACACGCGTGGAGGTATTCTTCGCGGCGGGAGCCACTACCAGCCGCAAGGTTCGATCTGGTACTTTCCGCAGGCTTATCGCAACGATCAGCACGGCAAGCTCCTGCTGATGGCGCCTGGCTATGACCGGTCTGGAGCGCTGGGATTTCGCTGCGTCAAGGATGCTCAATAGCGAGCCAGGGCAGCCTGGGTACGGTTCAGCGTTCGCCGGGCGCGGCCTAAAAGCTCTCAACACATACTGCCCTCATACCTGATTGGTTCCGATCGGTGAATGAGTGAGAACAAGAATGCCAAACGCGTCGTGGGCGACGAGAGTCCGGCAAGACATGTGGTCCTGCAAACGCAATTCAAGATTCGCGAATCGATTGCACCTCTCGCAGGATCCGGCGCGGTACGGAAGAAGCCGGCCTCAGCTAGGGAGCGCAGAAAGAAGGCGCAGAGTGGAGTTTCGACCGCTGGCGTCCTACAGATACATCAACATTTATTGTCGATAAAAAGATTTTGGCCCCGACCCTTCCCGTAGTCTTCTATCAGGGAATATGATTACTGTTACCGGGGTCCGTAACGAACATGTGCCGCGCTAACCCGGCGATCCGAGATTCCCTGTGGCTGCTAGTCGCATAAGACGGGCTTTTTTCTCCCAGTTTACGTTCTTGCTTCTGGGATTGGCCCTCTGTGTTTTCGGCTGGGGTCTTCAGTACAAGCTTTCTCTGTACGATCCGCCACAGGCAGTTTCCCACGAGATTCCGCAGGCGAAGCTTATATCCAAAGATGAACAAAGCCTGACGACCGACAATCCACTTGTTAAGAGCCCCAGCGCTTCGGACATGGTGGTGCAGGCGGCCTTCCATGGCCTCTTCTTCGCAGTCTTCCTGGCGCTGATCGCGCCGCGCGGTCTTGCACTTTACGGAAAATATTCCCGGGCAGATCAACCGGTACGGCCTGTTAGCCACGCCAGCTTGAGTGCCTTCTTTTTCCGCCCTCCTCCCGTTCTCGCCTGATCTTTTTTTATCTCATTAGCTAGACCTTTTGCATCCGGCACGCCTCGCCTTGCTGGTTGCCGCGTGGCGCCCTCACTACCGGGGAGCGGCCCCCGCGAAGTCGGCGACCTCCGGTCAGACTAACTAAAGGTACACACGAGATATGCGAAAGCGAACTTCACTGATCTTAGCCGCAGGACTCTCTCTGCCTGTTGCGTTCAGCGCGATTGCGTGCAATTCCAGGGCGAGGAATTCTGATGCGAATGCGGCAGAGATACCGTCTGCGACAGTCGCCACCGTCACCCGAGGAACCATAACGCACACATTGAATCTAGCGGGGCAGTTTCAGCCCTATCAGGTAATCGATGTTCACGCCAAGGTGTCGGGTTATATCCGTCGTATTTACGTCGATATTGGCGATAAGGTGCATCAGGGTGAGGTACTCGCCGTGCTGGAGGTTCCGGAGCTGGATGCGCAGTTAAAGGGCACGGTTGCAGAGGTTGCACATAGCAAAGACGAAATCACACGCGCACAGCACGAAGTCCTGCGCTCGCAGGCGGAGCACTCGGCGCTGCACGCCGACTACACGCGCCTGAAGCAGGCTTCCGTTGCGCAACCAGGCCTGATTGCGGAACAGGAACTGGACGACGCTCAGTCGAAGGATCTGGCGTCGCAAGCCCAAATCGATGCAGCAAAGGCAGCATTGGCTGCCGCACAACAGCAGGAAGCAATCGCTGGAGCGGACAATGAGCGCGTGAGCGATCTGAATGACTACACCAGGGTGACTGCGCCGCTCGACGGGGTTGTTATCTGGCGCTATGCGGATACTGGTGCCCTCATTCAAGCTGGAACCTCATCCGATGTCCAGACTCTACCCGTTGTGAAGCTGTCGCAGAGCAGCCTGCTTCGCCTTCGGCTTCCGGTTCCGGAAGACGCCGTCCAGTTCATCCATGAGGGTGCGTTGGTTAACCTTCGCGTCGATGCGGTTAACCGATCTCTCGTGGGTAAGGTGGTTCGCTTTACGCGAAACGTCAGCCTTGCCACGAGAACCATGGAAACCGAAATCGATGTGGAGAACAAGGACCTCTCATTGTCGCCGGGTATGTATGCCAACGCGACCCTTGAGCTGGAGCGCAAAGACAACGTGTTGACCATCCCGCTGCAGGCCGTGGTCAAAAACGGGAATCAGGAAACGGTGTTGGTCGTCAACGGCCAGAATCGCGTTGAATTTCGCAACGTTCAACTTGGGCTTCAGGGATCCACTCTGGTTGAAGTCAAGAGTGGTCTGGCTGAAGGCGACCGAGTCATCGCTGGCGGTCAGTCGAAGTATCAGGCCGGCGAAACAGTAAAACCGCAACCACAAGAACAGCCGACAAGCGATACAGACGCCGAGCAGGGAGAAGGCGGGCAGTAGTGCCAAAGTTTGCTCTCCAATATCCCTACTTCGTCATCATGGTGTGCATGGTGATCTTGGTAGTCGGCATTACCACTATTGCCGGCATGCCAGTAGATCTGTTTCCACAGATCGATATTCCGGTGGTGGTGGTTGCGACCTTCTATTCCGGCATGCCGCCGCAGCAGATCGAAGCCGATATCACAGATACCTTCGAACGATTTTTCACACTGGGCAGCAACATTGATCATATTGAGTCGCGGTCGTTGACCGGCGTGAGTCTCATCAAGATCTACTTCAAGCCTGGAACGGACCGCAACGCCGCGTTGAGTAATATCGCCAATCTTGCCATGGCTGACCTGCGGCGATTGCCTCCCGGGACGTTACCTCCGGTTGTATTGGGAATGGACGCTTCGAGCCAGCCGGTGTGCCTGGTGACATTGAAAGGCAGAGGGCTTAACCAGACCAACCTCAAGGATCTCGCGCAATTTCAAGTGCGCAACCAGATTGCAAACGTCCCTGGCGCGTCTGTGCCACAGCCGTTTGGCGGACGTTATCGGCAGATCATGGTGTATGTCGACCCCGTGAAACTGCAGGCCTACAACATGAGCCTGATGGACGTGGTGGATGCCGTAAATCAGTCAAACCTGATATTGCCGGCCGGCGATGTGCGTATTGGTGCGAAGGACTACAACATCTATGCCAACAGCCAGGTGCCAAATGTCGAAAAACTGAACGACCTTCCATTGAAATCTGTCGGCAATGCGTCGGTTCTCGTGCGGGATATCGGCAGGGCTGAGGACGCCGGCACGATACAAACAAACATCGTCCGCATTGATGGCCAGAAGTCCGTATATATCCCCGTGCTGAAACAGGGCGGCGACAGCAACACGATCACCATCGTGAATGGAATGAAGGCGGCGATCAAGAACCTGGTCGACGTGCCCTCGCAGCTCAAGACCTCTGTCGTCTTTGATCAATCGTTGTTTGTGAAATCAGCGATCAAGAATCTGATGAGCGAGGGCGGTATCGGACTGGTTCTCACCGCTCTGATGATTCTGCTCTTCCTCGGCAGCATTCGCGCAACGTTCGCGGTCCTGTTATCGATTCCTCTCTCCGCGCTGGCCGCCTTCATGTGCATCAAGGTTGGCGGTGGCTCAATCAACACCATGGTGCTGGCGGGACTCGCGCTGGCGTTCTCCCGGCTCATCGATAACTCGGTCGTCGTGCTTGAAAACATCTTCCGGCATCTTGAGCTGGGAGCATCACCGGAAGAAGCCGCTGAGGTTGGAGGGCAAGAGGTACAGCTCGCCGTACTCGCCGCTACCTTCACCACTGCCATCGTATTCTTCCCGGTCGCTCTTCTGTATGGCGTTAGCCGGTATCTCTTCACAGCGCTTGCCCTGACTGTTGTCTTCTCCCTTTTTGCTTCTTACGTTGTCGCGATGACAGTAGTTCCGCTCTACTGCGCTCGATTTATTAGTGCCTCTGAAGTGCAGCATGAGCAGTTGGGCGAGGGAAAACGGAGATCAATCTTCAAGCGCATCGTCTTTCGGTTCAACTATTGGTTTCAGCAGATGCTTTACCGATATGTCGTTACCGTCAACAGGTCGATCCTTCGGCCGCTGGCTACTACCTTGTACATACTGGGTGGCGTTCTGCTCACATTCGCGCTGTTCCCGGTCCTGGGACGTTCCTACTTCCCGCGCACCGATCCCGGGCAGTTTGTAATCAACATCAAGTGCCCCAGCGGAACGCGAATTGAACTGAGCGACAAATATATAGAACGGGTTGAACAGGAAATACGTGAAGTCGTATCACCTAAAGATCTTGGCATGATTGTATCTAACATTGGTATTACTCCCGACCTATCCTCCATTTATACGAGCAATTCGGCGATGGACACTGCTTTCGTTCAGGTAAGTCTGAAGGAAGGGCACAAGACCGGTAGCTACGAATATATGGAGCGGTTGCGCCGCAAGCTCTCCGCCGAGATGCCGGAGCTGACCACTTATTTTCAGACAGGCGGGCTGGTCGATTCGGTCATCAATCAAGGCTTGCCGGCGCCCATTGATGTCCAGATCAGCGGAAACAATATGGATGAATCCTTCGCCATTGCCCAGCAGATCGCTGACAAGGCGCGAAGGATGAAGGGAGTCAGTGATGTACTGATCCCGCAGGATCTGAAGTATCCCGGACTTGAATTGAACATTGACCGCGAGCGCGCCAGCCTTATCGGACTCTCTCCGAAAGATGTCGTAGACAACGTCATAACCGCGTTGACCTCCAACGCCATGATCGCGCCGAGCTATTGGATCGATCCGAAGACCGGCAACAACTACATGCTCACCGTGCAGTATTTCGACCAGAAGATTGCCAACATGAGCATGGACGATTTCAGGCAGATTCCGCTGCGCGCCAGCGATCAGTCCAGCTACACTCCGTTGCAATCGGTGGCAAGCATAAAGGAGATCAACACGCCGACAGAAGTCGATCACTACCAGATTCGCCGTGTTATCGATGTCTACGTCATGCCATCCACAGAAGCGTTGCAACATGTGAGTGGCGACGTGAACAAGCTGATCGCCGGCATAAAAACGCCACAAAATGTGCGCATCGTTGTACGCGGGACTGTGGTGAGCATGAGTGAGTCGTTCAAGCGCTTCGCCATCGGCCTGGTGCTCTCCATCTTGCTGGTCTATCTGATCCTGATGGCGCAGCTTACCTCATTTATTGATCCGTTCATCATCCTCATGGCTATCCCGCCGGGACTTTCGGGCGTACTCCTGATCCTGCTAGTCACGCACAGCACCCTCAACATCATGTCGCTCATGGGAGTGATCATGATGACTGGCATCGTGGTCTCTAACAGCATCCTTATTGTGGAGTTCGCGGGTCATCTGCACGAGGGCGGCCTGGCAATAGCTCAGGCTGTCGTTGAAGCATGCAGAATTCGCCTGCGTCCAATTGTGATGACATCCCTCGCCACTTTGCTTGGCATGATTCCGATGGCGATTGGCGCTGAGGCTGGAAGTGAGCAGTATGCCCCACTGGCCCGCGCGATTATTGGCGGTCTCGCCGTATCAGTGGTTGCTACGGTTTACCTGGTGCCAGCTGTCTATCTCATGATCCACGGACGTCGCAAGGCGAAAGCCCGGCCGCCGGATGGTCAGGGTGGTGGTCACCAGCTGCTCGCAGCACACGAAACGGGGTTTGCCGAGTGAATAAGGCGAAATCAACTAATAACTGCATTCTACGCATTCATAGCATGGCGCTTCCCTGTGTGAGGAGAACGCTGAATGCCTAAGTTCGCTCTCAAGTATCCCTACTTCATCATCATGGTATGCATGGTGATCGTAGTGGTAGGCATAACAAACATCCTGGGGATGCCAGTTGACCTATTTCCAAAGATCGATATACCGGTTGTGGTCGTGGCGACCTTTTACTCCGGCATGCCACCGCAGCAGATAGAAGCGGATATCACGGATACCTTTGAACGCTTTTTCACCTTGGGCAGCAACATCGACCACATAGAGTCGCGCTCGCTAACAGGCGTAAGTCTGATCAAGATCTTTTTCAAACCGGGCACGGATCCCAATGCGGCGTTAAGCAACATCGCGAATCTGGCCATGGCAGATCTACGACGATTGCCTCCCGGGACGCTGCCTCCAGTCGTATTGGGTATGGACGCATCGAGCCAGCCGGTGTGCCTCGTGACTTTAAAGGGCAAGGGGCTGAATGAAACGGATCTGAAGGACCTTGCGCAATTTCAGGTAAGAAACCAGATCGCCAATGTGCCGGGTGCATCGGTGCCGCAACCCTTCGGGGGCCGCTACCGCCAGATCATGGTGTATGTCGATCCGGTCAAGTTGCAGGCCTACAACATGAGCCTCATGGATGTGGTCCATGCCGTCAATCAATCGAACCTCATTCTTCCGGCGGGAGACGTCCGCATCGGCGCGAAGGACTACAACATCTACGCCAACAGCCAGGTGCCGACGCCGGACGAGATCAACGATATGCCCCTGAAATCTGTGGGCAATGCTTCCGTGATGGTCGGCAATGTCGGCAGGGCTCAGGACGCCGGCACGATCCAGACAAACATCGTCCGTATTGACGGTCAGCGCTCGGTATATATCCCGGTCCTCAAGCAGGGAGGTGGAAGTAACACGATCACGATCGTCGACGGAATGAAGGTGGCGATTAAGAACCTGGTCGACATACCCTCCTCGCTCAAGACTGCAGTAGTGTTCGATCAGTCGATCTTCGTCAAAGGAGCCATAAGAAATCTGATCAAGGAAGCCAGCATCGGTCTGGTGCTAACCGGGGTAATGATTCTCGTGTTCCTGGGTAGTCCACGAGCTACCTTCGCTGTGCTTCTCTCCATTCCTCTCTCGGCGCTCGTCTGCCTCCTGATCATGAATATGATGGGAGGGTCGATCAACACAATGTTGTTGGGCGGCCTGGCCCTGGCGTTTTCACGTCTTATCGATGATTCCGTCGTCGTGCTCGAAAATATCTTCCGTTACATGGAGATGGGCGAAGCCCCGCCGATCGCTGCGGAGAAGGGCGGCATGGAAGTGTCACTTGCTGTGCTCGCCGCGACTTCAACCACATCGATTGTCTTTTTCCCGGTCACATTCTTTGCGGGTGTAAGCAAATATATTTTTATCGATCTCGCACTGGGTGTGGTGCTTTCCATCTTCGCCTCTTACATCTTTGCGATGACCGTCGTGCCGCTGTACTGCTCGAAGTTCATTCATCTTTCGCACGACGAGCTACATAAGGGAGACAAGCCGCCATCCCTCTTTCGCCGGTTTGAGACCAAATTTAACGAATGCTTCCATCGCATGCTGGACTACTACGAAGTTCAGGTTACCCGCGCAATGAGGCGGCCTGGGCGGACCGCCCTTGTCATTCTCCTGGGTGTTGCGGCGGTGCTGGGAGGCTTGTTTCCGATACTCGGAAGATCGTATTTCCCGCGTACAGATCCGGGGCAGTTTGTCATTAATGTCAAGTGCCCGAGCGGCTCTCGAATTGAACTAAGTAATCACTACATCGCGCGGGTCGAGGATGAAATTCGTAAAGTCATTCCCTCTTCCGATCTAGGAATGATTGTGTCAAATATAGGGATTACTCCAGATCTCTCTGCAATCTATACCAGTAACTCTGCCATGGATACGGCCTTTGTGCAGGTCAGCCTGAAAGAGGACCACAAGATCGGAAGCTATGCATACATGGAGCGCGTGCGGCGCCGGCTTGCCAGCGATATGCCCGACCTGACGACTTATTTCCAGGCAGGCGGCCTGGTCGATTCAGTGATCGATCAGGGCCTGCCGGCTCCGATCGACATCCAGGTAAGTGGAAATAATCTCGATCAATCGTTTGGCATTGCCCTGAATATAGCGCGCCAGGCAAGAGCGCTTAAGAACGTTAGCGATGTGCTCATTCCTCAAGACCTGAGATATCCCGGATTGGAGCTGAATATCGATCGCGAACGCGCAAGCCTGATCAATGTGACTCCAAAAGAAGTTGTGGATAACGTCATTACTGCGATGACTTCGAATGGGATGATTGCCCCGAGCTATTGGATCGATCCAAAAACCGGCAATAACTATATGCTCACGGTGCAGTACTTCGATAAAAAGATTGCCAACATGACGCTGGATGATTTCAAGCAGATTCCGCTGCGGTCTGCCGATGTGACGAGTTACACCCCATTGCAATCGGTCGCGGATATTAAGGAAATCAATACGCCAACCGAAGTCGATCACTATCAGATTCGCCGCGTAATCGATGTCTACGTTATGCCGTCTACTGAAACGCTGGTGGGCGTGAGTCACAGCGTGGACAAAATTATCAAAGGCATCAATAAACCGAGCAATATCCGCATCACGGTGCGCGGTGCAGTTGTAAACATGAACCAGTCATTCGCGCGTTTTGCCGTCGGGCTGCTGCTGTCGATCGCATTGATTTACCTGATCCTGATGGCACAGTTCACGTCATTCATTGATCCGTTCATTATCCTCATGGCCATTCCTCCCGGATTAGCGGGTGTCGTGCTCATTCTGCTGATGACGCATAGCACGCTGAACATCATGTCGTTGATGGGCGTGATCATGATGACCGGCATTGTGGTTTCGAACAGCATTTTGATCGTCGAGTTTGCGACGATCCTGCACGAACAAGGCAAACCACTTCTGGAGGCCGTAGTCCAGTCCTGCAGGATCAGGCTGCGCCCCATCCTCATGACCTCTCTTGCCACACTGCTTGGCATGATTCCGCTGGCACTCGGAGCGGAAGCGGGAAGTGAACAGTATGCGCCGCTCGCTCGGGCAATCATCGGCGGACTGGGAGTTTCGGTAGTGGTCACCGTCTTTCTTGTTCCCGCCGTATATCTTCTGGTCCATGGCAGGCGCGAAAAGGAGGCCACACCCGCCGAGGTGTAAGGAATGATGAAGAGTTCAGTGAAAAGTCGCCGGTTTAGACTCATCTGGTTGTTGCCGGTCCTGGCCTATATCCAGACTGCGGCCGCACAAGGCGTGCCCGCCAGGCCCCTGCTGCCCGATGCTCCAAAAGCAAGCCTCATCGCTGCTGCCGAAATCCCGTCGGATGACCAGGCAACACAAGGCAGTAGTAACAGTTCGTCGGTCACAACGCCGGATCAGCAGTCTCCCGGGCAGCATCCTACTTTGACGCGCTCTGGAGCGGAGCAGATGGCGATCAAGAACAACCCGAAAATAAGTGTCGGACGACTGATTGCCCTGGCACAGCATCAGGTAGTTCGTGAGACGAGAGCGGCAGAGTTGCCCACATTCAATACCAGTATCACGGCGGAGGATGCCGAGGATGCAAGTCGCATTTCTGCCGGTTCTCTGACCGCATCTCGCCTGTTCGAGCATGCGGGCGCGGGAGGAGGCTTCACACAGCTGATCACCGATTTCGGAAGAACGAGAAATCTAGTTGCTTCCGCGAAGCTTCAGGAGAAGGCTCAAAACGCCAACGCATTGGCCACCACCGAAGACATCGTATTGGCAACGGATCAGGCTTTCTATAATGCGCTGCAGGCTCAGGCGCTGCTAAAGGTTGCCCAGCAAAATGTGGACACGCGGCAAACAACGGAAACACAAGTCAGCCAGCTTACGAAGAACAAACTCAAATCGACTCTCGATCTGAGTTTTGCGGACGTGAACCTCTCTCAAGGCAAGTTGCTGCTTCTGGATGCTCAAAACAATGCAGAGTCAACCATGGCTGCGCTCGACGCGGTGCTGGGGCTCGATCGACAAGTGACTTATGACCTGGTCGAGACCAATACGCATTTGCAGCCGCCGCCGCCCGACGCCGATCAGCTTATAGGGCTCGGATTGCAGCAGAGGCCGGATCTGCAGGCGCTTAATTACAACGCACAGGCCTCGCTCAAGTTCAGTCACGCGCAGCGCGACCAGATGCTGCCCACGATCAGTGCGGCGGGCACAGCCGGAAGTGTGCCCATTCGTCCGGCGCAATACTATGTGGCGAATTGGTGGGGCGGCATTGGCGTGAATATGAACATTCCAATCTTCAATGGCTTCCTCTACTCCGCGCAGGCCAAAGAGGCATCGATTCGCGCACAGGCTGCGTCAGAGCAGAGCCGTGACCTGCGGGATCAGATTGTCCGCGACATCCGCACCTCATGGCTGGCGGCAAACACGGCATATCAGCGGGTCGCCGTCACCGCCGAGCTTCTGAAGCAGGCAAATCTGGCGTTGACTCTGGCGCAGACGCGCTACCAGATGGGGCTCAGCTCGATTGTCGAGTTAAGCCAGGCGCAGTACCAGCAAACTGATGCAGCCATCAGCAATACGAACGCACAGTATCAATACAAACTCGCACTGGCCACGCTCAATTACCAGATCGGAGCGACCCCATGATAGAGAACTTCAAGCTTAGAGTGTTCCGCGTTGTTGCGGACTGTATGAGTTTTCGCAGAGCGGCGGACGAACTTCATCTAACCCAGCCCGCCATTACGGCACAGATCAAGTCTCTCGAAGAGAGCCTCGGCATTGCCCTCTTTGATCGCATAGGCCGTGATGTGGGGCTGACACCCGCTGGCAAGACTCTGCTTGACTATGTGAGGAAGATCGAGACCATCAGCAATGATGCTCTTGCGGCGCTTGCGCCCTTTGGGGGCCAGCAGGGAATCGAGCTGGCCATTGGCGCGTCACATACGATCGCTGTCTATCTTCTTCCAAAGCTCCTTGCTCATTTAGTCGATGAGTGGCCGAAATTGCGCATTCATGTCACGAGTGGAAGTACGAACGAGGTTCTGCATGCTCTAACAACGCACCAGATTTCGGTAGGGTTGATTGAGGCGCCCGCTTTTCGCCCCGATCTGAAGATAGAGACATTCGGCGAAGATGAGTTGACGCTCATCGTGCATCCGGCTCACCGCTGGGCCAGTAAGTCCGTGCTCAGACCAGCCGAACTCGTGCAGGAACCTATTTTGCTGCGCGAGGTGGGATCGGGTATGCGCCGTTTCGTGGAGGAGTACCTCGAACAGAATGGGGTATTGAGACAGCAGCTTCGGACATCGATCGATATGACTTCTACGGAAGGCATCATCTCGGCAGTGGAGGCCGGGTTGGGTGTCGGATTTGTTCCGTGCCTGGCGCTCGAGAAGCCATTGAAGGTCGGCAGCGTAAAGAATCTGCCTTTGGAGAACGGGCCGATCGTACGTCGACTCAGTAGCGCGCTCCTCAACGGACCGGAGCCCAAAGGACCCGTTGGGCAATTGTTGCAACTTCTCCGACAGGATCGAGCCGGGACTGTGACAACGTCCGCTTCGAAAGTGAAGCGCGCTCAACGGAAGGCACAGATTGTGACAACCAACGGAAAGACCACGGGACATAAAGGAGCTATATCCTGAGTGATCGTTGGGGTCTTTCCGCCGAACAATGTTCTCGCCTGAAAGTCCCCCGGGCTTGCAGTCTGCTTTTGCCCAGTCTTCCGGATCTCATCTCGATGTACCCAACGTTGTTCCCGGCGATGGCATGGATCATCCGGGCAGTTTCGTGGAAGAAATTCACGCGACGCTGCATTTAACATCGTGATTTGCAAGCTGCTTCGATAATCCGAATCGTGAGGACTGATAAATGACGATGGACGCATTGAACAGGCGGTCGTTCCTAAAAGGCATGAGTGGAGCGGGGATGATGTCGGTGTTGCCGGGGGCAGCATACGGGCTGCACACCGTGGAGACCGGTCACATCATCCATGAGGTGGCGGAGTCGGGACAGGACGCAAACGCGAAGCCGAAGGACTCGACCAGATTCTCGGTCTGTGGCATGAGCCATGACCATATCTATGGCATGGTTGGGGCGATCCTTCGCGGCGGAGGCGTGCTGGTCGCGGCATACGGGGCTGAGCCGGACAAAGCCGCGGCCTTTGCCAAAGCGTTCCCGCAGGCGAAGATGGCGAGCTCGGAAGAGGAGATTCTGAACGACCCTTCAACGCAATTAGTGCTGAGTTCGACAGTTCCGAACCAACGTGCTCCGCTGGGCGTGAGGGTAATGAAGCGGGGTAAAGACTATTTGAGCGACAAGCCTGGCGCTACGACGCTGGAACAAGTGGCCGAGGTGCGCAAGACAATTGCGGAAACGAAGCGCATCTACGCGATCATGTACAGCGAACTGCTCGAGGTGAAGGGAGCGATCAAGGCCGGGGAGTTGGTGCAGGCAGGGGCCATTGGGCGCATCATTCAGACCATCAATATCGCTCCGCACCAGATTTTCCAGCCCGTAAAGAATGGATCAGACGCGCATGCCGGTGGCGCATCGGCCCGCCCCGATTGGTTCTGGGAGCCGGAATTGTACGGCGGGATTCTGTGCGATATCGGATCGCACCAGGTCGATCAGTTCCTCTTTTACACCGGATCGACCGAGGCGGAGGTGGTCGCTTCACAGATCGCGAATGTGAATCACCCGGAGCATCCGAAGTTCCAGGACTTCGGCGACATGATGCTGCGCGGCGATCGCGGCCTGGGCTACGTAAGACTCGACTGGTTTACTCCGGATGCGCTTGGCACGTGGGGTGACGGCAGGCTGTTCATCCTCGGCACCGAGGGCTATATCGAAGTGCGAAAGTATATCAACGTGGCCGTCAGCAAGAGCGGAAACAATCTGTTCATGGTGAATAAGAACGAGCAGCGTTATATCGATTGCAACAATGTTGTGCTCCCCTTCGGTCCGCAGTTCGTTTCGGATGTCGTGCACCGCACGCACACCGCGCAGGATCAGGCGCAGTGCCTGCTCGCGGCGGAACTGGTCATCAAGGCACAGATGAAGGCTCAGATGGTGCACTTAAGGAGCTGACACCGCGGTACGGCGTCGAACCGGTCGGCTCAGTCCTGGCCCGGCAGACTTTGGTCAATAGACACTGGCCGGCCTTCGGCTGCCGATTGGTAGATGGCGGTGACCAGTTGCATCGCGCGCCAGCCTTCACGCCACGAAGCCCGTGGAGGACGGCCGGTGCGGCAGGCTTCTCCGAAGTCGAGGAACTGACCCTCGAAAGGCAGTGTGGCGATGGCCATCGGGTCCGAGGCGCCGGAGGCCGTTTCACCGGCGAGCGGAGGTGGGTCGCCGGCATCGTCCTGCACATTCCAGGTCGTCAGGCGGTCGCCGGTGACGACCGCAGTTCCCTTGGTTGCATGGAACTCCAGCCGCTCCGGAGATCCGGGCCAAAAGGCAGTCGAGGCCTGTATGACTCCAGTGGCGCAGGAAGCGTATTGCAACACCACGCTGATAACGTCCTCAGATTCGATGGAGTGTAGCGCACCCTTTTGCCAATAAGCGAAGACTTCTTTGACTGCTCCAGCCAGCTGCAGCAACAGATCGACCTGATGAATCGCCTGAGTGATGAGCGCGCCGCCGCCTTCGATGGCCCACGTGCCTTTCCCGGGCCGTGCATAGTATTCCGCCGATCGGTACCACTTGACGTAGGCGTCGGCCTGAAGAATTCTGCCCAGCCGGTTTCCGGCAAGAGCATCGTGGAGAAAGAGGATCGAGTCGTCAAAGCGATGCTGGCTCACGACACCGAGCTGGATTCCGCCGGCGCGAGCGACCCCGATCATTCGCGTGGCGGTAGCCAGCGTGGTGGCCATGGGCTTTTGCACGAGGATATGCTTCTTCGCTTCTGCGCAGAGCTCGACGGCCTGGAGGCGGTAATCGGGCATCGTGCAAACATCGACGAAGTCGACGAGGGGATGACTGCAGAGCTGCTCGCTGGTGGGGACGAACTCTGCCCCGACGGACTTGGCGAAGTCGATTCCCGCGGCAGGGCTGCGATTCGTGCAGGCCACGATCTCGTAGCCGATCTTCTTATACGCCTCGGCATGCTTCCGAGCGATAGCGCCTGTACCGATAATGCCAACCCGCATAATCTCCTTCCGCGACCACCTGGTAATAACAAAGGTAAATGGCTCCGACGCAGGACTCCTCGACACCAAATCGTGCTGCTACCGGTGCGCCAGTCAGAACACTCAAAGTCAACAATACGTTTACGTTACCGACCATGATGCGAATGCGCCTGAAAGCTGGGTCCGCTCCATGCGTGGTGTTGGGCCAGTCGGACGGGGCTGTCCGCATAGGATCTGATGGATTGACGACAATTGCCCTGCCAGTACCCGCTTGCACGAGGGCCCCTTGCCAAACAGTCGGAGGATGCCGACATTCGGGGAATGCTTGAGAGAGGTCGCGGAAATTCTTGTACATGATTCTTGACAACTCTTGATTGATGAGATTACCGTCATTTCCGGTAACGTACACAAAAGGCTTTGTCCGCTCCCGTTAACGTACACGGAAGCATAGATCAAATTCTGAATCGGTCCGGGAGCGAGCTTCTCAATGTGCTGAAGGCGCATCGTCCCACGCGCCAGGACTGGGAGAGACAAGACGATGTTGAGATTATCCTTGAGGCCATCCACTTCGAAGACAACCTGTTCAGCGCTCTTTGCCACGGCGCTGGCGGCGTTGTCTTTCCTGTTCACTGGATCTGGGTTTGCGCAGACCGACCAGGGGGCCATCACCGGCATAGTCAAGGACAGTTCGGGGGCGGTGATCCCGGATGCGCAAATTACGGTTACGAACGTCGATACCGGCTTGGTTCTCGAGGGCAAGTCGAATCGCAGCGGTGTATTTGTCTTCTCACCTCTCAAAATCGGGAACTACACGCTCTCCGCATCTTCGCAGGGGTTTGAAACAGTCACGCGTGAGAATCTGCATCTCGATATTCAGCAGCGCCTGAATGTGAACATGACCCTTCCGCTTGGAGCGGTTTCGCAAACTGTGAAGATCACCTCTGCCGCGCCGTTATTGCAGACCGAGGATGCGGCGGTCGGGCAGGTGATCAGCACAAAAGCGATCAACGACACCCCCTTGAATGGGCGCAACTGGGTCTATATCGCGCAACTCACGCCCGGAGTAGCGCCGCCGTTCGGAAACACTCGGGGCAGCGGCTCGGGCGACTTTGTGGCCAACGGCCAGCGTGCAGAGCAGAACAATTTCATCCTCGACGGTGTGGACAACAACACGAACCTCGTCGATTTCCTGAACGGCTCGAGCTACATCATGCGGCCTCCGCCGGATGCTCTCTCCGAGTTCAGTCTTCAGACCAGCAATTTCAGCGCGGAATTCGGGCATTCGGCGGGAGCGGTCCTCCAGGCCAACATTAAATCGGGGACGAACCAGATCCATGGCGACGTCTGGGAATATTTTCGTAACACCAATCTCGACGCCATCAACTGGAATGCCGGTCCTGACGCTATAACGCCGCCATATCACCAGAATCAGTTCGGCGCCACGCTTGGGTTTCCTATCTTGAAGAACAAACTCTTCTACTTTGGCGACATCGAGGCCAACCGCATCTCCATCAGCAATCCGACGCCGATTAATGTGCCATCGGCACTTGAGAAGCAGGGTAATTTCAGCGAACTGCTGAATGGAAACCTGACGGGAGTGGGAGCGCCGACCTACCTGTATGAGCCGAACTCGGCTAATCTTGCCCAGCCTCTTGTCTGCAACGGCCAGCAGAACGTGCTGTGTCCCAACCAGATTAACGCGACCGCTTCGACAATCCTCAACCTTTATCCGGCGCCGAACGCCAACGGCGGCAAGCTCTACAACAACTACATCGTGAATCTGGGCAACACCGACAACATCATCCAGTGGGACCAGCGCCTGGACTGGAATATTAGCGCGAAAGACCAGAGCTACGTGCGCTACAGCTACCTGCACGAGATCAAGACTAACGGCCTGCCGCTCGGGCCGATCCTGGATGGCAGCGGCTACGGCGGTCAGTACGATACCAATCTGGCGATGAACTTCATGGGCAGTGAGTCCCATGTCTTCAATCCCAGCCTGACCAACGAACTCCGCTTCGGCTACAACTGGGGTGTGTTCAATTTCCAGCAGCCCAATGCCTTTAATCCCACGCTCAATACTTCTCTCGGACTAGGACCTCAACCATCCAACCTAAAGCCCGGCCAGTACGGTCTGCCTTCGGGTTATGTCAACGGTACGATCCAGCAGTGGGGTTCGACCGGCATCAGCAGGGAATCGCAAAATGTTTACCAGATCCTGGACAACGTGACGAAGATCTGGGGTAATCACTCCTTGAAGTTTGGGGTTTCGTTCCAGGCCATCCGCTTCTATTACATCTACGCTCCTGCCGACCTCGGCCAGTATCACTGGAACGGCCAGTTCACTGGGGTACCCGGCGTTGCCAATACCGGTTCAGCCGTGGCAGACATGCTGGTGGACCAGGAGAATTATGCGGCGATTTCGGTTTCTCCAAACGTTAACGACGCACAGTGGTACGACGCCGGATATGTTCAGGACGACTGGAAGCTCACTCCTAAGCTAACGCTGAACCTGGGTGTTCGTTATGACTATTTCCAGCCCTATAAAGAGAACGCGGGACAACAGGCAAACTTTGTTGTCACCGGCCCGCTGGGCATTGGCACCGGCTCCGGCGTCGTGCAGTTCCCCAAGAGCCAGCAGAATATCAATCTGGGCGAGCCCTTCCTGAGCGCACTCGCGAAGGACAATGTCACTGTGCAGTTCGTCGACAATGATCGCCTGGCGACGTCGCAGAAGACTAATTTCGCGCCGCGCATCGGCTTTGCCTACTCGGCGCGTCCGAACACGGTCGTCCGCGCAGGCTTCGGCATTTTCTACGGTGGCCTGCAATCGGAAGGCAACGGAAACCTGGGCGCGAACTTCCCCTACTCCAACCAGGCGAGCTTCTATGCGCCAACCTGCGTCACTGACAACTGTCCGTCGCTGGCCGCGCAAGGCGTTACCCTGCAGGCCGGACTGCTGCCAGCCACCGATGGCGGCCAGTTGCAAACCTTTATATCGCAACCCGGCTTCCACTCCATCGATGCGAGCATCAAGCCGCCTTACACAATGACGTATAGCCTCGGGGTGCAGCAGCAGATCTCTCCCAACGTTGCTGCTACGATCACCTACGTTGGCAACCTTGCTCGTCACCTCGAGCTTTACGGAGCTCCGAATACCGCTCCGGGGCTCTGGAGGCCGGGTACCAACACCAATCCTTTCAACCCCTTCCCGGACCTGGGAGGGGTAGGACAGGTCCACTTTGCCGGCGTGAGCACCTACAACTCGCTGCAGGCGAAGCTGGAGAAGCGCTACTCGCACGGGCTATCATTCCTGGCAACCTACACGTGGTCGCACGCTTTGGATGATGCAAGTGATGCAGGCGGTCTCTTCACCGCGATTGGTAACCGGCAACCTGCGCTCATTCCTTACATCGACGAACTCACGAACTCAGTCTTTGACATCCGCAATCGCTTCACGATCAACGGCAACTATGAGCTGCCGTTCGGCAAGGGCAAGGCATTTCTCAATGACAGCTCGCGCTGGGTCGATGAGACGATCGGTGGCTGGTCGACGAGCCTGACCTGGGCTGCGCAGACCGGCACACCGTTTGGCGTGTCGCCCAACATCAGCACGGCGGCCGGCGGTAGCGCGCGTGCTTTGCTGGTACGTGATCCCTATGCCGGCGGAGGTACGCCCGATCCGACGAATCCGAGCCTCACCTCCTGCCCGGGCAATGTAAAAACCAAGTTGAACTATTACAACCCTTGCGCCTTCCGCAACCCACTCCCCGGCGAGACCATCTCGGATGACACACATCCAGTCGGCTCGGTAAATCCCGATGGCGTTCCGGTTCTTTTCCAGGCTCCGGTCACCGACAAGGCCACTGCAATTGCGCTCCTCGGTGGTACGCAAAACATCGTCTATGGCCCCGGCTATTACCAGGTGAATATGTCGTTGTTCAAGACCTTCTCGACCTGGCGCGAACAGAATCTGCAGTTCCGTGCAGATGCCTTTAACGTGCTGAACCATCCCACGCTGGGGCAGCCAAACGGGGGCACCGGCTCTATGAACGCGAACGGAGGTCTGATTTCCGGACCGAAGACTTTCCAGAACAACACGCCGGATGCGCGCTTCTTCCAGCTTTCGCTGAAGTACGTGTTCTAGTAGAGGGTGGTCTCACTGCTCGTGAGGTGAACGGCTTCTCCTTGGGGAAGCCGTCTTGCTCCGCAGCGCATGGATTGCGCAAATGCGCATTGTCTATTCTTATTGGTCCCTGGAGTTGTCAGTTCCTGGAGTTCTTAGTTTCTGGAGAAAAGCATGTTGCGATGGAAGTATTCCGCCGTGGGTCTCATTTCTTTTCTAGCTTTCGGCAGCGCATATCTAAGCCGAGCGCAATCGAATACCGCGGAGGTGAGTTCGCCTGATCATCAAATCACGCTGCGCTTCTCCGTACAGCCCGGAAAAGGGCAAGAGACAGGGCAGGACGGACAGCTTGTGTATTTCGTTACGTTTCACGATAAGCAGGTGTTTGAGAATTCTGCTCTCCGCCTGGAGTTGGCGAACCAGCCGCCCCTGGGCGCGGCCGTTCACATCGCAGGCAGCACACCCGGTTCCGGCGTCGACGATTACACGCTGCTCGCGGGCAAGGCTTCTGCGATCCACGATGGCTACAACAGTCTGACGGTCCATGCTGTGGAGAGCGCGAGTCCAGGACGCAAGTTCGACATTGAGGCGCGTATTTACAACAGCGCTGTCGCCTTCCGATACCATGTGCCCGAGCAGGCTGCGCTCTCGCGATATCAGCTCACCCAGGAAGACACGGAATTTCGTCCTGTGATGGATGCTTCCGCCTGGGCACTGCGGCTCCCCAATTACCAGAGTGCCTATGAGAGCGAGTATGTGCCCTCAGTGTTAAGCGCATTGAGCAATCAGGGAGGCGTATCGAGCTACATTCTTAACGGCGCACCTATGCTGATGCACATGCCCGGCGTCGCGTGGGCCGCAGTCGGAGAAGCCTACCTCGAAGGCAATGCCGCGATGTATCTCGAGAACCCCACCGGCAATTGGATGGGACATTACATCGTGAGCAAGATTTCCCCTCCGGTGGAGGGAAAGGGGCCGGCAGTGGATGCGAGCCTTCCCCACGACACTGCATGGCGCGTGATCCTGCTCGGGGATACGCCGGGCGAGCTGGTTGAATCGAATGTGATTACGGATCTTAATCCTCCGAATCGCGTGGCCGACACAAGCTGGATTCATCCCGGCAAAGCCTCATGGAACTGGTGGGACGGTGATCTCGGGCCGGACGGCAAGTCCGCATACACGACGGAGAACATGGAATACTACGTCGATTTTGCCGCTCAGTCTGGATTCCCATATATGATGCTGGATGCAGGATGGTCGGGCCGGGATATTACCAAGATGCGCGGCAACGTGGATGTACCGGAGTTGGTACGCTATGCCGCGATGAAGAACGTCAAAGTCTGGATCTGGCTGTACTCGAAGTCGGTCGCCGCGCAGATGCAGGAGGCATTCCCGCTGTACGAGAAGTGGGGAGTGGCCGGCGTGAAGATTGACTTCGTTCTTCGCAACGATCAGGAAGGGATCAAGTGGTACTACGATGTGGCGAACCTTGCCGCCGAGCATCATCTGATGGTGGATTTTCACGGCGCCACGCAGCCCTGGGGAATCCAGAGAACCTATCCGAATGTTCTTGATTACGAAGCGGTGCTTGGTCTGGAGAACAATAAGGCCGGGCGTCGCGATGGTCCCGTCAACCGGACGACGTTTCCCTTCACGCGCATGTTGAGCGGTCCACTGGACTATACTCCGGGCGGCTTCGACAACGTGACGCCGGAGGAATTCGTTGTGCGCGATGAGGGTCCCATGGTCATGGGCACGCGCGCCCAACAGCTCGCGCTGTACGTCATATTCGAGGCACCCCTTGCGATGGTTTCCGATGTGCCTTCTGCTTACGCCAACCAGCCGAGCTTCCAGTTCATCAAGGATGTTCCCACAGCGTGGGACGCGACACGAGTGCTCAATGGCGAGCCGGGCGAGTTTGTAACGATTGCACGGCGCCACAGCGACGAGTGGTACCTGGGCAGTGCGACTAATTGGACGGCGCGCGATCTGCGAATTCCCCTGAGCTTCCTCGGAAAGGGAAGATACAAAGCAGAAATCTATGAAGATGCCGCCGACGCTACGCAGAGCCCGAAACATATCTCCATCCGGCAGCAGGATGTCCGGAACAACGACACACTCACACTGCCTCTGGCCAGCGGAGGCGGCTGTGCCATTCGCTTTGTACCGGAACGGTAGCGGCAGTTTAACTCGCTGCCGTCGCCGATGCTTCCGGGAGGCGATTGAGGAAGAGGGGAAGGTTGCTGCGCAGAATAATGTGCGGAGCAAGACGATGCGTTTTCACGGGCTTGCCTTTTTCCATCAGGTGGCCGAGCAGCGTTTCGAAAGCCATCTTGCCCTGCGCCTGGGGCCGCTGATAGAGAGTAGCCAGCACCTTGCCTGACTCAAGGAGCGGCACGAGCTCGTGAAAGAGGTCGGTGGTGACTACCTGTACCCGGCCGAGCAGTTTCTGCTCCTCGAGCGCCCGCAGCACTGGAAGACTGTTGGCAGTACTGATGTAGATTGCATCCGGGCGCATCCTGCTCTTGAGCAGCGTCATCGTCTGGCGATAGGCGTATTCCGGGCTCTCATGAGATTCCACGACCGGAAGAAGAGTGAGATGCGGTGCAAATAACGCCAGGCTGGCGGCAAATCCGCGGAGCTTCTCCGCGTGGTCGAAGGTGGCCAGCTCGCCGGTGATGGTCGCGACACGCGACGGAACTTGCAGCTTGTGCGAGAGCAATTCGGCGGCAAGTGCGCCGCTGGTGTAGGCATCAACTGCAACCGAGGCGATGCGGCCACTGTCCGGCGCGTCGCTGGCCACGCAAAGCATGGGGGTGCCCTCACCGACGATGCGGCGGATCACAGGAGCGAGCTCCCGCGGACGGCCCGGAGTGAACAGGATGCCATCGTAGTGTTTGGCCGCGGCGCTTTCCAGTGCAGCCAGATCGCCCGAACCGAGGCGCGGATAATCAACAAAGTCGAGGGTGATCTGCATGCCCACGGCCTCTTCGGCAGCGGTGCGAATGCCCTCACGCAGCGGATCGAAAAAGGCGGCGATCTCGCGGGGAAGCACGGCAGCGATACGAATATTGCGGTTAAGCTTGAGCGAGCGTGCAGCGATGTTCGGCTTGTAACCGAGCTGTTCCGCCATGCGCAGCACGCGCGCCTTTGTTCGGGCGCTCACCCCGCTTCGTCCGTGCAGTGCGCGGTCGACGGTACCGATGGATGTTCCGAGGGCCTTTGCGATGTCGCGAATGCCGGCTGCCTTGCCACTCTTGCTGATAGTTGCCATTTTGTAAGATGTTGCCAATACTCGCGCGCCAATCTCGCATGCAGAAAGCGATGGAAAATGGCGAAGTTTGATTTTGACAGTGAAACGGACCAATGTGTACTGTTGTTTACGTTAACGTACACATACAGGCAGCTTGCCTCGCTCCAGTGCTTAGGTGCATCAACGTTTTGCGATTTCTGTGAAGGATCTGGATCATCTCTGAGAGGACAAGATGCCTGAGACAATTTCGACAACTCATGCCCGGCTCCATCCCCCCTCGCGACTGGGGCATTACTTCTTGCTGGCTGCTCTGTGCGCTGCCAATTTCATGTCGGCCTCGCCGACTGTGGCGCAGTCGAGCACGGCTGTGCCCACGCAGATTCATTATGACGAGGCGGCCCATACTTTCCGCATCGACGCCGCGGATGTTTCGTATGTGTTCGGCGTGAACCCGAACGGCGAGTTGCAGACACTCTATTGGGGCAAGCGTCTGCGCCCCGCCGATGCCTTCCCCGAAGCGCGCGCGAACGAAGGCAGCTCTGGATTCGATCTGCCGGTGAATGCCACTCCACAGGAGTTTACGGGCTGGGGAGGCGGCCTGGTGGTTGTGCCCGATCTAAAGGTCACCTTTCCGGATGGCAATCGCGACCTCGTGCTGCATTACGTGTCGCATGCCATTCGCGGCAACGTATTGACCATCACGCTCAAGGACATCAGCCGTGACGTATTTGTGGATCTGCAATATGAGATGGATGCGGAAACAGGAATACTGGCGCGCTCCGTTCGTGTCGAGAACCGTACCCACGACCCATTCACTATCGAGCAGGCGTTTGCCGCAACCTGGAACCTGCCGGCTGCCAGCGAATATCAACTTCGATATCTCACCGGCCGCTGGGCAGGGGAGTGGAATTTGCAACAGACAGCGCTGCATCCGGGCAAGGTTGTGCTCGAGAGCCGGCGCGGTTCCACCGGCGACGAGGCAAACCCGTGGTTCGCAATCGAGCTTGGCAAGCAGCCCGATCAGGAGGTGGGCGACGTATGGTTCGGCGCGTTGGCATGGAGTGGTTCTTGGCAAATCAACATCGAGACAGACTGGGCAAACCGGCCCCGGATTACTGGCGGATATACTCCCTTTGATTTCGCGTACGTGCTTTCGCCTGGACAATCGCTGCAGACGCCGAAATTCTATGGCGGCTATTCGAATGCGGGGGTCGGCGGGGCCTCGCGTCTGCTGCACCGCTTGGAGCTCGATTCCATTGTGCCCGGGGCTCCGCATCGCCGCCTGCGGCCGGTGCTTTACAACTCGTGGGAGGCGACAGGTTTCGATGTGAACGAGGCCGACCAGGAGCTGTTGGCGGAGAAAGCAGCCAGCATAGGCGTCGAGCGCTTTGTGATGGACGATGGCTGGTTCGGCCAACGCAAGGACGATCACGCTGGACTTGGCGACTGGTATGTGAATCCGCAGAAGTTTCCCCACGGTCTAGAGCCTTTGATTGATAAAGTACATTCACTCGGCATGGACTTCGGGCTGTGGGTCGAGCCCGAAATGGTGAACCCTGACAGTGACCTCTATCGCAAGCATCCCGATTGGGTGCTGAATTTTCCTGGGCGCCCGCGTACAGAGGGCCGGCACCAGCTGGTCCTGAACCTCGCGCGTCCCGACGTGCGCGCCTATGTCTACGGCTTCCTCGACAAACTGCTCAGCGAGAACGACATTGCATTCTTGAAATGGGACTACAACCGCAACTGGTCGGAACCGGGCTGGCCGACAGCGCCCGTTGCCGAACAGAAAGAGGTCTATGTCAAGTACGTTGAGAACCTCTACAGCATTCTTGCCGAGCTGCGTGAAAAACATCCGCACGTAGAGATTGAGTCCTGCTCCGGCGGTGGCGCGCGCGTTGACCTCGGCATCTTGCGCTACACCGACGAAGTGTGGCCTTCGGACAATACCGATCCCTTCGATCGCCTGAGCATTCAGGACGGTTTCACCTACGCGTATTCCCCGGGTCTGATGATGGCGTGGGTCACCGACTCGCCGAACTGGATGAACAACCGGTCGACTTCCCTCGAATATCGTTTCCTCTCGTCGATGCAGGGCAGCCTGGGTATTGGTGCGAACCTGAACAAATGGACTCCGGAAGATTTTGCGACAGCGAAGACGCTGGTGTCGGAATACAAGGCTGTGCGAGCGACGGTGCAGGAGGGAGCGCTCTATCGGCTGATCTCGCCGCTGGGAGGCAGTGAATATTCGGCGACCGAGTCAGTGGCGCGGGATGGCCATGAGGCGGTCGTCTTCGCATTTCTGCACTCAAGCCAGCAGGGCAAGCCGTATCCTCCGCTTTACCTGCGCGGACTTGATCCGGATGCCGTTTACAGCATTCATGCGCAGGCCGGCAAGCTCATCGATTCGACCGTATCGCGCGCCAGCGGCGACTATTGGATGCATCACGGCGTAGGTGTTTCTCTGCGCGGCGACTTTCAGGCAGCATTCTTTACGCTGGAGCGGGAGGGTCCGCAATGAAGAGGATTTTGCCGAAGCAGTCCGCCACTGCAATCGCGGTTATGACCGCTGCAATCGCTGTGTGAGCTTGTCTTCGTCTTCCAAGCGGATGCAGCTATTTCGAGTCCGCTATGGTTAGACGTGTGCTGTCTGGGCCTCGATTTCTTCGAGCGTGCGACCTTTCGTCTCGGGAACGAAGAAGAACACGAAAACCGCACCGGCAAGACAGATGGCGCCATAGATAAAGAAGCTGCCTGCGCTGCCCAGCGCACGGTTGATAAATGGAAACGAATAGGTGAGGGCAAACGACGAGATCCACAACGCGGAAACTGCTGCCGAGACACCGATCGAGCGCAACCGGTTGGGAAAGATTTCAGCAATCAGCACCCAGGTCAGCGGCGCGAGCGTCATCGCATAGCATGCGATTGCGCAAAGAGTGAGCACCAGCACTGCAGCGCCGTGCTGGCCGACGTGGTAAGCGAATCCGGCCAGCAAGTGCGAGAGTCCGATGCCAAGGCATCCGATGAGCATCAGCGGGCGGCGTCCAAGGCGGTCGACGGCAGCGATCGCTACAAGCGTAAAGAGCAGGTTGATGGTGCCGGTAATGACAATATCGAAAAGGATCTGATTGGCGCCAAGTCCGGCTGCGCGGTAGACCTCTTCTGCGTAGTTGAAGAGAATGTTGATGCCGCTCCACTGTTGAAGCACCGCCAGCACAACACCGACAAGGAGCACGGTGCGCACGCCGGGCCGGAGCAGTCCGCGCCAGCTTGCCGTCCGATTTTCTTCGTCGCGCAGTGAATTCATGATTGCTGCGGTTTCTGACGTGGCGTATGCCGCACTGTTGCCAATCCTGCGCAACACCTTCGCGGCTTGTTCTGTGCGCTCGTGAACGAGAAGCCAGCGCGGACTCTCCGGTATTCCAAACGCCGCGGCGAGAAAGATAATCGCCGGTACGGCAACCGCCGTGAACATCCAGCGCCAGCCGAACTGGACATTCCACGACATCAGCAACGCGTCAGGCGAGGCGTGCTCGGGCACGGGAGCGGCAATCTGCCAGTTCACGATTTGCGCGAGGAGGATGCCGATGACAACCGCGAATTGATTGAGACTCACCAGGCGCCCGCGATGCGCAGCCGGGCTCACCTCTGCAATGTAGAGCGGGGAAATGTTCGAGCTGAGACCGATGGCCACGCCGCCGGCGATGCGCCACAGGATGAAAATCGCGAAAGACTCTGCCCATCCGGTGAGGATGGAGGAAACCGCGAAGAGCACAGCCGACACAAGCAGCACCGGCTTTCGTCCGTAGCGATCTCCGACCGCTCCCGCAACGAGCGATCCGGCAAAGCAACCCACGAGCGCGCAGCTATTGGCCCAACCCACAGCCGACGCGCTCTGAAGATGAAAATAGATCTCGAAGAACTGTCGCGCTCCACCAATCACTACCCAGTCATAGCCGAAGAGCAGGCCTCCGAGCGCTGCAACCAGAGCGATACCCCAGACATATGCAGTAGACCGCGCGGCGTGCGTCGAGTCACTCCTTCCACCGGAAACCGTCGGGGTGTGCACCGCTAGTCACCCGCCCGTGCGGCCAGCTTGTCTACAAGAATGTCGCGTGCGCCCGCATGTGAGCGGTCGAGTCTCTGGACCTCATCGAGTGCCGCTTGTGCTTCAGTGTCTAGGCCTAGTCCTGTCAGCGCCTGTGCTTGGAGGAATGTCGCAGTGATGTGTTGACGCTTCTGCAAATCTTCCTCGAAGAGCAGCATTGTCGGCAGGGAAGTAGCGAAATAATCGATCTTTGGAGTTTTCCTCTTCAAGTCGGTTGCATAGTCGAGGATGCTCACAAACAGCGACGTAGCTTCCTTCTTTCGACCCAGACGGCGTAGCGCCATGGCGCTCCAGTAAGTCATCTCGGAGACATTTCGCACCTGCATCTGCTGAAAGTCGCCGCGTTGCCGTTCGGCAGTCTGCCAGTGCCGCGTTGCACGCTCGACATTCCCGGCGGCAGCCCAGGCTTCTCCAAGCCAGAACTCGATGTTGCTTCGGTTAGCCAGAAGATGCCGCGCCTCATTGAGGCTTTGCGGAGGATGATCTGCAGCTTCGAAGTGTTCGATGGCACGCTCGGCGTCTGCCGCGACAAGCGCATCGCGGCCAAGCAGAAGCTGCGCGCGGACATATTCGCCCAGTACCAGACCTTCGCCGCCTTCCCATGGCTGAAAGTGCCGTGAGAGCAGCAGCGCGAGCGCATCTGCGGGTCTACCAACCTGGTTGTACAGTGCCGCAAGCTCCACGGACAGGTCGTCGCGCAGTGCAACGAGATCACGACGGGTTTCCAGCCGGGCGAACCGTTCGGCGGGATCGTCTCCCAGCCGCTTGTGAAGCTGGTCCTCTTCATAAAGGATGCGCGCATCACCCGGGTCTGCAATCCTCGCACGCCGAAAGGCCTCGCGTGCCCTCTTCTCATCATGTTCCACGTTGTAGTAGGCAATACCAAGATTGCGCCAGGCGGTAGGAAAGGCCGGATCGAGCTCAACGGCGCTTTGCCATTGCTCGATCGCGTCGCGATGGCGTCGGCGGTCATTGAGAAAATTGCCGAGATAGTATGGCGCTCGAGCATCTCCGGCATTCGCGGCAATCGCTGCCTGAAGCACCTTCATCTCTTCAAGCCGGTTCGGAAAGACATAAGTCGCATCCGCTTTTGCGGCTTGCGCGTAGAGGTCGCGGCTCCCTGCAACGTCACCCCGAAGCGCCGCGACAGAAGCGCGAGTGCATAGCGCGATCGCTCCTGTCTCACCTTCGAGAACTTTCTCAGCATCGTCCAGAAGACCCGCTCGGATCAAGTCGTAAGCCAGGTCTAGGCGCTGTCCCGGATTCGTCGGAGGAAGGCCTGTCTTCAGAAAACGACTCCAGATGTCGAGAGGATCAAGCGCGAGCGCCGCATCCAGCTCGGCCTCCGCTTCGGCTGTGCGCTTGAGCCGGCGCAGAACAACAACGCGGAGATTCCGTGCGCCGAGGTTATCGGCATCGGCGCGTAGGGAGCG
Source organism: uncultured Acidobacteriaceae bacterium (assembly GCA_963721995.1). Classification (GTDB taxonomy): domain Bacteria; phylum Acidobacteriota; class Terriglobia; order Terriglobales; family Acidobacteriaceae; genus Silvibacterium. The sequence goes on along the minus strand of CAVRNK010000047.1, from coordinate 83,621 downwards.
ATCGAGATGCTCCGTCGCTGCCGCGAGATGACCGTTGCGCACATCGATCTCCGCCAGGCGGTGATAGCCGGGCCCACGCCACGCCGCCGACCACGTTGCCTTGTAGAAGGCATCATAGGCTTCTTGGCTGCGGTCCTCGAATAAAAGCACTATACCGAGGTTGTAGTAAGGTTCGCTGTCATAAGGATTGGGATTGCGGGCAGTCAGCCGCTCGATAGCCTTGCGGAAGCAGCTCTCAGCCGATGCAAATTCTCCGCGACGCAGGTGAGTTCGTCCCAAAGCGTTGTTGGTGCGGCACTCATGAGGATCGCGCCGGAGCGCCTCGCGCCAGTATGGTTCCGGCGCGCGGGTGGCGTGGCGATATTGCTCAAGGTGAAGTCCGGTCAGATAAAGTTCATCTGTAGTTGCAATCTCCTCGGGCGCAGGTGGCTCCGTAGCTTGAACCGGCGCTGGCGCGGGTGAAATCTCTGCGGGAGAGTAGCGCAGGAGCACCTCGCTTCCTGACTTAAGCTCCAGCACCCAGGCCTCTTCTTTGCTCGGAAGTTCCAGGCTGATGTGCGCAGGGGTCTCGGGTCGTAGCGTCCCGGTCCACGCGCTGATCTCCACATCTCCTGTAGTCAGCCGCAAGGCGCCATCTGTGATCTCGCGCGTTACCGACACATGGGCCTTCGCGGTTTCACCTTCGCGTGTCACGCGCAAAGCAGTATGCAGATTCGCGGTATCCGGTATTCCGGTCTCTCGAATCGGATACCAGAACTGGCTGAAGCTCTTCGTCTCGCCGGGAGCCAGGAAGGAGAAGTCGGGCTGATTGTCCGTGTAAACACCGGCCATCAGCTCGATATAAGGACCATCGCTATCCGTGAGACTGCGATCCCATGCGTAACCGAACTCGTGATTGCCCCACGTCCACTGCTTTTTGCCCGGAGCAAGGTGGTGATTGGCTACATGCACCACACCCGCGCGCGCTGCATGATCGTAGCCGCCGAAAAAATCTTCGCGCGAGTTGGCAATCATGTAGCTGGTCGGAACCGGGATGTTGGCATACCAGCGCAGGTCGTTGGCAGGGTATGAGCCATCAGGGACAAAATTACACGGCATCTCGTTTGCCGGCACGCCGTGCAGCGCCCGCTCGCCATAAGGAATGCCGTAATACACGCCGAGGCTCTCGGGGAACTCGGTGATCGCGCGCTTGGCATGATCGGCGACATAGCCCACATCGTGCGGGAAAAAGGATTGATAGTGTTCGTGAACGCGCGTGGCAACGTTGGCCCACCAAAGGAAGGTCTGTGTGTCCCATGTTCGGTTATAGAGCCGGACCTTCAGTTCGAGATAGGCGCATCCTGGCCGCAGACTGACGCCATGCATGCCTTTCATGCGTGATATGGGATCGTGGTCGCTGCACCACACGGTGATCGAGCCATCCTTGTCGCGCTCGATTGCCACTTCGACCGGCATAAACGTTGCCGGGCGATGATGCTGCGGCCAATTGAACTCGACTCCGCCCGAAATCCATGGGCCGGCGAGACCAACGAGCGCCGGCTTGATCACGTTCTGACGATAAAAAAAGTCGTAGCCGTTGATCTTGTCATATCCCACATGAATGCGGCCGCCGAGCTCCGGCATGATCATCAGCCGCAGGTATTCGTTTTCGAGGTGCACTGCCTGCCACGCATGCTCGCATGGCTCTGTCGCGACGCGGTCAATCACGGGCAGCGGATACACCTTGCCGCTGCTGCCTTGATAAACGCGCTTTTCCAGGAAGAGGGGATTAGGGTCGGGCTCTGCGGGTAGGTAGGTTTTCAGGACGATAGATTCCTGCCAGGCCTTTACCGCGGCGGCTTCGCTGGATGGCGCGGCGGGCAATTGCAGCGCCGACGTTTCTGTGGCGCGCGAGTTCATGGTTTGGCTAGACATGATCGACCTGTAGTGAAGTGTCAGTTAGTCGTTAACGTTATCGTACACGTGCAAGATTGGCAACCACTTTTCTTTCACATAGGCGTACGGGAAAAGGTGGGCGCGTAGCAAAATTTAACCGAAATCTCGTAAATGTTTTGCTTGACAACCCATAAATGGCGATTCTAGAGTGTCCCTCGTTTCTGTTTGTTCGTTAACGTTACCGGAATATTTGCTTCTCAATTCACCCGTAAAGGTCATGGAGGCCCCCAACTATGATCACCCGCATCTTATCCTGCGATAGTCAACAGCCAGTCCCTCACAACACTATGCAGTCGAGTTGCTTTCGGAAGAGTGTCAACCGAAGGCTGCTTACTGGTGCCTTCGCCATCACCCTGTTCGCATTCGTATCGGCTTCTGCGCAGGTGAATGGTACAGGACAACGGCCCTATCTCGGCTGGAGTACCTTCAGCGAACAGACCATCAACTCCGGTTTTCTCACCCAGGCCAACCTTGCTGCCGAGTCTGACGCGCTGGCATCTTCCGGGCTACAGGTGCACGGCTTCCAGTACATCAATATCGACTCAGGCTGGCAGGGAAGCTTTGATGCCAATGGGCGCCCTATTCCGAATACAGCTACGTTTCCCGACATAAAGGCGTTAGTTGATCATATCCATCAGAACGGTCAGAAGGCGGGAATCTATTGGATTCCGGGAGTAGAGTACCCGGCGGTGGCGGCAAATTCGCCTATCCTCGGCACGCCCTATCACATCCAGGACATCCTGGTCGTGCCCTATACCGCGGGCAATGCCTTCGGTGCACCCGGGACTTCGCCCTATCACTACAAGATCGACTTCACCAAGCCGGGCGCTCAGGAATATATGAATTCAGTGGTCGCGCTCTTCGCGTCGTGGGGCATCGATTTCATCAAACTTGACGGCGTCACCCCGGGCTCGGACAGCTATGATCTCTCGATCGACAATCGACCAGATGTGGAGGCCTGGTCGAAGGCTATCGCCGCCAGCGGACGCCCGATATGGCTGACAATTTCCTGGGCGCTCGATCAGGATTACCTCAGCGTGTGGCAGCAGTACGCGAACGCACGGCGCATCGATCAGGACGTGGAGTGCGAGGGAGGCTGCGCTACGCTCACCGATTGGCCCCGCATTTATGAACGCTTCCGCGATCTGCCTGGCTGGGAAAATGCCTCAGGTCCTCAACTGGGTTGGAATGACATGGACTCTCTGGACATTGGCGATGGCGCACTCGACGGTCTGAGCAACGAGGAAAAGCGGTCGGCCCTGTCGTTGTGGGCGCTCGCGAATGCTCCCATCTATCTCGGGGGCGATCTCATCACGATCGACACCTTCGGCAAGCAGCTTGTGACCAATGACGAAGTTCTTGCCGTGGACCAGACGGGCAAGCCTGCAACCCAGGTGCTTGATGGGGACCTGGAGGTCTGGGTGAGCGATCTCGGCAATGGCAGCTACTACTTGGGCATCTTTAATATGAACGCCACGGTTACAAATGCGCGCATTCCATGGAGTCTGCTGGGCTTCTCAAACGCGCTGCAGGTTCACGACCTTTGGGCGCATCGCAATCTGGGGTTTGTACCCGGCGGCTTCTCGACAGTGCTTCAAGCCCATGGCTCGCGCCTTCTGAAAGTCACGGGCTTCGGACGCCCTGTGCCAGCGCCGTCCACTGCCTATGAGGCGGAGTCTGCCATCCTCGGCGGATCTGCGGTCATTGCAAGCTGCCCCGCCTGTTCTGGAGGAGAAAAGGTAGGCGGCCTCGGTCTCGGAGCGCAGAACAAGGTGACCTTCAATAATGTCTACGCACCGAGGGCCGGCGAATACCTCATGCAGGTGGACTCGATGACGCAAGGGCTTCGCTCTTATCTCTACAGCGTGAATGGCGGTGCTTTTCAGACGCTGAACTGCGGAGGCGGAAGCTTCTTCTTACCTGCCAGCACAACTGTGCCCGTCCATCTCGAAAAAGGTTTGAACACAATCGCGTTCGGAAGTCCGGTAAGTTATCCGCCCGATCTCGATCGCATCCTCATCAGCGGTAATGGAGATTTTCCGTCTCCCACGTCAGAGACCTATGAAGCGGAGGTGGCAACGCTGAGCGGAACAGTAACCGGAGGATTCAGCAACTATTCGTCCGGACTGGGGAAAGCCGGCAACATCGGCGCAGGAGCAGCGAATTCGGTGACTTTTTCGGATGTCACTGTTCCGGCAACCGGCACGTATCAATTGGAGATCGACTACCAGACCAGCGGGCCGCGCTCTTACTTCATCAGCGTCAACGGAGGTACAGCCATGGAGCTTGATCTGAACGGCAGCACCTTCAACGATCCCGTCCCGATTGTTCTGCCTGTGCAACTGCACGTTGGAACCAACACGATTGCTATCGGCAATTCTACCGGATACGCGCCTGATCTTGACCGGATTGTCGTTGCCCCGGAAGTTCCAGACACAGGCCGACCACTCTAATGGTGACGTGTTTGAATGGTGAACTGGTGAGAAGAGGGGACAGAGCAGGGAACGGTCTGTACCTGAGTTGTTCCCTCGACATTATGGGGAAGGCGTACCGAGAGCTAGAATGAAGCGTTTCATCCGGTTCACTCCTGTGCCCCACCGGTGTTCGGCAGATTGATACTGCTTGCCGTAGAACCACCGGACATCGGTGCGTCCAATCCGCCGCCCAGAGTGTAGTTTTCGAGAGAGGTGGCAGATTGCCAGGCATCGCGCAGCGCCTTCAGATAACCGATCTGTAACTGGAAGAGCGTCCGCTGCGATATGAGCACTTGTGGATAGGCCTGTGCCATGTTCTGGTACTTCTCGAGGTAGAGTTCGTATGCCCTTATTGCCCGCGGAATCAGTTGTGTCTTATATCGCTCCGCCTCGAACCTGGCGGAAAGATAACTCTGCGCAATCGGCTCTGCCTGCTGCCGAAGTCGTAGTCGCTCTCGTACGGCATCTTGTTCCGTGCGCTCGATCTCGGCTTTGGCGGCTTCGATATTGCCCTGGTTGCGGTTCCAGAGCGGGATGTTGATTCCCGCGGTTGCGAAGCTCTGAGCGCCGACCGGCTTTGCGGGGTTTGTGCTAACCTGCTCGCCGTTATATTGCTCTCCAACGCGCAATTGAAGATCGGGAACGTCTTCGCGTTTTGCATCTTTCAAACGAGCACGCGCCACTAATGTTTCCTGCTCAGCCCGCTTCGCGGTAGGACTGTGCGTAACGATGCGGTCAACGACCTGCTCTGCGTTCAGATCCGGAATCTGCTCCAGGTCGCCCTTCAACGGACTGGCAAGCAGCTCAGCCTTGCCTGCCCGAGCTGCCAGCTTGTGAAAGGCTGCGAGGTATTCGCGCTGGGCCGCTTCGTAGTCTATCTTTGCCTGTTCCGACTCGACTTCAGTTTGCAGAATGTCGGGCGCGTCCGCCTGCCCAACGTTCGCGAGTTGGTGGACGGTTTCAACCGCGTCGAGCGCGACACCGAGCAATCGCTGCCGTAGCTCCACAGCCGCTTGTGCGGCGAGCGCATCGTAAAAAGCCTGTTGGACATCGTTGCGAACACGCGAGGTTTGCTCTTCGACTCCAATCTGGTCAGACTTACTCTGCTGCTCGTAGACGTCGCGCCGCAGGGCCAGCTTTCCGCCAAGGACGATGGTCTGCTGAATAAACCCACCCTGCTCACCGCCACCGTACGATCCGCCGCGAATCTGCTCGCCCTGGTACCCAGCGGTCGGATTCGGATAGAGTCCAGCCTGCCGCGCCAGTGCCTGGGATTGGCGAACCAACGCATTGGCCTGCTTCAGCGTGGGATTGTTGGCTTCGGCGAGAGTTTCAAAATCGGCCGACGCCATGGCTGGACGCCTCGCGACATCTTTCAAGAGCTCTGGCGCAGGCAGGTTCTCTCCAGTGTGTTTCGCCGGGTTCTCGGGCTCCTGAAGCGTCTTGGTCGGATGGGTGTCCAGGCCCCGTGTTGACGGCGATACGTTTGCCTGGGGGCAACCGGGCATCACCATTCCGTCCATGCACTGTGTCGAGCCGCTCTGGGGCTTCGGGGAGACCAAGTTTTGCGCCCAGACGGTTCCGGTAACTGCGCTGGCGATTGTGAGTGCGAGAATACTCAGCTTCATGATCTTGTCCTCGCGCTCAAGCGCGCTCCAGAATTGCGGCATAAGGGTCGTTGGATCGCTTTGCTTGTTTCATCCGAGAGAGAACGTCGTCGTATTTGTCCAGCTCCAGCACGCGAACGAAGGTCATCATCCCCTGCATGTACCCGCTCCATCCGGGTTTCAGACCGTAGTTCTCAGGCCGCTCAACCGTCGCATCCATCGTCATCATCGGCCCTTCCATGTAGGCGTCCTGCGGGAAGTTCGGTACGTTGTTCGCATCGGGAGCAATATTGAGTTGCATACCTCCCATCTGCGTACTGCCCATGTCGTGTTGCATCCCGGACATCGCAGTCTTCGCCATGACTTCTGAGAGCGGGCCGTTCGTTGAAGCGGTATCTGAGGCGTTGCCGACACCCCCAAGTCCTCGCCCAACGGCTGGTCCGTAGTCATCTCCCAACGGAACGCCAGGCATGCCTTGCAGCATCCCCATGCCTGTATTCATGTCTCCACCTGCGAGAATTCCCGCGGTGCGCGTCATCTTGCCAACGTTGGACGACATCTGGTTCATCATGTGGTGAGGAAGATGGCAGTGCAGCATCCAATCGCCGGGATTGTTGGCGACAAACTCGACTGCACGCGCCTGGGCGGCGCCGACCAGCACGGTATTACCGGGCCACCAACCGGTTTCCGGAATCCGCCCGCCTTCCGTTCCGGTCACGTAGAAGGTGTGACCGTGCATGTGCATCGGGTGGTGGTCCATCCCCAGGTTCACGAAGCGAATCCGCACGCGGTCGCCCAGCTTCACGATTAGCGGCGTGTTCGCAGGAGCCGCTCTGCCATTGAGCAGAAGCCAGTTGAACTCCATGTTCATGGTGTTCGGGACTGTGTTGCTGGGCAAAACTGCGTATTCCTGCAGATGAATCAGGAAGTCCTTGTCGCAGTGCGGACGATATGGTTCCCTCGGGTGCATGATGAATCCTCCGAGCATCCCCGCCATCTCCTGCATCGCCATGTGCGAGTGGTAGAAATAGGTGCCTTCCTGGTGGATGTCGAACTCGTATACGAAGCGACCGCCCGGCTTAAGCGGAGGTTGGCTGATTCCCGGCATTCCATCGTTCCGGATCGTGTCCTCGAAACCGTGCCAGTGCATCGAGGTCGGCTCCGGCAGATGGTTTTCGAAAACCACGCGAACGTGATCGCCCTGGTTGACCTGAATCGTCGGCCCGGGCGCGCTGCCATTGAAGCCCCAGACATCGATGGACTTCATCGGGTTGATCTGCTGCCTGATAAGCTCCGCGACGAGCCGGAATACTTTCGTGTTGCCGTCCATCGTGAAGGGCAGGTCACCGATATCGGTCGTCACGACGGGCACATTGAATGCTGTCGCGGAAGGTCGGGCGAGATGCTGTTTGAGCGCAGCTGGTTCGCTGGTCGATTCGGCGGAAAGTCTCGACGCGGCAAGGATGCCGGCGCCAAAACTTGCCGCCTTCTGAATGAAGGTGCGGCGAGTACTCATAAAAACTCCTCGTTTGGAGAGGAAACTTACCTGTAGGTCGCGCAGCTATGCGTGCCTGAGGCTCACTGGAAATGCAATACGAGGGAGATGGTGCTAGATGCGGAGGGAAGAACCCGGACGCAGGTCGAGTGGGGCGCTCGCGTGCAGCGGGTCCGGGCGGTGGCGAGCCAAAGGTCTAGTTCCGTTGGAGGACTCCAATGGACGGATCAATGGAGACGTAACAACCGTCGCGAAATGCTTGGAGAACAATTCATCGGACGTCGAGTGCGTCCTGATTGCCACGAACTCGGCTTGGCAGGCCGAGGCTCCGCAGTTGAGACCACTTACTCCGGAACTGCCGTCGTTACTGCAATCCATCGGCATGCCGTGGCAATGTGCCATGTGCGCGTTGTTGCCGCAATCAGAGAAGCGTGACGGGCTGACCATAGACGAACAGCGGAGATCACAGTTGGCCGCGAACGTCTGGACTGTGGCCAGCAGCAACAGAGCTGTTACGAGGATGGACTTTCTAATCATCATTCGGTCGAAGTCGCGGAAACCGGCAGCTTAGGGATCACCCTACCCACGCCTGCTCTCCGTATAGCACGTTAAACCAGAATGCAGCAAGAGAACGCTCAGAGAAGCTATACCCGGCCGAGGCAGGGCGCGCATTCGAGACTCCATTAGTGGGGTGCGGTATCGGAGTACGGCAGACGTAACGAGCGGTGGGACCACTCCGCATCCTTTTCGTTGCTGAAGATGAACTTCAGGTCGCCGCCATTCATGAGCTCCTCATGGGTGACGAAGCTGCGGTCGAGCGATTTGCCGTTAAGCAAAACGTCTTTCACGAAACCATGCTCCTGGCTCAGGTTCACGCTATCAATGGTCAGCGTTTTTCCGTTGGGCAGATGAAGAACCGCGTGATCGACGAAGGGTCGGCCCAAAACGTACTGGTTTGAGCCGGGGGCAACTGGATAGAAACCCAGTGACGTGAAAATGAGCCACGCGGACATCTGGCCGAGGTCGTCATTGCCAACAAGGCCATCGGGTGTTGGGTTGTATTGCGAGTCCACAATCTGTTTCAGCCGGGCCTGCGCTTTCAGCGGCGCGCCCGCGTACATGTACAGATAGGCGAGATGATGACTGGGTTCGTTACCGTGAATGTACTGGCCGATCATTCCCGAGATATCCTCGACGTTGGCGTACGTGGCCGGATCGACCTTCTGATCGAACATGTCATCGAGCCGCGCGATTAACCTGCTGGATCCACCCATAAGATCAATCAGGCCCTGCTCATCCTGTGGTTGATACCAGGAGTACTGCCATGCATTGCCTTCGGTAAATCCGCTGCCCGCGCCCGCCCTGGCCGGATCAAAAGGCGTGCGATAGCTTCCGTCTTCAAGTCGAGCCTCAACGAATCCATCGCGTGTGTTGAAGTTGTTGCGCCAGTATGCGGAGCGCTTCTCAAACATCGCGGCCACTGTGTTCTTGCCCATCGCGTTGGCCATGCGCCCAATGGTCCAGTCATCGAAGGCGTACTCCACTGTCTTCGAAGCTGCTTCATCGTCATGATCGACAGGCACATAACCGAATTTCATATAGGATGCGAGGTTGCCATAGGGTGCGTAGGTCGCGCTCGCCACCAATGCATTGATGGCCGCCTGGGTGTCGTAGCCTCGGATTCCCTTCATGTAGGCGTCGGCGATGATGGGCACGGCATGATAGCCGATCATGCACCACGTCTCCTGCCCCTGGAACTGCCACACCGGCAGAATGCCGAAGGGACTCTCCTGCTGAGAGGCAATCAGCGAGTGAACCAGATCGTTGGTGCGCTGCTCTGGTTCGAGAAGAGTCATGAGCGGTTGCTCTGCGCGATAGATATCCCACAACGAGAGCGTGGAAACAAAATGGAAGCCGTCGGCACGGTGAACCTGGTTGTCGGGCCCGCGATACTCGCCGTTCACATCCATGCTTGTGCTCGGAGCCATCAAGGCGTGATAAAGCGCGGTATAGAGCGATTTCTGCATTGCGGGCGAAGCCTGAAACTCAACGCGCGACAGTTGATCGCGCCACACCTGTTGCGTGCTGGCACGCACCTCGTCGAAGTCGAAACCGGGCATTTCGGCGTCCATGTTCGCGATCGCGTTTTGTTCGCTTACTGGCGAGAGAGCCACCTTCACAAAGAGCGGGGTCGCGGAAGGCGCAAAGCTGAACACAGCCTCCAGTCCGCGTCCTTGTATGCTTTGGGTATCTTGAGGCGATGTTCCCGGCGTCTTAAAACCGTGGTAGGGCGGCGGATCTTCTTCCTTGTTGTAAAGGGCATGGCTCGACATCGGGGCGGAGAAGCGCATCGCGAAGAACAACTGCCGTCCGGGCGCCCATCCGCGGGTCTCGCGCATTCCCGTCACGGTACCATCCGCATGTATCGTGATGCGCGACCATAGCACCTTACCGGGATAGTTGTAGATGCTGCTGCGCAAGTCGAGCAACACGTTACGCTTTGCGCCTTCGGCAAATGTGTAGCGATGCACACCGACGCGCTCGCTGGCGGTCAACTCCGCGCGTACAGCCGAGTCTTGAAGTAACACACTGTAATAGCCCGGCTCCGCGACTTCACTGGTGTGCGAAAAACGCGAGCGATATCCAGGCTGGGTCTTCTCGATGTCCCCGGGTTCAAGCGGGACATCGGCACCGCTTATCGGCATAAGGAGCACATCGCCTAGATCGCTGTGCCCCGCACCGGAGAAATGGGTATGCGAGAAGCCGAGGATGGTTGTGTCTTCGTAGCGATATCCGGCTGCCCACTTGTAGCTTTGCTTGAATGGCCGAATCTGCGTGTCGGGCGAGAGCTGCACCATGCCGAAAGGCGCGGTCGCGCCCGGAAACGTATGTCCCTCCGGCCCGGTGCCGATCATCGGATCAACAAACTTGATGGGATCGGGTGCTTGTGCGAACGAAATCGAGGCGGCAATCAGCACAGCAAATAAGAGCGATTTACTCATGAATCGACATTACAGCAACCGGTCCTCTGCACCTTGCACGAATGAGTTGCAACTGATCGATGCCCTGTCCCGCATTGCGAAATCAGAGAAAATCAGCCAAATGGTATCAGTCACTGGTCTGTCGTTTACCAATAAAGGCCGTGGATTGCGGTCGCGGGTTTCGCCTTTTTAATTCACAACTTTTTGCAATTTGTTGCTGCGGTGTGACATATCGCCCGGTCCAGTGATCTATCCTTCAGTCCGGGTAGAACTCAGGAGTCGCTGCAGACGCTATATGTGGAAGCTTCGAAAATTTCGCTGGTCTGAGCGCCCGCGCATCCTCATGCTGATGCTCGCGGTGATGCTGCCGGCTGCCGCGCTGATCGGCTTCGGCGTCTTTTCTCTTCGCAACATGCAGCGCGAGAAGGTCATCGAGGCCGCATATCAGGTCGAGTACGAGCACACGCTCGCCATCGCCGAGAAGCAGATCAACGAGCGTGCGTACGACATGGCAGATGACGCCAGAATGCAGTTTCCCGATATGGATCGTTCCGACGCAGATCAGCTTGATAGCTTCCTGACGGCGCACCCCAATATCGCCCATGCATTTCTGTGGACCGGAAAAGATCACTTCATCTTTCGATCCCAGCCTAGCCGGATGAGCAGCGGCGCATTCTGCGCCGAGGATCAGACGCTCGCGTCGGATTTCGCCAACTGGTGGAACATGGACGGCAAGACGTACATCAACAAGCTGAGGTGGCACGAAGCAAATGAAGGCACGCACTTCTTCTTTATGGATCATTGGGTTACCAGGGGCGACAAAATGCAGTATCAGTCTCTGGTGCTCTTTCTGCCCCGCGGCTCCAGCCCCGAGCGTCCCGCCCTGGCGGGGTTCATCTACGACACCGATTATCTGAAGAACAAGTTTTTTCCCACGGCCCTGAACCAGCTGATGCCCGATCAGAACCAGGGCGATTCAACGCATCCGCGAACGGCGTTCATGGTGCGCACGGAGAAAGACGATTTTCCTCTCGCTGCTTCTGCTTCCTGGGATGGCGGATCAGCCGAAGTCGAGCGAGCTTTTCAGGATGTCTTTTCCGGTCTGATTCTCGGAATCAAGCTGCGCGGGAACACCATCGCAAATATCAGCGCTCATTTGCTGCGAACCCACTTTCTCGTTCTCGGTGCGCTCTCGCTGCTGATGGGCGCGGGCATGTTCTTTACCTATCGCAGCGTGGCGCGTGAGCTCGCGCTGGCCAAACTGAAATCGGATTTCGTCTCCAACGTCTCGCACGAATTGCGAACCCCACTTGCGCTCATTCGTCTCTATGCAGAAACACTGGAGCTCGGGCGTATCTCCAGCGCGGGCAAGCAGCAGGAATACTACGAGATCATTCGCAAAGAGAGTGAGCGGTTGACGTCTCTCATCAACAACATCCTCGATTTCTCGCGCATCGAGTCAGGCAAGAAAGAGTACAACTTCCGCGAAACAAACGTAGCCGATCTGGTTCGCTCAACGCTCGAATCGTACCGGTTTGAAATCGAGCAGAGTGGCTTTAACTTCGAACAGAAAATTGATAGTGACGTACCGCCGCTGCTCGTGGACCGTGAGGCGATTGCCCGCTCGCTGCTCAACCTGGTGAACAACGCGTTGAAGTACTCCTTGACTGAAAAGTACCTCGGGATAAAACTCTACCGCCAAAACGACGCCGTGAACCTTGAAGTCATCGATCACGGAATCGGAATTCCCGCCAAGGAGCAGCCCAAAATTTTCGAGAAATTCTACCGGGTAGGTGATCCTTTGGTGCACAACACCAAGGGGAGCGGTCTGGGCCTGTCGCTCGTCAGTCATATAGTGCAGGCCCATGGAGGCGAGGTTGCAGTCGAGAGCGCACCCGGAAAAGGCAGCAAGTTCACCATCACTCTCCCAGTGCAGCATTTAGCAGGATTCCAGCAAGCGAATGAGGCGCCCGCATGAAACACCAGGACAAAACAAAACCAGCCGAACCATCCGTAAAGATTCTTGTTGTCGAAGACGAGCCCAACATGGTTCAGGGTCTTCGCGACAATTTCGAATTTGAGGGTTATGAGGTGATCACCGCCAGCGATGGCGTTGAGGGCCTTCAGAAAGCGCTCGACGAATCCCCGGACCTTGTGGTGCTGGATGTCATGATGCCCCGCATGAGCGGACTCGAGGTATGCAAACAATTGCGTGCCAAGCGCGCCTCACTGCCGATCATCATGCTGACGGCACGAGGCCAGGAAGTAGACAAGGTGGTCGGCCTCGAGCTCGGAGCTGACGACTACGTGACCAAGCCGTTCTCGATTCGAGAGCTGCTGGCACGGGTAAAAGCCATCCTGCGGCGGGTGGCGGCTCCCAAAAATCTGGAGCACCATTCCTTCGCTGACATCGAAGTAGACCTTCGCCGCTGCCGCGTCGTCAAATCCGGTAAGCAGCTCGATGTTTCCTCCAAGGAGTTTGAATTGCTCAAGTACTTCATCTCGCACTCCGGAGAAACCCTCAGCCGCGATCGCCTGCTCGAAGACGTCTGGGGATACGATAACTTTCCAACCACGCGCACTGTCGATACGCACCTGGTGCGTCTGCGCCAGAAACTCGAACCCGATCCCGAGCAACCGCAGTACTTCCTCACCGTACATGGAACCGGTTATAGATTCGTCGGTTAAAGGACTTATCCAGAAACGAAACGAGGTGACTCTTGCGCGCGGAGAGATTCTTGCCGCCAGCCAATGACGGGTTGCAATCCACGAGCGATTACCGTGATTGGAACACGCTTCCCCCGTCAATACTGTCCTTTGCAGCGCCGCCACCCGTGCCTGTCTCTCTGACTGGGTCGCTGCAGGACGAGTTAGACCAGCTCCGCCGCGAAAAGCTTGACCTTCACACGCAGTTATTCGAGGCGGCCCAGATCCAGCGTAAGTTGAGCGGTCCGCGCCTGTTGCGCCATGGCGAACTGCAGTTTGCCAGCGAGGTCTTCGCGGCTCGCTTTCTCTCTGGTGATTTCGTCACCATTTCGCAAAATGGCTCCCGGGTGTTTGTCGCCCACGGAGATATCGCCGGCAAGGGCGTCGCGGCCGGCATGTGGTTCACCAATCTTGCCGGCCTTCTGCAAAGCTACGGCCGCCCCGATTCCGACCCGGCGATTATCGCCTCGGAAGTGAACCGCCATCTCTGTTATCTGCGCCCCGTGGCGCCATTCGTCACCGGATTCATCGCCCAGATCGACTGCGATCACGGAGCGGTGACATATTGCAACGCCGGTCATTTTCCTCCCATGGTGCTGCGTGCCGATGGACGGACCGATCTCCTCGACCAGGGCGGCCCGCTGCTTGGAGCGATAGAGCAGGCGGAATTCAGCTCCGCATCGGTGACTCTCGGACCGGGTGATACTCTCGTCGCTTACTCCGACGGCGTGCTTGAGTGCTGCGACCCTTCCGGAGAGGAGCTCGGAATGGACCGCCTGATAGAAACATTGCGCTGCGCCGAGAGCCTATCTGCTCACGCCAAGCTCATGACCGTCCTCGCGACTCTGCAGGACTTCGCCAACGGCAGCCCTTTGCGCGACGACGTCAGCCTGACGGTGATTCAGCGCGATGCGAAGAGCGCGCAATGGTCTAACCAGTAAGCGCTTCCATGGTTCGCGTTCACTCGTTCGCCTCCACGGCGATGCCTGCGGGGATGTGGCCTGGTTGTGTCTAACTCTGGCGCTGCTCGCAGAAATCACTGCCAGCCTCCGCCTGATGCAGCGTAAAGCTGCACCAGTGAAGCTGCTTCTTGTTGTTGAGCCTGAGCAAGGAGCAGGATGAGAAATAAATAAGAAAAACGACTGGCAGAGGCTGATACCAAAGTATTGCCACACTATCGTCTAGTGGATTTGCCATGCCCCTTATGGTTCAATCCCACTGTGGCCTAAATCCGAATTCATCGGAAGGAAAGTGTAGCGTGAGCTTGCTTGTCTCTGTGAACGTCGGCCTTCCGGTCGATGTCGAATGGCAAGGCAAGGTAGTCCACACCGCTGTCTGGAAGCGGCCCGTAGCGGGCAGGGTGATGGCGCGCCGTCTTAATCTTGACGGTGACGGACAGGGCGATCTCGCGGGCCACGGCGGAGAGCACCGTGCTGTGATGGTCTATCAGCTCGACTCCTATCGCTACTGGGAGACGTACCTTCAGCGTCACGATTTCGAGTATGGCCAGTTCGGCGAGAACCTGACCGTCGATGGTCTTGGCGATGACGAGGTCTGCATCGGAGATCGCTACCGGATCGGCGGAGCGCTGTTTGAAGTCACGCAGCCGCGCGTCACCTGCTATCGCGTCGGAATACGGATGAACAACGCGCAGATGCCTGCGCTCCTGGTATCGCATAAGCGGCCAGGCTTTTATTTTCGTGTCATTGAAGAAGGGGAGATCGGGGCGGGCGACGAAATCGTGAAGGTTGCCGACGGGCCGGAGCATGTCACCGTCCGGGAAATTGATGGATTGCTTTATTTGCCCGGCCGCTCGCTGGATGGGCTGCAACGCGCTCTGCGTATTCCATCACTCAGCGCCGGTTGGAAGTGGTCGCTCGCGGCACTGGCTGATGCCGGAGAAAAGCAAAGGCAGAGTGGGAATGCGGGACTAGCCCCATCGTCCACGCCACCACCTGCGTGGCCGGGCTTTCGGTCACTGCGAGTTGTGGTGGTAAAGCGGGAGAGTGTTGACGTGCTCTCCTTTGTTCTCGAGTCCGAGGACCGGGCCCCATTACCGGAGCCTCTTCCGGGTCAATTCCTGGTCTTCAAGCTCCAACTGGATGGGGGCTCATCGCCAATCCTGCGAAGCTATTCGATGTCGGGTTCGCCGGGTGCAGGAACGTATCGCATCAGTGTGAAGCGTTCCACTGGTGCAGGGAGCCGATACTTTCATGACTCCATTCGGCAAGGAGACCTGCTTCAGGTGAGCGCGCCGAGGGGCAGCTTCACGCTTGCTCCGGGCAACAACCCTGTTGTACTGCTGAGTGCAGGTATTGGGGCGACGCCGGTGCTGGCAATGCTTCATTCGCTCGCGGCTGCCGGCACAGATTCAACGAGAGAAATCTGGTGGTGTTACGCCACTCGCAATAGCAGGGAACACCCATTCGCGGCGGAAGCGCGGGCCTTGCTCAATGGCCTTCCGCGCAGCCATGGATTCGTCGTTTATAGCAAACCAGAGGACGCTGATCGGCAAGGCCAGGATTACGATGCCTCGGGACATCTGACTGTCTCACTACTGCAACGGCGTCAAATACCGAAAGAGGCGGACTTCTATTTATGCGGACCTGCTGGTTTTCTTTCTGACTTTACGACGGAGTTGAAGTCATGGGGTGTCCCTGATTCCAGCATCCACTCCGAGAAATTCGGCGCTGAATCTTCCATCACGCCCGGAATCGCAAGCGCCACTTCCATGCCCCCGCATCCACCTTCCGGAAGCACAGGCGCCGGCCCGATGGTTTCCTTCACGCGGAGTGGTCTTACGGTGCCGTGGAGCCCCAGGTATGGAAGTCTTCTGGAATTCGCGGAGGCTTGCGACATCCCTGTCAGATGGGCCTGTCGGACTGGTGTCTGCCACACCTGCGAGTCCGGGTTAATCGATGGAAAGATCGGCTACGCACCCGAGCCTCTTGAATTGCCCGCCGAAGGGAACGTTTTGATCTGTTGCTCGTCTCCGCTGACGGCTGTCGAATTGGATCTCTGACATCTGGCTGTATGACCCCGCTCACCACCAACTAATGTCAAGTGGCCGGCAAACCGGCCATCCGTAAGTACCACCACGCAGTAGGGATGCTTATTATGACGGAAAAGCGCAAGGCAAACGACGCTCTAGTGCAAATGATTCTTCCCTCAGGAAGTGGTGGAAGTATGCCTTTTAAAGGTGTTTCCGCCCAGAGTCGGGGAGTGGGGAATTTCAAGCCCAAAAACAACCATAATAGATTTAGATTGTTTGGTTGCGGGGGGTGGATTTGAACACAGGACCCCGTTCCGCATCGCGATCAGAATAACACTGGACCGCGTTCACCATCCCCACAGGGATGAAGTCCGATGTAAGCCGCTGAGCCTCCTGTAAGTTTCCAATAATCTAGAGCATAATGGGGGTTGCTGAGCGCAGGCTCGGTACGTTTGCCCGGCCCCGTTTGACTTTCGCGGCGAGCGAGGCGACAACGGCTCCGCATTCGAGCGCTGCGCGATCACCGCGCTTCACAGCAACGATCTTGATAAGGTTCTCGCTGTTGTCGGCGAACAAAGGGCGCGGGGATGCGGTTGTCCCACGGCGAACGATGGCGAGATCCTTCCGAGAGGGGTGTTGGGCAGCGAGGGCGAGTTGTGCGAGGCCGCCTTCCTTGGTGAGTACGCTGACGCCGTTTTCGATTCCGATCTGAAGGTTCCGGACTGAGTGTCCTTGCACATCCTCGACACGAACGTTGATCTAGCCGGTTTGCGCCGAGGCAAGGAGCCGCCGATAGCATTACATATAAAATGAGTTTTATATGCCCAGCCGAAATAGAGTCTTCGTCAGCTACAGTCACAAAGATAAACGAATTTTCGAAGACTTCAGGACGATGCTGGCTCCCGCCCTCGAGGCTGGTCGCTTAGACCTCTGGAGCGATCAGGAGATACCAGTGGGTGGTAGATGGAGCGACGCGATTGAGAGAGCACTTGCGTCGGCTAACGTCGCCGTACTGTTGGTAAGCCAGAACTTCTTAGCTTCCCACTTCATCGCATCGAATGAACTCCCCCCTTTACTCGACGCAGCCATTAACAAAGGGGTAACGATTTTTTGGGTCTTTATTAGCTCCTGCTTGTACAAGGAGACCGAGATTGCCCGCTACCAGGCGGCGCACGACATATCAAGACCACTCGACCGCTTGTCCAAGTCTCAACGACAGGCAGCGCTCAGCGACATTTGCGCAAAGCTGGTCGGAATCGCGGCACTTCCTCAGTCTGCGACCAGCTCTCCTTCTTTGAGTGCTTTAGAACCTGAGAATGGCGTGCTCCGAGACGTCGAGGCGCACGAGTCCATGTTGGCCAATGCACCGCAAGAGACGAGCGTGCGCCCGCCGCAGGATGGGACCATAGCTGACACGACTGGTAGGCAGGCACTTCTTGGGACTGAAGCGACACACGTAACATCAGCAGTCTGTCCGTACAGAGGACTCCTTTCTTTCACCGAGGCAGATGCAGGCTTGTTTTTTGGACGCGAGGAACTCATCGAGGAGTTGACGGAACGCTTGCGTAACAATCCAAAATTACTGGCGGTGATTGGGTCTTCCGGTAGCGGCAAGTCGTCGGTCGTGCGAGCGGGACTTATTCCGCATCTTAACGCCACCCCGGGCTTCAGGAATGCCCAGGTGTTGTATTTTTGTCCCGGTCATACACCCTTGGACGAACTGGGCAAGGTAGTGGCACGAGCGGTCACTTCCGATCTTAACGCAGACCCTGCGGATGTCATGCAACGCATAAGCAGCTTATCGAAGGTCTCCCGAGTTGTCATGCTGGCAGATCAATTTGAAGAAGCATTTGCGCTGAGTCCGAATTTAGAGAGAGTACGATTTATTGAGTGTCTTTCTGACATACTTGAGACTAACCCTAATGTGACACTCCTACTAACGCTGAGAGCTGACTTCTACGATCAGTTGCTACGATCCCAATTAGGACAGCGGGTAAAATATGGCCAGGTTACGGTCTTGCCGCTATCAACTAAAGAACTGCATGTAGCCATAACGAAACCAGCCGAAAGTGTTGGTCTGGAGTTAGACCCAGGTCTAGCTGAAAGAATCCTCGAAGATTGCATGGATGTCGAACAGCCTTTGCCATTGCTTGAGTTTGCGCTCACACAGCTCTGGGAAAGAAGGGAGGAGAAGTTTTTAACCCATAAGGCTTATACAGGCATCGGCCGGGTAGCTGGAGCGCTGAGCAGTTGGGCCACAGATGCTTATGACAGTTTGGGGTCTGATTGCGAGGTAGTCCGGCGGCTATTCACAAGCCTAGTACATTTTGGCAAGAATGGAGCACCAGATACACGACGCAGAGTTTCTTTCACAGATCTATCTAGCGTTTCGACGGATACGATCTCACTGCACCGTATCGTTATGTATTTAGCGAGTCGTAGATTGTTGGTTACAGACCGAGACATATCAACTGAGGACTCATATGTCGAGATTGTCCATGATGCTCTCTTATCAGAGTGGGAGCTCTTGAGGTCTTGGATTAGGGAAGACCACCCGTTCTTATCATGGCGTCAACGGCTTGACGAACATGCGCAAGAGTGGCTTCAGAAGCAACGCGATCTAGGTACTCTACTGCGGGGACAGTCTCTTTTGGAAGCTCTACAACGACTGGACAGTCGAAGGGTCGACCTCAGCGCCCTACAAGTGGAATATATCCAACAAAGCCTGGAGCAACGGGACCAGGAGCAAGCAAGGTTCGAACAATTGAGCAACGATGCCGCTCGAGGCAGGGAGGAGACTTTGCAGCAAAGGCAGATCTCGGTTGCACGAGATCTGGCGAGCCAAGCGGAATCGATGCGCACTCGACATCCTGAACTGGTTGAACGCGGCGTTCTGCTTGCTTTGGAGTCTATCAAGCGCTTTAGAACCGTTGAAGCAGATCAGGCACTTCGCCGCTGGTTGAATCTGCTGCCGCGACGTATCTCGCGGGTTCAGCACGATGACGAAGTTCGATGTGTCGCCTTTAGCCCGAATGGTCGTTTCCTGGCGACTGGAGGAAACGACTGTACTGTCATTGTAAGTGAAGTTCAGACGGGAAGAGAACTCGCTCGCATTCTCCACAAGGGCGAAGTTACAAGTGTCCAGTTCAGCCCAGATTCGAGCATAGTCGCCTCAGCGAGTAATGACTGTACGGTTTACCTCGTGAGATTAAAGACTGGAGAGCGAATATGCGAAATCGGCCACGAGTTTCAAGTATATTCTGTTGAATTCAGTCCTGATGGTTCGATGGTTGCAACTGCCAGCATGGACAAAACAGCTGGAATTTGGCAGGTCAAAGATGGTCAGAAATTGCATTCCCTTGACCACGACGATCAAGTTGGGCGTGCTACTTGGAGCCCCGACGGCAAGAGGGTTGGCACGGGCAGTTGGGACTCGTCTTGTCGCATTTGGGATGTTGCAACCGGTAGGCTCCTATCATGCTTTAAGCATGGGGACAGAGTAACAGCGTTGGTTTTCGGTCCGGATGGGACGATCATTGTTACCGGTAGCCTGGATCGCAGCGCACGTGTCTGGGATATCGCGCACCAGCGTGAACTCGGCAGAATGCTGCACGCAGGTGAGGTTTCGGATATTGCCCTAAGCAGCGATGGAAAACTGCTAGCGTCCGCGAGTTGGGATTGTACTGTGCGAATTTGGGAAGTTGAAAGCGGAATAGAGTTAACACGTTTGTCACATGACGGAAATGTCTATACAGTCGTTTTTAGTCCAAATCAGCAGTTTGTCGCAACCGCCGGCTTGGACAACATGGCCCGCTTGTTTAACCCCATAACAGGTAGCGAGGTTGCTCGTATGACACACGAGAGTCGGGTTCATGCAATTGAGTTTTCTTCTGATAGCAAAATGCTTGCTTCTGCAAGTGCTGATCACAGTGCTCGCGTCTGGGAGGCTGGTACGGGGTCCGCAACACCTATGATGATCCACGAGGATGGGGTCTACGACCTTAGATTCAGTCCTGATGGTACGTTGCTCGCGACCGCAAGCATGGACTCGACAGGAAGAGTATGGGAAGCGCTCAGCGGACGCGAGCTTCTACGCTTCCGCCACAATGCTGGCGTAAATGTGGTCGAGTTCAGCCGAGATGGGCGGATGTTGGCAACGGCATCAATGGATTGCACGCTCCGGATTTGGGATATTCCAAGTGGCAGTGCAGTCTTTGACGCAGAGCACGAGTTCCAGATCTATGCTGTCGACTTCAGTCCAGACCGCAGGCTTGTGGCCTCCGCAAGTATGGACCGGACGGCTCGTATCTGGGATGCCGCAACAGGTCGAGAGGTCATTCGGCTTCAGCATTCTGATCAAGTCAATTGTGTGAAATTTAGTGCCGACGGAAGGCTCCTCGTTACGGCGAGTTCCGATTGCGCGGCGAGAGTTTGGGAAGTGTCGACCGGGAGTGAAGTGGCGCGTCTCGGTCATGGCGATGCTGTGAAGGTCGCCTTCTTTAAGAGTGATGGAACATCGGTGCTCACTGCGAGCGCCGATCGGACAGCGCGACTCTGGACGTTGAAGGATTGCGCGGAAGTCGCCCGTTTCCTTCATGAGGACGCGATATATGCGATATCACTAAGTCCGGACGAAGGCACCTTGGCGACGGCGAGTTGGGATCGCAGCGTCCGAACATGGTCTCTCTCCGACGGAAACGAAATGCGACGATTCATGCACGAACGCCAAGTGTGTGCTGTTTGTTTCGATCCGAAGGGAGAGTTTGTCGCTTCAGCAAGCTGGGACCGAACGGCGCGTATTTGGGAACTCTCGAGTGGTCGAGAAATCGCTCGGCTTGAGCATGATGAGCGAATCCTCTCAGTCAGCTTCAGTCCGGATGGGCACTATATCGCAACCGGAAGCATGGACGGCACATGCCGGCTACATTTCTGGCAGACACCGGATTTGATCGAGTATGCGTCCCGCAGGGTCAACAGAATCCTCACCAACGAAGAACGTCGGTTGTACTTGGGAAGTGAAGCGGGCAGTTGACATAACCCTGTAGCTTGTCATTGGCTCGATTCTGGCGATGTCTCCGAGAACGAAGATATCGCCTTCTGGTCATCGTCAAAGATCTGAAAGATTGTCGGCATTTTTGTTAGGGCCAAGGTTACCTGCACATCCTTATTCACGACGGACGCAAGCCTAACGTCACCCCCCGCCTTTCGAGCTTTGGTCAAGAGATCGACAATCAACCCGATTCCATAGCTGTCCACTCGATTTAGATTTTTCAGCACCAGAACGATGTGAGGATCTTCTGGCAGCAGCAGCGCCCCTACCTCCTTTTTGAAGGATTCTGCTTCTTCGCCGTACATCAGCCGCCCGGCACAATACACGACCTTGACACCACGTACGTCCACGATATCCAGGTTCAGCAAAATGGGTACACTCCTCCCTTTTTCTCAAGACGTAGATGATGTTCCGAGTAAGGGCTTGATGTCAAGTACCTTGCCTCCGAGTGTCGTTAGCACATGATATGTCCAGTGAAGTTAGCAGGTGAAATGTCCGCTTAGCGGGCGGCGAGGATATGTCCATGCGAGAGAGCGTGGGTACGTATCCGAGGGCCGCAGTGGAGCGGGCGATGAAGGTGCAGGAAGTAATCTTGCGAGCGATGGGGAAGAAGATCAACTGGTGGCAGGCGGCGGAGATCATCGGCATCAGCGAGCGACAGATGCGGCGTTGGCGAGAGCGCTATGAAGAACACGGCTACGACGGACTGATCGACCGGCGGCGCGGCCGGCCAAGCCAAAAGCGTGTGCCACTGGCGCAGGCCGAGCAGGTGCTGGGGCTTTACCGGGAGAAGTACTTTGACCTGAACGTGCGCCATTTTCACGAGAAGCTCGGCGCCGAGCACGGGATCCATCTGAGCTATACCTGGGTAAAGTTGGCCTTGCAGGGAGCGGGATTGGTGGCCAAGGCCCGCAAGCGCGGCATACACCGCAAGCGGCGCGAACGGCGCCCGCTGCCGGGCATGTTGCTGCACATCGACGGCAGCCGCCACCAGTGGTTTCAGGATGAGCGCTGGTATGACCTGATCGTGATTCTGGACGACGCTACCAGTGAAATCTATTACGCCCAGTTGGTGGAAGAAGAATCGACGATTACGGTGATGGCCGCGCTGCGAGAAGTCATCGAGCGCAAGGGGCTGTTCTGCGCCTTGTACTCGGATCGAGGCAGTCATTTCTGGCTGACACCGAAGGCTGGCGGCAAGGTGGACCCGCATCGTTTGACCCAGGTGGGCCGTGCGCTGCGCGATCTGGGCGTGCAGATGATTCCGGCTTACTCGCCTCAGGCGCGGGGCCGCTCGGAACGCAACTTCGGGACCTGGCAGGGACGGCTGCCGCAGGAGCTCCGGTTGCACGGGATCAGCACCCTTGCGGAAGCCAACCGCTTTCTGCGCGAGCACTACGTGGACGAGTTCAACCGCCGCTTCCAGGTGCCTGCGGCGCAGCGCGGCACCGCCTTCACCGCCTGCCCGCGCCGCGACCTCGACTTGATCTTCTCGCTCCAGTTCGAGCGTACGGTCAGTCGCGACAACACCGTCAGCTTCCAGAACCTGGCCTTGCAGATCGACAAGGTAAGCTGGCGCGGCACCCTCGCCGACTGCAACGTCATCGTGCACCAGCATCTGGACGGCACTCTCAGCATGACCCACGGGCCACGCCGCCTCGGACGCTACTCCAGCCAGGGCACACCGATCACGCAGACGGCAATTAAGCAAGCTGTTGAAAAGCCGCTCCGTGGGAAAGTCCAAAAGCCGACTTTTCCACCTCGCTTGGAAATCCCGCAAACGGCGCGGGATTCCCACTTTCCAACAGCTACGACGGCGGCGGCTGGATGAAATATAAACCGGACATTTCACCTGCTAACAAAACCGGACATTTTCATTTGCTACGAACAGTACCTTGCCTCCGTTCGGACCTCTCGATCGAAGTCTCTGCGAACGTGGTCCCCGACTTTGGGAATTTCCCCAGAAAACAGGCTTCGAGTGCTCCAGGCCGACTTTTGGCTCGCGCCTCGTTTTGATCATGTTGAGAGACCGCAGAATGTAGCAATCGTTGCTTGCCACGCTCATCAGCGTGCACGTGTGACAGCCAAACCAGAGAAGCATATATTGGTTCTCCTCCGAGAACGGAATACCGTGGGACATGAATGTTTACCGGAGGCGCAAGCTCAACGGAAACTCAACTAACCTGGTGTTTCTCACCCCAAAATGGGAAGCTGCTGCGATAGCGGTCATCTTTACCACGATCTGCTGGTCCTGATCATGGGGTGGATTTGAACACAGGACCCCGTTTCGCATTGCCATCAAGACGGCGGCACGCCTCCGCTCCAACCGACTGAGCTTAATGTACTTGCATGCAGGAATTCGGGAATGAGTGTGTTCAGCGTCGGCTGGCTATGAGATCATCGATTGCCTTCAACCGAGTCTCGAACCAGGCGTCGTATTGCCTTATCCCCGCTTCCTGATAGGCACCCCAAGCCAATCCGATTGCCCCGCGTGCCTCTTCCAGCCGCCCAGTCCCGCTCTCCCGCTCCCCCAGCGCCTGAAGGGCGAGGCCCAGGTTGTTCTGGGTCATCGCCCAATCCAGCGGCACCCGCTCGCGGGTGTATTCCTTGAGGGCCTCGCGATAGGCGGCCACCGCCTCTTCCAGCCGCCCTGTCCCGCTCTCCCGCTCCCCTAACCTCTTAAGGGCGAAGCCCAGATTGTTCTGGGTTGCCGCCCAATCCAGCGGCACCCGCTCGCGGCTTCCTTCCTTGAGCGCCTCGCGAAAGGCGGCCACCGCCTCTTCCAGCCGCCCTTTCCCGCTCTCCCGCTCCCCTAGCCTCTGAAGGGCGAAGCCCAGATTGTTGTGGGTTGCCGCCCAATCGAGCGGCACCCGCTCGCGGGTTCTTTCCTCGAGGGCCCCGCGATAGGCGGCCACCGCCTCTTCCAGCCGCCCTGTTCCGCTCTCCCGCTGCCCCAATCTCCCAAGCGCGTTGCCCAGGTTGTTCTGGATCGCTGCCCAATCCAGCGGCACCCGCTCGCGGGTGCATTCCTTGAGGGCCTCGCGATAAGCGGCCACCGCCTCCTCCAGCCGCCCTGTCCCGCTCTCCCGCTCCCCCAATGTCCCAAGCGCGTTGCCCAGGTTATTCTGGGCCACCGCCCACTTCAGCGGCATGCTTTCGTGAATGAGTTCGCTCAGAACCTCACGGTAGACGTCGATGGCCTGCGCCAGGATGCCATTTTCGCCCTTCTCGTCGCCGTGGGTCGAAAGCGCATCGGCGGATCGAGTCCGATAGTCGAGCTTGAGATTCAAATCCTCAGATGCAACCAGGCTGGCGGCGGCCTGAAAATGCCGTGCCGCCTGAAGATAATCCAACCGGGTGAGGCTGAGTTCGCCGCGCTCGGCACGGGTTGCAGCTTTGCCGCGACGAAGGCGACGGGCTGCCTCATGAGCTTCGCGTTCAAGGGCCTCGGCTTCGCGCAGGCTTCTGTCTTGAGCATCCTCCGCCGTGAAAAGGAGTTCATCGGCGCGGTCGTAGTCTTTGGTCGAAGCCGCCTGACGGAGGACTTCGCGAGCTTCATCGATATGACTTTGAGCCTCCGGGTCTTCCGGGTCGAGCGCGGCAAGATGTTCCAGCATGCTTACGTGCCGTTGTGCGATCAGTGTCAGCTTCGCTGGTAGCTGCTCAATGGGGCCTTCGTCTTCTTTGAGAATTTTCAAGAAGCCTTGAACCGCCTCGCGGCTGGCATTCAAATGAACGGCCAGTTCGTCGATCTTGCCCTGGGCGGCTGCACCCGCCGCCTGAAGCAAGGTAGCGATTTGTTCTGGATTGAGGCCGGTGATATTGACTGTCGCAGTTGCACCTTCGCCATAGGCTTGGGCGATGCCGGTGCCGTATGCGCTCTGATGAGGGTTGTCAGTCATTTCTTTTTGGCGGTGAATGCATGGTGACCGTCGCCGTGCTGCCACGGTCTGCTTGAGCGATGCCCGTGCCCCGGGCAAACTGGATGTGCTTTTCCCCTTGCGGGAGGGCCCGGATTAGTTCGAGAAGGGATTGAACGGCGGAAGCCAGTTCGGGGTCGGAGACCGCGTTGACAGCCTTGAGTTCTTCGGTCAGCGTCTTCTTCCTGCCATCGGAGTCGGGCTTGGCTTCCAGTTTGTCGATCGCCTCGGCGGCGTCACTGTCTCCGCCAAATTTATTCTTGATGAGAGACTTCAAGCCTTCGTAGGCATCGGCGATGGCCTTCTTCGCGGTATCGGTGGCACCGGTGACCGCTCCGGCGGAAAGAGCACCGACAATGGCGTTGGTGACCGTATCAGGTGTCATGGCTACGGCTGCAATTGTGTCATGAAGGGTGTTAGGCGGGACGAAAATCTTCCTTCCGTATATAGCGTTATATAGCGTTCCTGGAGGGCATTAATTGCTGGTTTGCTCAGGATGATCAGAAGAGGCGGTACATCCTTAGTTTATTGCGTCAGCTAATTACAATTCAGCACAGGATGCGCGAATTAAAGTTACGGGGGATTTGATGGGAATAATGATCGGAGTTGTACAACCAGTTGGTCTTGTGATGACTATGGGCGAGGCCGAGCTCACAGTCTTCTGGAATGACCTTGTGAATTGCAACCGGACTTTTACCGTCCCGATAATGAATCAAAGCCCTGCACAATTGCCTGGCTTGGCATCTGATATCCAGTTTAATGGGTTGTCGCTCCTGCTTAACGTAGGACTTGCCTGCACTACACCTCAGCATGGCGGTCTACACAGCGCGTTCTCCCTTCTCAAATATCCATCGCTGATTTCCAGTCTGGCCGATTTCAGATTTACTAACGGTACAGCACAAATTGATACACATAAGAAGAAAGTTGTTTCGGACGAGTTCGGATCTGGGGCCGCTTTCTTAGTCGCGAGAACTCTTTTTCAGAAGACGCAATTTCTGGATTTTCAGACCGCAGTTGCGATCGGCTTGGTCCAGACAAATACGACGCAATCAAGACAACCTGACTTTCTCGCTTGGGGGCCTCAGAACCC
The DNA here is from genome assembly GCA_963721995.1 of uncultured Acidobacteriaceae bacterium. Classification (GTDB taxonomy): domain Bacteria; phylum Acidobacteriota; class Terriglobia; order Terriglobales; family Acidobacteriaceae; genus Silvibacterium. The sequence goes on along the minus strand of CAVRNK010000047.1, from coordinate 57,371 downwards.
GAATTCGATCATGCTGCTCGAAGCGAAGGGGACGCAGACGTCGCTCAACTATGCTGCTAGCCAGATCACCGATGCGTGCGATCAACTTACACACGCGACGGTCATCGCCACCGACTACTCACAATCGAGAGTTGCCGTTGCATTCGCATTGATGCGCGAGAACTCAAGCGATGCAACGACGATCTATGTTGGTGATCCTGATCCAGAACCAAAGTACGAGTTTACGACGAAAGATAAGCTGGAAGAGGTCATCCGACGTTCTCACTACTTGCGAGTAGCACTCTTCACGCGCGACAGCGAACTCGCTACTTTTCTTGAATCGAAGACAGAGGGTGCTCCAAGCCAGCTTGAAGTGCGTGAGATCGGAAGAAAAAGATATTTCGGCAGTTCTTTCGTGATGAGATCAGAGAGTTCAACAGTCACCGTATTTGCTGGTCTTGACGCAGAGCTTAGAAGAGCGCTCCTAGCTGGCGACCCTCTTCCGCCGAGCAATGAGGCGATAAGCCCAAGGCAACATCGTGCAACGAAGCGAATGACAACCATCCAAAATGACGGTACGTGTTTGGATTTGAGTATGGAAGTAAACGGCTGAACTTCTAGGGAAGAGCCTCCAGATCCACGATGCGGTTCTGAATGCCGCTCCACTAACCTCAATCCGTCGGTTCTCATCCGGGGTCGATAAAAACCAGCAACCGATGACCGTGAAGCGCGACCGTTCGGGACTCATGTGCCGAGCTTGGAGCGCCCAGCAATTTTTCAGTACGAGCGGGAGGATGAAGATAAAGGCGCAGATCGGTTCACCCCGCCCATTGTGACGATGAACGTGGATTTATACATCTACATGGCACCCGGCAAAGACAACGGTATCATCCCGATTTCAATAGTGAACCGGCTTATCGACGCGCCGAGTAAGACCACGTGCCGCCAGACGCTCGGTGGTCTTGCGTCGCATTGCTAGACAAACGGCAAGATCATGATCCCGGCGACAGTGATGGGGATGGGATTGCGGTGATCCCAGTGAAGATTTTGGCGACGACTTGATGTTCGGATAACATTAAGCCTTTCAGGCCGTGGACAAAAGAACATACGACGCTTTTGTATCTTATAGTCGGCATGACGAACCTTTAGTGAGGCCGCTTGCCGACATCATAATTTCGATCAGCGGCGACTCGTTGTTTATCGACGTCGAACAACTGCGTCCTGGCGATTTGTGGGAAAAGAAGATCATCGCCGCGATTCGCCAGTCGTCAGTTTTCATTCTCTGCTGGTGCTGTGAGTGTCGAAAATCCGCGTTTGTCGCCAAGGAAATAGCGTTGGCGTTGGAAGACAAAGATAAGAAAATTGTTCCGGTACTCCTTTGCTATAGTCTCTTGCCGGAGAAATTGGCTGAGAGGCAGTGGGTTGATTTACGTGACCGGGTTGTACATGAATGTGATGGACACCAAGTTTATGTAGGAGACATCCAGGCCTCTGCCGCGCGTCCCAAACGCGAGAAATCAGACAGACGCGTCTTGTATCAAGACTCTGTTCCGCTGCGTAAAACGAAGGCGGATCTCATTGAGTCCCGCGTTAGGCGTTATTTCGAGACCTTGCATTCAAAATAGATACGTCTAGCGCCTCCTTTTCATCCCTAATAATCGGTATTCCGCCGGGTCCTGATCGTGGGGTGGATTTGCACACAGGACCTCGTTTCGCATCGCCATCATGCCGCCGTGCTGATCTGTACCATCAGGGCTCCAGGCAACACTGTTGCCCCTCAGTTTCATCAATTCCCGCCCCATGATGGCATCCCAAATCTTCGGTTCCGGACTTACCGTAAAAGCAGCGGCGGCTACCCAACGCCAGCACCGCCTCTTCCAACTGCCGCACTCGAACTCTTCCTCTATTCGCTCCCTCACTAACTGCTCAAATCGTCGTTCCTCGGCAGTCCTGATCGCGGCAATGCGTCTGCCGTCGACTGTCTTCGTCGACGGCCTGTCCCCGAACTTGACGGGTTGGTATTGGCGTTTGAACTTGATTTTGCCCATGCCGTGACCGTAAGCGGCAGACCCGGATTGGACAAGATTACTTGTGGATGCTGTTTCGCCTTGTGTTCGCCTACTCTATCTGCATGGGCGAGATGAGACGAGCCATCGCACGCGAGCAGGACGAACGCAGATCACAGGACCGTTTCCTCTCGACCCTTGTGATCGCTGCTGCCATCGTTGCCGCTGTCAGGTTGGCACGCGAGGACATCTCGACGCCGAGTCCACGGCTTTTGAGCACGGTCTCTGATAGCGTGGCACTGGCGAAGATGATTTTGAAACGTGTGATGGGAAGCTAAGGTGCTCCTCGCATTCTGATGTCGAAGGCGACCTCTCCGCAGAGACATGAGCCGTGGTATCAGCCGAGTGACGAGGACGTGGAGCGTAAAAGGTATTGATCTCGATGGGCCAATTGTGCGAGCCTCTTAGCCGTCCCCGCCTCGAAAGGAATAGGTGGATGCGGATGTTTCTCGTAAGTCTTGTTTTCACCGCTTCGGTGTGCGCGTCCGCGCAGCTATTGAATGTCCGGATAAAAGGCAGGCAGGCTAGGGACACGGATTACTCCTGTGTCGTACCTTGGGCATTACACGTCGGATTCGTATTCAATTGGCTCACTGAGCGCGGACTGCCCTAGCATGGACATCGGCGCAAACAACCGCCTTGGGAGGGCAGCAGCGATGAAATCGTTCATTGGTTATTGTCTCCTAGCAGTCTGCTATTTGTTAGCAGCAGGATCATCGTTTGGTCAAAATAGCAAGGAAGAATGCGTGCCATCTGCGGAACATCTTCAAGAAGAACTAATTTCTATCAACGGCTTTGATTTTAGATGGTCTTCGGGTTGGAATGTTGATTCCAAGACAGCGCCTATGTATTGCATCTGTCGCCAAGTGGTCAATCTTGGCAGCAAGCCCCTGTACTATAGATGGAAAGTTGGCGATTTTGAGAACGAAGCATTACCCCCAAAGAACAGCAATAAGAACAGCGATACGCTTTGTATGCGGGCCGATGACTATTCAAAGCCGCCGTTAGACACGAATCTTTACTATGGGAGACAAGGATATTCTACGCCAACACATGTATGGTTGAGCGCGAGTGAAAGTAACATCAGTACGAAACACGCCTACGCAGCATTTCCCGATCTTGTTAAAAATGTAAGCTTTGACAATGCAAGATCATATTCTCCCACTGTAGACGCGAGTGAACTCCATCCAACCTTCGCGACCGTTGACTTCCACCTCAGCGTGATATCTCCCAGACAATATATTTTCTTCGTGCCCTTGCCACGTAAACGAATAGTTGTAAGAGATCACATCGAACTCAAGTCGACTGTAACCATGAGCGATGCGGGCTACTATTCGGTTATCAATCAGACAACTAATCTCAACCCTCAATCAGCCGCCTGTGTAGAGACGGCTGACGGCGGCGGCGACGACCCGCTTGACGGCGGCGGAGACCCGTCTGGCGGCGGCGGAGACCCGTCTGGCGGCGGCGGAAACGGGCAGCAGGGCGGAGCTGCACCTGCCATCACTGGCCGCGGCTCTAACGCTTTCTGGCATTTTCTTCGGCGTCACCTTTGGCTCGTGGGATTTGATTATGCGTGCAGCCGCGATAGACTGTTGTCCGAACGCAAAGCCGAACGAGCGACGACAGCGCGTCCAGAATTGAAGCCTGAACATCTCACCATTAGCGGACCGGTCGCTGTCTCTCACGTGTGGTACATCGACTTATACAGTCCGCCGCCTACCGCTTCAATCTCAATTCCTGCTTGGGCGGTGGTTCGATGAAAAACTTAAGTCTTGAAGACGTGATAAATATGGCAAAGATACTGGGCGAAATTGCACTTGCCATAGTCGGTTATGTTCAGATCAGGATAAATCCAATGCTAGCTGACAAAGTCATCGGGCCTACGATTGTCTTCATGCTCGTGTCGAGTATGTGGATAATGCTGCGCTCAAAGAAAGATTATGAAAGGGGCGGCTGGCTTGTTCGTAAGCCGTGGCTTTCTCTGATCTTTGCACTCCTGTCATACCTGGGAGCAGGGATTTTTATCAAGTATCTTGACTACAATCCTCCGCCTAAGCCATACGCAGGCATGGCAGATGCACTCATCGTGATTCTCTATGTTGCGGCATTTTCTCTTCTGGCCATCTCCTGTTCTACATTGTTGCGTTTAAGTGGCATTCATCTCCGAAGCTAGAGAGCGGCAACACATCCTAACCTGATCGCAGCTATCGACGCCGAGATATCCCTACTACAACAAGCACGCAAACTCCTCTCTGGCAGCACAGGGACACGCGGCGGTAAGCACGTTATAAGTGCCGAGGGTAGAGCGCGGATTAGTGCCGCCATGAAGAAGAGATGGGCGCAGCGGAGGAAGGCCGCGAAGCGTTAGACGATGTGTGGCCGCTGCCAACGCCGATCCGACAAGCAGAAGATTGCCGAAGCCTTCGCTCTCGGCAGAGTTGACGGGCTCGCTCTCGAACTCGCCCCCGATTACAACGTGGCACCGCAGACGATGCAGCCGGTCATCGTATGGGACAAGGACTTCGGGACGCGCACGCTGCACATGATGTTCTGGCGCTTCCTGCCGCTGTTCGTTACCGATCCTAAAGAGTTCAAGCTATCCACCATCAACGCAAAAGCTGAGACCTTGATGTCGAACAAGATGTGGCAGGACTCATTTCTAAAGAGACGTTGTCTCGTTCCCGTCGATACCTTTATCGAGTGGCGCAAGGATGGCAAACGACGACTGCCTTTTGTGTTCGCCATGAAGGATGACTCACCGTTCGCTCTCGGCGGCGTATGGCGGCGCTGGCGTTCACCGGATCGCAAGCACGACATGGACACGTTCGCCATCATCACGGTTGAGCCGAATGAACTCGTGGCAGAGACCACGGGACACGACCGAATGCCGCTCATCGTTGAGCGCAATAGCTGGCAACGGTGGTTAGAGCCTGGTGAACCGGCGCGACCCCCGCTCGACCTGCTTCGTCCGTTCGACTCGGACAAAATGAAAGCGTGGCGAGCCGACGACCGGATTAACAACGTGAAGAATACCGGGCCTGAATTGGGTGAGCCCTTGAAGGACGACGATGACCCGCCAAAAGGAATGTTTGACGCAGACTCATGACGCCCACATCATCGCTCCGTGCTACGCTTCCTGATCAATGGACGCCCCGTCACAGCTAGCGCACTCCTTGACCGCTCTTATTGACGGCGACTCTCCGTCGCATTTCCTATACTTCCTTCCATGGTGAGGGCGATCCGCTTCGATCTCCGGTAGACGTTCACAGCAGCCAACGTCCAGACAGGCACCAAATCCACCCCAGGCACCAGCTTGGTAGGGGGAATGATGGCAGGAATTCACAGTGACCGGTTTGTCCAACAGTTGCCGGATGACACGCACCAGATAGGGGCAGATCTGAACATTGAGCTTCAACTTCTCCCACTTTCCCATTACCCAGATATGCTGATTCTTGAGCCCGGCCCTATGGGAGAGCCAGGAACGGGGTTCACATATCGCGTAGGCGCAAACGGGTGGTTCTCCCTCCTGGACAAGCTCTGTCAAGATGTCATGGCTGTCAACCGACGCCAAGGACTAGGCGGGCTCGCCTGCCGCATCACGGATATAAAAGAGAAAATGCGTCAGCTTCGTATCGCATGTGAGGGAGCGACAGAGCAAATTGAGGCTCTGATCAAGGAAGTCCGGCTGGAGGCCGCGCGGAATTGCCGAGTAAGCGGGAGCTTCGGTACTCTTCACGTCCTGCCGGGCAACGTGGCCGCAAACCTTTGCGGGGGCGGACTCTGCAGGGTCGTGGGGCCTAAAAGCCGGTCGGGGCCGACCCTTGGGCCTACTAGGATTGGTGTTATCCAGGATCAGCTTGAACAAGCGTTCGGCGAAGGGCCTTAGATCGGAAAGGGTTTGTTGGGCTCTGACTTGCATGTTCCGGGGTGACAGACGATGAGGCTCCCACCCGGAAGGCCGCAGCCGATGCCTGGGGCTGTCCCTCGTCTAAGAGAATGGCTGGATCACCGATGTCCAATGTCGTGGGGGCCACACTTGGTCACGCTCTGTTATGGATAGTTGCACTGTTGTGCCTAATTCCTAGTTTCCCACTAATCCTCTTATTAAAGTTTGGCGGTGAGCGGCTTGGCATTGCTCTATCCGTCTTCCTAGCGCCGTTGTTTTATGTTCCCAAGCATGTCCGTGGCCCATGTTTCGTGCTCTTCGCCTTATGGATCGTTTGGGCTCATCCACTACCGTTCTGGCTGAAGGTCATTGCGATCGCTCAATTACCTCTTGGGTTGGCATACGCTTTCTTTTTCGCAGACCGGTATCGGTCTCTCCAAGCTTACTTTGTGTTTTTCGTCCTTGGGATCTACGGACTATACCTCTGTTTTCTTATGTCGATCCGCTGGACTAATAGTTTGCCCTTCCAGTTAATCCTGACCAGTTTGGTCTCTGCGGCACCGGTTTACTTTCTGAGGAGTATGCATCGGGCATACGTCATCTATGGGAGAGCCCAGGAGCAGAGAGAGAGAGATGCTTATGCCCGGAAAGTTGATCTACGATTACGGGAGGGAAAGGCTGCTCCCCTCTTTTGCCTCTATCTCAGAGGCTTTATTTTGGACAATTTGCTCGGACCTCCGCTTCCTAATTGGGCTGTTGACGGTGGGCGGTTCACGTCCGAAAAAGCGGTTTTTCCGACCGACTTCTCGGATTGGTTGGACGATCTGGACGATATGACGCTCAACTATTTGGAGGGCATTTTGCGGTGGTCTTGATCTTGCCCCCGCGAAACGTATCCCTTAGCTGAGAATCAGCGAAGGGGAAAATGATGATGAAGGCGACGCGGGCGCGGTACACGCTCGAGTTCAAGCAGGAGGCGGTTCGGCTTGTGGAGTCGGGCCAGAGTATAGCGGCGGCATCGCGCACGTTGGGTCTGGTAGAGCAGACGTTGTTCAACTGGGTCAAGGCGCATCGGGAAGGTACGCTGAAGGGTGCCGACAGCCGGTCGAAGGTGACCGCCGAGCAGATGGAGATCAGCCGCCTGCGAGCCGAGCTGGCGCGGGTGACCATGGAGCGCGACATCCTGGGAAAAGCTATGGCGTACTTTGCCAAGGGGCAGAAGTGAAGTACGCCATGATTCGACGCCATCGGCGTGTGTGGCCGATCCGCGTGCAGTGCCGGATGCTGGGGGTAAGCGTGGCTGGCTATCATGAGCACTTTGTTCGTCGCCTGCGAAATCGCCCGGCGCCGTCACCTGAGCGCGGAAGCACTGGTGGTGCAGATTCGCGCCGTGTATGTGGCCAATCGCGGAGCTTACGGCTGGCCGCGCATCTGGCGCGAACTGCGTGCTCAAGGTATCCGCGTGGGCAAGCAGCGGGTGCAGAAGCTGATGCGGCAGCACGGTATTCGCGCTCGCGGCAAGCGGCGTTTCCGCGTCACCACCGATAGCCGACATGGTCTGCCGATCGCGCCCAACCTGCTGAACCGCAACTTCACCGTGGCCGCGCCCAACCAGGCGTGGACCGGCGACATCACCTATATCCCAACCCACCAGGGCTGGCTTTTCCTGGCCGTGGTCATCGACCTGTTCAGCCGCCGCGTGGTGGGCTGGTCGATGCAACCGGAGATGCGCAGCCATCTGGTCATCGATGCGCTGGAGATGGCCTGGCTGCACCGCAGTCCAGATCGAAGTGCCAGGCCGATCTTCCATAGCGATCGCGGCTGCCAGTACGCCAGCCATGAGTTTAGCCAGTTGCTTCAGCAGTGCGGCCTCACCGCTTCGATGAGCCGCCAGGGCAACTGCTGGGATAACGCCTGCTCAGAGACGCTGTTTGCATCGCTGAAAGTAGAACGGCTGCATGGCCGGCACTTTCAAACCATTCGTCAGGCCAAGGATGAGGTCCTCGACTGGCTGCTCTGGTATAACCAAACACGCATGCACTCAACCCTGGGCTACGTCAGCCCGATGCAGTTCGAACAAGACTGGTATCGCAGCACCGCAGCCGTTGCAAACTGACGCGGCCAAGCCCATGAAAGCAGGCTATGGAAAAGCAGGAAAGCAAAAGACGCTTTCCAACTTTCCCACAGCCACGACGACTACGAACTATAACTACTTATGGGATACGGATTCTGAGGGCAAGGTCACTCCGCTTCCTAATTGGGCTGTTGACGGTGGGCGGTTCACGTCCGAAAAAGCGGTTTTTCCGACCGACTTCTCGGATTGGTTGGACAATCTGGACGATATGACGCTCAACTATTTGGAGGGCATTTTGCGGTGGTCCTCACGGAAGTTGGGCGTCCTCATTGCCGTTGGACGCCCGGGAGAGGCTTTCGGTGCAGGGAGAGTTGAGACTGAAGAGGTCTCTTGGAGGGACACAGTGGCGGGGCTCATGGAGCGGGCCACGGTCATCTTTGTAGTTCCAGTGGACCGACCAGGCACGATTTGGGAGATCGAGCAGGTCGTGGGCAAAGGATACCTAAGTAAAACCGTCTTCCTCATCACCCCGCATACCATTTCTGCTCGAAAAAAGCTTGGAGATGTTCTCTCCTTGCCCGACTACAAAGGCCAAACTGGATTCTGTATGCGGGCACCGACGGGAGAGTTTGTTTTCGTATCAGGGCACTGGGATAACAGAGGCTTCATTGCCTTACGCCGTACGCGAAAGAGCCTCATGAAGCTCCTCAGCACTTGTGGTGCACGTGGATAACAGCTAGTGGACTGTCGCAGAGAGTTCGTTACTGCGAATGCGGCGGGAAGGTCTGATGCTTCATTCCCTCCGCCTGCTGTGCGAGCGCCTGCGCTGCAAGGTATGCGACGCCTGTCACAAATTCAGTCTCGGCCCCCGATTAAATCAGGGCGGCCCGGGCTAGGCTTCGATATGGAGCCCTCGCACAAAAGAAAAACGGCCCACGATCTTTTTTTACCGTAGGCCGCGATTGGTTGCGGTTATGGCCCCCCGAGTTCCTCCGCTGGGGGCCTCTGATCGAAATGTATGAATGAGTGGCCCCACGGTAATAGTCGGTTTAGAATCGGGACAAGATTACCTCGGTTAGGGAGCCGATCCACTTTTGCGTTGACTTCCCGCGCTCAAGTCTGTTCATGGTGAAAGCCAGACGCCGAACAAGATTACCTGTGGTGACTTTCGCCTAGCTGTCTCCACTCCAATGTGGACGGCGCTTAACATCGCGGCGCATCTCGCAGGAAGCGTGCTCTCTCATCTGATGTCGAAGGATCAGGCGATCTTTCCTCAGAGACGCGAACCGTGGTATCGGCCCGGTGATGAGGACATACCTAAGTAGTTACTCGCGCAAATGAGCGATAGCTTCCAGAGATGATGCATCGGTATGCTGATGGCAATTCTTCCTTCCAGTGGTCCTCATAATGCAGTTGCTTCCCCAGCGATTGTGTCAGTACATTCCTCTCTGCAAACCGTGTCGGGCGCGTTTACAATCGCGCCTCCCGCCTGCCGTTGACCGCCTGTGACTTCGGGTCTGTGAGGCCGCTATTCCGGGTTCAACGACTGCATCGCGACTAGTTGAGTCCGCTGATATTTCGCGGTCTGAGAATGAACGCGATATCGCAACCCATTCGCTCTCGGGCAAAGTCGCCTTTAACGATCTTTTCGACAATCATCTCTATTCCCGTGTTCCTCGCCTGACCCGGCATCACGTCTCCTACTTCCCAGACCGTGTCTAGTGGCCCCCAATCCTGACCACAGGCGGTGAGTTGGCCGCCATCTCCTACCGTAAAATATCGATTCTTCACCAATCTCTGGTCTCGGTCGATCAACTCGGCCCCCGCAAATCGGAAACCTTCCGCCTGCGACGCTTTTAGAAACTCCTTCGCATCGGCAAGATTGTCAAACTCCAGAGGCTCTGGTGTCCTCCTTTTCGCGCGATCAGTGAGCGCAGCGATTGTTCGACTCTTTCCTCTACCGGAGACTGTGTAGTCCATTTTCCTCATCCAGTACCTTCACAAGCCGTACAGCCCGCCGAGAACGGGAACTGTCTGTCCCTTCTTCCGATTGTTCTCCCATTGCAGCGGCTGCTTATTGCTCAGGTCTTCAGAACCGCCGCGTTCCTTGGGATAGATGTGATCAATTTCCCAGCCAAATTTGGAATTGCAATTTCCGTATTCGGAGCGTTTCATCACCGCCCCATAACAGTCCCACCGCCAGACATTCTGGTCGAAATTTGGTACCACGCGCCCTTTGTTCCAGACGGCACCGACTTCAGCCTGTCGAAGGAAAGCTTCGTACAAAACGCCGTTAGACATAATTTTCAACTATGCCTCCAGCGTTACTAAAGCACAACGTGAAGGTGCGGGACCCAATGACTCATACCAAATTTTCCATTCACTAACCGGCGTTAATCCTGACACCGAAGGATACTCCGCGTCGATCCAGTTAACAAAAAGGCAATCGAAGGGCGGTAGCCGAGGTTCGGTCTGCCTTGGCAGCAGAAGAGTAGACTGAAGATATCTATGAACACATCCGAATTGATCGCAGCTATTGACGCCGAGATAGCCCGACTACAACAGGCACGGAAACTGTTAGCTGGCGGCAGAGGGACACGCGGAGGTAAGCACGCCATGAGTGCCGAGGGGAGAGCGCGAATCAGTGCTGCTCAGAAGAAGAGATGGGCGGAGCGTAAGAAGTCGAGGAAGGACTGACCGTACATGCCGTCACGTTCACTGCGTATGAGGTGACGCTGGCTTCGCAGAGACGAGATAAATGTAAGCAAGCATCTCGATCATCTTCTCTGCAAGAAACGACGCACAGTCGCAGCAATGAAAAACTCTAGCGTCGCCATCGTAAAACCTAGCAGGAGACCCGCAGCATGTGCACCGGACGGTGTCTTCGCGTTGGGGATGCGAGTCAGCATTTCCAACGATCACACCAAAGTCGATTCCGCGTATGTGATGCAGGTCACGGTCAAAACCCATTTGAGACACGCGTTCACCCGGAGAGAACGTTCCGATCTAAATCCTGCAAAGCTGGTCGCTCTTCTTCGGCGGCTTCACCACCTTCAGGCAAGGGCGGCACAAACTATGCCTGAACCGGGTTCAGTGCTTCCTTCTGCTGGTGTCTGGTAATCCACCTTGCAACGCTTTGATGGAGCGTGACTGCACTACTCGGGTCTTGCCACTTCTGGATGTCAGTTCATGTACTGCTTGGTCATATCCGGACTTGGTGTGTACGTGGGTTAGATGTCTCTTCAGACGCTTCACCTGAACACCGCAAATCGGACAAGGCGAGATTGAATCTGCTTTTCGCATGACGGTCTACACCTGACAGATGAATGTCATCTTCTTCTTGAAATTATCTCGGAGGGTCTGGTCGGTGCCGCCCCGAAGTTCTTTCACGTATTTAGCGAAAACTTCCAGAAGCTCTGCGTGGAACTTCTTGTGGTTCACAACCAGTCCCTTACCATCTGCCGTCATTCGTACAAGTTCCCCAATCTTCCACACCTTCGAGCTTCCCTTGATTTCGGCCTGATGTAGGATGCCGGAACGGAAGGCGTCATAAAAAATCCCGGCCATCGTCTCGTTGAAATACTTGCCAAAGGAAGTCTTCGTCAGGAACTCTTTGAAGTAGTCTCCGCACTTGGAGCGGGGAGTCTGCTTCGTGCCTTCCTTGAACTGCTGAAGCGTCTCAATCAGCAGACAGTCAAGCGCAAGTACGGCGAACCCACTGAAGTCCACGCCCACGATACTCTCAGTCATCCGAAGGAAGCGTCCATCAATTCTGTCGTGAAGAATCTCGACGGCCTTCTCCCATGCCGATTCTTTGCTCAGGTCTAGTCGTGTCCAGTCAGACACTGAGTATTTCGGCGAAATCTGCATCGTCATTGGCTCGATTGACTCGCAACAAGTGTGACTTGAATGACGCCTTTCCCCCAGTCCTCAACCTTGCATCGCTTTGGTATCCCGGACTTGAGAAGCTCCGCGTCAACGCGGCCCGTGACTTTCTTGACCACCAACTCCACGTCTCGCGCATTGGTGATAACGAGTCGCGCTGAACCGTACCGATTGAGAGCAAGGAGCAGATTCGCAGAGGCTTTCAACGGTGCAAAGATTTGTGAAGCCTGTCCGTTGGCCTCAATTATGTATGTAGTGGGGGTCGGTGGCGGTGTGTAAGGCATCTCCATTGAATCTCCTATCTGGTTAGGGGTACGGGACCTGCCGGTTATTCAACTGTTGGCTTTCCGAATATGCGAATGGAGTGCGTCAGAACAGTTGGCCAGGACATTATGGTGCACAGGAGGGCGACGCCCGTATCGTCCAACGGACAATCAGGACTCTTCGAAACCTTGGTTCTGAAACTTTAACGTCCTGCAATTTTCGGTGACCGTTCTTACCACCTTCTCAGGTACTCCGTCCTGCACCTCGGCGTGGACTTCGAGAGTGACAGACACACGCGCGGCCACGAGACCTGCCAAATGAGAGATCACCTCATCTGCGATGCGGCCTGCATCTCGTCCGACACGAGTAGGGTCGAGAACCACGGTGCCGTGAAAGCGCTTCGGTCTTTGTGCAGCAGCAGGAGCAGGAACATTCCCGGTGCCAGGTTCTCCTGGTTGTGTTGCAGCTCCCGCACTAGCAGCCGGTGCCTGGGCACCATTGCTACCGGGAACGACGGGGGTTTGAGCAGCCTCCTCGGCGGCCATTTGGCGTCGAGCGACCTCGGGCTTAACCAGCAGTCCTGCACTGCCATTCAGGCTCACATGTGTGCCAGATCGAAGCCCACGGTAGCGGCCATGCGCCTCGTCAAAGCTATCCGCGTAGGCAAAGGTCTCGCGTTCCCAAGTCAGCAGCGAGAGCCCGTCACGAATGCCTTCCAGAATCACCTGTGAATCCACCAGACGCGACAAATACAGGTAACGCCCAAAGTCGTCGGTTAACTGCTTGATCTCGACGTGGTCGCCACGCCATAGCGGTATTTTGTCCAACTCCATGCGCAGGACAGTACCTGCCATCTGGACGAGCAGCAGGTCACGCTTCTTCCCCAGTTCCTTGCTGGCGCGGACTGCGAGTCCATCCTGGCCGGAAAGCCGAAATGCCTGCCATTCAATTTCGGATTGGGGAGAAGCTTGCACCGGCACGATCAGCCACTGATACGCCTCAGGCAACCGTGCTGTTACCGCCGAATCCGCTGATGTCTTCTGATTCTCAGCTTGCTTTACCTGGTGCGGCGAAAGATCGAGTGTTTCCTTTTCAGAAACGATGGACTCCCATGCGAGGTAACGGCGCACAGCCTCATCCAGATCCTGCAAACGGCTCTGGTCAATCGCAAGAAATGCCAGCGCGTTGCGAAACAGGCGTGGGCTGTTGCCCCGCATTTCTAGAATGGACTTCGCGTAGTTAACTGCAGTGCTATTCGGCTCTTTACTGTATAGATGGTTTATGCCCAGCACCACCAAGCGGGCGTCTGTCTCATCCGGAATATCCTGGCTCGACACGGGCAGCGCATGAACACGACGGAAATCGCCAGCCTTTCGCACGTCCATCCGGACCCGTGTTTCAATTTCCTGGGCCACTTTGTCAGGCTCGCGCGTCAGTTGTTCGGCGCGGTCTTCCGCAATCTTCGTGACCGTAGGCTGAGTTGAATACCAGTAGCGATTACCGTCCTGATATAGATACGTCTCTGCCGTCGCAAGCCGACGCAGCGCGTCGCCGAAGACAGCCGGAGACTCGCCCGGCATGACGCAGCCCAGCTTGATTCGCCGATCTTCGATGCCCCTATGCGCAGCAGTTGCAGTCGGAGCCGAGCCGAGATAGATCGTCCGGGCAACCCGGCGGCATGCAGCATATCTGCCAAGATTCTGAGCTTCATTATCGAGTCGCAGCGGCAATGCATTCGGGCCATCCACATCCTTTTCGATTACCGGCACCCAGTTGTCCGAGAGATAGCGAGTCAACTCGAACTGCACGCGCGGGTCGTCAATGGGAATGTTCGCTGGCAGGATCAGTGGATTCCGGTCGCCCTTTGCCCAAAGGCTGTGGATTACTGCGGCCATCAAGCGAAGCACGCCACGTGTGCGCTGAAACTTGACCAGCGTGGACCAGTCCGTGTACAAGCGATCGAAAATCTCAGGATGGATCGGATACGCAGCCTTAAGCCGCTTTTCATAATCCGTATCGCGGCACTCCGGCGGAAATTCCTGCTGCTGCGTGCGGTAAAAATCGTAGAAGGCACGCGCGACTGTATCTCTGGCGACAAACTGCGATTGCTCGACCAGTGGCTCGAACAAACGGCGGCGCACAATCTCAAAGCTCTCCTCCGCGCTGGCAGGACGCCAGGACGCTTCCACACGCCCCACAGCATTTCGCAGCCGATCAAGTGCCGCTCGTCCCCGCTCGCCGCCGACCTCTACGTCATCTGCGATCGCGTGAGGCGACCCGGCGGTATCGGAGGCAGGCAAGCTGATGACGAGCAAGCACTGCTTGGCGAGCTTCGCGGATTCCGTCAGCGCCTGCGCAAAGGTGAAATGGGTCTCGAAGGTACCAGCAGGAAGATCACCCTGGTCATGCAACTGCCGAGCATAGGCGACCCACTCGTCGATCAGAATCAGGCAGGGACCATACTGGTTCAACAACTCTCGCAGCGTATCGCCGGGGCTGGTTGCCTTCTCGTCGTCTGCTTTAACACGGCTGAATGCCTTCGCCGCTTCCTTGATGCCTCCCGCTGCAAATCCCAATTGCCAGGCAAGCTCACCCCAGAGTGTTCGCACCACCGTACCGTCGGCTTTGGTCACGGGGTTTCCCGGCGAAATCTTGGTTCCTACGAGAACCACGCGCTTCACCGGCGGTAATTTGGCAACACCTGCCGATTTTAAGATCGTGTCGATTCCAACCAGGTCGCTCGCCTTCACTCCGGAGAACAGGTGATAGAGCGCAAGCATCGAGTGAGTTTTGCCGCCACCAAAATTCGTTTGAAGCTGTACGACCGGGTCTCCGCCGACGCCTACAAGCCGCTGGACAGCCCCAGTGAGCAGTTGGTTCAAGCTCTCCGTAAGGAACGTGCGCCGAAAAAACTCTACAGGGTTCTTGTATTCATTCGAACCTTCGCCGACGTGGACTTGCCACAGGTCGGCGGCGAACTCGGCCTGCTGGTACTGACCACTGGCCACATCTTTGTGCGGACTGACAACCTCACGCCAGGGCTTCAGCGCACCTGTCACCAGGCTTTCGATAGCGGTTCCTGCCGATTTGCGCTTTTCGCTGCGTACCTGCTCGTCGAAGCGGACGCGCAGCAGTTCCATCTTGAGCTTTTCAATCTCTTCGGCCTGGGGAGAGGAGACGGCAGTCAGCAGGCGTCCGACCGAATCAAGCGCCCGATACGCATCGTCGGTTGAAAATGGATTCTGATGCGCCCATTTGTTGCGGACCTCGCGCAACTCGCTGATAAGCGTGCGCTCAGCGCGTCCGAGCGTCTTCTTAAACACGGGCTCCCACTGGTTCCACATCACGGCCAATAGAGATGCGGAGTCCCACTGAGGCTCGTTCCCGCCAAACAGGTGGCTCTGCGTATCTGCGACCGAGGCCCGCGCGGCCACCAGCCATTGCTGCTTATGCTGCGCCTTCATCTCGCGCTCCACAAATGGCGCGAGCCCGTCTTTCACCAGATCGAGCGCCTTGCCGACCCGTTCATGATTGGTAATTGCCATGAGTTTGATCCTTACGTGAACATTGCAGCTTGCTCTGGCTGTGCCCTTGCGCCTTCTCGCGCCAACCGGACGATCTCCGGCCAACTCTGGACCAAAGCATTGTATGAGAGTGCTTCCTGCGCACGTTTCTTGCGCTCACAAATCGTGTAGAGGCGGTAAGCAAGCTCGCGGGCGGTTTCGGCCATGCCGCCAAGGACGGCGACGAGTTCGGCTGCGCCAGCCTCGCCGTCCTTTTCCAGTCTGCGAACAAGCTGATGGACGGCTTCCCAGACCGTCAGGCGCGAATCGCTCTGCGGGTCCCAATCTGCTGGAAGCTCCTCAGGACGAAGAAGCCGGACTCTGCCTGCCTTCGATTTCAGGATGCCCGCAGCTTCAAGTCCCGAGACGCTGATGTTCTTCGCTTTTGATAGGGTCTCCGCCATACCGTACTCGCCTTCAGCAAAGCCGGACTGCTCAAACCACGCCAGAGCCCAGCGCGTGTCGCTGTCGAAGTCGCCTTCTTGTTCGGCCAGAACTTCGTCGAGAGTCTGATTGATGAGCGCCAGCGCCTCCCGAACTGCCATTGGCTTTCCTTCAGAATCGATCACTTTCGAGTAACGCGTATAGATTGCCATCCCCGGCCCGATAGCCGCCTGCGCCAGGTCCACAGGCGCAATATTGCCGCGCTGGAGATAGCGCAGCGCAGTCGGAAGCTCAGCCTTAAGCGCACTCAGAAACTCGCGACGCGTGGCCATTGGCGCAGTAGCGACACGTGGGCGGCAAACGAGGACAATACTTGATGCAAGAGCATTGGTGCCAGAACTGATCATGCGGTTGCTCAATTCTGTTCTCATCGGCCAAGTCCCGTTGATAGCGAATCCAGCACGAATCGTTGCATCCAGAAATGTCTCCCACCCTGTGCTCGCTGTACCGCCCTCATCCTCACTTTCTGATTGTTTAAAGGCATAATAGATGGTAATCGGTGAATGACAATGAGCCAGTTCGGCCAAGCGGTGCATCGCCTGCGTCATCCCATTGAGGAAGAATGATTCTGCCTTGTCTTTTGTTCCGTGACGATAAGGGGTAGCTACCAATTCTTCTGCCTTTGGCACGCTAAGAGGAGCGAACAAGTCAGGGAAAGAACTCCTGAGGGCCTTGCGGAGCCAAACATAAAAAAATCTGATAAATCTGCATAGCCGATATTGTCGTAATACGGAGGGTCGGTAGAGACTATACGGTCCGCACTCAAACGCTGAGTCTGAGCGTCGTATGAGCGCCGGAGCAAAAATAGGCCACAGAGCACCGTATGAGCGGGGCTTTGCGGCGGAGTAAAAGTAGTCCACCGCCGGATCTTTGTTTCATGAGCGAAGTTGCCTTGCAGGCATGGTTCATGGAACACCGGAGGGATGTTCGAGGTGGAGATCTATGGACGTGTACGACGAGCAGTTCGTGTAGATGGCAGGAGTCAACGGGCGGTAGCCAGGGAGTTTGGGCTTTCGCGAGAGACGGTACGGAAGATGCTGCAGTATGCGGTGCCGCCAGGCTATCAGCGACAGCAGCCGATCAAGCGGCCTAAGCTGGGGCCGTGGTTAGGCGTCATCGACGCCATTCTGAACGACGACAAGCAGAGACCAGCGAAGCAGCGGCACACATCGAAGCGTATTTTCGAGCGACTAAAGGAAGAGCACGGCTTCACGGGCGGCTACACGATCGTGAAGGACTATGTGCGCACAGCGGCGCTGCGCGGCCAGGAGATGTTCGTGCCGCTGGTGCATCCGGCCGGTGAGGCGCAGGTGGATTTCGGCGAAGCGCTGGTTGTGATTGCCGGTGTGGAACAGAGGGCGCACTACCTGGCGATGGATCTGCCGCATTCCGATGACTGCTTCGTGGCGGCGTTTCCGGCCGAGACGACCGAGGCGTTTCTGGAAGGCCATGTACGGGCCTTCGCTTACTTCGGCGGCGTTCCCACGCGGATTCTGTACGACAACACCAAGATCGCAGTGGCGAAGATTTTGGGCGGCGAGGAACGGCAACGGACGCGGTCCTTCTCCGAGTTACAGAGTTACTATCTGTTCGCCGATAAGTTCGGGCGCCCGGCCAAGGGCAACGACAAGGGCAAGGTCGAAGGGCTAGTCGGTTATGCGCGGCGCAACTTCATGGTTCCGATTCCGCGTGCGAGCAGCTGGGAAGAGTTGAATACTCGGTTGGAGGCAGAGTGCCGGAAGCGGCGCGAGCGGCGGCTGCGCGGGCACGCGGAGAGCATCGGAGAGCGGTTCGAGCGCGACGGTGCAGCGCTGCTGCCGTTGCCCGCGGCACCCTATGAAGCCTGCGAGAAGATCTCCACGCGGGTCAGTTCACTGTCGCTGGTTCGCTATCGCTCGAACGACTACTCGGTGCCAACTGAGTACGGACACCGCCAGGTATGGGTCAAGGGCTACGTGCATGAAGTGGTGATCGCGTGTGCCAGTGAAGTGATCGCCCGGCATCAGCGCAGCTATGAACGTGAGGCCGTTGTCTTCGATCCACTGCACTACCTGGCGCTGCTTGAGCAGAAGACGCGGGCACTCGATCAGGCTGCACCGCTCGCCGGTTGGCAGTTGCCCGAATGCTTCGCACAACTGCGGCGTCTGCTCGAAGCAAGACTCAGGAAGCACGGCAGCCGCGAGTATGTGCAGGTGCTCCGCCTGTTAGAGACCTTCAACATCGTAGAAGTAACTCATGCTATCGAAGATGCCCTGCGGTTAGCCACGATCAGCTTCGATGCGGTGCGCCATCTGCTGCTGTGTCGCATCGAACGAAGGCCGCCGCGGCTGGACATGGAGAACTATCCGCACCTGCCGCTGGCCCAGGTGCGCACCACGCAGGCTGCAGACTACATGACCTTGCTTGCGGAGGCATGCGCATGAGCGGCGCCGAGGTTGCTGTTACGAGCACTGCAGCTCATACCGCCGATACACCGCAGTTGCTGCTGGAACATCATCTGAAGGAACTGCGGCTGCCCACCATCCTGCGCGAGTACGACAGAGTGGCCCGCCAGTGTGCAGTTGAACAGCTGGACTATCAACGTTATCTGCTGCGCATGACCGAGCTGGAGTTATTGGACCGCGAACGCCGGGCCACCGAACGCCGCATCCGGCAGGCGAAGTTCCCAGTCATCAAGACCATGGACAGCTTCGACTTCCTGGCTATCCCGTCGCTGAACAAGGCCCTGGTGCTGGAACTGGCGCGATGTGAGTTCCTCGCACGCCGTGAGAACGTGCTGCTGCTGGGCAACAGCGGCACGGGGAAAACGCACATCGCTCTGGCGCTCGGCCTGGCTGCATGCCAGCGCGGACACCGTGTGCGCCTCACCACTACTGCCGCCCTTGTCAGCGAGTTGATCGAGGCTCGCGATGAGAAGAAGCTGCTCCGCTTCCAGAAGCAGATCGCCAGTTATGAGTTGCTGATCGTCGATGAGTTGGGCTTCGTGCCCCTGTCCAAGACCGGAGCCGAACTTCTCTTCGAGATGCTTAGCCAACGCTACGAACGCGGCTCGACTCTGATCACCTCGAACCTGCCGTTCCAGGAATGGACCGAGGTCCTCGGCTCGGAACGGCTGACCGGCGCTCTGCTCGACCGGCTCGCCCATCACGTACACATCCTCGAGATGAACGGCGACAGCTACCGCCTCAAGCAGAGCCGCCGCAAACGAACCCCATCCGCAGAACGCTAGATCCTATCCCCAATGCGCCTCGGGGTAGAAGGGCCGCTTCCGCTACGCTCCAGCGCCCCTTCTACCCCGAAATCCCACAACCACCCAGCTATCTACTGGCCTACTTTTACTCCGCTACACTGGCCTGGTTTTGCTCCGCCCTTGACATGTCCCCAAACTGAGTTCTGGAGGTGGTCCCCGAAAAGAGACAGGAACACGACGAGCGATCATCCCTTGTCCGTTCGCGACGACAGAAGCCGGTTCCGGGTTAACGCGAGCCGATGAAAACCCGATCACCGCCGATCCACCCGTTCTCCACGTCAATGACAGCCGAGCTGTCAAATTTACCGACTCGAATCTAAGCGGTTTCCAGTCCGCGAGCTTTGAGGGGATTACGGTTCCAAAGGCTCAGACTCCCACCCCAGACACTTGCGGCAATCCATCACCCTGCAGATCCCGAGTTCCGTGACGGCCAAACCTGGTTACGAAGAAATCCTGGCCATCGTCACGCAGCCAGCTACCCAAACCAATGGCGCTCCAGGAACTGGATCCAGCAGTACCACAACGAAGACAGTCGCGCTTCCGATTCTGGTGTTCGAGTAATAGACGGACTGCGCGGGTGGCGCACGTTTCGGATGCCAGATTGAGAGCATCTGGGTCCCCTGCGAACATCTCCGGTCGCCGAACGGTCGATTCACCATATCAGCGAGGGATATTCCGAAAATTACCCGCACCCTACCGGGAAGCATATGAGCGCTTCGGTACAAATCATCCGATGGCCATAACAGTCATTATGGAGTAACCGTCGATCCGCTGATCGTGGGTTAGGGTGTGTGTTCAGAAGGACGCACAGCGCAGAGCCACAAGCGGAAGGGAGCCGGTCACAATGAAGGAGAAGGTACGATTTCTAGGTTTGGATGTTCACGCCGAGACGATCGCCGTAGCAGTTGCGGCAGTGAACGATAACGTCCTCTGTCATCGGCAAATGCAGGCCTTTTGGCCTCGAATCGAGATCTGGCCGCCAAATAGGAGGAGGTCGAAGGAGCCCCTTCCTATGCCAGCAACGAAACCATCACTGAAACCTGCGAGCCCATCTCCGATCCTCACAATCCCTGAACTGGAGCATGCCAAGTCGGCCGCGCTCGGTACGCTCGTCTCATTGCATTCTCGCCGCGCCTACAAAAACGCCATCGACAAGTTCATCCTGGTATTGCTCCGAGCCTCGGCTTGGTTTCAACCGCGCAGTCGTGTTGCGATATCGCTCGTTCCTCGAATCACTCTCATTGTCAGCTGCTACGATCAACCTTCATCTCTCCGCGATCCGTCGTCTAGCCGATGAAGCTGCGGAGATCAGCATGTTGACCCCGGAACTGGCAATCGGAATCCGCCGAGTCAAGGGAGTCAAGCGGCTGGGCAGAAGAATTGGCAACTGGCTGTCTGGCGATCAAGCACAGAACCTCCTAAATTCCATTCCGCAGAGCACTCTGCGCCGCAGAAGAGACGCGGCGTTGATTGGGCTGCTGCTCGGATGCGGTCTGCGACGATCGGAAGCTGTGGCGCTGCGATTGGATCAGATCCAACTGAGGGAAGGCCATTGGGTCATCGCCGACCTGTTTGGCAAGGGCGGACGGCTGCGAACGGTGCCCGTTCCAGATTGGTGCAAGGCCTTAATGGATAGTTGGCTTCGCAGCCCCGGAGTGACTGAAGGTCTGGTATTTAGACGAATCTGGAAAAATAGAACCGAACTGAGTCGCGGAGCCGCGACGGACGTTGTTTGGACACTCGTAAAGCACTATGCCAAGCGGATCGGCTTGGACCATCTCGCGCCGCATGACCTTCGTCGTACCTGTGCCCGGCTCTGCCATGGCGCGGCAGGCGAACTCGAACAAATTCAGTTTCTTCTCGGTCACGCGTCCGTGCAAACGACGGAACGATACATCGGGTGCCGGCAGAAGTTCAAGGAAGCGGTCAACGATCGATTCCAAATCTCGCTTGCCAAGACGGCCCGATAATCCGGTTTATCGTTCAGGATTGCGATGAAGAGGTACCTCCCGGATTTCGGCAACCACAATGGATCCATAAGCAAGACCCATTGGAGCGCTTGGCCCGAATCCACTTGGGTAAAACAGGTCTCCAAATTTCGTTGACTCCGCGCGCCTGCATCCACTATGTTAATCGGCCATGAACTTATCCCCCGTCACTGCGGATTCGATTGCTATCACGTGTGTCTATTCGATCCTGCTTCTGTGGGGGATGTGGGTGGGCGTTCGGCAAGTCTATCAGGGTTTTTTCCAGCCTCAGGATCTGCTGAATCCCTTGTTCGGGAATCGGAAGGCAATCGAGATCTTCACCTTTCACCTGATCGTGGTTACGCTGGACCTTTGGGTCTGCGGCCCGATCTCGCTGCACCACAAAAGCCGGCTTTGGTACTGGGGCGGGCGAATCGCGCTGCTCTCGTCGTCTCTGCCGGTGGCTTCGTACTTTAATCGCAATCCGCAGTCGTTCGGCGCGCTTATCGGGCATTGGGTGCGCTTCCGCAACTACTTCGAGATCTCGCTGCACGTGCTCGTCGCGTCGCTTGCGCTGAACTGGTTCTCTTACTACGGGCTGCTCTATTGGCTGGTGGCTTACCGGTATCTCGATGTGGGCCCGAGGCGCGCGCTGCAGAAGCTCTATAACACGCCGGAGAAGAAAGCCGCTCGGCCGTGGGCGCCGATCCTCAACTGGGTGGTCATCACGACGATCTACGTGCTGGCTGCCCTGGCCATCTATCACCAGAAAGTGATCTTCGCCGCGCCGCCTCCTGCAGATATGCCCGTTCATGCGGCGAAGATGTGGGAAGTAATTGTGGTGGGCGCGATCAACGTGGGCGTGGCCCTCACCGCGTGGAACATGATGCGCGCTTACACCGGCCCGGGACCGGCAGCTGCGCTTGTCCCGCCGAATATGGAGCCATAAGATCACAGAACGCGCCCCGGCAAGGGCACGGTGAGAAAAAAGGAAAGAGCACGACGATGAATCTCGACATTACCAAGTCCCTCGCCCCGGTCGACCAGCTAATCAGCATCACCACCAACCCGCGCTATCGTTATCTGCTGCTGGCATATGAACGCCATCTATATCTCGAGATGTCAGGACGGTATGACGATGTGCTGGGAGACGACATGATGGTCGACAACCCGGTGTACAACCTGCATGCGCTTGGCTTCAACACGACCATCACAGGCAAGGACAACGTCCGCAACCTGTATAAGTTCTGGGCCGAGACCAACCAGACGATCTTCTATGGCGAGAACGCGCAGGTGGCGGTGGCGGATAACTTTATCGCGCTGACGGTGCTGGCGCATCAGCAGGTCTGGGGCGGATCGATCCTGTCGTCGAAGGCGCTCGGAATTCTGCCGAAAGGGCTCTCTTCAGAACTGCTGCTGGACATGCTGAAGCTCAAGGGGATGAAGGCTGAGCCGGACTGCATGTATCTCTACACGAACTTTGAAGAGACCATCTGGCCGTATGACGATCGCGGCCGGCTGGTGCGCGAGGATGTGCTGGAGCCTAATCCAGCAGCAGCACAGATCACCAAACTCGACCCGAAGGATGTGCTCACGACGGCGCAAGCGGCGGAGAAGCTGGCTCCGTTTATCAAGCCGCTGCCGAACTTCGACGAGTATGTGCTGGGGAAGACAGTTGCCAGCTGAGCTCGGCGTCGGATTTTCTGATGCTGGTCGGCAATGGCCATAAAAAGAATTGCGAGCACCATGTACGGGTGATAGCATTCCCGCTGTTTCTCACTGCGTTGCCCGCTGATAACCGATGCAAGCTCTTCACGCAGTCCCGACCTCTCATAATCATCCGCAATCCGCCCGCGGATATTTCTCCAGGGACACGTGATGCGCTTCAGGTGTTTGTTGCACTAAACAGAGATTGAATCTTCTCTCGAATCGAGGAAGCGTTACTCCCACTTTCAGCCCGACAGGTCTTGAGCTGGCAGGTGAGTTGCGATCCCTCTTCTCGAAGAGAATCCTGGGAGCAGCGAATGAGACTTCTGGGTTTCGCACCTTTCATATTGGCAGCAGCTTGCCTGTTGCATGCGCAAAACACCCCTACCGCAAATCAGAGTTCGAAACCGCCTTCGCCGAAAGAGGAAGAGGCCAAGGCGCTGCTCGCGTGCGGGCAGATGGTTTCGGACGAACTGAAGGTCCTTAAGATTCCGGCGGACCGCGCACCGCGGTTTCAAGGCAAAGTATCGGAGGCAACGGCGATGTGCCGCGGCGGATACAAGGCGCTGCAGTTTCGCGGAACTCCATGGGTTGATTGGGGCAATTACTGGGGCACCGGGGACATGTCCTCTCTGCCCACGGGATTTCTCTCTTCGAAACTACCCGCTGAGCGTGGCGTAGCTGGGGCACTGCTCGACCTCGAACTGCAGCGCGTCGAATTGGTCAAATTCAATCTCTTCGATAACTCCGGGTCGTATCCCGAGTACGTGCAGGGCCTGAACGGAGTAGGCGGACCTGCCCTCAAGGTCTGGCCGGAGATGAGACTTAGCTCCTCAAATCCCTTCTACAACGCCGTCGGAGGCGATGGCGTGCAGGTGTGCAAAGGCGATCTGATACGGTCGAGAACCGTCACGGGGATATGCAACGACGTGCTCAATCCTGCCATGGGCTCCAGTGGAATGCTGTTTGCGCGCAACGTTGAGTTTGAGACTTCGTTTCCCGACCAGGGGTTGAATGAACTGACTCGCAATCGCCACGGAAACCGCCTATCGCTGCTTGAGCCCGATCCACAGGTGATTAGCCGCCGGCTGTTTACTCGAATCCAGTCCGATCCGGCAAAATGCCAGGAAGGCTACGGCCTGCCCAACGACTCCAACGCAGCCAACTGTGACTACAAGAAGGCCCCGTTCTTCAATGTTCTTGCGGCCTACTGGATCCAGTTCATGACGCACGACTGGTTTTCGCATCTCGAAGAAGGACACAACCAGACCGAGTATATGAGCGTAGGTTGCGCGACAAAGCTCGTGAACGGCGCTGAAGTGCCGCTTACTTCCGAAGACATTCAGAAGCTCGGTTGCCGCCCCGACGACCGAATGGACAAAGGCTATGTCGCACAGGATTCCGCGCCAGGAACATTTACCTACAACGGACACACCTACCTGGACCGGGCCCCCAAGACCATGCGCAACACCAACACGGCGTGGTGGGACGCCTCGATGCTCTACGGCTTCGACGATACTTCCCGCCAGCGGGTGAAGCGCGATCCATCGGATCCGGCGAAGCTATTGCTGGTTTCGGTTGCGGGTCAATCCAGTCCGGGATACCTGCCGGTATTCGGGCCGAATGATCCCATCAATCCGGAGTGGGCAGGGCAGGAAGCGACTGCATTTCCGGACAACTGGACGATCGGCCTGAGCTTTCTGCATAACCTGTTCGCCCGCGAGCATAATTCCTTCGTTGTCGAGTTTCGCCGGGTCGCCGCGCAAACGCCCAATGCCGACTGCGGGCTGCGCGACCCTGCGAATCCGAAGCAGGTAGTCCGCTATCGTGATGTAACCCCCGACCAGTTATTCGAGGTCGCGCGGCTCGTGGTAGCTGCGGAGATTGCGAAGATCCACACCACCGAGTGGACGCCGCAACTGCTTTATAACGATCCTCTCTACCTGGGGATGAACGCCAACTGGAGCGGTCTGCTAGGCACAAGCGACCCGCTCATCTCGAAGGCCTTGAGCGAGGTCGTCAGCAGGAATTTTGGAGACTCGACAAACGTCAAAAAAACCACCGAATGGTATTCCGTCTTCGCGTCTGGCCCGGGAATCTTCGGGCTGGGCAGCAAGGTCTCTGGATATGACATCACAAAGCCGGAATACACGAACGGCGGCGTGAATCATTTCGGCTCGCCATTCAATTTCCCCGAAGAATTCGTCTCCGTATATCGTCTGCATCCGCTGGTTCCGGATCTGCTTGAATATCGTGACTTCAAAGCCGACCCGAACAAGATTGCAAAGCGCGTTCCGGTGGTCGAGACCTTCCAAGGCAAGGCGACTCCGTTCATGCAATCGATGGGTATGGAGAACTGGGCGCTCACGCTGGGACGCCAGCGTCTTGGCCTTCTCACGCTGCACAACTCACCGCTATTTCTTCAAAACCTCAAGATGGGAAGGCTGGACAGCAAGACTCAGCAGATCGACGTTGTTGCGCTCGATATTATTCGTGACCGCGAACACGGAGTACCGCGCTTCAATGAATTCAGGCGTCAATACGGTCTCCGCCAGCTGACCAGCTTCGACGATTTCCGCGATCCGGCTGCGGCGCCAGGGTCACCCGACTGGATCGAGCAGCAGGACGCAATCCAAACGTTGCGTGAACTCTACGGCCAGCACGTATGTAATACGTCGAAGATCATTACAGACGCGCAAGTGAACGACGACGGCTCGCCGATCAACGACTGCCTCGGTCATCCAAACGGCACTGCCATCGACAATATCGAAGACGTCGACACAGTCGTGGGCTACCTCGCGGAGTACCGTCGTCCGCACGGCTTTGCCATTTCGGAAACCCAGTTCGTGGTCTTCATTCTCAACGCTTCGCGAAGGCTCTTCAGCGATCGGTTTTTCACTTCCTCCTTCCGCCCGGAGTTCTACACAACGCTTGGCGTCAACTGGGTGAATAACAACGGCCCAGGCGGAGTAATGATGGAGAAGGGCACTCCCAATGGGCACACGCAACCTGTCTCGCCAATGAAGCGGGTACTCATGCGCAATATTCCCGAGCTGACGCCGGAATTGGAACCGGTGATCAATGCGTTCGATCCCTGGGCCCGTGATCGCGGCCAGTATTACAGTCTCGCGTGGAAGCCCCGTCCTGGCGCAGAATCCGACGACTCATTCAAGGCACAGTAGCAAATTTCAGCATTACTCTCTCCAAACGGGCTAGGGTCTAGTAACACACGCGGGTGTGTATCGCGGCGACAGTTGACGAAGTGCGATCGCGTATCCTCAGCACTGCTAGCCGCGCGGCAACGATAGCGCTAGGAAGAGTGGCCCAGACGCCGAACTCAACACATGCTGCGACCTTGACTCGGACTTCTGGCGATGGGCCGGGAACGGACGATTCGAGGCTGAATTCCGCGATAATGGATTTTATCATCGGTGATTTGTTCTTCCGCGATATCGCCCCTTGCAACCAAATTGGACATTTACACAGGTTCAACTTGTGGTCATGAGGCGGAGCTATGCAGCCATCGCTTCGCAAGCGACTCGGCTGTGAGCGACTCGTTGGAGGCTGAATGAAAAGCGCTCTGTCCGGTCCGGATCATCGGTTCTCGTTGGGCGCGGGTCTTACGAATCTGCTCCGCTGAGACGAAGACCGGTGCGGCAGGAACAATTGCGCCCAATGGAGTCTCTAAAGCAGCAACCGCCGGCTTGCTTACGGTAGGCGTTTTCTGCTGTGGGGCTCTCCTTGCTCGTTTTTCGCGCATGACAGCCGGCGCGATTGCGGATCCTTGGAGGACGGCGGAAGAATCCTGAACCTTTGCAATTTCAGAAGCGGCAGAATGAACAGAAGGCGGTGATTTTCTCTTTCGCGTCTTTTCGATAGGTGAGAGAGAGGAGGCCAGAAGCTGGCGAGCCTTTTGCAGTCGCTCCACTTCGGCATCGATCAAGGCAAGAATTTGCGCGTATTGCATATCGCTCCCAGTCTATCGCGCTAGAGATATCTTCACTCTCGCCCCTAAAAAGCTCGGCCACTTGGAGACCGACTAGTAACGGTCCCGGTTGGTGACTGTCGAGCTTCGACGCTGTGGAGCGTTCCGTCATTTGCCGGAAGCTTGTTGCTTCCAGATCGACTTGAGCTCCCAGACGCGGCCGGAGAATTCCATAGGTTTTGCATCCTGTGGGAAGAGTCGGATCGTGCTGTTAGTGGACATGGGATAGATCAAGTTGGTCATGGCAATCGTTCCATTTTGTGCATAGGCCTCGACTGAGGACCGATCTACGATCAGCCGCAAATCGTTAGGCCGGCCAGCAGCGAGCGGGGCCGTTGTCCTCACCGGGAAGTCCGCGCCGACGGTTGCTCCCGACCGCGTGCGATCGATGTAAAACTCTCTCTTGCTCGTGTCAAAGCCGATCTCTGTCCAATGCTGCTCATCGGAGTAAAGTCGGACACCGAAGATTGGCTCACCAGGATGTCCGAACTGCAATTCCAGCTCGTATGGGACTACCGACGACTCTCCGAGCGCTCCGCGGGATGAATTACCCACCGCAGGCCATGCAAGGGGAAAGCTCTTTCCGCGCAGCGGTGTTATGACGGGATCTTGCTTGAGCGCCAGACCAGCTGCGTCTCGAACGAACGAGAGCCGCCGAGCCAAACTCATCTGTCCTCGCCATGGCTGGGTCGGTATCTTCGGGGCGTACTGCCAATTACTCATCCATCCGATCAGCACTGGCCTTTCTCCTTGGGGCAATCCGTTGTAACTGATGGCGCAGTAATCGTCCTTGCCGTAGTTGGTCCATCCGTGCGCGCCGGCTTCGGTGGACGCGATGAAGTTCTTGCCGTCGAAGCTGCCGAAGAAATACTGCTCGCCTGACCCGCCCTGCGGGGCGCCGGGATTGAGGCCGACCTTGAGAGCCCACAGGCTTTCTTTGCCATTCTCAGAAGGGACACGAAGGAGATTCGGACACTCCCAGACTCCCGCCACATCTCCGGCCGGACCGAATTCGCTGAGTTGCGTCCAGTCCTTCAAATTGGTTGAGGAGTAAAGCCGGATTTTGTGTTCCTTGGGTAGTGAGACAGCCATGATCCAGTGGTGCGCGACGTCGTCCCAAAAAACTCCTGGATCGCGGAAGTCGGTTAAGTGCAGATCGAGTACCGGATTTTTCTCATATTTGGTCCATGTGCGGCCGTTATCCAGGCTATAAGCGAGGTTCTGCGTTTCGCGGTGCCCCTGCGGAGTATTTGTGTCTCCGGTGTAAACCGCGACCAAGCATTCTTTAGCTGCCGCGCAGAAGCCGCTACTGTTGGCCCTGTCGACGACTACGCTTCCCGTGAAAATCATGGTCCCGTCTTTCTCCGGAATAGCCACTGGCAGTTCATCCCAATGCAGCAGATCTCGACTGACCGCGTGGCCCCAACTCATGTGGCCCCATTGATCTCCGAAAGGGTTGTACTGGAAGAACAGATGGTATTCCCCACGGAAGTAGACAAGGCCGTTTGGATCATTTGTCCAGTTCAAGCGCGGTGAGAAATGCACCTGAGGACGATAAGGCTGGTCATAAGTGGAAGCTTGTCCTTTGGCCGGTAGACCATGCAAAGCCACGATTGCGGTGCAGACAATCCATTCATAAACTCTCACCTTGACCATTTAGCTCCTATCGAGGCTCTCATCTCATGCAAAAGAGGTCGTTGTGCGATGAGTTTTCTGTTTCGAAACTAGAAATCATCGGGTTCTGAGTTTTCTGTAGAAAGGGAGGTCAGTTGAAAGCATTCCTGCACTGACCAGTGCGGTGTGGCTCCGGCCCGGCTAGCAACAATCGATCCGAGACCATTGGCAAAGCGTGCCGCTCGTTCGATCGCCCATCCGCGGTGGTAGCCATGTAGGAATGCGGCGGAAAATGCGTCTCCGGCACCGACGGTATCATGGACGACAACGGGGTAACCGGGAACGCTATAGAGCGAATCCTCTTCATAAACGCAGCACCCTTCCGGTCCGAGGGTGATACAAATCGCGTCCAATTCATACTGTTCGGCGGTGGCCTTACAGAATGCCTGCAAAGTGAATGCATCGGCCGGGATCCCATTCATCTCGCCTAGCAGCTTTGCTTCGACCTCATTCAGTTTCAAGACAGACGCCAATTTGCAAAGACGTTGAACGAGGGGAACGTTCCAGTGTCCGTGCCGCAGATTCATATCGTAGAAGCAGCGCACACCCCGCAAGGCTCTATTGAGAGTGTGAGTGCCCCATTCAATGTTCGGCTCAGTCTGCAGAAGAGTACCGAAATATAGCCAATCCGGTTTCCAGCGTATAGCCTTGTCCACGATTTCGGGAGTAATAATCACCGCGTCGAAAGCGGCTGGCCTCGGTATCTCAAAGTGCGGTTCGCCTTCTGCCGTTGTGCTGACGGTAGCGATGCCGGTGGCCCAATGGTCCACTGACTGAACAAAGTCTGTGGGCAAAGAGAGTGACTTCATGGCATCGTACGCAGTTCGACCTCGCACGTCTTTGCCAAGGCCGGTAATCAGCGACGCCGAGTCTCCGAGGCGAGAGATATTTACTGAGAAGTTTAGGGCAGCACCCCCCAGTAATTCCTGGTTCGGAAAGACATCCCAAAGAATTTCGCCGACACTTAAAACCCGCATATTTCACCTAGTCAGCTCTGCGCAAGCAGGGTAGCATAATGTATATCCAGGTCAAGCAAAAGTTGTCTATTTCATGGCTGAGGGGCGTATAATCGGGGACGCCCGTGAGGATCGATAGAATTTGGAAGATCGCCTGCGGTGCAACCGGGGCCGAAAGATGAATCCAGGTGAAGTGAAAGTGCGTCCCAGATATCTCGACATTGTGGAAAGCGTCCGTTCCGACATTTCATCTGGCAGATATAAGGCGGGCGGCCGCCTTCCCAGCGAGGCTGAACTGGGTCGCAAGTTCGCTGTTAGCCGTATGACGGTAGTCAAGGCCATCCGACAACTTCAGCAGGAGGGCCTCCTAATTCGCCGTGCGGGGTCAGGGACCTACGCCGCGAATCCTGTCAGCGACGAGAGCATGGTCTTCGGACTGCTGATACCGGATTTGGGACAGACTGAAATCTTTGAACCGATTTGCAGAGGCATGGTTCGGTCTCCTTTGGCGGCAAAACATTCGCTGTCCTGGGTTCAAACGCTTTCTACAGCGGAACATGCGGCAGAAGAAGCGGAACAGTTGTGCCACCGCTACATCGAACAAGGCGTATCCGGAGTTTTCTTCGCTCCACAGGAGTTCGTACCGCCGCATCAAGATGTAAACGGACGTATTTTGAGAGAGTTAGATAAAGCCGATATTCCAGTAGTTCTTCTCGATCGTTGCGTTCTGAAATATCCCGAACGTAGTACCCATGACTTGATCGGCCTGGATAACCGGAGAGCGGGATACATAGTGACAAGCCATTTGATCCGGCAGGGGGCGCAGCACATTGCGTTCTTTGCCCGGGAAGGCTCCGCCGAGACCGTGGAAGAACGGATTGCCGGCTACCATGAAGCTCTCTATGACAACAATATGCCCATCTCAAGAGATCTGCTGCTGCGTGGCAATGCAACAGACAAGTCGTTCGTAGAACGAGCGCTTCGTACTCGGGAAATCGATGCAATTATGTGTGCTAACGACATCACAGCTGCAAATCTGATGCAGACTCTTCTGAGCCTGCATGTCCGAATTCCAAATGACGTCCGAATTGCGGGTGTCGACGACGTTAAGTACGCCAAGCTGCTTCCAATTCCGCTGACCACGTATCAGCAACCTTGCGCCGAGATCGGCGCAGTCAGCATGTCAGCAATGGTAGAGCGGGTCAGGAACCGGCAGCTTCCGACTAGGTCCATCGTGCTGACCGGCACCCTTGTGGTGAGACAATCCTGTGGAGCTAACCACGTCGATTGAGTTATTTAGAATCGACCCAAACCTGTATATTCAGCTTTTATCAAGTAGGATATTCATTTTGATTGACATTTGTACACCGAGCGATCTACAACTCCTTTCCATAATTTGCAGGAGGCTGTATGGTTCGAACGGATCAACCACTCAATGTTCAAACGATAGCGACGTTAATCTCGAGAGTCGCAGCTAATCGCCCTTCATGGCGGCGATCTGCTTACACACTTTTGGCCGCCGTACTGTCCATTGCCTCTCTTGCCATTGACTCGCCGCTCATCGCGCGAGGTCAGGCCACTTCAGGCGCTATCTCAGGGTTCGTAACCGACAACGTGGGAGCCGTGATTCCTCAGGCCAAAGTGAGCGTCAAGGATGAAGGCACAAACGTCGTTACCGAAGCGACCACGGATGGATCCGGGTTTTACAACGTGACCCATCTCATCGCCGGGAGCTATACGGTCACAGTAACGGCAAACGGATTCAAGACTTTCTCCAAGCAGCACATTCTATTGCAAATAGATTCAGCCATAAAGGCGGATGCACATCTCGATCCGGGCATGGTGACCCAAGAGGTGACCGTCACTGCGGCGCCAGCGGCTCTCAAGACGGAGAAGACCGATGTCGATCATCTGTTGGAGCAGCACGAAATTGAGACAGTGCCAGTTGTCGACGATAATCTGACCACTCTCTATTTAACCGCCCCCGGAGTCGTGCCTTACAGTTTCCAAATCTCAACCAACGAGAATCCCTCGGAAGGCTTCATGACCTCGGTAAATGGCCAACTATGGATGGCTAATGACTACCAGGTTAACGGAATCACCGATATTGCCTGGGGCTTCACAGGTTTGCAGATTATCGTTCCTCCGCCAGATTCAGTGCAAGAACTGAAAATCACGACCGCGAACTATGATCCGGAATACGGTAACGTCGGAGGCATGGTCGCTCAGTACGACACGAAATCGGGCACGAACGACTTCCACGGATCGGCATACTGGATGAATCGGAATGCTTGGTCCTTCGCGGCAAATCCGTTCACCGAGAAGATTCCCGGAACCGGACCTCAGGGGAGAGGAGTAGGAGTCGCACCCTACAACGAAAACATTGGTGGTGCCGCACTGGGGGGGCCAATCAAGAAGGACAAAGTCTTCTTTTTCGCAGACTATCGGCTCAATCGTCGGCTGGTTGGAGCCAATCTGATCACAACGGTGCCGAATGACGCCTTCCGTAGTGGTGACTTCAGCTCGGTAGCCGCGACCAATCCGATCTATGACCCGGACACGGGCAATCCCGACGGCAGCGGCCGGACGCAATTTGAAAACAACACGATACCTGCCAACCGGATCAACCCAGTCTCCGCCAACCTCCTCGGTCTACTGCCGCATGCCAACATTAATCAGGAAACCCAAAACAATTATCTGGGGACCGGCAAATCTCCCTTCAATACTGACGAGATCGATGAGCGCGTCGACTGGAATTTTTCGGACAAGAACAAGCTCTTCGAAGCTTACTCGTATATGTGGTCGTATTTCTCCAATCCGAGCGTCTTTGGCGTAACGGCCGGTGGGCCTTCCATCGCGGGCGGCAACGCTTCAACGGCAAACTCATGGAACCAGCTGCTCTCGATAAACTACACGCATAGTTTCAATCCGAACCTGCTAGCAGAATTCCGCGCAGGTTTCGCCCGTTTTTACCTCAACGAATATCAGAACGACGCGAGTCTCGAAACAAACAACGCGGTCGGCATTCCGAACATCAACCAGGGAACCCCCCTGACAGGTGGATTGGCGGCCATAGAGGTCGCGGGACCAGTGGGCTCGTGGACGATGGGTACACAAGGTTCGGTGCCTCGCCTCGACAGGTCTACGGTGTTCCAGGGTGTCAACAACTGGACGAAAGTGGAGGGGAACCATGAAATTCGATGGGGTGTCGACTATCGCAAGAATTTCGAGGACCTTTTCACACTTAACCAGAGCACTCGCGGCGAGTTCGATTTCAATCAGACCGTTACCGGTAGCGCGGATGTTCTCGATTCGGGAATTTCCCAGGCTTCGTTCTTGCTAGGTGGGGCCGGTTCCTTTGAGCGCGGCCAATTCGTCATTTGGCCGGACGAGCGTGCAACACGCATTTCAGCGTATGGAGGTGATGTCTGGAAAGCCACTCCAAAACTGACACTGAACTACGGTCTTCGTTGGGATTACATCTCGCCAATCAGCCCGAAAAATCCGGGCGGAGATGTAAATTATGACTTCAATACCGGCAGCCTCATTCTGGCCGGTTTGGGGTCTGTTTCCAAATACTCCAATGTGCAGCCCCGATACAACAACTTCGCTCCGCGCCTTGGCGTCGCGTATATGTTAACGGAAAAGACAGTAGCTCGCTTAGGATTTGGGCGCAGCTACTTTATCAATGGGTTTGACGCTGCCTTCAACCACCTCGACTCCTCGTATCCGGTTGCGCAGGCACAAGCGGTTGACCAATCCAGTCTGTACACGCCGATCTTTCCCATGAATGAAGGACCGCCAACACCGCAAGCCCCTGTGTTCCCTGCGTCGGGTATCATACCTGCCGCTGAGGTACCTGCGAATGACTTTGCCAAGGCCTTTCCTTTCGTACGGAAGACTTCGAGCGTCGATTCATGGAACGTCTCCATTCAACAGCAACTCGGAAAAGACACTGTCGTGACCGCGGCGTATGTCGGCAACAAAGGCAATAATCTAGATTATTCCCTGTACAACGTTGACGCAGCTCCTCCGGGTCCTGGCGATCTCCTTACCCGTCGACCTCTATACATCAAATTTGGCTTTACCGGTCAGATGTATGTGAATTGTACATGTGATGACTCGAACTACAATGCCCTTCAAATCACTGGGTACAGACGCTTCACAAACGGTTATAGCTTCCACTCTGCGTTCACTTGGGCGAAGGCTCTAGATGATGAGATTGGAAATCGAGGACCGCAAGGTGGAAACCCTTACGATATCAAGGGAAGCTACGGAGTGTCGTACCTCAATCAGGCAGTCGTGTGGACTACCACGCATAGCATCCTCATTCCTTACGGCAGAGGCCAGCGATGGGGGGCTAACGCCAACCCGGTCGTTCAGACATTGCTGGGTGGTTGGACCTTCGATGGAATAACCACGCTCCAATCCGGAATCTCTCTTTCACCTACAGATAGCGACAGCAGCACGCTCAATGCCGATTTCTCACAACGCCCCAACCGAGTACCGGGCGTGCCCTTCTACCCAAAAAATAAGAATCGAAACGATTGGTTGAATCCGGCGGCGTTTGTGACTCCTCCAGTCTGCTGCGTCTGGGGAAATGCGCATCCGGGCAGCATGCGGGGGGCTCCCTATTACGACCTGGACTGGGCGATGGGCAAGGTGTTCAGTTTCAGAACTCCTCTGAACGAATCTACAAATCTACAGTTTCGGGCGGAAGCCTTCAATCTGTTTAACACTACGAACCTGGGACAGCCCACCAACGATATCAACAATCCCCAATACGGTTTGATCAACAGCATCAATGGAAATATGCGCAATCTGCAGTTTGACTTGCATTTGCGATGGTGAGGGTCGATTAGGCTCGGCCTGCATACTGAACGTGGGGACGAGCGATGCTTTTTGATTGAGCCCGTTCAAGAGCACAATCGTAGAAAGACTTGTGGGTGAAGCTACCTGACTTATCCAGGTGGCTTCGCCTTCATCACAAGGCTTCTCAGACGCCTGACCGAGTACATGTTTCGTTCCAAGGTGGTCATGAAACGCCGAACATTTCTGAAAAAAACAGCCGCGACGGCACTCGCGGGTGTATTCCTGCCGGAGGGGGGTGGAGCGTTGCTTGGGCGACCTCAGCTTGAACCCGATGAGCTTCAAGGCGCTATCGAGAGTTCTCACGATACGACAAGCGTCCGTGATTTTTTCTACAAGCCCAGCGGTGGCCGTGTCGGAGACGTAATCCCATTTTTCAGCGGCGGACAATTTAGAATCTTTCACCTTTATAAAGCCGATGGCGTCCACTACGACACCACATGGCATCAGGTAAGCACCGATGACTTTGTTCATTTCACCGAGATGGGTGAAATGCTTCCCGCCGGAAGGCCGGAAGACCAAGACCCCTCCGTAGCTACGGGTTCAGTCATCGAGAGTGGTGGCCGCTATCATGCGTTTTACACTGGCTTCAACTCGCCTCGCAGGACCGGCAGACCGGAGCAGGGCGTGTTGCATGCGGTCAGTGATGACCTTGTGAAATGGCAGAAGATTCCCGCCGACACTTTCTATGCCCCAGAAGCCATATATGAGCGGGACGATTGGCGAGACCCTTTTGTATTTTGGAATCAGGAGGCTGGAGAGTATTGGATGCTGGTCGCTGCAAGGATCAAGACTGGGCCCAAAAGAAGGCGCGGGTGCACCGCACTTTGCACGTCGAAAGACCTGACGAAGTGGGAAGTGAGGAAGCCTTTCTGGTCGCCGGGCCTCTACTACACTCACGAGTGCCCAGACCTTTTCCGAATGGGGGATTGGTGGTATCTGGTCTTTTCCGAGTTCAGTCAAAGCAGCCAGACCAGGTACCGCATGAGCCGAAAGTTAACCGGTCCCTGGATAGCTCCGGAGATCGACACGTTCGACACCAGGGTTCTTTATGCGGGTAAAACAGCCTCAAACGGCAAGAGCCGCTTTCTCTTTGGCTGGAACCCATTGCGGGCCGGAGGCAAAGACGACGGAGAATGGGAGTGGGGCGGAAACCTCGTTGTGCATCAACTGGCCCAGCGATCGAACGGTGAACTCTATGTCACGATGCCCGAGACGATCGACAGGGCATTCAATCGGCCAACGCCGCTCGATATTAGGTCGGCCTTAGGTCGGTGCGAGATTGGCAAAGACTCGGTCAAGATCGGCAGCCGCGGCTCTTTCGAAGTCGCCACGCTCGCGTCCATGCCGGCGCGATGCAAAATCGCTGCGACGATCGACTTTGTGGCAGGCTGCCAGTCATTCGGCCTGATGCTCAAGCTGCTCGATGACTTGGATACCTGCTACTATGTGCGCTTTGAACCGGCGAATAACCGAATCGTGTTCGACCGCTGGCCTCGCCCCGGAGACGTTCCTTATATGACCGGACTCGAGCGGCCGTTGAAGCTATCGCCGGGCGAGCCGATAGAAGTGTTGGTAATCGTGGATGGCACAATCGCCGAAATCTATGCAGCCGGTAAGCTCGCGATGAGCACCAGGATGTACAGTCCCAATCAAGGGCAATTGGGAGTCTTTGTCGAGGAAGGATCTGCAACGTTCGCTCGGCTTGGCATCTATTCGATGAGCGAGGACGAGAGCCGTTGAGGCGGCGTTATCCTCAGCCCTAATGAATGGTCCCGCAGCGATCAACGCTAGTAGTCGACCTGGATTAGAGGCAGCGTATTTTCGACGGGTCCATAGTTATTGAGGTAAGCGAGCAAAGCACGATATCGCATGTATAGCATGACGACCAAGGCTGCTAGCAACATCTTCGGAGTGGTGATACTTGCACTCTTGTTGCGTGGTCATGGATTCACACAGACGACCACGAATGAGCAAATTGTCCTTCACTATAAGCGGGCCGAGGCTGCTCTGAGGGTCGGTGAATCGCAAACGGCTGCCGCGGAATTCAAGGAGATTTTGAAGCTGGATCCCGGTAACGCGGAAGCATCTGCCAACCTTGGAGTCATAGCGTACAAACAGGGAGACCTTCCGCAGGCTAAGACGCTCTTTACGAATGCGCTGAAACGCAATCCTTCCTTATGGGACGCCAAGGCTCTTCTAGGACTGTGTCAGATTCGCCTGGGTGATCCAGGCGAAGGAATTCCCCTTCTCACAGAATCATTTCCGCAGGTCCGCAACCAGAGCGTGAAGATCGATGCTGGCGTGGCTCTCATTCGATACCACCAGGAACAGAAGACGCTCGGCCAAGTTGTGAACGTGATCCGGGATCTCGAGGACTCTAACCCTGACAATCCCGAGGTGTTGTATGTGGCATATCGCGCGTACTCAGAGCTAGCCGCTCAGGCACTCGCGAGTCTGTCTCAAAAAGCGCCCAACTCCGTCCACGTGCACCAAATTCTTGGAGAGGCGGCAATGACGCAAGACGATTTCCCGGGCGCGATTCTGCAGTTCAGAAAGGCGATAGAGGTCGACACGAAGATTCCGGGAATTCACTACGAGTTGGGTCGTGCGATATTGACAAACTCTCAGGATGCGGCCGCTCGTCAAGAGGCACAACAGGAGTTTGAAACGGAATTGAAATCCGATCCCGCGGACTTCAATTCGGAATACGAGTTGGGAGAAGCCTATCGTCTCGGATCGAAGCTGCAGCTTGCGGAAGTACACTTCGAACGCGCTCTTCAGTTACGGCCGGACTTCGTCGATGCGCAGGTTGGATTAGGCAATGTTCTGGTAGATGAGGGGAAGCCCGCAGAGGCGATTCCCCATTTCGCTGAAGCGGTCCGTCTGGATCCCGATAACGAAGGAGCACACTATAAGCTTGCCCGAGAATACCGTGCCGTCGGTCGTGACCAAGATGCGGCCAGAGAGATGCTTGAGTTTCAGAGGGTACATCAGCTGCATGCCGCCGGCCCGTCTAAGTCATCTGAAAAACCCAGCGACCCGCACAATTGATGAATCACACCGTATCTCCGAGGCTAAATGAATTCAGTCCACGGACTATAGCACTCGCGTACCCAAGGCCATTTCTTCACGAGACAACGGTCACAGCAGGCTGGCTGCGCGACGCGCGTACAGTGTGCGGATCCTTCTTCTTCATTAATGACCGCCTGTACAGAATGTCTTATCTGACGGAACGACTTGGTGAATGAATCGAATGGCGGCTACTTAGAACGGTGGAGTCATCCCGCAAGCCTTCCAAATGGAGCTATCGATGAATCGGCGCAACTTTCTCCTCTCCTCGGCTGCCGCAGCTCTGCACGGCAGCGGCCTTTCAATGTCCACGGTCGCGCAAAGCGCCGCAAGCACGGTAAACGATTCAACGAAGAACGCTCTCAGCGCCGACCCCTTACGACCGCAATACCATTTGCTTCCCCAAGCGGGCGGTGTCGGCGATCCTTGCGCGCCACGATTTTTTCAGGGAAAGTACCACGTATTTTTTCACGGTAGCTTCGGTGGGAGAGGCTGGCATCATGCCATGAGTACCGACCTGGTCCATTGGCAACATATGCCTATCGCTTTGGCCCCCACAGATGGCGGTTACGATGCCTACGGCACCTTTACCGGGGGCGTACTCCCGGGCGGCGAGGGCGCAAGCATCGTTTACACCGCCGTCACCAAGGTCCCGAGAAGTCAGGAAACTATCCGCGCAGAAGGCCTCCGCGAAGTGCAAGCCATCGCGACTTCCATGGACAGCGATCTTCGGACATGGAAAAAGCGTGAGAAGCCCGTCATCGATTCTCCGCCCTCCGGCCTTCAGGTCACAGGATTTCGTGATCCATTTGCATGGAAGGATGGGGATACCTGGTACTTATGCGTTGGCTCGGGATTTCCGCAGGTCGGAGGAGCCGTGCTGCTCTATCGTTCGACCGATGCGGTGAACTGGGAATATCTGCATCCATTGGCGCAGGGAATCTGGAATGGTCAATCGTTTTCCAATCCAGTGCCCAGTGGCGAAATGTGGGAGTGTCCGGACTTTTTCCCTCTGGGAACTAAATATGTCCTGCTCTACTCCACCGAGCATACAACTCGTTGGGAGGTTGGCACCTTTGACGAGTCCGACCTCCGCTTCCATTCTGAGCGGAAAGGGATTCTGGACCATGGCGCCTATTACGCTCCGAGAAGTATGTCCGATGGCAATAATCGGCGAATACTGTGGGGATGGGTTCAGGAGACCCGCGATCCAGCCGAAAGTCGCAAGGCGGGCTGGTCGGGGAGCATCTCACTTCCACGTGTACTCAGCTTAGGGGTGGACAATGCCTTGCTGATGGAGGTTGCCCCGGACCTCGCATCATTGCGCCAAAACACGACCGAGATAGTAAAGCCACAGAGCCCTTATGAACTCCAGGAGGCATTCTCCCAGGCGGTCATTCACAACCGCAGCGGAGAGGTGATCTGTACATTCAAACCAGCTGACGACGAGTGCACTCTTGAACTACAGCTCCAATCGCGCGAGGGAATAAGCAGGATACTCGCGCTTGCGTACTCCAAGGCGAACGGCGCACCCTGCGTCGCGATTGGGGACAAACTGCTACCCCTGAGTCCCGATGCCAATGGAGATTCCACACTGCACCTCTGGATAGATGGCTCAATTATTGAGACATTTATCGATAGTCGGCAGGCGATCACTACCAGGTACTATGGAGCACCGGATGAGATTGGCGAAATCCGCGTCGTATGGAGCGGTCCTGTCACATCGCTGAAGGGCATGACGATATCCGGAATCAAGCCCATATCGAGCGATCGATTGACGACTTAAACCTAGACGTATTTACAGGCTAATGCGGTCTTCGAGCGAATGTCCGGAGGGGGAAGAATGAGAATTGGTGTCAGTGCTTTT
This sequence comes from uncultured Acidobacteriaceae bacterium, assembly GCA_963721995.1. GTDB lineage: Bacteria > Acidobacteriota > Terriglobia > Terriglobales > Acidobacteriaceae > Silvibacterium. The sequence goes on along the minus strand of CAVRNK010000047.1, from coordinate 17,860 downwards.
GCGTGGACCGCTGACTTTCGCGAATCCCATCTGGAGATTCTGCCACAGCTTCGAGAGCACGGATTAAGCGGCTTCGAGGTCCCGATGTTCGAGCCGGAAAAACTGCCCGCAGCGAAGATCCGCAGGGCAATGGACGACAACGGTCTTACCTGCAGTGTCTGCGCCATCCTGCCTCATGGGGTAAATCCGATCAGTGCGGATTCCAATGTCAGGAAGAAGTCCGCCGCTCACTTGATGAGATGTCTGGACGTAGCTGCAGAAATGGGTGCCACACTTATTGGAGGACCGGTATATGCTCCGATCGGTTATTTCTCCGGTCAACGTCGAAGCACGGAAGAGTGGAATTGGGCTATTGATGCATTTCACCAACTCACTTCTACTCTTGACGCCTACAAACTCGATCTGTCCATCGAACCTGTAAACCGATCCGAAACATACTTTCTGACGACAGCTCACGATGCGACAGCGCTCTGTGATGCGATCGATCATCCTCGCATCGGAGTGACGATCGACACATTTCACGCGAATATCGAGGAAAAGATCCTATCGAATGTGATCGGCGCCACGGGCAACCGCTTGAAACATCTTCACGCGAGCGAAAACGATCGGGGGCTCTTGGGTTCGGGCCATGTCGACTTTGAGGCAGTCATTGACGCTCTTCGCAAGATCGGATATTCCGGCTGCCTTATGATCGAGGGTTTCGGCTATTCTCCGAAAGAAGCAGCGGCACCTGGGGCAATATGGGCAGATGTCGAGGTGTCACCAGAAGACATTGCGTTCGAAGGGGCGCGATACCTTCAGAGCCTTCTCTGAATCAGCCTTCACGTCGTCCTCGATCGTCAAATACGGCTGGTTCTTCCTGCCCCGGAGAGTTGATTTCGAATTCCTCGGATTTCGCGCTGGCATCTGTGGGGACGCAACATTGGGAGGCGGTTGAGAGGAGCCGCTTCCTATGTCCCCCCAAGAACAGCCACGCAAGTCTGCCAGTTGTTCTGCGAGTCTCACCGTCCCTGAACTGGAACAATAGAAGACGACCGTGCTCAATATGCTGGCGTCTGCACATTCCCGTCGGAGCTATAAACACGCCATCGAAAAGTTCATCGCCTGGTATTGCTCTGAGCCTCGACTAGGCTTTAACCGGTCAGTCGTGGTGCGGTACCGCTCGTTCCTTGAGGGACTTTCTCTGTCAGCTGCTACGATCAACCTTCATCTTTCCGCGATCCGGCGGCTGGCAGATGAGGCTGCGGAGAGCGGTTGGTTGAGCCTTGAGCTGGCGATTGGAATCCGACGAGTTAAGGGCGTCAAGCGCCTTGGCCGGAGGATCGGCAATTGGCTAACTGGCGATCAGGCGCAAGAGCTATTGAATGCCGTTTCCCAAGGCACCCTGCGCGGCAAAAGAGATGCAGCAGTGATCGGACTGCTGCTCGGATGCGGTCTGCGACGCTCGGAAACCGTGAACTTACGATTGGATCAGCTGCAATTGAGGGAAAGCCACTGGGTGATCGTCGATATGGTTGGGAAGGGCGGACGACTGCGAACGGTCCCCGTGCCGGCGTGGTGTAAAGGTCTCATAGATGCTTGGATCCACGACACAGGAGTGACTGAAGGCAAAGTGTTCAAACGAGTTTCGAAGAATGGGACTCGGCAGGATGAAGGAGTGACAACCGACGTAGTCTGGTCTGCCGTGAAGCGTTACGCCAAACGAATCGGCATTGACCATCTGGCACCCCACGATCTTCGTCGCACTTGCGCCCGCCTCTGCCATGAGGCCGGAGGCGAACTCGAACAGATTCAGTTTCTCCTTGGTCACGCGTCGGTGCAAACGACCGAACGGTACATTGGATGCAGGCAGAACCTCAGAGAAGCGGTCAATGATCGATTTCGAATCTCACCCTCAAACAATGCAGCTTACGAGGTTTAGGGTGCCGCGTGATAATCCGGTTTATCAGTGCGCCGTGAAAGGCGCTGGTCAACAGTGGGTGAAATTCCCACCCGGGAACTGGTTCGCTCCACCCGGTAGCAATCGGAGCAGTCGTGGAGGCAACGAAGCGGCTGGAGCCTCCGGTGTAGAGGGTCGCTCAGGCGACTTGGCGAGCATGTAGGCCGTAATGGAGTAAATGCCGTGCAGGCCTCGAAAAGGTTAATGCAGGGGCCGACCCTCCTGATATATGGGGAAGGCCGAAGTCGATGCAACAGTACGAGCGAACATGTTCATCGACCCTGCCGGGGTAGTGGCAACAGCATGCATGCATAGGGGACCAGACGCAACACGGGAAGCCCAAGCGGTGATCAGCAGTTGGGATCAACTGGTTGCTCGTGAGAGCTAGGCCGGGCCGTTTGGGTGGCGGATGGGCGCGTAGTACCGATGAGAACGAGTAACGTCGGAGGAGGGAAGGCGCCCTAGTTGGAAGATAAACGCAAGAAGTGACGAAGGAGGAGGGATTGACGATAAGTCTAGCAACCCCAGAAAGCATTCAGAAGTTACAGACAGCGTTGCACGACAAAGCGAAGAAATCGCCTGACTTTCGCTTCTACTCGCTTTACGACAAGGTGTACCGCAAGGACGTTCTGACCTATGCCTACGCATGCGGCAAAGCCAATGGCGGCGTAGCAGGAGTGGACAATCAGACGTTCGAGGACATCGAAGCGTATGGAGCAGAGCGATGGTTGGACGAATTGATGCAGGAGCTGAAAGATCGAACCTATCAACCACTTGCTGTGCGACGGGTCTACATTCCGAAGCCAGGAAGCAGTAAGCAGCGCCCGTTAGGAATTCCCGCGATCAGAGAACGAGTGGTAATGATGGCGGCGGTTGTGGTCCTCGACCCCATCTTCGAGGCCGATGTACAACCGGAACAATATGCCTACCGGCGTAACCGCAGCGCACTGGACGCGGTAAGACACGTCCATGAGCTGATCAACACCGGACACGTCGAAATTGTTGATGCAGATTTGGCCGGGTATTTCGATACTCTTCCGCACGCCGATCTTTTAAAGTCGGTGGCCCGTCGGGTCGTCGACGGCGCCATGCTCCATCTGATCAAGATGTGGCTGACAGCGCCGGTTAAAGAGCCGGACGCACGGGGAGGGAAGCATCGTCATACGCGCAATAGGGACGAAGGTCGTGGGTCCCCTCAGGGTTCTCCGATCAGTCCTCTGCTCAGTAATATCTACATGCGCCGGTTCGTGCTTGGGTGGAAGAAGCTGGGGCACGAGAAGCGTCTTGGAGCATACATCGTTAATTATGCCGATGACCTTGTGATCTGCTGTCGAGGAAGAGCGGAAGAAGCTCTGGCCAAGATGCAGGCCATGATGACGAAGCTGAAGCTGACAGTGAATGACACCAAGACGCGGGTTGCGAAGCTGCCGGAAGAGAAGTTCGATTTTCTGGGTTACACGTTCGGTCGTTGCTATTCGACCCAGACGGGACGAGCCTACTTAGGTACCGTCCCGGCCAAGTCGAGGGTGGTTCGCATCTGTGATGCAATCAGCAGGGACACTGGACATGACAGGACCCAGCTGGACCCCGAGATAGTTGTAAAGAAGCTCAACCAAAGGATGAACGGTTGGGCGAACTACTTCTGTCTTGGTCCGGTCAGCAAAGCCTATCGGGCAATAGAACAACATGCCGAGAAACGGCTGCGTCAGTGGTTGTGCGCCAAACATGAAGTGGCATGGCCGGCGACCAAGAAGTTCCCGCAGGGCAGCCTACACACCAAGTTTGGCCTTATCCGGCTAACAGAGCGGACGCGCAACTTTTCGTGGGCGAAATCGTGATGTTTCCAAGAGAGCCGGGTGCGGCAAATCTGCATGCCCGGTTCGACGAGCGGGGTGTGAAAACGGGGCATGGCCTGAATAATGAGTCACCGGCAAACGAAAGGGCCGGAAACAGGTAGGTCAGACCTAAAACAACCGCGTCACACCTCGACTCTACCCTAGGGAATAAAGACAGCGGGGGCGATGTGACGAAGGCGAATCCAATCAATCTTGTGTCGGCTTTAGGTCAGGGCAGTGGGGAGTCTGGCATCGGCGACCTTACATCGTGGCTTTCTTCGCCTTCGCCCACCGCGCTTTCTGCGCAACCGCAATCTTGGCGCGAGCTTCGGGAGAGAAATGGCGCTTCTTAGGCGCGCGAGAAGCCACAATTCGATTAGCTGCACTCTTCGCGGAACCGCTTAGTATTGTCTTGGCTTGTGAAGCCGCTGAATCTCTGCATCAATTCCTGCGAGTATTTGGGTAGTTTCCATCTGAGAAATATATCTGAGGCCTAAATATACGGGATCCCGGCCTTTGTTGGAGTCCATTCTTCCTCCAGAGGCCTCTGAAATTTGGATCGACGACGCGCGTGATGCTCCGCGAACAAAGAGGACCCAAAGCCTCCTGCGGCGGCAAGGACCTTTTGTCGCGCTTGTTCGAGCCGATGGTGAGTATGTGCGACAGGTGCACCGGTCGGGTATTTTTGGAAGAGTTGGCGGCATGTTACGGCGAAGAACCGGAGTAAGAGCGACGTTGAGGGCCCATCTGGTTAGCGGTAGAACCGAATACCACCGGAGAGGTCCTGTGGGACTACGACACCGGACGTGACTTCAACACAGTGAACAATGTTCCAGCACATCGCGGATCGATCAGTGTCGCCGGCCCTGTGATCTCCGGGGGAACCATCTTTTGTGCTCTCCGGCTACGACACGTTTGGCGAAGCTGGCGGAAATGTGCTGCTTGCTTTCAGCGTCGATGGCCAGTAGGAGGTAGGCTTGCTCGATCCGCAGGTCGCAGACACGGCGACCGCGGGCCCGCATCTGCTGTCTGGCTCAGGGACATGTCACTGCCGGCCTCAGGCTTGGGCACGGGTTTGAACCTGGACATGTTTTGCTTTCCGATACTTTGGCGAGTGCCTCAATAGGATCGGCCAGCAGCACCTGCTTGAAGCAATCCCATGAAGCTCCAGAGTGAATTGCACCATTGCACGGATCAACGGCCACCTGATTGAGTCCATTAATTATCGCAGTCCCGGGTTTGAATTCTTCCTTGACCGCATCTTTCACATTGTTGGGCAGCGAGCGCACGTCATTGACTTTCCAGCCGAAGGTCGAGTTGGTCTTGGACGATGTGTCCTCACTGGGAATGAGGGCCAGGGCGCGGTAGTTGGCAGGATTGGTCATTTGACTCAGGCCCGGCGCACCGGAACCCATGCCGGCCCGGATCGCCTGCTGTACCTCGCCAAAGCTGAATTTGACTGCCGTTTCTACCATATTCTGCGTCATAGTCGCGGCCGGATCAGGCGTTGAGGGGAACAACTTCAAGTCGCCGACCGTGCGCCACTTGAACGGTTTGGAACTGCCCGAGGCATCGCTGGCGCTCGTGACATCGAGTCCGCGATTGTCCGCATCGTGCAGCGCGATGGAAATCAGATCTCCGAGCGAAAAACGATTCAACTTGTCGCCGGCCTTCTGGCGAACCACATCCCTGACTCCGTTGCGATCGACGATGAAATGAAAACCATCTTTGATGTCTCCTACGGACAAAGCTCCTCCCATCGGTCCGGTGGGCTTATCCACATCGTGAATGTAGGTGGCCATGTTGCAGGAGATGAATTCCAGCAGATCGGTTTGGAAGTTGGGAAACTTCCCCGACCAATACGTTTGCAACTCGCCGCGCGGAGTCCGGACGTGGCCCGCGGAGAAGGCGTCGGTGAGGAAGTGCTCGGCAAATCCCTCCAGTGCTTCCGGAATATGTGCCGGGAATTGCGGAAACCCTGTTGCGAACGCCCCAGCCTGAAATCCCGCCTGGATGGCCTGGGTGTGGAGGTCGATATACCGTTCCTTGTTGGAATTGCCCGGGCTGCTACCGGTGGAGAAGTGCGTTTGATTGCGCGAAGCTAAGTCTTCGTATCTTGTGTTTACTGCTTCCTCGACGCCGGGTCCGACGGCCGGTTTGGGCCCGGAGGAGCCATTCACCTTCCAGCGAACGAGGTCAATCTGTTGCTTGCCGAATGTCCCTAGTTTGGCCACCTGCTCCAACTGCGTCGGAGTTTCGAAGTAATCACCGGCCATCGCAATTAACTCACCCAATCGTACGGGACCATAGCCAGAGATCTGGACCATTTGGCCCGGTTCAGCGATGTCGCCGATCTTCACGTGCTCTTCTGAGGCGAAGCGTTGCAGGGAACAGCCTTCGTTGTGAAGCTGAACGGATGCTCCGCGGGACGCGGAGCCATGGTCCCGCACCGAGGAACTATGAGATTGCTGGATAGTGTGAGCCAATTCATGCGCGAGCAATTTCCTGCCGGGAGGAGTTGCGGGAGCGTATTGGCCGCTCCCGAAAACAATGTTTGGTCCGAGCGTATATGCCAACGCATGCACAGCTTGTGCGGACTCAGCTGAGGTGGAATCCGCATGCAATCGAATCTCGCTGAGATCCCTCCCGAAGCGTGGCTCAAAGAACGCTCGCGTCGCCGGATCCAGCGGACTGCCTGGCGAGCGCAGCACCTCGTGAACAATCGGCGGGATGGTGTTTTGCGAGGGCGCGGCGTTTTGTACTTTGCGCTGCAGCGTTGTATCTGCAGTTTTTTCCCTGCACTCCGCACACTCGCCACCTGATCCGCCACGGGAGCATTTGCGCCGTAACGTATCACCTGCGTCTGGAGTTGAACCCAGTCGCGGCGCGAGACTGGAATCGGCCATGCGCATCACTCGCTCGGCGACGCGATCGGCTTCCTGCTCGAATGGATCCCCGGGTTGGTTGACCACGAGCTTGGTCTGGATAACCGGCGCTGAATGTCCCAGGATACGCAGCACAGCCTGATTCCCGATCGTGCTTTGCAGCGCGCTAAAGCGCTGGCGAAAGGCGGCAACACCAGAGGCAGTTTCACCGACCTTGCCCCCCGTGCCGACACGGGAATGCACCTTTCTCCGCATCTCCGGCTCAGCAGCCGAGCGGGCGGCCGTACTTCGTTCTTTCGATTCGGCGGACCGAGACTGAAGCATTGCGCCTTTCCAGGGTTGTACCAGACACTGTGAACTACCTCATCGCAGCGCCTGGACATTCTGCTGCTTGCCGGCTCAGCAAGTCGGACCCGGTGGACAAATGCCCGCTCGAGGAGGAGCGGGAAAGTCGTTCCACCCAGGCATACTACCGAGCGCTGGAGGCTGAGGTATCATGCCATCGCAGCAGGCACGCGCAAGCGTGCCGGCAAAGGTGTTGCTATTGGGTCCCAGACCCTTATAGAGGTTCGGGTTGTTATAGCCGAGAAAAGTATTTCGAAGGCACAAATTCACATCGGCAACTCCGGGTCTCGGCCGGCACTGAACACAGTTTACGGGTGACTGTTTGCACGGATCCGGAGAGTTATCCCATTTTTGACCGACTGTGCCCTGAAGCACATTGTCCGGTTTCCCATCTGTCGCTTTGCATAGCGGGCTAATTACCGCGTACCGTTGGGGCGGGGCATCGATATATGCGTGGTTGAAGAGTAAACCAAGAGCTGATTGCAGCGGACGGGAACAGACTTGGACCGGGCTCGCAGCAGCTCCCGAAACTGTAAGCGCCGAGACTGCTCTGCGATCTCGCTCCATAAGCCCCCCGAAGCCGCCACCCGCCGCCAGCGGGGTGACAAGTTGTCTCTGCAAACCCGGAGCATGGGTGGCCGTCGATTGTTGCACAACATGAGCCAGTTCGTGTGCCAGCAGTCTCATGCCTCCGCTGGACGCCGGCTGATACTGTCCCGCCCCAAAGACGACGTTTCTGCCGACGGTATAGGCCAACGCATTAACGGCGCGGGCCGAACGCGAAGCGTGGTCGTCTGTGTGGATGCGCACTCCGCTGAAGTCAGTCTGGAAGCGTGACTCCATGTAATTGCGGGTCGAGCCTTCGAGAGGCCGGCCCGGCGAGCGCAGGACATCGTGGACGATTGGAGGCACAGCCGACACCGGGCGTGAGCCTGCAGGTTTGCGCTTGAGTTTTTCTTCTTCTGCACACTCAGCACACTTGCGACGGACTGTGCCACCGGCGGATAGATCGCGGTGCTGAACCATTAGAGAGGTTGTTGCACTCATCACATGGTCGGCAACGCGGTTGGCTTCCTGCTCAAATACGTCGCCGGGTCGATTCATCGCAAGCTGGGTCTGAGGGACCGGTGCGGAATTGTCGATCATACGCAGGAGAGCCTGGTTGCCGATCGAACTCTGTAGAGCGCTCATCTTGCCGCGGATCCCGCCCTCCGTGATCCCGGCATGCAAACGCAGATCGTGCTGAGGCTTGTAATTGCGGGCCAAACCGGGAGCCAAACTTCGTTTTCCTGACGCACAGATCGGAGGCTGAAGCATCTGCGCTCCTTTCCACCTCACTCCCAGTCACATCAGAAGCGGGCAACGGGCTCTGGCTAAAAAATATACCGCAAGCCATCCTATCTAACAGGGCGCGCCGTACAACCGGCGAATACTGCAATCCATATCACTAAAAAATTGGCTTACATCGTGTACACGAGACTCTACAAACGCTCCTCCTCCGGATCTCAGAATGCCGCCAGAATCGATTAAGCCATGGCGGATCGGGTCCCGGGCAGAGTCATACTGATTCGGAGTTCCCCTGCATCCCGAGAACGGGTGGCTCTCGTCAACAAGTCTTCCGGAAAAGTCATAGAAACATTCGTTTTGAGGATCGTCAGGCGTAGGAATACGGTCCTCCAGGATGCCCCTAAAGCCACAGTGAAAGACGGAAGAGTCACCGTGGTATGGTTTCCAACCCGACGGTGGCGGAGAACTGTAAGCTCCAGGACAGGGAACCATGCGCTGTAACACAAGGTTGTGGGCCCCCTGCTGGATCACGTGAGCCAGTTCGTGTGCCAGCAGTCTCATGCCTCCGCTGGACGCCGGCTGATACTGTCCCGCCCCAAAGACGACGTTTCTGCCGACGGTATAGGCCAACGCATTAACGGCGCGGGCCGAACGCGAAGCGTGGTCGTCTGTGTGGATGCGCACTCCGCTGAAGTCAGTCTGGAAGCGTGACTCCATGTAATTGCGGGTCGAGCCTTCGAGAGGCCGGCCCGGCGAGCGCAGGACATCGTGGACGATTGGAGGCACAGCCGACACCGGGCGTGAGCCTGCAGGTTTGCGCTTGAGTTTTTCTTCTTCTGCACACTCAGCACACTTGCGACGGACTGTGCCACCGGCGGATAGATCGCGGTGCTGAACCATTAGAGAGGTTGTTGCACTCATCACATGGTCGGCAACGCGGTTGGCTTCCTGCTCAAATACGTCGCCGGGTCGATTCATCGCAAGCTGGGTCTGAGGGACCGGTGCGGAATTGTCGATCATACGCAGGAGAGCCTGGTTGCCGATCGAACTCTGCAGAGTGCTCATCTTCCCCTGTATCTTGCCCCCGGTAATCCCCGCATGAGGATGCAGATCCGGCTGCGGCTTGTAGTACGCAACCGAACGGGTAGTCTGACTTGATTCTTTCGACTCGGCGACTGGAGCGTGAAGCATTCCGTTTACCCGATCCCACTCAGCGACTGCAGGATCTAAAAGCGTGATCCGCTAAAAGACGTACCGAAGACCGCCTTGCAGGGTTGAAAATTGTGTTGCACTGGACGGCGTATTCACGGCATGGAAGTTATAGGAACCCTGAACTCCCCAATGAGATGACCACGTGAACAACACACCGCCTCCCATATTGCCTCCAAAATACGTGGAACCAGGACTAAAGGCATAGCCGCCGATGCCCCCATTAATGAAGGGGCGTATGGCCCCGGTCGTCAGGTATACCTTTGCATCTGCGGAGAACTGGTAGACATCTCCGCTGGAGCCGCTCTTCGCCGAAAAGTGGTGGTAGCCGAAGATTCCTTCAACGGAAAGATGACTCGCGGCGATATATTCGAGTCCCGAGTTCAGGCTGAAGCCATTGTTGAACGAGCCGCTGAACGAGCCCTGGGGGAAGTTAGCGCCCAGATCGAGGATGACGGCGAACTTGCCGGCAGACGGCGGTGGCGGCGTGCCGCTCGTTGGGCTAACAGTGGCGACGATCTGTGCATGTTGTCCCTGCGGAATCATCAACGTGTACAGATCCGCAATATTTTGAGACTGTGTCATCGATACATCGGTTCCAGACGCGCCTAAAATATAGTTCCAGGTATCGACTGGTCCCTCATGACTGATCAGATAGCCATAGGACCCGACCGACTCGCAGTTTTGAAAGGTTAAGGTCTTTCGGCTCGTCTGGCTGCTCGCATCTCTAACTGGCATCGTGAGCGTTTGCCCTGTTAATCGGCAACCCTTCACAAGGAATTCCAGATAGTTGATGTCTCTCCCGATAGCGACGGCAGACTGGCGTCCGGATCGCGAAAGAATCGTTTGCGCGCCTGATCCAGCGATCGGCCGCCTGACCACCTTCAGATTGAATGTTTGTTGGCTGCCATTCCCTACCTTTGGATAATTTGCACTCACAAATGCGGGGAAGCTCTTGAAAGTTGACGCTGTGGCGGAAAAGAAGAAATTGTTGAACGCGCTGTTGTTGATAAAAGTGGTAGTCCCAACCTTGGAATCCAAATCTACGCGTACGCACTCGTGCACATTTTCAGGTTGAATGTAGTATGCGGCGTTCGATTTTTGAAGAGTCCACGGTCCGGCGGCAAACGTAGTGCATTGATTGCCAGTTCCATCTCCGCAGGACCCCGTGGGCGTTGAAACTGCAGCCGGAACATCGAGAGGTGCAGTTGGGTTACTGGTAGGAAAGTCGCTGGTCCATGGCAGGTTGCTTTGGCAATAAGAAGGTGTGGGCTGGCCGAGCGCGGCTGCGGCATTCGCCGCGGCCTGGCATGCATTGAAGCCTAACGGCTGCCACTCATCCGGTGATGGTAACCCAAAATTTGCGATCTTAAATGTCGTAAATACCTGGGGCGCATCAACACCGCTGTTATGAACCTTTACCCGGAAATTGTTGGATTGGCTTGGACTCGTACTAATGTTATCGGTAGGCGCGCCATTAACGGTGTTGGTTATGTCCGATCCTGTGACGAATAATCCAGTACAACCTGAGCCCGAACTCAATGAACCGCCTACCCAGTCTGAGGGCTGCGGATTTGCCGGAAGTGGAAGCGTCGTCGCAGGCAGGAAGGGCTCGCCTAATAGAGTTGCTTGTGTATCAGTCAGAGTCTCGCTCTGGGCTGCTATTGCATCCAGATAAATAGAAAATTGACCAGAGGACGGAAGTTGCGGACCGCCCGAATCAGAGTTATCGATGCTGACGACGACCCACCAGCTGTAAGAGGCGCCTGCCGGCTCGCCGAACATTCCGGCATGAAACCAAGACGGCGTGGGGATCTGGCCATTCAGCAATCCACCAAAAGTGGAGCTCTGGTAGGCGACAATTTGGCCGTTGGGAACTGGCTGAGCAGCATTGCCGCTAGTTGCGGTGAAAGGCCCGTTGATCACGATCCACGTATATCGCGCCGTGGCCGGTGGTGTTGCGGTTGACGGGGGGAAGTTCGCAAATGCTAAAAGGACCGCATCGTAATTATCATTAAATGTTCCGGTCTCATTATTGATCTCAAACGAAAAGTAGATGGTGTTACCCTTCTGAATCAACTGCATCGCACCATCTGACGGCTGATTCGGCAGGTTGGTCCCGGTCTCAGTGGTATAGCGAAAGGCATTGAACCAGCCTGTGTCAGCTTCGGGAGAAGCGGGGCACGCGGGTTGCATAGAGCCTCCGCAGGAGGTTCCAGGGATCAAAGGCGGATTTCCGGGATCTGTGTATACGCCGGGCGAAGACTCCACTGGTAGACCCGTGACCTGCGACACGCACACCTGGTTCTGTGCTATCACGGATACGGCTGAGCACACGAAGCCTATCAATGGAACTAACACCGACCACATTGTGCAGCCGGCCGAGACATGACAACGACAAGACCGAAGGCTCGTTTTCTTGTTCTTTGGAGACATTTTCTGACCTGCCTTACTTACGACTGAAAAACAACGGGTTGAAAAACCTGAGTAACGACGGTGCCCGTGGTATCTGTGCTGAGAGCGACAGTCAAATAGAAGTTACTTGGCGGGGCGTTTGTTGTTGGTGTGATGAAAGTGGAAAGTGTCGCCGGCCGATTTGCGGTGTCGATCGGTATTGTGTTCTGAACAATTGCGCTCCAGGCGTTGCTGTCGAAACTATAGGTAAGGTTATAAGTACCCACAGCCGTCACAGTGATGAGGAAGTTTAGCTGCAGGCCCCCGATAGGTACCAACAGATTGCCATTGGCATCCAGATTGCCCGCAGCCGGATCAGGCGTGACCCCGATTCCATTGGACAAGAGCACGGTTCCGCCAACCGGGATAACCGCTTTCGGAGAGCTCTTTGTGAATTTCGAATTAAGGTGAGACGTTACTGTCAGTACAAGGTCGGCAGAGCCAGTCGCGCCCGTTGGAATGGAGAGTTGCAAGCTTCCCTGCACAATCGTGGGCTGGCTCGCGGACTGCGCCGCGGCGATGACCACTGTGGGATTAGATATAACTGCGCCGGATTTGTCTACCATCGGGCGCTCCACCCCGCGGCATCAACGCTCGGCGTCAGACTGTAAGTGTCACTCAGATCCGTATTCGCCGAGATGGTGTAGGTAAGTATGTAGTTATCTACTCCCGCCGCCGGCGCATTAAATACCGTGTTAGGGGAGGAAGCCAGCTGGATCTGAATCTTGCCCGTCGGTCCGGTGATCACCTCAGGGAACAATGTAAACTGGGCCGACGCCGCACCCTGCGTTGGGCTAACAACGAGTAAAGCTACAGTACTCCCGCTTGCCGGAACAAAGATCGCCGGTATCTTGAATACAAGTGTCGAGTCAGATTGCGTCGTGAATTGAGTAACAACAGTCAGCGTGCCGTTAAAGTTGATATAAACCGAGTTAAGACCGCCATTCCAGAGGCTTCGCCCTGTCGCGGTCAATGAATCTCCCACGTGCCAGGGCCCGGGTGGCAATGGGTTGAGGAACACACTTGAAGAACCTATCTGCGACTGTTCATTCAACAGTACTGAGACGTTCCCACCCGTGGTCGTCATTGCAAGATCGGGTATTCCGTCACCATTGAAGTCTGCTGCCACGACCGCAATCGGGTCCACGTTCCCCTTCATCGGGTATATGACGGGCGACTGGAATGTGCCGTCTCCATTTTACCAGGACTGAGAAGTCGCTGACCCCTGCGAAGAAAGCTGCTCCGGTTGCTACCAGGTCGATCCCTGCAGCAGGGTTAGTCGGGTCCAGAGTGGCCACTGCCAACGACGCAGATATCCCGACTACCGAATTCTCGTAACTTTCAGAGGTGTTGAATTTTCCTGCACCCTGATTGTTGGCATTATTCAGAAAGATGGAGACATAAGAGGAGCTCGCGCTGGCGGTCTGATAGATACCGCCTACGGCAAGATCCACATAGCCATCGCCATTAAAGTCTGCCGCCACAATAGACAAGGGAAGTGCTGAGTAGGGTTGCCCATTGGGATTTGTTTCGAAAGGAAGTGTCAGCGTTGTTACGGGTACCGCTCCAAAGCCGCCTTTGCCATCGCCGATGAACAGAGAAACGGTATTGCTGCCCCCGTTCAGTACGGCGAGGTCGATAAGGCCATCGCCATTCAAATCGACGGCCGCCAGACCGAGAGGAATCGCCCCGACCTTGATGGGCGGATTTACTACTGTAAATGAGCCGTTTCCCTGGTTGATCAAAATGGAGACCGTACTGCCCTGGGCATTCGTTACCGCCAGATCGGGCGAGCCATTCCCGTTGAAATCGGCGGCAGCAAGGGCCCACGTGCCCTCGCCTACAGTTATGGGGGATGATGGCGCAATGCTGAAGGTCCCAGCTGCGCTACCCAGCAAGACGGTTACAGTCGAGTCGTTGTAGCTGGTAACGGCCAGGTCCATGAAGCCGTCGTTGTTGAAGTCAGCCGCCACGATAGACAGCGGCCACTCACCACCCTGATATTGAGCACTCAGCGTAAAATTTCCATCGCCGTCATTCAGCAAGATAGAGATTTCCCCTGATGCTGTCGCGACGGCGATGTCGGGCACACCGTCTCCGTTGAAGTCTGCAGTTGCCAGGCAAAGCGGCAGATCTCCAACCGAGTAGTCGGTTTGGCCCCATACAAACAAGCTCAACCAGAACCAGCTCTCAAAGTCGCTGGCGCGCGCGCTACTGCCTGAGGGAAATGTGAGATTGGTGCATGGAGTCGTTCCGTCCGCTCTCTGGCCCGGATCGCCGAAGGCCTGCCCATCGAGAAACGCGAGCGGGTTGGTCGAACCATTCCATATATCGCGACCCTTCATGGCGACTCGTACTCTGAGCTGTGGGCCAATCGACGAGAACGATACAGTCGATAGGTAGGATACGAAATCGTCCACGGCAACTGTAGCCTCCAACTGATCGTGCTTGATGCGACCGTTGGGTTCCCCGGCTGAATCGAAGCCATGTAACCTGACATGTACGGCGGCACGGAGGGTAAGGCTGAGGCGGCGGCCGTGGTAATCAGGGGTTGATAGTTAGCCAATAGATTGTTGGGCAGATCCTGCGGCCTGAATATGATCGGAGACACTATGATCCGCTTCAGCTTCGAGACCGTCGCGATGCTGGTGTCGACTAGAGTCGAGCTCGCGGTCGCTGCTCGGGCCGCGGCGCTTTTGGTCACAGTCGCCGCCGCTGAGTCAGTCGGCGTTGCCGCTGCTCTGTCCAGGGCGATATAGCGCTGGCTTGAAGCCCCGTACGGGATCTCAACCGCCACCGTCAGGGTTGAATCAGTTACCGATCGCGCAGACGGCGGAAAGTCAAAGGTCGCCTGCAGCGGGTTATTTCGGAATGCCGGCAGGCTCACAAGGTCATCATTTGGCCAACTGACACCCGTGATATGAAGCGCTCTTGAAGCCAGAGGCCCAAATTTCTGACGGCAGTCACTCACAAGGGCCCCGGTTCCGCACTCCAGCTGATCACTGCCAATGGGCAAGCCCACATGCGGGGCCCATCGGGAGGTTGAGGTGAATCCTGGTAGCGCTGCGGATACACATTCTGCGGAGTTGACGGACGCACGGCAAAGTGCCAGTAGCTTCCGTATGGAAGGCGCCGCTGGCGTCTAAGCTAATCAGAAGACCGGTATCGCCTAACGGAACGGCCTCTCCCGGTGTGAAAACTATCTGCTGTTGCATACACGCAGGAAGAGCGCGCCCGGGGGAGCCAGATTTGAAGTCAGGTATTCCGCTGGGAAGGAAGCACCTTGCGGTATTCGAATAGAATTTAATCCGGATCGTAGTTTTGATCGAGTGTAACCACAAATCCACTTAATGCCGCTACATATCCTCCGGGACTATCCAACTCGGCAGCAGAGCGCAATATCTCAACTGCCTGCCCGGATAGGGGCTGGTGGTTAGTGTCAACAGGAGCCGACTGCAAGGAGATCGTCGAGTCATCCGTGATGCTGATGCGATAAAGAAATGAAGTTTTGTCAAATCCCCACAACAATGTGGGATTGCCGGTCAGAGGATCGACTCCGGAAATCTGAACACGGATAAACTGATTGTCCGGGTCGAGATAACCTCCCTGTGCCTGTGGTTGACATGGCGTCGATTGGCCGAGGTCCGAAAAGCTGACGAGCAGCGTTCCGCTGGACAACAAGCGCATTGAGGCGGATTCAAAGTAGACACCTTGAGAAGCCCATTGGGCTTGTGCCGAGGTCATGCCGGAAGTGCACTCGGTCCCCGAAGATCCCACGCGCACAATGTGCTGCAAAAGGCGCGTTCGTGCGGCAGTGTCCGGCCCTCCGAGAGCTATCTTGGCGAGGTTAGGGTCCTCTACAGCGCTTACTTCCTGTTCTCGAAGATATAGGTAAACAAGCTCATTCGTCGTATTTGAGGTGCTTATTCCCTGCCCGCCGCCAACTTGTATGGGAGCAGGCGCTCCGGGGGGTGCCCAATATGCCGCATCATCGCTGTGGTCTTGAGGATCCGGCGATGTGTCGTAGTTCAACCAGTCCGGCTGACTGCTATAGGGGATCGTGTAAGGTAGAAAAGCTCGCAACCCATCTACATACATCGAGCCTTCGCCGACAGAAAAGTTGTAGTTACCGCCCGGAAGAATCTGGTAGCCATTGTCGGGGGTTCCACAGCGGCCGATGATCTGGAGCGAATGTTCCCGGATCCCTTCTTCGGTGATCTGGACCGATTCGTTCCAGTCGGCTTCCAGGGTCACACGCCCCTGCTGCATGACTACTGAACGATACTGTTGCTTCGGATCATATGTGACCCTCGCTCTGTCACTTCCCATATGTCATCCCCATAATTCGTTTTCTATGCCGAATTCAACAGTACAGACGCCACCTTGATAGCTGCTAAGTGACATTAATCAGAATCGGATTAAGACCTAAGGGCATATACTCCTGGTACTTGATGAGCAAGCTGTTGACCTTGAGTGGGTTCTTCAGCGACTCAAATGCTCCCATTTCCGAACCATCCACGGCTCCTGCTGAAATCGTGGCTCCGTGAGCGCCTGTCAGGATTGCGCTGTCTCGTTTGCCTGCAATTGAGCAAAGCCGGCTTGTCCAAATGCACGCGACTATATAGAGCGGCCTGTCTGGACCATAACGCTCTGATACCGGCGCGGCACAACACTCCCTTCGGACCAGGCGGTGAATCTGATCCATCCGCTCTGACTGTTCTCGACAACAACCAGGTCGTCGAGGATGCACTCGCTTGCCACCAGTTCGTGCAGGTACGCAGGTCCCAGGATCGTGCACCGGCTGAGAATTGTGACTCCAGTAGTGAAGGCAAGAGCGAGACCTTTCGAATCTGGCTGCAGTGGAACTGCTGGAGACGGATCGGTTGGGCACAATGAGATGGCCTGGACGATGCTGTTAGTCATTGTGAGCGACTCTACTTCGCCGTTGTTGCGGATGCGCACAGGTCCCAGAATGCAGCGGTCAATCACCAGCTGCGTGACTTCTCCTGATCCAGAACCTTGTTGGGACCAGATTTCTTCCATCTATGGATTGAGCGAAGAGACTATGGGAAGACTGGGAACCGGCCGTTCCGACACTATCTCCTGCCACGTTGCCCGGATCGAAGGTGCAACAAGTCAGTGTGACGTTGGCGAAGGTGCCGGTAAGTACGACGTCTCCGCCACTGAATAGCAATCCGTCCAATACCAGGCTGCCGCCGGAGGTTCGTTTGATTATCCATTCGGCGATACTGCCCTGCGGAGCCGGCGTGAACCGGATTACGGGTCGCGTCTGATTCTGCGCAACGATTGAAAGCTGCTGAATGTTAGATAGATTCGCGACTCCACTGTAAGTAAGCGAATCGTTAATATTGATTGTTCCAACCGCGGCTGCCGAATCCAGGGTCTCAAGCGCATTTCCACCACCGTTGACATTCGTCGTGGGCAAAGGCATGGGAGCGGCGTTTGCCCGATGATCCGGCGGTCATATGAACCCGCTCCCATAGGTGCAGAAAATCCGTAGTTGTAACTGACTGTTACCGGGCCATCCAGAGGCTGAAGAACCTCAAACAGGCCGCTCTCGGGGATGATCAATACCTGCTGCGCGGGGCCGGGGGTTCGCCCAGCGCGGCTATCCGCGAGACATCGATTAGTTCGTAGAAGCTCCCCGGTTTTGTGAATACGCCCAGTGAGTTAGCCTGTAACGACCCCGTCAGAATCCAGGGCCGCAAAAGCTCTACCGTGTTCGGGTTAGCAATCCTGGTCTTCAGCAGGGAAATGTTGATTGGCGTTTGACGTTGCCATTCCGAAGGTGAGATCCAGGTATCGCCCAGCGGACGTGAAGCGGCGGCAAAAAGGTATCGACGACCGTGGGATCAAATGTGTAGCAGTCGCCATTTTGAACCGGC
>CAVRNK010000046.1:0-56787 GCA_963721995.1 uncultured Acidobacteriaceae bacterium | reverse complement strand
GACAGTCAAGGCGAGCTACCGGGGATGGATGAACAACGTGTTCGCCATCCGCATCAACAGCGCGACTCTGTCGGCGCCCAGAAATCTTGAGTCCGTCTTCCTGAGCAGTCGCATTGCGCAGATCGGCAATTTCAGCCAGATCTATACCAGCACCTACGGCGTGCAGCCGGCGATGGGAGCGGCGCCGACGCTCAACCTGCAGATGATGGACATCGAGGACGCGACCGCCAAAGACGCGACCGCGCAGGCCATCGCGGCAGATCAGGCCACGGCCACCATGCTCCAGACGGCGCAGCGCATCGAGGACGAGAGCCAGACGACAGCGCCAGGCACAGCCGACATGGTCTCCGCCGAAGCGCGGACAGCGGAGCTCGCCAGCATGGCCATTCAACACAAGCTGTTGGCGTATGAGCTGCGAGAACGGGCGATGGAACTCGCGCATCACGGAACGATCCTGAAGCAGTCAACAGCGAATGCACAACAGCTTCATCAGCAGCTCCTGAACAACCTCGGAGGTGGAAATTGAGACTCTGGAATCGAATCGACACGCGTGCCTTGGGGCGCAGGGTCGTACTGTGCGGTCTGGGCCTGGCCTTCGTCGGCTTGGTCACCGTCCGGCCGGCACACTCGCAGTTCGGGATCGACATCGCGGCGATTCTCGCCGGCCTCAAAGCCGTCAACAACACCTTGACCAGCGCCGTGGGAGCGCCGCTCAAGGTCATCAACCAGATCCAGCAGCAGGAGCAGCAGCTCCAGCAGCAGGTTCTTTATCCGCTGACAGCGATCAACAGCGCAAAACAGATGGCGACAAGCTTCACCAGTTCCTTCAGCAGCTTCCGCCAGCTGGGCACGATGAATATCTCCAGTGCCTCGCTGCCCAACCCGCTGCAACTGGAGCAGCAGATGCTGTCGGCAAATCCGAACAACATCGCCTCGATCGGCAGCGCCTATCAGAAAGTTTTTGCCCCACTTCCGGCGACGACGGCGGTGCCGCAGAACATCGAATACCAGATCGACATGGGCGACGCGCAGGCCCAGGACGCGCTCAAGAAGGCGATTGAACTGGACGCCTTCGCCGCCCGGGAACTGGAGGTCGCGCAGAAGCTGAACGACCAGATTGCGGCGTCGGCTCCAGGCACAGCGCCAATCCTGGATGCGGAAGCGAGCGCCTGGGTAGTGCAGGCCAATGCCTACACGCAGATGGGAATGGCGGAGCTGCTGCGTCTGAACAGCGCGGACTTGTCCAATCGCAGCGGCGAGCTCAAAGACTCGACTAACCAGATGCAGAACCTAAACCAGCAACTGCGACAGACGATGTCGATCTTCCACTGAGGTGCGGTAATGGGACCAGGAATTTTCCAGTTTCAAAGCATGGTGACCACCGTGGTCAGCAGCATCAGCGGATCGATGCTGTCGTCAATCCAGACCGTCGCCTACATGCTGATGACTATCTGCCTCGCGTTGGGCATCTATGAAGCCTATGTGCGCGGCGGGGACCTGCGTTCGCTGGCGACAACCTTCCTTAAATATGCGGTCGCGGCCTTCACCATCGGCTACTGGAGCAACGTCTTTTCCGACACCTTCTCGGGCTTCAACACCATTGCGTCCGGCATTGACAACAGCTCTGGCGGCTTCGACCTGATCACCGCGTGGTCGAGCGGGCTAAGAGATCTGTTCCGGACCAACGGCTACGACGCGATGATGAAGTCAATCCCCTGGACGCCGGCGGCGCTGGTGACCCTGCTGGAGCTGGCGCTGGCCTACATTATCTATCCCCTCTGCACGCAGATCTTTGCGGTCATCTACACCTTCTGGGGATCGTGCCTCTTTGCCGTCGGCCCCTTCGTTATCGCGCTCGCGCCCAGCTCGCTCGTCAACTCGCTCTCCAAGTACTACACGCTCAACCTGATTGTCTGGAATGCGTGGACGGTGCTCTATGCCGTCTTTGGGTGCCTGATTTCCGCGATCCACATGAATGACGTCAACGCCATTGCCAGTGGAAACGCAGGAGTCATCGGCTTCGGTGGATTCGCCGGCGCAGGGCCGCTGGACGGCGGCATCGAGGCCATCGGCCTGATCAGCATCATGTACGCCATCCTCATCCTGCTTATCCCCGCGGTAGCAGCCTTCGTCCTGCGTGGCCAGTTCTCCGCAGTCGGCGCAGGTCTGGCGCTGGCGGCGTCGCGGATCACCAACGGCGGGGTGCAGGGCGCGAGAGCGGGAGGGGCCATGGGCCCGGCCGGATCCTTAGGAGGCGCAGCCGTTGGAGCCGGACTGGGGATGACGGGAATCAGCGCAGGCTCGGTATTTTCGATGGCCAACGATGGCGGCGGAGGCGGCATGCGGCAGGGAATGGCCGCCAGCATGCCGCCCCCAGACACGCCGCCACCCGACAACTACACACGCAGTTTCCGTGCCCGAGCGCTATACGGGGAGGATAGCTAATCATGGCTAGAAACAAGGAAGTCAAGTTCACCACGCCGCGCTTCTATGAGATGGATGGAGCCCTGCGCGCCTATGCCAACCGCAGCATCGTCGTCGCTACGATTACGGGGATGGTTGCGCTCATCGCCGTCGCCGGCTTTTTGTTCGTGAGGCTCCAGCCGCCCACGGTCATTCGCGTGGCCAGCGACGGCGAAGCCAGCGTGCTTACACCCAACCATTTAAAGACGCGCTTGATGCCTGCCGTGCTGGCGGCATCGAACCCTTCGGCTGCGCCGGATTCTCTCGAAAAGGGGGCTTTCGTAAAGAACTTTCTCACCCGTTATCTCAACTACAACCCGCATACGCTCTCCCAGAACTGGGCCGAGGCGATGAACTGGATGACGGTGAACCTGCGGAGAACCGCGCTGAGCCAGCTGGAGAAGAACGACACCGTGGGTAAGCTTGAGGACGAGCAGGCAAGCTCCAACTTCAAGCTGAGTCATCTTGAAGAAGACAAGAACGAGCCGCTGACCTATCGCGCCTTCGGTGTGCGCACAGTACACACAGTCGCGAACCAGCGGGAGACAACGGAGCAGATCGTTGAGGAGTACCACATCCGTCTTCTGAATGTGGAGCGATCTGCGGAGAATCCGAGCGGCCTTCTCATCGGCGAGTATTGGTCGAACCAGATCGAAGGCGAGCAACGGAATGCGGTGCTCCTCGACAGCGAACTCAATGGGAAAGAGAGCAATCCCGTACCGGTGGGAACGGTTGCAGAGAGCGGAGACACGCAATGACCGCAGAGGCAACAGCCGTAGTGGAAATGCCTGCCGAGGCTGCGAGCAAGAGCCGCCGCGGCAAACGGGTAGCCGAAGGAAGGGAAACAGGCAGCGCGCAAGTGTTCTTCTATCTTGCCGAACCGGGCCAGGACAGTCCTGACCTGGTCCTGGGAGAAAGGTTCGAAAGCGAGGGCCACGCGATGATCGAAGCACTGAAGCGCGATGCGCCTTTCTACAAAGTGGAAATGTGGAAGACCCGTGCCGTCGTCAAAGATGGTGCGGTCGAAATCAAGAAAGAGCCAATCACCGCGGAGGTTGCGGCGAACGGGTTCAGAAAAACGAATCGATAAGCACAGCTTGCGATCGTTCTCTGAGCTGCCTTGCGGGCTTACTCGCAGGGATTCGTTCCGCTAACCCGGCATAGGAGCCTGGTTAGTCCCCCTTTCATCAAGGACGGGAAGACCAGGTGAGCCGGCGTTCAGCGGGTTGACCGGGTATCTTCCTGTGCCTACCAGCACAAGGAGAACTCAAATGCACAGTATTCAGGCGAATCGGATTGTGATGCTTGACATCGACACCAACGGAAAAATGGAAGAGCGGATTCCCGGCACCGGCCAGGAATCATGGCTCGACTGCACTCTCCTCGGCGCGATGTATCCGGGCATTCACGCAGCTCTGGTCAGCATTCCCACCGAACCTCTCGATGATTGCGAAGAGGCCGCGGTGACAAATGCCATGACCCGGGTAGTCCACGATGGAATTGCCTACCGCATGGTGGGCGCTTCCGGCTCGGCGAAGAATGGCAAGTACTACTATTGCGATGCTGCGCACGAGCCTCTGATTGCGAAACGCTTCCAGCAGTGGCCCGAGGCCGCTATTACGTATTTCGGCATTCTGGTCTCGGGGTGCAAAGTGGTGCACACCGAAGCCTCGGCCCGCGTGATGGTTGTCAAGGACCTGGAGTTCGGAACCAACGACTGCCGCGGCTGGATCCGGAAGAGTCTGTTCGGAAAACTGAACCTTCCCGGACGGCACTTTTACCAGTTCCGTCTCTCCTTTGGAGAGACCCAGGCAAAAGGCAGTTTCAAGGTGATGGATGACGCCGTAGCCGATGCGCTGCGCGTCGATATCATCCTTCCCGAAAGCGCGGTGAAGCCGGCCATGAAGATGCCGTCTGCCCTGGCCAATGTTCTTGGCTTCGGCGCACGGAGAGTCGAAGGGCCAATCGTGCTGGGGATCCGTGAAGTCTCGCGGCCGCTCCAGTTCGAGTCCAGCTACACCGTTTTGCAGCACGCGCCTGAGGACTCGATCGAAAACGAGATCGTTCCCCAGGCAGTGAGCACGATCGATACGCTCAAGCAAGCATGGAAAGAAGGGAACCATCGCAAGGTGGTGGAGCTTATCGGTCAGGAAGTTTCAGGCAGCGAAGACTCGGAGGAAGAAGCATTCCAACGAGTCGTCGAGGCTACACTCCTGGCGGATGGCTCGGGCGAAATCACCCGTCATCCTTACATCCACGCCCAGCTCAGTCGGCTGATGGCGCGGTGGGCCTACAAACTGATGACCGGGGGAGGCATCGAACTGCCCGCGTTCGCGCTGGCAGACGATGGCTACCTGGTCCTGCAGGATGGACAGGTTCATTCCCGCGCCGACTGGACGCCGCTGACGGCAGCCATCACCACCGTTCCCGCGAAGACCGGCTTGTGCGTACGCTATCCGGTACGCATGAAAGAAGACCTGCTTCCTCTCACGCACCTTCATGGGGAGGAGCTGGCAAGCCATCTCAGTGAGGAACATGGATTGGCTCCGGAGATCGCAGCCTACGTGGTCGACGAGCAACTGACGCTTGAAGGCACTTACACGCTTCACTCGAAGACCGCTAAGAGAAATGGCGGTGACTACGACTTCGACTGGGTGTGTGTCATCGACGCGGAGCGCTTTCCTCGCTTTGTGGAAAGCCGTTTTCGGATGGAACACGAGCATGAGGTCACGAAGACCAAGGCGGAACGCGCCCGGTCTCCCTGGTTCTCGCTCGAGTTCGTGGCCCTTAAGTCGCGCGGGAACCGGATCGGGGTCATCACTGACCTGATGAGTTCCTGCGTCGCCAGCGCTCGCCTCGACCTGCTCTATGAGCTGGTCGGGGAGTTGCAACTGGAGATCGATTCGCTCAAACACAACACCGGCGCTGACCGCAAGAAACTGCGGGCAGTGCGCGAACAAGTGAATCAGGCGCCGTGGCTTGCTCTCAAAGAAGCCAGGGCCATCAACAACAAGGAGCTTCCCATCCAGCTCGAGGTTCTTCCCACGGACCGCATCGGCCGGCTCTACAACATTCTTCGCAAGCACATCGAAGAACTGTTGGAGAAGCCGTTGCCGGTCGAGCAGTTTCGCGGGCTGATCGCGGGCAACAACGTCACCGAGGAAATGTTCGCCGAAGCGCGTCTGATCAACACCGTGTATGCAGCAGGACACGGCATGGTTCAGGGGCTGCTCAACCAGGAGAGCAAGGCACATGAGCAGGCGAAGGCGCAGCTCGCAAAGGCCACCGAATCCGGCGATCCGGAATGGATCGCGAAGGAGCGGAAGGCATTTGCGAAAGCGGCGGCAAGATTTCGTCGCGCCCAGGACAAGGCCCGGGAGCAATCTGCCACTCTGCAATCGATCGTCCGCAGTTGGGGTGATGGCAAAGAGACGGACCGGGCAGCGTGGTGCCAGGCACTTCACACCATCGTGTCACGCGGCAAGGGTATGGGATCGATTCTCTTCCATGCCTTTCCCCAGGAAGTGGTGGACGCCATCGCTGCCAGGACCAACGGTATGCGAACGCAGGTCCAGTGCCGGCAGGAAAAGGTCACGGTGGTGGTGGAAGGCGATTGCCTCTTCACGGTTCGACGCAACAGCAACCAGTTCCTGCTGAAGCTCGATCCTGAGACGCACCGCATAGTCCCTCACGCGTAAGCAACCGGCAGATCTGTTGTTCTGGACCTGTCCGAAGACAACTGAATATAGCCACCTGGGGAGCAGCAATGGTCACTGGTCTGTCCCTCGGGGCGCGCCGGCTGTTGCTCTCTCCAGGAAGGAGCATTCGATGCGATTCCTGGATTGGCGCAACGTCGACGGTGCTGTACGGGTAAAGGTAAATGTTCGACGCACCCCGCTGCGGTGGTTCTTTCAGTGGGAAGTTACTGGGAACCGCCGTTATTCGAAGCGCGAGCTTCTCGACATTCATATGCGTGTCGTGAAGTTCGTCAACCGGCTGCCAGCTGAGGGCCGGACTTATGAGTCTCACACCATTCGGGTGTGACCAACCACTGAAGGAAGAGGATGAGCGATCAGATCAACGAGAGCTCTCCTCTTCGCGGTGCTAATAAAGGAGAGCGTCATGCTCAGAAAAGGATTTGTCCTGCTCGCCGGCGCCCTGGGCGGAAGCATGGCGTTTGCCCAGAGTATTGTTCATCAGCCCGTGAACCCGAACACCGTCACGCCGGTTCACACGGCGCTTGACCACGTCAGCATCCTTCTGCTCCCCGAGAAGATTACGCGCGTCGCTGCCGGCAGCGACGCCATGCAGGTCGAATGGCGCGAAAACAGCGTCTTCATCAAGCCACTTAAGGGCGGCCAGGCCACGAACCTGATGGTATGGACAGAACACCAGATGTCCACCTATGAGCTCGAAGCGCCGGGCGATGTTAAAGCAATGTCCTCTGTCATCGATGAAACCGCGACGGAACTTCCGCAGAGCCAGAGCCAGAGGGCGGCAGCACAGGAGGCGGACCGCGAGGCGAAACAACGTATCACTGACTCGGTCATCGGAAGCACCCTTCTGGCGGCCAACCCGGTTATCTCCCGCGACATCGAGCCGGCAAAGGATTATGTGAGCGTCCAGATCAAGGAAGTGGTCCGCAGCGGCAATTCACTCTACGTGCGGTTCGCGGTGACCAACTCAAGCGATCACCCCTACCGAGTCATCGCCCCGAACGTCTTCACCATCGTGCCATCCAGAAAAGAACAACTGGTGGACGCCCTGCGCAACTGCCAGATCGCGGATAAGACAACAGATAAGTTTCAGGCGCACCAGAGCGCACAGGTCAAGGTGCGAGGCACGGCACTGCCGAAGCAGGATGTCGCACCCGGAGGCACGGTCGAAGGCGTACTTGCGCTCGACCGGACGGACAACCAATCGGCCGGGATCTACCAGTTTGTCTTCGGCGATGACGGCGAGCATCGCATCCAGGCAACTGCGGTATTGTGATGCGGGAACTCCAGACCATCACACCGGAGGAGGCGCGTGCGCGACTCCTCACTGCTTTTCGGAAGTCGGGAGATGGCTCATTTCTCGAAACCCTCGAGCGGCCATTCCTCAATCCCGTCGAGCAGCGCGATGACAAGGGGCGGCGCAAGCTGCATACCTTATTGGTTGTGGCCGTGGTCCTGGTTGCGCTCGCCGGGACCAGTGCAGCGGTCTTCGGCCTCCACCTCTGGGGCGCCTAAGATGCAGCGCGAGCGCACCATCCGACGCCAGCGCAACGATTCCCAGGATGCCCTGCTGCTGGCCTGGCTGCTGATCTTGGGTATTGTTGGGATCCTCTATTTTCTCGCTTACAAACGTCTTCATATCCGGGCAGGCCAGCTTGTCGAGATCACCATCTACCTCCTGCTGGCGGGCATCTTCGCCTGGGAAGTGCTGCGCTGGAAGGCCACCAAAACAGCGCGGATGGAGCAGGCATGGCCGCGGCCGATTCCGTTTGTGGGCAGGAAAAAAGAAGAGCAGTGCCTGCGAGAGGCAGAACGACGCAGCTCGGTCCTGCTGGGCTATGACATCTTCGGCGAGCCGTTCTACTGGTCGAATGAAACACGCACCATGCAGTCGAACGCTTTCGGCATGACCGGCGCAGGAAAGACCAACCTCCTTGAAAATGTGACCGAGCAGGATATTCGCCGCGGCGTTCCCGTCATTTTTATCGACGGAAAGGGCGATAAAGAACTTCTCTCGCACCTCATGCCCTCCATCGAAGCTGCGGGACGGACACAGGATCTGCGCATCATCGACCCGATGCGTCCGGAGATTTCGGCGCGCTACAACCCGTTCTGGGCCCCCGAAGGCAACGCCGAGGAACACGTCGGGTTCGTCTTCGAGTCCTTCGACATGGAAAAGGACTTCTTCGAGGGACATCAGCGCGTGTATCTGGAAAACATCGCCCGGGTACTGCATTACTCCGGCAAGCGTTTCAACTTCCACGACGTGCTGGTCTGCGCCTACGACGACCGGATCCTCAAGAATCAAATGAAAGTGGCGCTCGACAGCATTGCCGGCAACCCCAAAGTCACCGGACAGCAGCGCCTGACGCTCACCATGAGCATCCGGAATCTCCTCGAGTCCTTCAACGACAAGGAGCGGGTCTCGAAAATCCAGGGCCTCATCAACGAGATGATGACCTTCATGGGCGATGAGATGGCGATGATTACCGGCCCATACGACGAGCTGCTTTCGCTCGACGATGTCATCGACAAACGGCTGATCCTGTTCATGAGCCTGAACGTCAACGTCAACGAAAGAGCGGTCACCGCACTCGGCCGGATGCTGCTCCAAAACCTCCAGCTGATGATCGGCCGGCGCTACTCCCGCGCCGAGGAAGGGAAGAAGCAGCCCTTCGTCAGTGTCATCATGGACGAGTTTTCGCCCTTCGCGTACGAGAATTTCGCCCATATTCTGCAGACCGCGCGCGGCGCCAATGTGGCCTTTCTCTTCGCCCTGCAAAGCGCCCCGCAGCTGCTTCAGGTCGGCCGCGGTTTCCGCAACGACGTCTCCAGCGCTCCCAATACGACCTTCATGCTGCGAACCAAGGACGAAGAGACGGCGCAATACTTCCTCCGCGCCAGCGCCCGCGTGCGGCAGATGCGGCGCAGCATGCACGTCACCAAGAAGGGAATTTTCAACACCACCTACGAAGAGGGGGACGAAGGGAGCCAGACCGAGATCAAGGACACCCTGGCCGAGGAAGAGCATATCAAGAAGATGCCCGTCGGCCAGATGGAACTGCTCATGACCGATCCCTTCCGGGGAACCATCCATAAACACCTGCATATCCGGCGCGCCTCCTGCCACTGGCTGCCCCAGGTTCCGGTGAATATTTACCCCACACTGCACACCCTGGCCTCAGAATCGCAGGGCCTCAATCTCCGCTTTCCGGTGCCCGACCTTGAAGAGAAGCGCCAACGAAGGAGGCCAAAAATGAGACAGCTTGGCATCGTATTGATCCTCATTATTGTTGGTCTCTGCACTGCGAATGCGCTGCCTTTATCGTCCAACCCGGCGGCGCAGCAACAGCCCGAAGGCCGCGCTTCGTACGATCCGATGGCGCACGGAAAGAGGACAGGCCAGCCAAAAAGCATCGTCGAAACGACGCTTGCAGGTGTCAATCCGAAGGACACAGATTACGGCGCGGTCGTCGCAGACTGGCGCAAGGAGATCTTCGAGAACACGCTGCACGAGATCTATTTCTGGGGCCTGATCGGAATAACGATGCTGCTCGGGATCTCGGTGATGGGAAACGGCTGGCTGTTAAGAGAGCGTGACCGGAGGCTGGCCGTTGCAACTGACATCGTGACCCAGCTCTATAACGCATATGTGATGTCGCGGGCCAAAGCGCTGAAGGCCATCTCCCGGCATAACCAGCTGGTCGAAAGATACAACCAGCTGGATCAGGACGCCGCGGATCTGAGGGGGAAAATTGCGAGCATGACGGCGCGGGAACCCACGGTCGACACTTCGGGAGAGATCACATACGACGTGGCAAAACAGGAACGGACGCCGCTTCCCCGGGCACAACCGGAGAACCAGAGGACGGAAATTGCCGCCGATACCAAGGAAACAATTGCGCCGGAACGTGAGGCTCTGCGCGCAAAGCTTGCTGAAGCCGAGCTCCAGTTACAAAGGCAAAAAGCCCAGCTTCAGGCAAAAGAGAACACAATTACCAACCTTCGCAGCAGGCTGAGCAAGGCGCATGACGCTTTTCAGGCAGGCAACCGGGCATAGAAAAATGGTGGTTCTGTGCATCAGTTTCGGCTCGCTCTCATGGCTACGACCGGGAAATGTCGCGGACGATCCGCTTCGCTTCAGCCGCCATGCCGCCGCTTTCAACACTACCGGCTTCACCCGGAGCAGACGTTTTTGGCATACACCTGGAGTCATACGCATGAACGTCGGGCCGCATGCGAGGAGCGTCTTCCGACCCGGAAAATACGAATCTCGCGGGATGGAAAAGCGTGGAGAGTGGAACAGGGTGCTCCTGAACCGTTGTCTTCCGGACACAAAAAAGCCTGATCGAATCCTCCTCTGCGTACAAAGCAGGACGGTCGGGAGAATCGATTTTGACTCCAATTGGTGCACTAGTGATGTGCTGATTGTGGCGGGAAGCGCCTTCCGTGGCGACCAGGAGACACTCATTTTGGCGCAACCCGGAGCGCAGTTGAAAACAGAACGAGGCAATTGGGAGGTCACATGGACGGGACTGTTGAAGAACTGAATGGGCATGTCAGCGAGAAGCTGGCATCAAGACTGTCGTCGATTGCATACAACACCGGGCGAGATCTCCCGCTCATGTCTGCCATCCGCAACGCAGGGTTCATCTCTCATGCGCAATTATGGGAGGAGATGGAGACCGCAGAAGTGGAGCGATCGCGACGATCCTTTAACTGGCGGCTCCAGAGACTAGTGCAAACAGACCTGGTCAGGAAGCTGCCGCCTAAGATTCCATACAAAGGCGCTGTGTACACGATCAGTCGCCTGGGACTTGAATGCCTGGAAGCTTGCGGAGATGGCCTGATGAGTCTGTCGTCCGACTCGCGATGCCTGATGAACCCTCGCCAGATGCAACACTACCTGGAACTAGCCGAAATCCGGCGCGCTCTACGGAAGAGCCATGTGCTAAAAGAATGGACGGGAGACGTGGAACTGCGATCTATCAATTGCGCGATCGACCTCCCACTCGCGAAGGATTATGACGCGATCGCCGAAATTGAATGGAGCGGCAATGTGCAACGAGTGGCAATTGAATATGAGCACAACCTGAAATCGGCGGACAGGTACCGTGAGCTTTCGGCTGCGCTCAGAGGTGAGGATCAGGTAAAACTGCTGCTTTACCTGACGCCCTCAGTGGATATGCTGTATCAACTTGTCGGCCATTTTAGAGACGCGACCATTTACATTGCGGCTGCGCTCTCCCGCCAGTTCTGTGCGAATCCGATGGGATGCCGTCTTCATCTTGCCGGGGCATCCGGCAAGAAAAGGACAACGCTGGCAGTGCTCCTCGAAACACGAACAGGTTCCCGTTCACGGTAGACGCACAAACCAGTCCGCAATCTAAGGCGCCATTTCTGGTGTGGCAATTCTGATTGGGCCAAAGGTTAGGCATTTTTCTAACCCACCACCTGGTGAATTCCTGCTGTCTTCTTGTTGCCTGCTTCTTTCCTACCCGTGAGTGCTGCAGGGCGCTGCGTGCGAATGAGTTATTTCTGACTATCCCCTGTGCGCGTGAAGATTCGGAGAGGTTTTGAGCTGTGAATGAAGCCATGAAGAAAAAAGGCGAGAGAGAAGCATGTAAATGGAGACGGTTGCGGATCATTTGTCAGATGTAAAGCAAAAAGAACAACGATGACGTTGTCTTCGTTGTGAACCATTCGGGCGGCAAAGACTCGATGCGTATGCTCGGCAGAGTGCGCGAAGAGTATCCGGATGTGGAGACGATTGCGTTACAGTCGCCACTGGGCTTCGAACTTCGGAAGCCGATTCCGGCGGCAGAATGGGTAAAGACGCGCTGCGCTTCGCTGGCAAATCCAGCCCCGGTTGTGGTCGTTCGGAATGCCAAGAGGACCCATCTCGAGATGGTCGAGCGTCGCGGAAAGTTTCCGTCAGCGCAGTTCCGGCAGAGCACTTCGGACCTAAAGCGTGGTCCGATTGAGCGGTTCATCCGCACACTCCCGCACGAGATTGTCGTTAATTGCCTCGCAGGAATCGCCGAATCGCGCGCGGCTGAGCGCATGGCGTGACAACGACAAGCTGACAACCAGAACGCGAACCGTGTACAACTGGCTGCCGATTTTCGAGGAGACGAAGCAGCAGGTGCTGGAATCGCACTGGCAAAACGGGAACGCCATTTCATCCGAATCTATGGTCCGGAGTTTCATCGCGACGGCACAACCAGAGGATACTGCTTTAGTTCGACCTTGCTAAGCGGACCGTGGCCGCGACAAAGCTCTATTTCTGACCGCCGGGACCCCGGTCAGCGCCGACTTCATTTGCATTGCACAGGCTGGCGTTTGCGCAACTGCTCGCCATTGGCATCCGCCTTCCGTTCGTTCCGTTCGTTGCACAATGCGTGACCAAGTTCGTGGGTAACGGCCAGGTTCAGCAAGTCGTCCATGCCAAGCGACCACTGCCTCACCAGCTCCACGCGCCTCGTCGTGACCGGACTCACCAGCGCCTCCTCGAAGAACGTCTCCCGCCGGTCCAGAACCGTAAACGCCGGGCTGTCGGGGTCCATCCTGTGTTGGCGCTGGAGCGCCTTCCAGTCATCGGACTTGACGAGAACCCAGGTCCAGTCCCCGAGACGGTCGGCCCCGTATTTGTCGAGCCGCGGCCTCAGCACGTTCATCTGTTCATGACATTGCTGGGCTGAATATCCCGTATTGCAGACGAAATGTTGCGGAACCTGCGTCGCGGCTTCTGCTTTAGCGGGGCTGGTCAGGGAGACGGTCTGCGACGCTGCCAACTGGACGGCGCAGGTCAGAATTAAAGTTGAAAGGCTGAGTCTTGAGCTGGACTGCATGGGAGCACCTCCATCGGTGCCCCGCAGTCTTGGCGTTATTTCCTGTTACATCGATGACCTGTCGATACCAGCTGCATCCTATGCAGGTCATTCGGTAAATCACTGACTACATGCGTCTTCCTTGTTCAAATACTTTTATGCCGCTCGTGGCTTTCCAGGTTTACACTCGCTAGAACCGCAGGTGCCGCCTGTGCGTGAGCCAGAAGAAGCAACGCGAGTCGTCCGCTTTGGTGTCTTCGAAGCCGATCTCCAGACCGCCGAACTGCGCAAGCAAGGCGTCCGCATCCGCCTGCCCGGCCAGTCTTTCCAGGTCCTCGAAGCCCTGCTCCTCCGCCCCGGAGAACTGGTCACCCGCGAGGAGCTGAAGCAGAAGCTCTGGCCCTCCGACTCCTTCGGAGATTTCGAGCACGGCCTCAACGCCGCCGTCAATCGCGTCCGCGAAGCCCTCGGAGACTCCTCCGACAATCCCCGCTTTGTGGAGACGCTCCCCCGTCGCGGCTACCGGTTCATCGCCCCGGTCGAGGCGAGTGAACCAGAGGGTAAGACAGCCGCGACAGCGAATTCAGCCGCGGACACCCTGATCGAACCTCCTCCACCCGTACCACGACCGCGTTGGATTCCAGCCGTAGCCTTCCTGCTGTTGTTGCTGATTGCGGTCGGGACTTTTCTCTTTGTGCGCCTGAGAAATCGGCCTTCGCCGCTTTCCCGCGCCGAGGTTCAGCAAAACCTTCGCGTCACGCCGCTCACAACCCTGCCGGGACGGGAGATCTCTCCGTCGTTTTCTCCCGATGGAAGCCAGGTCGCCTTCGCCTGGGATGGTGGAAACAGCAACACTCCGAACCCATTCAATCTCTATGTCAAAGTGATCGGGTCGGAGAAGATCGAACAACTCACGCATGAACCCGCTGACGGGATCGCTCCCGCCTGGTCCCCCGATGGCCGCACCATTGCTTTCGCTCGCGAGGGCGGTGAGAGGGAAGGGGTCTTTTCCGTCTCACCGCGCGGCGGTCCTGAACGGAAGCTTGCGGATGCAACCTTTGAGCACATCTCATCTCATATGTCGCTAAGTTGGTCATCCGATGGCCGGCAGCTTGTGTACTTCACCACTGACGGCATCCATATCCTGACTCCTGAAAATGGCGAAATTCACCCCGTCGACGCGGGAAAATGCGAATCTCTGTTTCCTGCGTTTTCGCCCGACGGGCAGTGGATCGCCTTTACCTGCGAGATGGACGGCAACTACTATCTGGATCTTCTTTCGCTAAAAAGCGGACTCTCGAAACATCTGAGTCAAGAAGACTCGGGCCCTTTGGCCTGGACGAACGATAGCCAGCGGATTGTTGTTCGAGGGCAGAGTAGTGGCGAGCAGTCCAGCGCGAGCGGAGGCCTTTGGGAGATCAACATCAACGGCGGCGAACCCCGCCGCCTGTCGATTTCTGCCGAGAGTGCGGACCAGCCAGCTATCGCCTCTCGCGGTGACCGCCTCGCATATGTGGCATGGCAAAGCACGACCAATATCTGGCGGGCGGACACTCGGACCGGGCTTTCCCGCAGCGTGTTTGCTCCCAGTGTCGTGGAACAGCGCGATCCTGAAATTTCCCCGGACGGGAAGAGAATCGCTTTCGAGTCGGAACGTTCCGGTTTTCATGAGGTGTGGGTGGCAAATCTTGATGGCAGCGATGCCGTGCAGTTGAGTAACTTCCATCAGGCGCAGGGAACGGGCACTCCCCAATGGTCGCCCGACGGACGCCGGATTGCCTTCGATTCCCGCATGTCGGGTGAACCCGCTCTCTATCTGGTCGATCCAGCGACAGCGCTTCCACAGCGCGTTTCCACGAATGGCATCCCCGCCTCCACGCCAACCTGGTCTCCCGACGGAAAATGGATCTACTTCAGATCAGAATCGTCGGAACCGGCCGAGCACGAATCGCTGTATCGAATCGCTTCTGAAGGCGGAATCCCGGAGCGGATCAGCCACGCTCGGGGTATGAAAATCCGGCAGTCAAAAGACGGCCACACGCTTTACTTTGCCACCGAAGACACCAACGCGCGTATCAATGTTTTGAATGTCGCCACCGGAGAACAGCATGCGCTCGACGGAATGCCGATGATGCAAAACGGGAATGACTGGGTGTTGAGCTCCAAAGGTATTTTCTTTGTCGTTCGGACTCCAGAGCCGGGCATCGATTTCTACGACTTTTCATCGCAGCGGGTAACACGAAAGATTTCGTTCGACCGGCGCCCCTCTGACTGGGGCGGCTTGTCACTTTCTCCCGACGAAACATGGCTGGCATTTTCGCAAGTCGATGAAGTTTCCAGCCACCTGATGCTGGTCGAGGGCTTCCGATGAATCCCTCTTCACCGGCACCCTCGTCTCCACCCGAGCCGTCAGCTCAATCCACGCGAGTCGTCCGTTTTGGCGTTTTTGAAGTCGATCTGCGCACGGCAGAACTCCGGAAACAGGGCGCGCGCATCCGCCTTCCCAGCCAATCCTTCCAGGTCCTCGAAGCCCTGCTCCTCCGCCCCGGAGAACTGGTCACCCGCGAGGAGCTGAAGCAGAAACTCTGGCCCACCGACTCCTTCGGAGACTTCGAGCACGGCCTCAACGCCGCCGTCAACCGCGTCCGCGACGCCCTCGGAGACTCCTCCGACAATCCCCGCTTCGTCGAAACCCTCCCCCGCCGCGGCTACCGCTTCATCGCCCCGGTTGAAACATCGCAGACGGAACGATCCCCCGCGGCGACACCGCCGGCAACACAGGTTCCAGAAGTCCGCGAAACTGCCGCGGGCGGGCGACACCGGGTGATGAAACCCACGCTATTCTCGCTTGCCGCCTTGATCCTGATTCTCGTGGGCGCGCTCTACCTGACGCACCGCAATAGCCAAAAAAGACAGGCAGCTGAACCGGGCAATCAGGACGTTCGCGTCTCGCCTCTGACAGCGCTGCCCGGATACGCGAGGTGGCCGGCACTTTCTCCTGACGGAAAACAGGTTGTATTCGCGTGGGATGGGGGACGAAACGCCGCCAAGAACATGTTTGACCTTTACATCAAGGTCATCGGAGCAGAAAGGATCCAGCAGCTCACGCACCAGCCGAGTGAAGCGATCATACCCGCCTGGTCTACCGACGGCAGCACGATAGCCTTTCTTCGATCGAATGGACCGGAGAGAGGCATTTTTACCATGTCGGTGCTCGGCGGTCCCGAGCGAAAGCTCGACGCCTTCACGGACGATCTCTACGGCAACGCCAGTTTGCTCAGCTGGTCGGCTGATGGGCGGCAGCTCCTGTACGAAGCGAAAGGCAGTCTTCGGCTCCTGGCGGTCGAGACTGGTGAAATACGCACCATCGAAAGACCACCGCGATGCAAAACGGTATACACACCGGTCTTCTCACCCGATGGGAAATGGATCGCCTCCCTATGTGAAGCGGTCAGCGGAGCTGTCGATCTCTATCGTGTCTCCCCGAAGGGTGAACGGGATGAGAACCTGCATACCTTTGTTGATGAACCACTCGGCATCGCCTGGTCGGGCGATGGCCAGCGCATTATCCTCGCTGATAATGACGGACTTCTCGAAATTGGTGCAAACGGAGGTCAGCCGCGCCGATTGCCGTTTGCTCAAACCGCTGTAGATGTAGGCCAGCAAATCGCTTCTCGCGGTAACCGGCTCGTCTATGTCCAGGTGCAGGATAACGTGAACATCTGGCGGGTTGACCTGAAGTCAGGATTAACCCGAAGCATGCTCGCTCCCACCTCCCGCGATCAGGCAGCACCCGCCATCTCGCCGGACGGGAAGCGAATTGCTTTTGAATCTGATCGCTCCGGATCGAAGGAAGTCTGGGCGGCAAACCTCGATGGCAGCGATGCTGTGCAGCTGAGCGATTTCCATGCTCTCACCGGTTCTCCTCAATGGTCACCGGATGGCCGGAGGATCGCCTTCGATTCTCGCGCCTCGGGCGAAGCCGCTCTCTATCTCGTCGATCCATCAACAGCGCTGCCCAGGCGCATCTCCACGAACGGCATCCCCGCCTGCGTGCCTACCTGGTCGGCGGACGGCAAATGGATCTACTTTACGTCGGTGTCATCGCAACAGGTCGAACACGACACTATTTACAAGGTAGCTCCCGGAGGTGGAACCCCAGAGTTAGTGACCAGAACCCATGGTTATAAGGTGCAGGAGTCTAAGGATGGACGAGTCCTTTATTTCTATGCCGGAGATACGAACGCATCCCTTCGGGTTTTGGATAGAGCTACGGGGCAGGAACAACCTCTTAAGGGAATGCCCAATGTCGGAACCCCGACAGATTGGGTGATGGGATCCAAGGGAATTTTCTATGCTGATAGAACTTCCACTCCCGCCGCCGCCGCATTTTATGAGTTTTCTTCAGCACGTGTTACACGACGGTTCCCAATTGAGAAGCAGTTCGAATTATGGGGAGGGCTGGCCCTTTCACCCGACGAAACATGGATTGCATATTCAGAATCGGACACGCGGGGTAGCGATCTGATGCTGGCGGACGGCGTTCAATGATGGAAGGGTAATCCCGAAGACCGTCTTGACGTAGTGCCGGAGGATGAGGTTGCTCGGACGGGTCACGTAGTTTTTTACCTTGACTCACGTGAGCCCAAATTTACATCAACTGAGTCTGAATGCCGATATACTGGCGGCCCTGCTGTCAATAATGGAAGCCGGATGAAATGGTCATGCTAGAGCGATTTGTTGTGTATGACCGAAAAGGATGGTGTATGCGAAAGTTTCTACTATTTCGCGGCCCATCTTTTATTCCACTGGCTCAATATCGAGCGGTCGGGCGACATAGCCAATCTCGTGGCCCTTCGATGAGCGTTGGCGATGTTGTCGAGATCGACGGTCGCGCCTCCTCCGTCGATACCGCCGGCTTTGCGAGGATCGAGGAGCTCGGGCGCGAACAGATTGTGCCGGGGCCCGCGGACTGGCTTCGACCTCCTGAGTTTTAGGACCAACGATTCGCATTCTTCGAAAAGAACAAACCGGTGCAATGAATTCTTTTTGCCGCGACCATTTTCGCTGGCGCGGACCATACCGTTCAGTTTTTCGTCCACGAGCCTCCGCACCGCGGGGGCTTTTCCATTTCATACCAACATCAGGAGAAACCGCCATGTCTCACCGCCGCCGTTACTCGAAGCGCGAGCTGCTGGGCAGCTTGCAAGTGGACCGTATCATGTCCGTAAGCGATCTTGGATTGGGGCCAGGTGCCAACCGCTGGGAGGTTCTGCGGGCCTTTCTGAAACGCGGCGAAGCGCGCGCGGAACGGCTGGTCGAGGATCGTCATGGCTTCCTGATCCTGCAAAGCATCCCTGCTCGGCCGAATACGGGAGCAATTTACCTTTATCGCGAGAATCTGCAGGCGTTCTTCTGGCTGTCTTTCGGGAACCGTGAGGACGATCTCAACGGCGAGGATTTCCAGAACGCCCTACGGGTCCACCGGCTCATCCGTTTGGTGGGAGATGGTCCGCGGCCGCGTCATCGGAATCGCTACAGGCGGCGTCATCCAAAGGACGCCGATGGCTTCGCCTGTCCTGGTTGCAGCTATCTGGAGATCATCCCCACAGGTGACTCACGGAATGGTAATTCCGTTGACTGCAGGTTAAAACCGCCTCATTTGACCGAGTACGGAATCCGGGGTACAACAGCCCATTCTTGTGGAAAGGAGACTGAGCCATGACCGCTCAAGTTGCGCCATGGAAACTGCCACGCCCGAAGCCCGAGCTGGTGCCGGTTTCTCTGGAACAGGCCCGGGAATATATGTCATGGTTCATCAACCGGCGGGCCTATACCCGGCAGACAGACAAGCCGGATGAAGATTCCGGGAAGTACTTTTTCTACCGGGCGCGTGACTACCAGACGAAGGAAGCCCTGGCGCTCGACGTCGAGACGATTCGCCGGCATCTGTCAGGCGAGCTCACGATCGGCCTCTACGCAATCAATCCAGAGACACAGTGCTCGAAATGGGTCGCGATCGACGGTGATTATAAGGATGCGTACCGGGACCTTCGAGGTCTGCGGTGGGAACTCCAGCAGGATGGTGTCCACGCTCTGGTAGAGATGTCACGAAGGGGCGCCCACCTCTGGATCCTGTGCGCGGAGCCCGTCCCTGCCAAGCTCTGCCGTATCTATATATATAACCTGGCGCTCCGGCTGGACGTGCCGATCAAAGGCGTCCTGAAGCAGGTAGAGGGGATCGAGGTCTTCCCGCGCCAGGATGAACTGGCCGACGGGGAGTTCGGAAACGGCATCCGGGGACCGCTCGGCATCCACCGGGCGAACATGCGCCGCTACTGGTTTGAAGACGCCGGCAGCAACCTCGAGGATCAGATGGCCTTCCTGAGAGGAGCGAAACGGCTCACCCGCAAAGACCTGGAGACGTTCACCGACGGCCTGTCGATTCCCGAGTCGATAGGCCCGCGGCCGCCGATCCAACCTGTATCGTATCCGGGCTGGAACAAAGGCGGCTTTCAGATTCTCCAGCACGTCGCTGTCCGCGCGCAGAGAAGCGGGAATTACTGGACCCGCTGTCCATCGTGCGCAAAAGAAGGCCGGGATCGGGCTGGCGACAACCTCGCCATCTCGATTGCCGACCCTCGCTTCTACAAATGCTGGGCGGGGTGCACACGCGAGATGATCCGCGCCGCGCTCGGCCAGCCTATACACGAACGGAGTTATCGCTAACCGAGGAGGTGCTTGTGCAGGAAAGCCGATTCACCGCGCTGACGCGCCGGGGGTTGATGCTCCCGGCAGAGATCCGAGAGGAAATCCGCAACACAGGCATTCGTTGCCGGCCTCAGGTGGAGATCGTTCATCAGGACCGGGCAAACCAATGGAAGCTCCGTGCCGAAGAATCAGGCGGCGCGGTGTCGCTGCTCGGACATTATGTCGGCTTCGTGGCTGCGGACGGGAGTGCTCTGGCGTGGCTCAATCGTGTGCACAGCCTGCTGCCGAATGGCACCCACGCCGTTGTGGTCGAGAGCGAACTGGTCAGGGTTGAGATGTTTCGCTATGAGCATACCTACGATCTGCTGATCACACGGCACTGGCTCGAGGGCAGAGCAGGAAGGCGGCCGGAACTGCGCAGTGAGCTGCTTTATCTGGGAAGGTGCGGGACGCTGGCGACCGAACTGTGGGGCCGAGAGGCTGCCTTCCGCGGGGGAGCGCAACCTGTCTTTTTCACGCGTAGCGGAGAGCAGAGTTCGCCGGAGCCAAGGTGGATCGCAGCAACGCTGAAAGTGACCGAGGGGGTGTGCTGCGTAGGCTGCAAACATTGCCATCTGCTGGAAGCGTGCGGTGCTGCTGCGAATCAGACCGCAATTGGAGTCCCAGCATGATCGACTGGCATCATCCCCGGATCTACGAACGGCTGCGTTGCTTTGGCTTGTGCCTATTCACCCTGGGAGTCGCCTCACACAACATTGACAATCCGCCGGCAGCGTTAGCAGCCATTGTTGTCACGGTTCTGCTCATCGTGCGGCTGAAGATTGAGCTCGATATCAAACGTGACGAAGAAGAGCACAGTTTGGAGCGAAAGGTTCATCGCATTCGGCAGATCAACACCTTGGCCTCAGCGCCAGTCTTTGTAGGAATTATGGCTTTAATTCGACAAATGACGAGAGGGCAGGTTACCGCGCCTCTTCTCGGTTGAAGTCCATGAACGAGCGACAAGGACGCTGCGAGTTTCAGACATGACCACGTCGTCATCCAGTGGAGAGGAGCAAAGGAAACATGCACGGTGCTGAAAGGTCATTCGTAGAGATGTTCGCGCAGGAATGGTATGTGCTGGCTGCTTACTTCGGAACGTTTGTCCTACTCGAAATCCGTAAGTATGGCGAGCGGATCGCCGTGCACCGCCTAGCTCGTCATGCGTTGTGGGCGGCTTCCGTCGTGGTTGTTTTGCATTCGATGGTTGGAGCTGTAGCGATGATACGGAGGTCCGGCCTTGATTTCGTGGTCATCGTTTACGCACTGGTAATGACTCTGGCAGGCGGCCTTGTGTATCTGCTGGGCTGCATGTTCGAAGAGGCCCCTCAGTCAGCGTTTGCGCGCACGCCGAGGCATCAATGAACATCGATTGGCTGCCCCCGGAACGGATGCTTGGCCCTTCTCTCTGTGTCGACTTTATGTTCATGGGCCGCTCCGAACAGATTCATCTTTACAAACACAGAGACACGAGGCGGTATCTCAATATCGCTTCAGATGGGACATGCTTTCGCTACTCAGCTCACGGCTATCAGCCAATCGGACTCGAGGAGGCGATCGAGCACGTTTTCCATTGAGGAAGCACGATCACTAAGGTTCACGCCGGAATGACAAGGGCGTGGGAATAGGAGAAGAGCAATCATGGCAAGAACTGTCAATAAGGTAATCCTGCTCGGAAATGTAGGGAAGGATCCAGAAATCAGATCGACGGCGGGCGGCACGCTCGTCGCAAATCTGTCTTTAGCCACCAGCGACCGTTACAAAGACAACGGAGGCGAGTGGCAGGAGCGTACGGAATGGCACAATCTTGTCGCTTATGCGCGAGGTGCCGAGATTCTTCGCGACTATGTGAAGAAGGGTTCCAAACTCTACGTTGAAGGACGCATCACGACGCGCTCCTGGGATGACAAAGAAACGGGCAAGAAGATTTATCGCACCGAGATCGTCGTCACGGACATCAGCCTGGTCTCAACGACCGACGGGGGCACTGGACGCGCCAGCAGCAAGGCTGACGCACACACTCGGAGCGGTGGTCGTAATCACGCCGCCGAAGACTACGGCGAGCTGGGCATCCTGGAGAGTGATGTCCCGTTCTAATCCGTGGTTTTGTATGAGTGTCCAGTTTCCTGTTCGTACGTCTGTCTCTGAGAGCTTCTGATCTATCGTCTGGTTGTGTGCGCAAGTCGCGTAGGCCGTAGGCCGGAGTGACTTGCGCACACAACCAAGGGCCGCTACAGGGCCTCGTCCCCACCCCACGCCATGCACGACCCCGTGTCCAGTAATCCCTGACACCGCATGAGTAGAGCGGGGTCGCAGCGTGTGTCCAGTTTTCACCGGAACATCATTGCCCAGTAATGCACTTCGTGGACACTGGTCCCCGAAGCGAGGGGGCGATGGCAGACACAGGGAAGATATTCTCGGTCCTGCACATTGTGTTGGATTCTGGAGAGCGCCTGCCGTGCCTGGTCGATGCGACGACCTGGATTCCAGCGCGTGTTGCCCTTCGCTGGGTTATGCGATACAGGCGATACAGGGTTCAGTCCTCCACTCTCGCAGCCTACCTTCGGGTTTTGGGGAAGGTGTACAAGTGGACGCAAGAGACAGCAGGCTTCGATCTCGACGATCTCCTCACCGGGGGGCGAACGCTTCAGAACCGCGAGATCGAGTCGCTGGCACGAAGCTTTCGAGGCACAGGCGGCGCTCAGGAACTGGACACGGGGGCTTACGATCAGCATCTGACGATTGTTGAAGATTTTCTGAAGTGGTCTCTGGATAGCGAAAACCGCGGTGGCCGCAGGTCTCTCGATCTCGCGCAACTGGCTCAGGAACGGAGCAGGATTGACTTAATTCTTCGCTCGCTACGGGCCGGTGCGCGCGCAACGGACCGCATTGAGCCTCTGGAAGAAGCGGAGATCCGAGCGATACGTAACAGCATTGGTCCACGGTGCGATGTGCAAGGCGTACTAACCTTTCCGGAGATATTCTCTCCTCACACCCGGCTACGGAACTGGCTGATGTTTGAGGTAGCCCTGGAACTGGGGATACGCCGGGGTGAGCTTCTCAAGTTGCGTCTGGATTCCCTGCCAAGGGGAGCTGACGATGGCATTCGCATACTTCGGCGTCCGGACGATCCACACGATTCGCGGTCCAAGGAGCCTGCGGTCAAGACCGCCGAGCGAGTGATTCCGGCCTCACGCAACCTGCTGGCGGCCATCCGCGCATATCTGACCTACCCGCGTCCTCTGGGAAGGGTTTCAGGCCGAAGTCCGTACTTGTTCGTTGCACGCTCCGGAAAGCCGGTTTCGATGGATACGGCGGACGACGTGATCGCAGCTATCGGCGAGCACAGCGGTGTATCGCCGCTATCCTGGCATCGCCTGCGACATACTTGGGCAGAGCGGATGGCCGAAGCATTTGCAGATCAGCCCAACGGCATGGACCGGCTCGTTTATCTTGGCGGATGGACCAACCCGCAGTCCGCCACGCGCTACATCCAGCGCGCCCTGGCAAGCCAGGCGAAGGACGCTGTTCGCAACTACCATCGCAGGCTGTACGGGGAGGCGAAGGATGCTTAACGCTGGCCGCGTATCTCGTCTGTCCGATTTGCCTCCGCTCCACACAACTGTGCTTTCTTTTGATGGCCAGCTTGTCGATACCACTCAGGAGGTTTGGCGCTTTCGTTCCTCGCTGGACGGCGGAAAAACGATTACGCTGCACTGGGAACGGCAGGACGAACCGAGCATTCTCAGTCCACGTGCACGGCATTTGCTGAAGCTTTACTTCGCCGACCGGATTGCACGGAAGAAGGCGCGGACCATTGAGAACGATTTTTGGATGTTCCTGCGCTTGCAGGAGTGGCTGCGCTCACGCATTCATCCACCGGCAGAGTGGGCGAACCTGACTGAGGGACTTGTACGCGCATTCCTGCAACATGGCGTCGAGCGTACCGCCGATAAGGGCAACGACTTCTCACGCCTGCGCACGTTCTATCGCTGGGGTGTTGCCAGGCAGTATCGGGACTTCGACCCAGCCTTTCTTGAGATCCTGCGATCGATCACGGCGGTTGGAAACGCCAAGGGACACAGTGTCCGTTTCCGCGATGCCGTCAGAGGACCGTTTTCCTCGGATGAACTCCTGCTGATCGGCAGGGCAGTTCGTCAGAACCTGGGAGCCAGTCAGGACCGTGCCATCGTCATGCTGCATCTTGAACTGGGTCACAACCCGAACGCGAGCGCGCGGCTGCGCAACAGCGATCTGATTCGTTACGAAACCACGTCGGGAGCGGTGTGGCAACTCGATGTGCCGCGTGTCAAGAAGCGGATTTCCCGGCGCGAGACCAAGAGACGACCGATCAGTAATGTGCTTGGCAGTCTGCTGAAGAGCCTCGCGGAGTGTGACCCAGATGGACCGCTTCTCCACTGGCTGCCCGCATCATGCCCGGAAACAGCCATCAACGTGGCGATGCGGCGCTTTGCGCAGGCAGCAGATATCATCTCTCCACGAACGCAACTTCGGATGAGGATGAACGCACGCCGATTCCGCTTTTCAATCGCCACGCACATGGCCGAAGAGGGCGCCTCTCTGTTCCATATCGCCGAAGTTCTTGATCATGCCGATACGCAAAACGTGCGGGTCTACGTTGAGACCGCGTCCTCCATTGCCGACCCTGTCGCTCTGGCCACGGATGGTGCATTGGCGCCGCTGGTTCGCAGATTCCAAGGCCGGATCATCGATTCCGATGAACATTTGCCTGCCGCTGGCCACTCGGATCGGATGGTTCCCGCGGCCGTCCCCCATCTGGGGATTCCGCACCTCGATGTGGGTGGAATTGGCCTGTGCGGCCGCGACGCGGATAGAGACGGTCTCTGCCAACTGTTTCCGCCTCTGAGCTGTTACCTGTGCCCATCTTTTGCGGCGCTCCGAGCCGGGCCGCATCGCCAGATGCTGGAGTCCATCGACGAGTTCCTTCGGAGCCACGAGCATCGCAGCGACCGAAGGGTTCTTCTGCAGCTTGACCAGGTGCGCGCGGCGATCCGTCAGGTCATCGACGGGATCCAAGCTTCGGAAGCGAGCTCCCCATGAGCAGTGCCGCAGTACGGAAGCTGGTCCTCATCGCTCGCGAAAAATTCGCAGCGGACTTAGGCGCCGATCCGGGGATGTTCGACTCATCGTTCTGGGACGTGAGCTGCTTAAAGGACAGGGCGTTCAACCGGACGAATCGACATGTTTACTTCACGCGCTACGGCACGAACGATCAACCCTTGCCTACGGACTACTCCAGAGTCGTCAAGAGCTGGTTGATTCTCGACCGCCGTTCACCCGGCAACATGGGTCTGAGGTTGGATTGCGCGCGCATCCTCTGGGAAGCGATCCTCACGAGGCGAGGCGGCGATCCTGCGGCTTTTCGATGGCCGGCTCTGTCAGAAGAGGACTTGAGCCAGGCTGAGCTGCTGATGCAGGCTCATTGGGCGCAGTCCACGACATATAAGCGCATGATGAGCCTGCTCGTGTTCACCAGGTTCTTGGCCAGCCGGAACCTCTGCCGGCCGCTCTATTACACTGCTCAGACACCGCGTGTGGAGGACTTCAACCGTCACACGATAGCCGGGCAAGAAGCCCGCCGCGACCGATTGCCATCAGAAGCTGTGTTAAACGGTCTCGCGGATGTTTACCGCGAGCACGGCGTAGAGCCGAGAGATAGGCTGCGAGCTGCCGCGCTTGCCATTTTGGTCGTCACTGGCTTCCGCGTCGGCGAGCTACTCACTCTGCCCCTGGATTGCGAAGTTCGCGAAGCGAGCGGCGGACAACCGCGATACGGCCTCCGTTACTACAGAGAGAAGAGCAGAGGCGGTGCAAGATTGCTTGCGGTTCGGTGGCTGACCCCCATTGGCGCGGCCCTGGCACAGGAGGCTATCGGGCGGATTCGGAAGATCACACACGCCGCGCGGCAACGCGCTCAAGTGCTGGAGAACTCCCCTCACCGGGTACCCCTTCCCGGCTTTCATTGGGGCGCTCGAATGACCCATGGCGAAATTGCGCGTGTCCTCGGATGTAACCACCGGAGTGTTTTTGCGATCCCTCGGGATAGGCTGATTCGGCATCGCGATTCAAAAGGGACTTATTTCCGCGCCTTTGAAGTCGAGGCATACTTGCGAAACCTACGCGTAAGGCAACTCTGGACAGTGGATCGCCGGGATGGAACACGCCAGAAGCTCTCCGAATCCCTGTTCATCGCATTCCGCAACTTCTTTCACAGCACAAGGTCCGCATGCCCGCTCCTTGTCGAGCCGGTGCTCCTCACTCAAATATCCGATTTCATCACCAGGAAAGCGAACATGAAATCCGCCTTCGAGAAGTTCGGCATCCGGGAAGCAAATGGCGCTTTCTGCCGAATGACGACACATCAACTCAGGCACTGGCTCAACCACATCGCTGACAAGGGCGGCCTGCCCGTTGAGCTGCAGACGCGCTGGCTTGGCCGGGAGAGCGCAAGGGATACGGAAGCCTATCGGCACGCCACCGTTAGTGAACGGTTGGAGTGGGTCAAGGCCGGCATGCGTGAAGCATCGCTCCAGGGAATTAAGG
The DNA here is from genome assembly GCA_963721995.1 of uncultured Acidobacteriaceae bacterium. Lineage (GTDB taxonomy): Bacteria > Acidobacteriota > Terriglobia > Terriglobales > Acidobacteriaceae > Silvibacterium. Next base: position 30,443 of record CAVRNK010000046.1, on the reverse strand, counting down.
CGGACATTTACTTTGAATTGCCCCAAGCCCAGAGAGAAGCCTTCCTCGAAGGCGAGATTCAGGCCGCGCACTTTACTGCCTTCGGCATCTGCCTGCATGACTTTGCCGTGACTCCCTGCCCATTCCACCTCAACTGCGTGCGGGGTTGCCCGGACTATCTCCGCACGCGAGGAAATCAAAAGGAGCGGCAACATCTTATCCAGATTCGCGAGGCCACCGAGCAGACTCTGGCAGTGGCCGGGCTTCAAACAACACGCAACTCGGAGATAGCAGAGCCCTGGGTCCGGCACTGCAAGGAGACTCTCGACGGCATTGCGAAGGCGCTTGCCGTGGATGACGACATGGAGCCTGGTGACGACGGACCGATGGTTTCGTCGCGGAGCGGCCGATGCCCAGAGTAAGCGTTCGCGATCGGTTACATCAGCGCCTCCGCGACTACCTGGCGATCGCCGAGACGCATGCGCCGGAGGAAACGGCACTGGATGTCAGAAGCGTGGCTGATGCTTTGCGCGTCAGCCCGACAACACTGTACAAATATGGTTTCAACAAGGATGTAAATGCCGCCCAGCAGCTTCAGCGGGACAACGCGCTGCTATCCGGCCCTGCTATAGAACAGCGCTTTTTCGAGGATCAACTCATCCAACTAAGAAATGAGCTAAATATCGAGCGCGAGAGAAACAAGCACCTCGTCGGTCGAATTGCAGTCATCGAAGCAAATGCAGGCAGGCTTGGAATCGATCCCGAAGAATTGTATAGAGCTATCCTGAAGCCTGTCAGGAATACCTCACGTGCCGGCTCGAACAGGAACACCAGTGCGCATAAGCGCTTCCACCCTTTCTAAATCCATGTCGAAAACGAGCTGCAGAAATCAGACGAGAGAAGGACCGAGATTGAGTTGCCGTCGGATGGCGTTGATGTCGGGGCGGACCGTTCCCGGACCTGCGGGTCTTTCGTTTTGGCGCTCCCAGTCCAGCAGCAGGGCTTCCACGATTTCTTTGCCGTCCGGGTCTGCAACCGCCTCGATCGGTGTGAGTCCGCCCAGAGCCGGAATCTTCTGATGAACCCAACCCGCCATCTGCCTTTGCATTTCTGCTTCGACCTGTTCCCTCACTTCAGAATCGAGAAGCAGATCACTCTCTTCGGATGCTACCGAGCCCGCGGCTCTTTGCCGCTCGCGGTCTTTCATTAGCTTTTCCGGCGTTTGCGTGACTGTGCTCTGGTGAACCGCCAGTATCCCCAGCCTCTGCTCGATTTCCTGGCGAAGCTTCGTCGCCCGGTTTTTCGAGTTCACCTCCGCCACCAGTGATCGCCCGGATATTGTCAACCGGCCCAGGATGGTGTTATCCCATGTGCTGAACTTCCGGTTTCCCTTCTTTCTCCACTCGATCTCCACGCTGCGAAGCGTGCCGTCCGCGTCTACTTTCGCCGCTCCGAGCAGATCTTCTTTGGACAGGCCCCACGCCAGCGGAGCCAGGGCATCGAAGGCTGCTCGCGCAGACCCGACCCGGAAGGCCAGGGTGTGAAAGAGGAGTGGATCACCGTCCGTGTTGCAGAATCGAGGCGGCAGGTGCAGCGCATCTCGGATATCCAGATATAGAGTGCGAATTTCTTCCGCATATCGGATCAGATCTGCCGCAGTCAGCTCGCGGTTCTGCTTTGCAATCTTCTTCCTCAGCTTCGCGCGAAATCCGACGATCTCCGCTTTGTTGCGGGGCGGAATGGGAATTGGGGCCAGGCGGCCGAGTGTAGCCACATCAGGAAGCCGCCATATCTGTGCGTAGGTAATGTCTCCTGGCCGCAGTATCTGCGATGCTGAGTGCTCGACAACCTTCGTATCTCCGCCAATCAGGATGTCGCGGAGGACGAGACTTTCTCCCGGCTCGGAGCGGAGGACTTCATAGAAGGTGACCGGTTGGGTGGTCGCCTGATTAAAGATCAGCGCCTCTAATTCCGACAGGCGGCTCCCGGCTTTCTCCAGGTATGATCTTCCCACAAGGCCAACCCGCAACTGACTTCCACGATACCGTGCGGGCCGCTCCGGGGCCCACTCGAACAAAAAGTAGGGGAGAAAGATCTGCTTTTCATCCACATTCTGCTCGTATGGCGGTGGAAGCGCTACTTGATTGAAGTCCTCCCACGCATCGCAAATGACTCTCCCAAACTTACGTTCCGCGAAGTCCAGCATGTTCCCGGTGAGCCGGTCCGATGCGTCGCGCTGCCGGCTCCATGGACTGTCATCGCAGGCAGCTGCAACTTTCAGGCAGCAATGCTTGTACTTCATGCTGCTGCCGCAGGGACAGGGATCATTTCTACCAACCTTCTCACGTGAATGAAACGTCATTGCTCCGAAGTTATCGCGCAGGGACAACGAAGGCAAGGGGATGCAAAACTGAACACCAAGCATCCCTTCTGGACATGCAACTTCCTACCTGCAGAGAAGTTAGCAATCTGAACACAGCAGAAACCGCGTAAAACCGTTCTAAACATACAGTTCGGTTCCACTGATCTAATAGCGAAAGATCGGGTCCGACTCGTATCGCTTCGTTTCAAACCTGTCCCGATCCCTCCGAATCTCAAACCTCTTTCTCAATAGGTGAATTATGGAACAAACGCAAAACAATGCGGAGGCCCTGCTGCGTCTTGAAGAGCCGTTTTCTCCGAAGGACGTGAAGTGGCTTGTTGCCGCAACAAGCCGCGACGGCAGGAAGGGCCGCGTCACACCGTACGCTGATCCGCGGGCGTATACGGATCGGCTGAACGAAGTTGTCACTGCGAGTGGCTGGACCCGGCAGTATGCGGTCCATACCATCTCGCCGGTAGTCAGGCTGAAGAAAGACAGGACCATCCAAACGGGCAAGGTGCTGGTGACCTGCACCGTGACCATCGCCGGAGTGGGAAGCCACAGCGGCAGTGGTGAAGCGTGGGCTGATGATGAGAACGCAATGACCAGCGCGGAGGCCCAGGCCTTTAAGCGGGCCTGTAGCTGTTTTGGTCTCGGCCGTTACTTTTACAACTTCGCTGAGATGTGGGTCGATATAGATGAGCATAAACAGCCGAAGAGTATTCCGACACTCCCATCCTGGGCACTGCCGAAGGGGTATAAAGCAGCCAATCCTCCGCAGATGAGCGAGACGTCAGGCAAGGAAAACAAGACCAGGCTCCCCGTGCAGAAGGGTCCTCTCGATGCGAGTATGACCACGAAGATCGAGGGCTTTCGGCGAGAGCTTGGCGACGCGCTCTTTGGAAGTATCCTGGCGATGGCGCACGCCCGTTCCGCACGGGAGATTCCAAATAAGCAAGTGCAACAAAACGTGCTGAAGTGGATGGAAAGCGGTGTCCGCGGAATGGCTCGCGTACGTGAGATCGCGGCCGAACTTCCTGAAAGGGAGTTCTACGCCATTCTCGATGGCAACGCCGTGGAATCTCTGACCAAGGTACCGAACTTCGGTGTCCTAGAGAAACTGGTCAACGCGATGACACAAGCTGCTCAGCAACCGTCCGTCGCGTGACAAATCATACCCAATCGGACCGAAGGGATGTGAGCGATCGCATCCCTTTTCCTTTTTGAGGTGAACCATGACATTCATCCAGTGCTCGATGTGCAGGCGGGCAGCTGCCTGGGTGATCGACAAAGAAGCGTTTTGTGAGGGCCACAAAGAGCTGATCATCGAGACCTTCGGAGTCGATCACTTTCCAATCCGCCGACTCACGAACGAAGATGAGGCGTTCGCCGTGTGTGGCCGCTTCCCTAAATCAAACCCGCCAAGGAAACAGGCGACAACTACTCCCAGAGGTGAGCCCCGATGGCAAAAGTCTTAGAAATTAGTACCGAGCCAGCGATCTGCAGTATTCCGCTGCATCAGGCGGTCTATTGCGAAAACATTACGATCTCCAACTCCCGGCCCTATCGTTGTGGTGTTTGCGGCAGTGAAGCGGTTTTGCGGGTAGAACTGATCCTCAACCACCCTGACCCTCCGAGGCAAGCTTCCTTCCCGGTCCAGTTCTCTCGACTCCGTGCAGTCGCCTAGCGATCTATCGTTCAACCGACAACTTAAATTGACCTGCGAGAGCACCCTATGCCTCGATATGCCCGTTCACGCCCCGGTACCACGCCATTCACGGCTTAAACACACCGAGGATCCTCGGCGTCGGGTGCTCCTCACGACTTCCTTCGATAGTCACCGCGCTCCTCTTCGATTTCCAATAGACGCTGGCAACTGCCAGCGTCCACAAAGGAACCAAATCGACTCCCGGCAAGAGCTTGGCAAAAAACGACGGCAGAAACTCCCAATGCCAGCCAAGAAGGTGAACCAGCACAGCTCCAATACCGAAATCGAGTATGTCATCAGCAGGCGATGCCGCGCCCTCAACGAATAAGGGAAAAACAACGATTTGGAGAGCATCGGCAATGATAGCCAGCGCCATCGCGGCTCGAAAGCGCGAATCCCGCGGGGCTGTGATGTCGTGAGTCACATCAGCCTGCTTCTTTATCGTCTCAAGTCGAGGCATAATTCTTCTCGATATCTAACCATTTTACTGCTGTTCAGCGCTATCGCATGAAAACCCAAGAAGAGTTCATCGCTAGCGGTGGTGAAAACATTTCGTCGCTCGAGTTGGAGAAAACACTCTCAGCCCACCAGAGCGTTTATGATGTTGACCGGATTGTTATCCGAAGCGCAAATTCGCTGCACTTAAATCCCGAAATTTAAGCCGCTCGTTGTATTTAAATGCCGGACTGTGCCGGGCTAAAGCGCACGCCGTCTCCCATTGGCGCCACTTTTGCATTTAAAGCCAGGACAAACTTCTGCTGAAACTTTGTCTTGGTTTTAGCTGCAGTAGTCTCGGATTAAAGTGCAGTGAGGTTACAGTAGAATCCCGGAAGATTATTGAAAACAAAGGGCAGCCAATCGAGCTTTAAGTGCCGCATGACACCAGGCGTTGGATTGGCCCTCCCAAAAAAGCGATAAAAATATATGCGCGCCTCGCGGATATCGTTATATAGTCCTCTTCGTGCCGAGATTAACTCATACCGGCGGGGCTACCGAAGTTGACCTTAATAGCATAGTCTGCCAGTTTGCGTTCAACATGGAAGATAACTATGTTGTCTACGGATTTATAGGCACTCGAAAATTCCAGAAGCATATCTTGCCGGTAGACTTCGATCCTGCCGTGCACGCTCAGAATTGGCGTCTTTGGGGAGTCATCAACCCGCACGGAGGCACGCACACAGCGATCGCTCCTGCTAGTTTCGGAGCAATTCGCCCTCTCTATGAATTTTTCGCAAGAGACTTCATCGGCGAATTCCGAAAGAAGGGCGTGAACGCTTTGAACGCAGAGCTTGAATATACAAAACAGGAGCTCGGTAGCTACGTGTCGCGCGGTATCGATGTCGGTAATGACATCGATAGTTGCAACTTTCATCTCCTTCGCGTCGGTGCCATCGTTAAGAATCTTGCTGCGGGAGAGGTTAAGCAGAGCCCGGTAGCCGGCCCACTTCAAACTGGAAGTATTCCGATCGTTTTCTTTCAACACGGTCCATTTGTTCGGACCTAGTCTCGCTCGATGGCAAGTATCTCTACTTCACGACCGTAGGCGTGGGTGTGGAATCAAAGGTTGAACGCATCCGGTTCGCCGACCACCAGATAGAGACAATCATAAGCCTAAAAGACTTTCGTCGATTGGAATACATCAACGCCGCGCCGGATGACTCCCCGATTTTATCGCGCGACATTAGCACCCAGGACATCTATGCGCTGAATGTTCGGTGGCCCTAATGACAATGCCGAAGCCTTTGGGAATTACTCGATAATGGACATGAGTAGTGATCACGACCGGTTCGGGACCCGTCCGATGCAACTACCGACATCTACGCCCTCACGCTGGGAGAGAGCCCGAATCAAGTCTGCGCATTTATCTACAAAGCCAACCGGTTTGTTGGTGACCTGCTCCCCTAAATCCGCACAAACCTGAGTGTGATTGTAAGCGGCCCGGATCTCGCCGTGTAAACATCAAGCTTGCTCTGGCCAACGATCACCTTGTGATTGACAACAGCTTCGTGGGCTATTTTCTCCTCGATATCCAAGCCCGAACCCCTACCCCACCCCTCGTCGAATTTTAGTCGCGCTCCCACCGCCCCGCACTATAATGTTTCGTTACCAATTCAGCGCCTTCCCTCGACCATTGACTGAAATGGAGCACTCTATGAGGATGACTCAGCCCTCTGCCGCTCTTCTCGCGGCCTCTTGCTTGTTGCGTGCCGCGGCGCAGTCGCCCCAATCCGATCCGTCTCTGACCCAGCTCCCGCACATCGATGTCACGCAAGTCGACACCTCCGCCAGCCCCTGCAGCAACTTCTATAAGTACGTGTGCGGCAAAATAAATGCCGCCAACCCCATCCCGCCCGACCAGATCTTCTGGGGACCCGGTGTCGAGTTGCAGGAATGGAACCGCCAGGTCCTCCGCCAGATCCTCGAGAAGAACCAGTCCGCCAATCCATCCCGTACGCCCAACGAGCAGAAGATCGGTGACCTCTACGCCAGCTGCATGGACCAAGCGGGCGCCAACTCCAACGATTTCCCGGTCCTTCAGCCACTCCTTGATCGCATCAACGCGCTGCGCGACAAGCGCGACATCGCCGCTGTCTTGGCTCTCATGCACAGTTCATTCGGCAGCGCCTGGCTAGCGGGCGACAACCAGACCAATGCCGCGCTCTTCGGTTACGGCCCCACGCCTGATTACCGCGACGTCAGCCGCGTCGTTGCCGGCGTCGATCAGGGAGGCCTCGGCTTACCAGGCCGCGATTTCTATCTCAATACCGATGCCGATTTCAAAAAGATCCGTGATCATTACGTCACCTACATTCAGGCACTGCTCAAACTCGGCGGAGAGGGCCAGGACGATGCCGCAAGGGATGCAGCCACCATCCTCCGTGTCGAGACCGCCATGGCCCAGGCCCAGATGGACAATATCACCCGCCGCGATCCCAATAAGATCGATAACCGTTACACCCTGGCTCAGTTGAAGGAGCTGACGCCGGCGTTCGATTGGGACAGCTATTTGCACGGAATCGGCGCGCCGGCCGTCCCGCTATATGAAGTCTCAGCCCCGGAGTTCTTCCGCGCTCTGAACAAGCAGCTCACCGGCGAGGACCTTGCCACCTGGAAGGGTTACCTGCGCTGGCACCTACTTCAATCCGCCTCAAATACCCTGGGCAACACCTGGCGCGATGCGTCTTTCGAGTTCCAGCGCGCCCTCCTGGGCCAGCCTCAGCAGTCGCCGAACTGGCGCCGTTGCGCCACCGCCGTCGACCGCTATCTCGGCGAAGCACTTGGGCAGGTCTACGTCGCTCAGGTCTTCCTTCCGGAGAGCAAGGCGCGCGCCCAGAAGATGGTCAAGGACATTGAAACCGCCATGGGCCGGGACATCGACGCCTTGACCTGGATGCAGCCGGCGACCAAGCAGGAAGCCCACCTAAAACTGGCGGCCGTAGTCGACAAGATTGGATACCCCGACAAGTGGATCGATTACAGCTCCCTCTCCATATCCCGCGCCAGTTATCCCGCCAACGTCGAACACGCCACGGCCTTCGAACTGAAGCGGCAGGTGGCCTTCATCGGACATCCTCTCGACCGTACCCAGTGGCTGATGACACCACCCACAGTGGACGCCTATGAAGACCCGCAAACCAACACCATCAACTTCCCCGCCGGCATCCTCGAGGCGCCCTTCTTCGATACCGCTTCAGACGATGTCCTGAACTACGGCGCGGAAGGTTCCGTTGTCGGCCACGAACTCACCCACGGCTTCGACGATCAAGGCCGCAAATTCGACGTGAACGGAAATCTGCGCGACTGGTGGACACCGGAAGACGCGAAGCAATACGACCAACGGGGTTCTTGCATCTCCGCAGAGTACACCGGCCCCGTGCCCGGCATTGCCGGCGTTGAGCAAAATGGCAAACTCACCCAGGGCGAAGACACCGCCGACAACGGGGGCATTTATCTGTCCCTCGCGGCCCTCAACGAAGATCTTAAGCATCAAAGCAAGACGCTTGAGGACAAGGATGCCCACGGCCTCACCAACCTACAGAGGTTCTTTATGGCCTATGCAACCAGCTGGTGCGATCAGATTCGCCCCGAAGCGGCGCGCACCCTCATCCTCAGCAATCCGCACTCGGCCCCCTGGCTCCGAGTGAACAACGTGGTCTCCAACATGCCGGAGTTCCAGAAGGCCTTCGGTTGCAAAACCGGCGATGCTATGGTGCACGCCACCCAATGCCGCGTTTGGTAATGTAGATGACTGGCATTTGCATCTGCTTGGCATCCGGAACGCAACGAAGAACCTGCGGATCGGATCTCTGATCATCAGTTGACTTGTTGTTGTTCGCCGATCCGGCCTAATTTCCGCGCGTCGCTCACAAACCATCAGTAATCGAGTAATCGTCAACTGTGTGGTTGCTCTGACGGATACGATGCAACACTATCTAATCAGCTGATCCACAAATGCTTACCCTGAAGAATCGATCTGTTTGGCTGATGTGGCCAAACCTAGCCAGGTAAGGTTCCGGCTGATCTAACCCTAGCCAGCGCTTTTAGCTTTTGTTTTCATTGAATGTGGGTCTGAGCCGAGTGTTGCGTCGACCCATTGAGACCACCCAGTTTTAAGAAAACTACACCGGCGACTTTCGGATTACGGGTGGGAAGGATAGCTTCGAGATGGCATGAGTCTCTGGCCTCGGACCCGATCCGCAGCAACTGCCAAAGCTCCAGCGTCCAACGCCGACGATACTTTGCGAGCCAGAGAATGTTAGTCTTCAGTTATTTCAGATTCAGGGCGTCCGAGATACGAGCCAGCCAGCCCGGCTGACGATAGCCCTGCAGCATCCAGAGATCTTCGCGGTAGTATGACGTGGCATATACGAAACTCTTCCCGTCCGGCGCAAAACTAAAGCGATTCCCGTTGTCGTTGGGTGATTGCGGCGCGAAGTCCTTCCCAAGTTCCTTGATCACTTTCTGCTTGAGCGTCACGGGGTCGAGAGAAAAGAGCGTCGCGCGTTGTATGCTGCCTTCGATTTCGCCAGTCTGGATCCCATAAAGCAGTTTGCCGTTCTTAGAAAAGGCCAGATACGGAGACTCTATCTTGCCGAGGGACTTCGAGGTCTTGCCGTCAGGCGAAATCAGCCACCAGCCATTTTTGTCGTGGTATGTGATCCATTCGCCGGTAGGTGACCAGTCGGGCAGATGCAACTCATCAATATCCTTCTTCAGCACGCTTGGGGTAGCATTGCCGCTGGTCTTAATTGTCATCAACGTGTTAGCCCCGATGTAGACAAACTGGCTGCCGTCGGGTGACCACGATCCGCCCCACTCATTCGCTTGGGGGGTATTGGTGAGCTGGATCGGGGCTCCGCCCGCCACCGAAGAGATCCACATTCGGCCGCCCCCAGTCGTTCCGGGATTGGGTCCAACATAAATAATCCGCTCACCGTCCGGAGAAAGAGACGGGTTAAAACTAAGGTTGGAATTGCCAACATCGCTCGGAAAGTCCGCGGCTGTTACGGCGGCCCGGTCGGAGCCGTCGGGCAGACGAATCCATATTTCCCACGCCCCTCTTCGATTGGTTACCCACGTGAGCTTCGCCTGGTTTGCGGACCAGCTGGCATCGAATTCTTCATGGCCAGTGGTGATGAGGGTTTTCGTCGTGCCATCCTCGACGGAGACTGAAGTCACATCAACGCGTTCCGAAATCAGGCTGTAGAGAATGCTCCTGTCGTCAGGAGAGACAGAAGGGAAACGTTCGTCGTTTGTGCCGGTCGTGAGTGGCGACAACACATTTGAGCTGGTATCGGCCAGCCACAGGTGCAGCGCGGACCTCTGGTCAGCTTGAATTGAGATCACCGCATTCCGGTTGTCCGCCATCCAGGAGGAACTCGGCCAACTCGCAAAAAAAGGCAACCTCCTGAGGATGGATATCTGATGCGGTGATCCGCTTCCAGGCGGATAGGGGAGCAACCACGCTTCGTCCGCCCTACCGCCCGCCGGGAGAAGGAGCAAAATCTGCTTTCCGTCTGGCGAGAAGGAAAGCGAGGGGGTGCTTGTAACCTCTGCAGCGCTCGATCTGAATGGTTCTGGTGTATAGGGCCGCAAAGGCGAGCCAACCGGATCAGAAATTCGCACGCGGTCTTTGCCTCCTGTTAACGCGGCAAAGGCCTTGCCATCCCGGGACAGGTCGCAGGCAAGGCCGCTGGCATCCATAATGAACTCCAGTTGGCCGCCCACGGTTGGAACCGAATAGAGCTTGTAATGCCTCAGCATACCGAAGTTGCCCTCTGCCTCACCAACTATGAGATGGCCTCTATCGCTCGACCAGCCGAAGGGCAGGGTCTCCAGTTTCTCGTGGGTCAGCTGCGCTGGCACCGGAGTTGACAGATAGCGGAGAAACACTTGAAAGGTCCCGTTCACCTTCCCCGCGTAGGCCACGGCTTTCCCGTCCGGAGACCAGATCGCTTTTCCTGAGGTATCTGCCGCAAGCGGCGTGTAGCGGTAGTTCCCTATGTTCTGACCGGAGGGATTCAGCACATAAACGAGCAATCCCGCGAAAAGCATGCAAGTGACGCAGAGCGCGGGGATCTTCCATCGACGCCGTCTTGTCTGTACGATAACGGGCGCGAGGACTCCGCTCGAATGTGCCTCGGATAAGTGATCGCGGAGGTTACGTAATTCCTGGTAGAGATCGCGCGTGGACTCATAGCGCTGGTCGGGCTCCTTTTGGAGGCAGCGGTCGATGATCCATCGAAGGGGGGAGGGCACCTTCTCATCCAACGGTGCCGGTTCTTCACGCACGATGGCAGCCATCGTTTCTAGTGTGCTGGGCCGCAGGAAGGGCTGTTTGCCGGCAACCAGCTCATAGAGAACAAGACCGAAAGAAAACTGGTCGGAGCGATAGCCGGTCGGCTTGCCCAAAGCTTGCTCCGGACTCATATATCTCGCCGTACCGAGCACCGCGCCGGCCTTCGTAATACTGCTCGAGTCTGCACCATCGGGCACAAACGTCAGAGTCGGTGCGCGACCATCGTCAGACGCGCTGGCGACACGGTCGTGCCGCGCCAGGCCGAAGTCCAGAATCTTGACCCGCCCATCCCTGGCAAGCATGATGTTTTCCGGCTTCAGGTCGCGGTGGACCACTCCGGCGGCGTGCGCGGCAGCAAGGCCGTCCGCCACCTGTGTGGCGATCTCCAGCAGTTTACGGATGGGAACGGGCTTGCCCGTGAGCAGGGCGCGCAGCGATTCTCCCTCAACCAGCTCGCTCACGATGTATTGCTGGCCCGCCTCAATGCCGAAGTCATATACGGCGACGATATTGGGATGGTTGAGCGCGGCAATGGCGCGTGCCTCACGCTCGAAGCGGCTGCGGCTCTCGACGCTGGCTGCATCGTCTTCGCGGAGAACCTTGATCGCGACGTCCCGGTTCAGCCGCGTATCGCGGGCACGATAGACCTCGCCCATGCCGCCTGCGCCGAGCGTGGACCTGATTTCATAAGGGCCCAGTCGAGCGTTGGCGGCCAGAGTCATGGAATCGCTAGTCCGGATCGTGTGGTCTTGCTGCTCGGCGCCTTAGGCCAAGGGCCAGTGGCCTATTCGAGCTATAACTCGCAGTAATCGGAACCTTAGTTGATGCGGGACATATTGACAAGAAAATTGACTCCGAGCCTGAGAGAATCGTTGGGCCGATGCTCCCCGAAAGTGTTCTCGTGAAACCTTGATTTCCGTGAGCGCTTACCCGACATGAGTGGGGAGTCAGCAATCCCAAACACCTATAAGTTGATGGATATCCCGTTATAGGGTTGTCCATTGCCACCGACCCAGAACGGGACGGCACAATGGGTTCGTCCGAACTGGGACCAACCTTTACTGTTGCTTTTGCACCGAGGCGTGCGTATGTTGCGGAACACAGTGGGCGACGGACCCACGCGGTCACCAGAATCCTGCACCGGATTTCTACCGGCGACTGGCGGCTACCTATACAGCACCCTCAGGCGCAAAGTTTGCGGCCGAATCTCGAAGTTCTCATTCTCTCGGGCTGCCGCGTCTTCCCGGGTGTCAACCTCGCATCAACGCTGGCCCGGTACCCGAGGCGTGTCGGGCAAAGAAACTCCACAAAGCGAAGAATCAGGGGCGTTCACAGGTGCGGCGAAATCCACACTAAGAGCGATAATCAGATCTACGCACCAGAATTATTTTGAGGTCATGCCGGCCTCTTTATGAGATGCATGAGCCAATGTCTTACCATTGGTGGCCTCCATCTCCCCCTGCTGGAACAACTTCACAATGCACTTCTAGCCTTGCCCAGCACTCCCGGATCAACCAGCTACCACGAGGCTCTTGTGTGTACCCGGGGGCCTAGCTTAGGACAGTCCAGACACAAGGTCAACGGAGCGTTTCTGAAGAAAATCTGAGGGTTGAACGCGGAAGTTGTTTCTTCCGCGCTGCCGCTACGGTGTTGAAGGATGAACTACGAAACGATCGAAGTGCAATTGTCTGCGAACCTGCTCTCGGACATATTGGGGAAGCTCTACAGGTCCGGAAGCCTCGGCCGCATCTTCGTTATCTTTGCCGGCCGGCCCTGGTGTCGCCAGATAGCCGTGATAATCACCGTTGCCGTCGACAGCGAGGCCGATGATCTGCCCACTGTCATTAATGCTGCATGCGAGCAGCAGAGTCAAACTCGAGGTGCCGGAAATGAGCGTGTTGAGGTCGACCGGGGCGCCTTGGCGCCAGAGGACCGCGCGTGGATTAAAGGCTGCGTCCAGCGACACACCGGTCACCCCACGCGCATCGTTGACGGCAAGACCGACACTGAAAACGTCGCTACCAACCGGCGCGAGGTCCTGCATTTTTCCGGTCTCCTTCTTCCACAGAAAACCATGGAATATGGTATCCCCACTCATATCCGAGAACCCAACCACATCATCGTGGTTGTCGATAGCTAGAGCCAGGTTATTGGTCATTCCACCCAGAGATCCGAGATCGATGGCTTTCCCGTCCTCCCAGAGGACCGCGTATATGGGTTGGATGTTGAAGTAGTTCGCGTTGTTAAAAGGTGCACAAGTGCCAGACGTGCCGGCGCTGGCACCGTTGTCATTGATCGCAAGCAGTATTCCGTCGGGTTCGCCACTGATCGTTGGAAGCTCCTGAACGCGACCAAATTGCCACACAGCCGGCTTCTGCTGGAAGTTCTGGCTCTGTCCGATTGAGGGGTCGTAAGCAGGACAGGTCTTATCAACCGTGGTGTTCTCTGACACACCGGCTATTTCGCCCCATTTGTTAATCCCATTCGCGACGCCATTGTTGCCATGCTTGCCCGTCTTGTCCTGGAGCAATGGGAGCGCAGTCATCACTCCGTCCTGCCACTCCATAGGCAGGCATGTGGTTCCGGAAGGATACCCCATAAACGCAAACCCGCAGAAGTCTTCGCCATCTGGATCAGGCATAGAGGTATCCGCCTCGCCCGCTGCCTGACCCCATTGGTTGACACCAAATGAGACGCTGTTTTTCCCGCCGAGCCCGGGCGTGCCAATATTCAGCTTCCATCCCTTGAACCAGAGAACCGCCTGCTCCGTCTGCTCCGTGCCGCTGGCAACGGCTGCAGAGCCTGAGATTATGTCATTGTTGGTGATATGGAACGGCTGGCCGGGAGGTCCGCCCACTATACCGAGATCGGTGACTGTGTAGTGAAGACTTCGTGATTCGTCCTGTGAACTCGCTGCCTGAGTTTGCGCGAAGGACTGAAGCTGCGTTGCAAAAGCTGCTAGCAAGCTCGCCGTTGCAAATAGCATTCTGAATCTCATGGGGATTTTCCTCCTGTTGTGGATTGACCGGCCCCTGATCGGGCGCCAGAGGCCCCGCACAGAGGAGTTTTGACAGGAAGGGGTTGTTGGCTTACGAAATCGCAGAGTTATTCGCATGGGTCCCTCCAGTCAGTAAAGGATTGAAAATATGGCCCGAGTGCCGCAGCCTTCTTATGGTGCAGCAACCGGTGTTAACTACAGTTCGAGGACAGACTGGACGATTCCTGGTCCACCCCGATTTCGTTTGCGAAGGTCCTCAATCAACGCTGATTTTCCCTACTGAAAAGCAACTACGCTGATCGAACAATTGACGCACTGCTTATGATTCAAATCAGTGAGCGCGCTTTCGGCTTCATGTTTCAAACGCGTCGCCTCTTCATGTGAGCCTGTCCCATCGAGTGCTCGCGAATAGGCTAGTTCTCCGACAATGTACTTGGGGCTTGCCGAGCCAACCGTACGGCTAAGAATCCCAAGCCCTCTACGCATATCGTCCAAAGCGACGCTGTTCCTGCCATCTTGAAGTTGAGCACCGCCGAGAAGCATGTAACCCCAGCCTGTCAACATGTGTTCGTCGCCATGTTTCTGTGCCCAAAGATCGACAGCACGCTGATATCCAGTCACCTCTGCCGCAGTGTCGCCATCGAGTCTCGCGAGCCATGCTTGCGTGGAAGAGACAGCAGCAAAGAAGTCTTCGTCCAGGTCTTTTGCGGACTTTGCTTCCTCCACTGCACGCGTCAGATATTTACTGCCGTCCTTGCGATGGCCCTCGCTGAGTTCCAGTCCGGCAAGATTCGCACAAGAGCGTGCCACCGCCCCGTGAAGTTGAGTGCGTTCATAAAGAGCAAGCGCCTTGCGATCCATTCCGATAGCAACCGTCACGTTTCCCATGTTTTGATAGAGGTCGGCTAGGCTCTCCAGTGCCGCGGCATACTCTGCAGAGGGTGCCTGGTGGTCTAACAAAAGTGGCAGAGCACGCTCATAGGCTCTACGAGCCTGCATGAATTCCCCCAGTTCCTGATAGGCGAAGCCTAGAAGAACTAACGCCCGGCCCAGTTCAGCGTTATCAAGGCGATTCGAGCTTATAAGTTGAGGGATTTCTTCGATTACCTTTGCAAACAAACTCTGTTGTTCAAGCTGTTCTGCCCGGTCCAACTGCTGACGCACATTGGATTGGCTCCAAAGTGTCGAACCGCAGAACAGGAGTGTGCATGTAAGAATCGTCTGGCGCCTGCATGTGAGCAGCGTTCTCATCATTGACCTCTTCGTGCGGGGAGGATTGCACGTCGAGAAACAATGCGAGAACCGCGCCTTATATGCAATCCAGCCAATGTCCCAAAAATCTCCTATTTCCATACGCGCCTATATGGCGCAGTAAGTTGAATTTAGGAGATCCGCAATCCGACAATGAATCAATGATCTCCAGACAATCGAGCGTGTTAGCCTATGCTGTCAGGCAAGACAATGCTGCCGACCGACACCCAATCCGCGGGCAGGTTCCTTTTCGGCCCGTTCGAGCTGAATATTCAAACGGCTGAACTCTACAAGAAAGGCCACAAGCTCCAACTCTCGGGGCGCTCCGCCCAATTGCTCGTCATTCTTGCTCAGCAGGCAGGGCACCTTGTCAGTCGCGAACAATTGCGTCTCACCTTGTGGCCTCAGGATACTTATGTCGATTTCGATCATGGCTTGAACAACTGCATCAGCCGAATCCGCCAAGTGCTTGGCGATTCTGTTGAATTGCCACGGTATATAGACACACTTCCCAAACAGGGATACCGGTTTATCGGGGAGGTTCGCGTCTCTGAACCCACGCTGACATTCCCGAGAGACAACCTTGTGGAACCGTCCGTTCCTCTTTCGGTCGACTCGGAAACCTCATTACCCAACCCGCCAGAAAAGAAGCCCTCTAAACGTTCCTGGCTGTGGGCAGTCAGCGTAGTGGCCGCTGTGGTTGCCTTTGCCGCCCTGGTGTCGTTGTTGTTGAGGTCTTCGCCAACCCCGCCAGTAGTCGACGGCGTTTTGCAAATTACGGATGACGGCAATCCGAAGTCGATTACCGGCCTGGTATCCGACGGGTCTCGGGTCTATTTCAACGAGATCCGGGATGGAACCCAGGTCCTTGCGCAAGTCGCCACGACCGGTGGCGAATCTGGCTTGATCACCCAAAACATTCCGGGTTCAGAACTGGCGGGGATAGCATCGGATCCCTCGCGTCTCCTGGTTATTTCGTCCGATTTGTGGGTTCTGCCGCTTCCAGCTGGAGAGCCGCGCAGATTGCCTGTGCACTTGGCGATGAATCACCCCGGAGATCGGCTGGCGGGCGCTGATGCCGGTTTCTTCCCCGACGGTCGTATAGCTTTCACCAGCTACGCGTCTTTGTATCTCACCGAAAGAGACGGCTCAAATCCTCGCAGGCTCATCGATTTCCAAAGTGTTGCTTCCAATCCCCTCGTATCTGCATCCAATCCCGTCGTATCTCCCGATGGCAAGAAAATCCGCCTCTCAGTCGTGCATCGCCGGTCGCCCATAAGAGAAATTTGGGAGCTGAACTCAGATGGAAGCGGCGCGCACCCTCTGCTAAAAGACTGGCAGAACCGCTTCGATTCTTGTTGCGGCCGCTGGACAGCGGACGGAAAACGCTTTGTCTTTCAGAGTCGACGTGAAGGCCGCACCGATCTCTGGGTGCTTCCAGAGGGGAAGCGGTGGTTTGGAGGCGAACCATCGCCCATGCGCTTAACCAACGGACCTCTCTCTTACGAGCTCCCTTATCCGAGTGCCGATGGAAAGCACATCTACGTCATCGGCCGGAAGCAGCGCGGAGAGCTGGTGCGATACGACCGCAACTCTCAGCAATTTGTGCCCTTCCTTTCCGGAATTTCCGCGACAGATTCGACCGTATCGCGCGATGGAAAATGGGTTGCCTATGAGTCCTATCCCGACCATTTTCTGTGGCGTAGCCGCATAGATGGCAGTGAGAGGCTACAGTTGATCTATCCGCCTGCGCACGTCTTTTACCCGCGAATCTCGGCGGACGGAACAAAAGTAGCCTACGGTTCCCTCGATGCGAATGGCAATGTAGGTGCTTATGTCGTTTCTCTGGACGGCGGGATGCCCAGGAAAATTGTGGATCATGCCCTGAACGGTGTGGAATGGTCACCTGACAGCAATTCTGTGGTTGCAGACATCACTGCGGCCGCTGGCTTCCCACACGTGGTGGTCCAAACCACTGATCTGCGGACCGGAAAGAACAACTTAATCCCTGACTCAGCCGGAAAAGGCGGAGTCTGGTGGCCATCGCAGAATATGCTTGTTGCGCCCAATTGCAGCAGTGGCGGCGAGTGCGAATTTGTGACATTTAACTTTACAACGCAAAAGTGGTCGCACCTGATCAAAAGCCCCTTTGACCATTGGATGCCATCGGCAGACGGTGAGTATCTCTACTACACGACCGGCAATGTCGATCCCAAGGTGATGCGTATCCGTTTCTCCGACCACAAGTTGGAGGAAGTTATGAGCTTGAAGAATTTTCGTCGGATCGAGGATGAGGTTACTCAGTCCTGGATAGGCGTCACCCCGGACGGGTCTCCTCTTCTCACCCGCGACATCGGCACCGACGAAATCTACGACATCAGTTTGCGCTGACCCTGATCTGCTTACTCCGCAGCCTCGAGAGCGTGCCGACGCTCAGACCCCGGCTCGGGCAAAGCTCGCGGCGTCGCTCCGTCACCAGCTGCTGAATTTCCGCTTACGTACGTCGCTTGGGCACTCTCAACGTCTTTTCCATGGTCATCGAGCTACTTCAACACAGACCCGACTCCACGATCAGATGTGCTGCTCAAACGCTTACGGAATACCGGATCTTCTTGGCTACGCCGCACTGTTCGGCTTTGACTTTCCACCGGGTGAGAATGCTGCCCGCCTCTATCGTTACAACTCTCGCGTATTCGTCGCTCCGGTCTGGGAGGAGGTATATCGCACGGATGACGAGCGCACGCTGCCGTTTCCCGTGGCGCGCAAGTTTGGCAACAACCTTCGAGCGATCTATGAGCGATTCGGCTATACCCTGATCGATCTCCCCTGTGTCTCAGTGGAGGAGCGCGCGGACTTTATCCTGGATCGCCTGGGAATCCTCTAAGCGCCTGTCGGCGCACGGTTCTGCGCAGATCACCGGCCTGGCGTTCTTACGGGCAAACAGGAAGGAACCCGGTTAGGGAAGCCTGGTCCGCCGCGGACGGATGAACTGGGAAATCCCTGGCTGACATATACACGAAGTTGCCCTCAGGGTGTGACCCCAGTGCTGGGGAATAGAGGGGGCTGACTCGTCGCGGAAGTGTCGGCACTGCCCCACACTGACCAACTCACGAGAGTAACGACCCACGTACCAGCCCGCTTATGCAGCATCCACAGATGGCTTCCGAGGGCTTGTCTGCAGGTCGAGTCTTCGGCCGATGAAAACGTAGTTCGGTAGTTTGCGTTCAAGTAAGCAATCTCGTTTGAACCCCGAATACGACGGTCAGTAATCTCAATGGAGTGAATTGTCGTTTTCCCACGCGCCATCTGCGCCGAGACCGCCGCACGTCCAAGCAGAGGCCGCGCGTCAGGCGGCCACAATTCGATGTCATCAGCGCACAACGCGATTAGGCTGTAGTTGTCTGCAGCAACTTCGTACTCGATCCAGTTTGAATGGATCTGCTCAATCTCTCGGAGATCATCTTTGGTGAGTTCGTTCATACATCGAGGATGGATAGCAGATGCGCCTATCCCCCCTGCAAGACCGCACTTTCGTTGCCGGAATTCCTTTAGGCCCGGCGGAATGGCTCACGCAGATAGTTCCGCTTTCACCGCCAGCTAACTGAGCCGGTACTCGAGCGGCCAACGAATCGGCTCTCGGCGAGACCGGCTCCGAATCCATTTGACCGAAATCCCAACCTGCACCACAACCTACCAAAATCGATGGGCCTGTGGCCCGATTCGAATTCCAACGGAGACCGGAGGAGTCCATGAAACTCCGTCGCAAGGAATTCTGCCCCATCCACCGATCAATTTCTTGCTGTGGCCGTGAGTTGGTCCAGAAGGGAAGCAGAGTCAGACGCCTGGGAGTGCAACGTATCGAAGACCCGCACCACCCCAGGGGATACCGCGAACTCCGCTCCAAGGCAGAGATGCGGAAGTTGCTCAACCGCAAAATCGTCGAACAGGACCGGCAGTGCGCCATCTGCCAAGTGGCGTTCACCAACTGTTACGACATCGTGCCCGACCACGTCGATCCGAGAGGTATGGGAGGAGCGCGAAGAGACGATCATCCCGACAATATCCAGGCAGTGCACTTCTGGTGTAACGGCGAGAAGGGATCTACGCGGGAGTATTAGAGATTGTGGTCTGACCTTTCGTGTGCCATTTGACCGAGTTTTGAACCTGGGGTACAAACCATGCTTCGGCATGGATATTGAACACCCAGGAAGGAGGTTTTCCATGTCTCAGCTTGCGAATACAGTTACCGTTGGAGAAGCTACACGGCAAGAGGATCTGTCCGGTCCGCCGGCTGCCAACCGCCATCGTCTACCGGACGAGCGTGCGGGCATCACTCATCATTTTTCCATCGCCGGCCACGAGGGCTACGTAACGGTCGGTCTTTATCCGAATGGGCAGCCGGGTGAACTCTTCATCCGGATGGCCAAGGAGGGCTCGACGATCGCGGGATTGATGGAGTGTTTTGGCACCGTCGTCTCGGTAAGCCTCCAGCACGGAGTACCACTCAGGGTTCTTTGCGACAAACTCTCGCATACTCGGTTCGAGCCCTCCGGCTGGACTGGGCATCCCGCATGGCTTCAACAGCGCCGAGGACTTTCAGCAATTCGGCAGCCTCCTGAGAACGGGGTACCTGAAGGGACACAGCCCCTGTTCCAGGGAAATGCTGTAACGGGAAGCAGTTACAGCACCGGCAAACCGTTCGATGTGGGCCGCCAAAGCGATTTTGACATCGCACTGGCGGGTTCTGATCTTTTTGAGAAGGCCAAAGCCTTGAACCTCAAGGCGAAAGACGGGACGAGAATCGGACCGCTTTCGGCGAAAAAACTTGGAGGATCTTGGACTTTCGGTTCTGCAGGGTCAATTGAGCAGCCTCGCTGGACGCTCTGTCGAGTTCATGCTGTTTGATTCAATCGAGTCCGCACTCAAGCGACCCTCCATCTGGGTTCCTTGAAGCGAGAGGAATAATTATGAGCATCGAAGATTTGTATGGATTTAAGGATGGTGATTTGGAGGCAGCCCGAATTCGGGTCGAGAAGACGCTTGGTATCGAGTTAGAGCCACGCAACAGCTCATATCACGGAGGCGATTACTATTCCAAGAAGCTCGAGAGCAGGGACGAGATTGTCTCTGCAAGTTAACAATGACGGCGAGGAGGGCGGATGGGCCGATGAAGATTACAAGGACTTCGGCGTCCTGCTGCGATTGTATTCTCCCGAACGCGGCGATGAGTATAAGAAAGTCCTGACCTCCGGTGACAGCGAGTTCGTCCTTCTCGAACGTTCCCTCACGACACCGTCAGGAGTTCTCCGCAACATGCGGGATATCGACGGCAAGGAGGAAATTTACTTCGAGAAGCAACTTGACACCGCCCTAATAGGATCTGAATAAGGTTAAATCTTGGTGCCAGGTTCCGGAACCCGCACTCGGGACCGACCGTTTCATACCAGAGGTCACTCATGGTCGTCGTCGGTGAGGCGACGCTCGTCAATGATGATGTGGGGACGCCAGTGTGGAAGCGTGCCCGCATCGAGATCGACTTCATCGGTAAAGAGAATGTCCCGCTGGTGGGGCAAGGCGACGACACCACGAAGGCGTTCGGCATCGTCGTCCCGCTCAGGGCGGGCGGGAGAGGCACTCACAGGCTCTTTGGACACCATACCTAACTCCCATCGATAAATTGAGTGTCGTGTCCCCGGAACCCGCACGCCGGAGCGGCAGCAGGATCTCGTAGCGCCGGAGTGATCTGCTCATACGTGGCGGGACCGTCGACCTGGAAAGATATGTTCTCCGTGGCCAGGAAGCCCAGCGCCCCCTCCGGGACGAGCATCTCGCCCGTCGCCCAGCTCGTAAAAGGGAATCGCCCGGCGAGGCAACCCAATGCCCGTTTCTTGGCGTCCAGGTCGGTGAAGCGGATTCGGATCATGAGATCAGTCTATCATTCGCGAGAGCCGATGGCAATGGTCGTGTTGTGCGCATGTTATATATCTCAAGCGAGGATCTCATTCGACCACTCGTCCGTAAACGTCGGTCAAGCGGTAGTCACGACCCGAGTGACGATAGGTGAGCCGTTCATGGTCCAGACCAAGGAGATGCAGCATCGTGGCATGGAGATCGTGCAGATGCACCTTGCCCGCGATGGGCCGGAAGCCGAGCTCGTCAGTTTCGCCATAAGTGAATCCGGCCTTTACACCGCCGCCGGCCAGCCAGGCACAGTAGCTTTCCGGTTGGTGCTCGCGCCCGTGGGTCTCGATGGGAGATGTGCCGGACAGATCCTGGCTCCAAGGAGTACGGCCGAACTCCCCTGACCAGACCACCAGTGTGTCATCCAGCAGGCCGCGCGCCTTGAGATCCTTGATCAAGCCCGCGACCGGTTTGTCCGATTCGCCGCAACTCTTGGGCAACGCGTTTCGAATGTCGCCGTGGTGGTCCCAGCCGCCGATGGTGACCTGGACGAAGCGCACTCCCGCCTCGCTGAGCCGGCGAGCCAGCAGGCACGCCCGACCGTGGCGATCCGTCCGACTCTCACCGATACCGTAAAGTTCTTGAGTCGCCTTCGATTCGACCGAAAGATCCACCAGCTTCGGCGTCTCGGTTTGCATGCGAAAGGCGAGTTCAAAAGACTCGATCATGCCTTCCATTCGGGGGTCGGTCTCGACCCTTTGCAGCAGCCGGCGGTTCATCTTCTGGACAAAATCGAGTCGACGCCGCTGCACGGCCGGAGCCACTTCATCATCGACCAGGTACTTGATCGCGGCTTCCTTGCCGGCCGTCACATTGACCGGCGTTCCTTGATGCGCCGCGGGCAGGAATCCGGAACCGTAGGTCCGCACGTCGCTGTCCGGATGGATCGTGATGAAGCTCGGCAGGTTCTCGTTCTCGGTTCCCAAGCCGTAGCTGAACCACGAGCCCATCGACGGGCGCACGTCGATCGAGAAGCCGGTGTGCATCTGTAATGTGGCGGGGGCATGGGCTTCGTTATCGGTGTGTACCGCCCTGAGCAAGCAGAGATCGTCGGCCACACCCGCCAGGTGGGGCATCAAATCCGAGATCATCATGCCCGGATTCACCGCGAGGACGAACCGGAACGGCCGGCGCCAATGCCAGGTACTTATCCACGCCAATCGTGACCTTGCTGCCGTCGACGGGAGGGCTGATCTTCTCGCCATGTTTCTTGGCAATGAACGGTTTGGGATCAAACAGGTCGAGCTGCGACGGACCTCCCTGAATGAAGAGGAAAATCACGCGCTTGGCACGCGGGGCGAAGTGCGGTGGGTGAGCCGCGAGAGGGCTCGTGGCCGCCCGAGCGAGGCCGCTCATCATGCCTTGGAGCGCCAAGCCGCCGAAGCCGCACGCGGCGGCTCGCAGCATGTCCCGGCGATGACAAGGTTCACAGAAGGAGGAGGCATGTCATGGCGAACCTCGATGAGCAGTAGGCGATCGATGGCTGATGGTCAAAGGCGCACGAGGAATTCATTGGAAGCCAGGAGGGCATGGCACAATTCCGTCCAGGCTCGAAGTTCCCGGGAGTTGGATTCGATTCCCGGATTCAAGTTGCGGACCTCGGCGAGGAAGGCAACGGACTCGGTGCGCTCCTCAGCCGTGATCGGTCGATTCAACACAAAGAGCCAGAGAGCGTCGAGCCGCGCGTCAACACCCGCGACGGTCGTCGTTCGCCGCGCCAGATCGAGAGCGCCCTGCTTCAACACCTTTGCATTCATCAAGAACAACGCCTGGGTTGGCACAGTGGTCACGGATCGTTGGCCGGCGAGCTCACCAGGCTGTGTGAAGTCAAAAACATTGCGCACTTCAGCCGGGCCCGGCTGCGGTGCGGAGCGGATGATCGGCAAGTAAACGGTCCGTACGAATTGCTGTTCCGGTCGAAACTTGGTCAGGCGTAAGAACGGAGGATTAACGCCTCCTTTCCCCAAGCCACCGCTGTTCTCCGGATACTCCAGCGGCAAGCCGGGCCCACCCGCACAGGCGACCAGTTTTCCCGATACGGCCAACAGCGAGTCGCGCAGTGATTCCGCATCGAGCCGGCGGCGATTCATTCGCCACAGCAAGCGGTTCTCCGGATCGACCGAGCTCGCTTGGCTGTCGTGCGTACTACCCATGCGGTAAGCGCGGCTCAACACGAGTTTGCGAATCAGGCGCTTCCGTGACCAGCCATCCTCAACAAACCGCGTCGCCAGAGAATCGAGCAGGTCAGGGTGTGAGGGCCTGTCGCCGCGCGTGCCGAAATAATCGACCGAGCGGACGATCCCCTCGCCGAACAGCTCTTGCCAGATGCGATTCACCACCACTCGCGCGGTCAGCGGATTGTCAGCACTCGCGATCCAGTCGGCCAATTGCCGGCGACCGCTCTCGCGTTCGGGGATCGATGTCGGCTGGTTTCGCGACAGAACGTTCACGAACCCTCGTCGAACCATATCACCCAGCGCATGAGCATCGCCGCGAATCGTGATCCGCATGTCGGCCGGTTTCGGGGAATCGTGGAGCGCGAAGGCAACCGGTACGGCCGGGGCGAAGAACTCGGCGTGCTCGATGTCCCTGTCGAGCTTCCCGATGCGGGCATCCAGCTCCCGTTTTTCTTTTTCGAGTGCATCACGCGAGCGTTTATCGCTGTCGGTTATGCCCTTTCCTTTAAGAGTTGTACTGATCTCCGTGTTCCGATGCTTGGCTCGCTCGCGTTCGGCCTCTGAGTGTCTCGATATTCCGCCGATGCTGCGCGAGTTTGGCTTTTCGCTCACTCTCCTGCGCCTTGGTTTCTGGCAGCTCGACAACCGTCGGCCAGCTCCAAACGCCCCACTCGGCTCGACCGACCGATTCGGTACTGTAAAAGATGCCAGCCATTGCGTAGTAGTCGCGTTGCGAAATCGGATCGAATTTGTGATCGTGACACCGCGCGAGCCAAGAGTCAGTCCCAAGAATGCCCTGCCAACCTTGTCGACCTGTTGATCGATCACGTCGACACGCAGCTTGGCCTTATCGGCCTCGACCACGGGGACGTCGCCCAGCAGAAGAAAGCCGGTGGCGATCAGGTTGGCGGCGCGCTCCTCGACCGTATCGTAGGGGAGCAAGTCGCCGGCGATCTGCTCCCGGATAAAACGATCGAACGGCTTGTCGGCATTGCAGGCCGCGATCACGTAATCGCGGTACCTCCAGGCGTGTTCGGCGAAGAGATCGTTGGCCGTGCCGATTTGATCGGCATAGCCGGTCAGGTCAAGCCAGTGCCGAGCCCAGCGCTCGCCAAACGCGGGGGACGCCAGGAGCCGGTCGACGACGTGCTCATCAGCTTCTGGCGACGAATCGCTGATGAACGTCTTGATCTGCGCGGGCGACGGCGGCAATCCGGTGAGGTCGAGCGACACTCGTCGCAACCAGGTGTAACGATCGGCGTCTGGGGCTGGTCGAAGTCCTCGCGATTCCAATTTGGCCAAGATGAAGTGATCAACGTCATTCCTGGGCCAAGATTTGTCTCGGATCGAAGGGAGGCCGGGGCGCCCTGGTGATTGAAAGGCCCAAAAATCGCGATTTGTCGCGACACCGACGCCGGCGGGTTTCGTGACCGAGGGATGTTTCTGCCCGCGGGTCAGTCGCACCTGTCGCGATCCAGCGGCGAAAATCGGCTATCACTCGAGCCGGCAGCTTTTCCTTCGGGGGCATCTCGACGGCATCACCCTCGTAGCTCACGGCCATGAAGAGCAGACTTTCGCCGGGCTTTCCGGGCACGATTGCCGGCCCGCTCTCGCCCCCGCGCAACAAAGCCTCGCGACTGTCAACGCGCAGGCCGCCTTTGGGCGCGTTCGATTGGCTTGAATG
The DNA here is from genome assembly GCA_963721995.1 of uncultured Acidobacteriaceae bacterium. Lineage (GTDB taxonomy): Bacteria > Acidobacteriota > Terriglobia > Terriglobales > Acidobacteriaceae > Silvibacterium. The sequence goes on along the minus strand of CAVRNK010000046.1, from coordinate 5,524 downwards.
ACACTTGTAACAACTCTCGACAAGCACCGGACGGATTCTCGACTCGAAGAACGCGATACCGTCGTCCGTGCCGGCGCTAGCGGAGGTCGTAACCATGGCGCAAATGGCGATGATTAACGGCTGGACGAGGGAGCGCATGGCTGGCGTCGGCGCCGAGCCAGGGAGAACCTTGGCATTGTGGTACCAGGAAATCATCGCGCACCCTCCGAGCAGCGATCGGTCATCCTACCGCTGCTTGAAACAATTATCGAACAATTCGAGCCGCTGCGATAGCCCTTGCAAAAGGTGACGGAATGCCATCCATTTTCGGCGCTTGCGTTTCTTGAGTTCGCGTGCGATACTGCCGTTCACTTGAAAACCTCCATGTGTGTGGGCTCACTTGTTTCGTGTACCAGAATGACCCCCGAAACTCGCAGAGGTTTTGCGTGTTTTTCAATCGTTTTCCGAGATTACGCATCGCCGGCGTAAGCTTGTTTTGCGGCTAGGAATCTAGTGAGGCCACCATGGCTGAGCAACAGTCGGTGACTGTCTATATCACCAACAATAGCGGCGGCAACGCCCAGATTATCCTCTTCCACGAAAACACCACCAACGGCATGCAGCGCGGCAGTTGGGCGGCCACGCCCGGTCAGACGGTCGGGCCGCTGACGGCCTATTTCGAGAGCGGCTGGGACGCTGGCGAGGCCCTCGACTGGTGGTCGGTACTCATCCACGTCAAGGACGGCCCGACGCCCGGCTTCTACGTCAGCAGCGGCACTTCTCTCGTTCCGTATTGGAACGAATGTCAGTTCTCGGACTCGGATGGGGGGCAGACGTTGACCTTCGCGGTCAGCGACAGTGAGTTCGATGTCGCTCTCTCCGCCGGCACATGCTCGACCGGGATGACGAAGCTGGCCCCTTACGCGCCGATCACGCACGTTTTCGTGGTGATGCTGGAGAACCGTTCGTTCGACAGCATGTTCGCGATGTCGGGCATCAACGGGATCACGGCCGCCACCACCAAGGACTCAAATTCGTATCAGGACAAAAACTCAAATCGGACAAGACGTACCCCGTGCATTCGCCCGCGCCGCTCACCTTAAGACCGATCCGGGCCACGAGTTCCTCGATGTCGTCGAGCAACTCTGCGGCGAGGGCGCTCAGCTTAAGTGGAAGCACGGCGGCCCCTACCCGCCGATGAACAACTCCGGCTTCGTGGCTAATTACGCCACCACATCGACGGAGGGTACGGGGCTGCCCTGCCCGCCGCGACTTCGGTGACGTGATGGCCTGCTTCGACACCTCCACCCAGTTGCCGGTGCTGTACCAACTCGCCACTGAGTTCGCGCTCTGCGACCATTGGTATTCCTCGCTGCCGGGACTGACGTGGCCCAACCGATTCTTCCTCCACGGCGCTTCGTCGTCCGGGATGGACCATAACCCGCCCAATGATCAGATAGAGAAGTGGGAGGTTGACGGGTTCCGATACCCCAACGGCTCGATCTATGACGCGCTGAACAACGCGGCCATCCCGTACCGCTTTTACAACGACACCACAGGGGATCATGTGGTGGGGCAGAGCCTCTACAGTGACGACGCGGGTAGCGGCTCGGTGATTGGCGCCGTGCCGCAAGTCACTTCGCTGCATGGCGTGCAACTGACTGAGATTTGGTCGCTGGGGCAGTTTGCGTCCGATCTGCAAGGCCCCTATCCCTACCCGTACACGTTCATCGAGCCGCATTACGGCAATGTCAGGAACGACACCTACAGCGGCGGGTCGTCCCAGCATCCGATGGACGACGTGTACGGCGGCGAGCACCTTTTGGCCGCCGTGTACGCGGCGATCCGCAACTCGCCCTACTGGGACACCAGCCTCCTCGTCATCACCTACGACGAGCACGGCGGCTTGTACGATTCCGTCACCCCCGTGGCCGCCAAGCCGCCCGGCGACAACCCGGATGACGACTACAACGTGAACGGGTTCAAGTTCGACCTGTACGGCGTCCGCGTCCCCGGACTCGTCGTCTCGCCGCTGATCCCGAAAGGCACGGTCGATGACACCCTCTACGATCATTCGTCGGTTTTGAAGACGTTGGAGGAGCTGTTCGGCTTGAACCCGCTGACGAATAGAGATAAGGCAGCCACCAGCGTCCTCAAACTGCTCTCGCTCAAAACAGCCAGAACCGACTGCCCGACATCGCTCAACACCCCACTCCCGTTGTTGATGGCGGCCAAACCCCGCATGACGGCCGAAGAACGTGCGCAGCTCGATGCGCAGCCCGTGCCGGAATCCGGCAACCTGGTGAACGCGCTGTACACCCTGAAGAAGGCCGAGATCGAGCTGTCCGGGCGGACGCCGCCGGAGATTGCCGCCGTCCACGCGAAGTTCGCGACGATCCGGACGCGAGGCGACGCGGAGACTTACGCCCGGTCGGTGTTGGAGAAGGTCAAAATCGCCCAGGAACAGCGCAAGCTCGCGTCACAACGCAAGCCCTGACGCCCGCGGCCCTTCACTCCACGCTTGCGACGTCGCGCGTCGCCGCGGCACAGACACGTTGATTGGCATCGAGCGGTTTCCCCTGTGTCAAGTTGAATTCACTTCGAGGCATAGTGGTTGTACTGCTCGTCGCTCACGTGCTCGAGCCAATCGACGACCTTGCCGTCGAGTTGCTCTTGGATGGCGATGTGCGTCATGGCCGTGGCCGGTGCGGCGCCATGCCAATGCTTTTCGCCCGGCGGGAACCAGATCACGTCGCCGGGACGGACCTCCTCGATCGGGCCGCCCTCGCGCTGGACCCGACCGCAACCGGCCGTGATGATCAGGGTCTGCCCCAGTGGGTGGGTGTGCCACGCGGTCCGGGCCCCAGGCTCGAACGTGACGCTGGCAGCGGCCGCTCGGGCCGGCTCGTGCGCCTGGAAGAGCGGGTCGATGCGGACCGTGCCGGTGAACCAATCGGCCGGTCCTTTCCTGGAAGGTTGAGAGCCACTTCTTAGGATTTCCATGTGTACCTCCGGATGATGAGAGATGAGATCACCAGCCACGACGCGAGCCAATAACGGTGAAGCGGCCAACCCCAGCCCCGCGGCGAGGAACTGGCGCCGATCCGGTATAGCTGGGCAGCGGTTGATGTCATGATGCTTAAGAAACGATAACAAAAAGACCCCTTGCCCCGCTGTGCGTGGCATTGGTCTCTTCACAAACCGCTATGGCGGGAAAAACTTCCCCTCGCTCGCGAAGGGGCGTTCGGGTGGGGTGATGAAACGACGACGGTTGAACGTGCTCGAGGGGACGATATCGAGAGCGTGTGTTTTTGGTGTGCACGATCGAATGACAATGCGAGCGAGCCTCCCCCCCTTGCGAAGGGGGGGTTAGGGGGGGTTGACAGGGCATAACAAACTTGCTCGGCCAAGCCGGCAATTCCGCGGAGGCCAGCAGTCCCGGAACCCGCGTACCAGGCCGTGGTTCCGCCGGGACCACCCCCCCTGACCCCCCCTTCGCAAGGGGGGGACTTGAGTCGCGGATGCATGTGTAGATTCCAATGGTGCGATGAAGGGTGGCCGAAGGCCGGTTGTAGGGGCGACACTCGCCTTCAGGTTCACTTTGTTACTGCCTCTTACTGATGAAACCTCGCGATTCGCAGTTCCACGTCGCGGATGCAATACGGCATGACGCCCACCGCGTCCCTTCACATCGTTTATCCCGGCTTCTTGTACAGCCCCTCCGGGCGGTCGAAGCTGCCGGGTTGTAGACCTCCTCGCGCACGATCGCGGCTCGTGCGTGCACCGGCGATCGTTCAGCGGCCGGTCATCTGCTCCAGCCTTTCGGGATACCGGGCCCCTTGCACCGAGATCTCGGCGGCGGCGGCCGCGATGTCGCCCAGGTCGCCAGGTGTGAGCTCGATCGAGGCGGCGCCCAGGTTCTCCTCCAGGCGATTGAGCTTCGTGGTGCCCGGGATGGGGACGATCCACGGCTTCTGGGCGAGAAGCCAGGCGAGCGCGACCTGGGCGGGCGTCGCCTGCTTCCGCTCCGCGACACGGCCGAGCAGGTCCACCATGGCTTGATTCGCCTTGAGGGCATCGGGAGTGAAGCGCGGCAAGGTGCTGCGGAAGTCCGTGCTGTCGAAGGTCGCGTTCTCGTCGATCTTCCCCGTGAGGAACCCCTTGCCGAGCGGGCTGTAGGGCACGAGCCCGATGCCGAGTTCCTCGAGGGTCGGGATGACCTCCTTCTCCGGGACGCGGTGCCAGAGAGAGTACTCGCTCTGGAGGGCGGTGACGGGCTGGACAGCGTGGGCACGGCGGATTGTCTGCACGCCCGCCTCGGAGAGGCCGAAGTGCCTGACCTTACCCTCCGCGATCAGTTCTTTCACGACCCCGGCGACGTCCTCGATCGGCACCTGCGGATCGACCCGGTGTTGGTACAGCAGGTCGATCACGTCGACCTTGAGCCGCTTGAGCGAGCCCTCCACGGCCTGCTTGATGTGCTCGGGCCGGCTGTTCAGCCCCGCCTTCCCGGGCCGATTGTCCTCTCCGCTCAGATCGAACCCGAACTTGGTGGCGATCGTGATCCGGTCGCGCAACGGGGCGAGGGCTTCGCCCACGAGTTCCTCATTCGTGAACGGGCCGTAAACTTCGGCGGTGTCGAAGAACGTGACGCCGCGATCGACCGCGGCGTGGAGGAGCGAGGTCATCTCCTGCTTGTCCTTCGGGCGGACCGTAGGAAAAGCTCATGCCCATGCAGCCGAGCCCGATTGCCGAGACTTCCAGGTTGCTGTCGTCCAAGTTTGCGCGTGTTCATGTGGTGCTCCTTCTGAATTATTCGGATTTAAGGGACGCCATGTCGATCGAGAAGCGATACATCTTCCTTCGTGTTTCAAGAGACGCCGGCATCCGAGGTAGGCGACGGCCCGGCGATTGGCTCCGTTGGCGATGGCTCGCGGACCAGCTCGCCGAAGTTCATTAGAGGCCGAATGTCGGACGAAGGAAAGGAACGTTCCTCCAAAAGGTTTGCCTAATCCTATTCGGGGTTGGGCGATCTATTCCCAAGGAGATTAATCTTTTAACTTAATACTCTGGAGAACCAAGCGAAAGCGGAGGACGAGATGGAAGGGAAGTCGGACACTCAAAAGCGGCTTACCAGCCTCCTCAACGAAGTGGCCGGGCAAGAGGGGGTGCATCGAACGCTCGTCGACGGCGTGAAGGTCGCCCGCATCTCAAAGCCGTGCCCCCGAGCACCGATGGTCTATCAGCCGAACGTCATCGTCCTCGGCCAGGGCCGGAAGCGGGCCTATCTTGACGGCGAGGTCTACAGCTACGACGCATTCAATTATCTCACGCTGTCGATACCGATTCCAGCGGATTGTAAGACGATCGCCAGTCCGGAGGAACCCTTGCTCTGAGAGACTGTCTTGGAAGCGGCGGTGGCCTTTTCGTAGGGTGCTCTGTGAGCACCGAGTTCGGCAAAGCACCCCTGATCGGTGCTCACAGAGCACCCTACAAAGACCTTGCGGGAAAGCTTCTTAGTGGCTGCTGCGCTGGCGGTCATGGT
>CAVRNK010000045.1:0-186565 GCA_963721995.1 uncultured Acidobacteriaceae bacterium | reverse complement strand
GTCACGCCGTCTGGCTCTCGGCAAATAACCTCGATCCGAAGCTCAGTCCCTTCGACCCGTTCGCCATTCTCGACGAAATCCAGCGTCTGGTGCCGGCCTCTGATGTTCCGCGCCTCAATCTGCTCACCGGCAACGACGAACACCTGAAGTCCGACCTGGTACAGATCACCCCTGCTGCAACCACAGGTCGCCGTGATCTCGTCCTGCCGGCCAACGACGCCCTCTACACTTCCGGCACGCTGGGCCGGTATAGCGCCAAGCTCGACGAAGTCGTTCATTCGCACACTATACTCATGAAACCCGCGGAAACAGCGGCCGACTAAAACGTAACTCTGGACGAACGTATTCCGGGGAAGGCCTCGTGGAAGTAAACATCTGGATTTTTCTACTGCTGAACGTGCTGAAGGCCATCATCGTGACGGTGATCCTGCTCATGTGCGTCGCCTATACGGTGCTGCTGGAGCGCAAAGTTGTCGGGCGCATTCAGAACCGTTGGGGACCCAGCCGCGTCGGCCCCTTCGGACTCCTGCAGCCGCTCGTCGATGGGCTCAAGCTCTTCCTCAAGGAAGATCTGATGCCCACCAGTGTCTACCGCCCGCTCTACATTCTGGCTCCCATCATCGCGCTTAGTTGCGCGCTCATGTCCATTTCTATGGTGCCGTTCGGCGCCGACGTCCGCTACAAAGGTGTTGATCTCTTTCAGATCTCCGACGTAAACATCGGCTTGCTCATCCTTCTCGGCATTACAGGTGTTGGTGTTTATGGCATCGCACTCTCTGGATGGGCATCCAACAACAAGTACTCGCTGCTCGGTGCCCTGCGGGCGAGTGCACAGGTCATCAGCTACGAGCTCGCCTTAGGCCTTTCTCTTATCGGCGTGGTTCTGCGCTCACAATCGCTTCGCTTACGCGACATCGTCAACGTCCAGGCCACCCACGGCCTGCTCAGCTGGAATTTCTTCGGCGGCTTCCAGTTCGTCGCCTTTTTCATCTACCTGATGGCCGCCTACGCCGAGACCAACCGCGCGCCCTTCGACTTGCCCGAGGCGGAAACCGAACTGGTCGCCGGCTACCACACCGAATACAGCTCGATGAAGTTCGCCATGTTCTTCATGGCCGAATATGCCAACATGATCACCGTCGGCTGCGTCGCCACGCTGCTCTTCTTCGGCGGATGGACGAGCCCCTTCGGTCATCTCTTTCCCACATTCGGCCCGGTCATCGAAGCGCTTCTTTCCCTATTCTGGTTCGTCGCCAAAGTCTTCTTCTTCCTTTTTTTGTATATCTGGGTGCGGGGCACGCTGCCGCGCTTCCGTTACGACCAACTCATGGTGTTCGGCTGGAGATTCCTGCTTCCGCTGGCAATACTCAATATTGTTGTGACGAGCTTCTGGCTCGCCTATCGCACCCATTAACCTGATTTACAATCGTCCTTCGGTGTACTGAACCCTTTCGTTGTTCCGTGTTGTCGAGTGAGCGAAATGCATCTGGTTCTGTTCTTCATCTTTGGCGGCTTCTGCGTGGTGGGAGCATTGAATCTCCTCTTCCAGCGCCACCCCATCAATTCTGCGCTCTCGCTCATCGTCGTCATGAGCTCGCTGGCCGTCCTCTATCTGCTCCTCGGAGCCGAATTTCTTGCCGCCGCCCAGGTTATCGTTTACTCCGGCGCCATCATGGTTCTCTTCACATTTGTGATCATGCTGCTCAACGCCGGCCGCGAACAGCGCACTCATGGCAGCAAGGCTGCATACCTAGTTGGAATTCCCGGCGCAGCCGCCTTGGTCGCCCTGCTGGTCTACATTTTTCTCTCCAACCGCGGCCCGCTCGGCGACGCCGTACTCGGGAATTACCTCGTCACCACCGGCGATCTGAGCAGGGTGCTCTTCCGCGACTTTCTGCTTCCCTTTGAAGTCACCTCGGTCCTCATCCTCGTGGCTATTCTCGGCGCGGTCGCGCTCGCGCGAAGGGAGCACTGAGCCGTGGTGCCTATTTATTACTACCTCATCCTCAGCGCCATCCTCTTCTCCATCGGTGTCGCCGCATTTCTCATCAAACGCAACATCATCACCATCTTCATGTCCATTGAGCTCATGCTCAACGCCGTCAACCTGACCTTCGTCGCTTTTGCGCACCACTGGCACCAGGTCAGCGGGCAAATCTTCGTCTTCTTCGTCATGGTCGTGGCCGCAGCCGAGGCTGCTGTCGGCCTCGCCATCATCATCGCTATCTTCCGCACCCGCAGCACCCTTAACGTCGACTCCGTAGACCTGATGAAACTATGACCGGATCCCTTAATCTCTGGCTGATACCGCTCGTCCCCTTCGCCGGATTCCTGGTGAACGGTCTCGTCGGCCGCAAGCTGCCCAAGGTGCTTGTCACCGCCATCGCGCTTATCTGCGCTCTCATCCCGTTCCTGCAGGTCGCAAAGATCTGGTTCCAGTTCTCGTCCATCACCACGCCTTACATCGAGCACCTCGGCACCTGGATCTGGAGCGGAGCCTTCCACGCCGACTTTGATCTGCAGCTCGACCAGCTCACCATGATCATGCTGCTCGTGGTGACCGGCGTCGGCTTCCTCATCCATATCTATTCGGTCGGATACATGGCTCATGAAGAGGGCTACTGGCGTTTCTTCGCCTACCTCAACCTCTTCATGTTCTTCATGCTTACCCTCGTGCTCTCCGAGAACTTCCTGCTTATGTTCGTCGGCTGGGAAGGCGTGGGACTGGCCTCCTACCTGCTCATCGGCTTCTACTTCCTCAAGGACTCCGCCGCCCGCGCCGGCATCAAAGCCTTCGTCGTAAACCGCATCGGCGACTTCGGCTTCCTCATCGCCCTCTTCCTGCTCATTGCTCACTTCGGCACCCTCAGCTATCACGAAATTTTTGCGAGTATCGCGCAGCATCCCGAGTGGCAGGGCGGGGTGCTCACCGCGATCGCTCTCTTCCTCGTTCTCGGCGCGACCGGCAAGTCCGCGCAGATTCCCCTCTATGTCTGGCTGCCCGACGCTATGGAAGGCCCGACTCCGGTCTCTGCCCTCATCCACGCCGCCACCATGGTTACCGCCGGTGTTTACATGGTCGCGCGCACCCATGTCCTCTTCGACCGCTCGCCGTTCGCGCTTAGTACCGTAGCCATCATCGGCGCTGCCACGTGCTTCTTCGCCGCCACCATGGGCCTTCTCCAGACCGACATCAAGCGTGTGCTGGCCTACTCCACCGTCTCCCAGCTCGGCTATATGTTTCTCGCCTGCGGAGTCGCCGCCTACTCCTCGGCTATCTTCCACCTGGTCACGCACGCTTTCTTCAAAGCTCTGCTCTTCCTCGCCGCTGGATCGGTCATCCATGCAATCGGCGGGGAGCAGGACATGCGCGTGATGGGCGGGCTGCGCAAAAAGATCCCTGTCACTTTCTGGACAATGACCGCCGCCGTCTTTGCCATCTGCGGCTTCCCGCCTTTTGCCGGCTTCTTCAGTAAAGACGACATCCTTTACCAGGCCTTCATTTCACCCAACGGCGGCAAAATACTCTGGTTCATCGGATGGGTGACCGCGGGACTGACTTCGTTCTACATGTTCCGGTTGTGGTATCTCACCTTCCTCGGCGAAAGCCGCGCGGAATCGCATGAGCTGGCCGAACACGGCGCCCCTGTCCATGCCCGATCCGACTCGAAGCTGGTTGTCGAAGCAGAACACGCACATGGCATACACGAGAGCCCCTCGGTCATGCTGGGCCCCCTCGTGATCCTCGCCATTCTCGCCACCATCGGTGGTTTCATCGGAGTACCCGCAGCCATGGGCGGCCGCAACGAGATTGGCCATTTCCTTGACCCTGTTCTCGGCTCCGGTGCTCACCCGTCCGCCGGCGAAAATTCCGGCCTCGAGCTGGCCTTGTCCGCTTCCGCGGTTTTGATCGGCCTTGTGGGTCTGCTTGTAGTGCATATTCTTTACAAAGTGAAGCCTGAGCTCCCCGGCAAGCTGGCAACCCAATTCCACGGACTTTATAACTTGGTGCTCAATAAGTACTGGGTCGATCAGATCTACGGAGCCGTCGTCGTCACCCCGTTGCTGCTCTTCTCGCGCTACATCCTTAAAGCCCTCGTCGATCGCGGAATCATCGATGGCGCCGGGTTCGCTGCCGGCGCAACCGCTCAGGGATTCGGCGCAATCGTGCAGCGGGTGCAGTCAGGCAATATCCGCTCTTATGCAGGCTGGCTCGCCGTGGGCGCAGCCGTCCTGCTCATCGCTGTCTACTTTGGATTCACGGCGCACTTTTCGCCCCAATAACGAGATGAAACAAGGAACGTATTCGTGCTGACCGACTCCATATTGACGCTTACGACCTTCGTGCCTACCGCCGGCGCGGTCGTTGTGGCGCTGTTGCCCCGCAAAGGGCGCGTCATCCAGTGGTGGACCCTGATCGTCTCCCTGCTTACCTTCGCCCTCACCCTCCACCTGCCGTCTCACTACACCTACGGCCAGCACGGCTTCCAGTTCGAAGAGTTTCACCCGTGGATCGCCAGCCCGAAGATCGGCTATCATCTTGGCGTTGATGGCATCTCGATGTGGTTGGTCGTGCTCACCGGCTTTCTCTCCGTCGTCGGCGTGCTCGCATCCTGGAACGCCATCGAGAAGCGCACGAAAGAGTTTTATTTTCTTTTCTTAATCCAGCAGACCGCCATGATCGGCGTCTTCGTCGCGCTCGACATGTTCCTCTACTACGGCTTCTGGGAGCTGTCCCTCGTCCCCATGGCCATCCTCATCGCCATCTTCGGCCCTGAGCGCGGCCCAAAAACGGCCCTCAAGTTCTTCAGCTACACCTTCATTCCATCCGCGCTCTTCCTCGTCGCTATCCTGTGGCTCTACGCCAAAACCGGCACCTTCGACTACGTTGAGATGCAGCACGCCCTCACCAGCAACGCCGCGCTCTTCGCACCCCAGGCCCTGTGGTGGGTCGCTCTCGCATTCCTCGTCGCCTTCGCCGTCAAGGTTCCCGTCTTCCCGCTGCACGGCTGGCTCAGCGACACCATTTACGAAGCCCCTACCGCCATGGCCATGGTCGTTGCTGGCAAGCTGGGGCTCTACTCCATCCTTCGGTTTGTCCTCGGCCTCTTTCCCGCCCAGTCACGCATCTTCGCCCCGCTCATGATCGTGCTTGCCGTCATCGGCATACTTTACGGAGCCTGTGTCGCTCTCGCCCAGACCAACATACGACGCCTCGTTCCCTACGCGATGCTGAGCGCTCTCAGCTTCTGCATCCTCGGCATCTTCTCCTTCTCGATTTCAAGCCTCGACGGCGCGGTGTATCAGATTATTAATGAAGGACTCACCGGCAGCGCCTTCCTCATCCTCGTCGGCTTCCTGCACGAGCGATACGGTACCTATGAGATCAGCCAGTACGGAGGTCTCGCTGGCCGCCTTCCCAACATGGCAACGTTCTACGTTATTACGGCGCTCTCGCTCATCGGGTTGCCCATCCTCAACGGCTTCGTCAGCGAATTTCTCGTACTCAGTGGCAGTTTCGCTCCCCATCGCGGCTGGGCGGGCCTGGCCACCCTCGGCGTTATCCTCAGCGCCGCCTACATGCTCTGGCTGATCCAGCGTGTTTTCTACGGACCTCAATCTGCGCTGGTCACCGGACACGTCGCGCCTGACATCCTCGGCCGCGAGTATGCCGCCCTCGTCCCCATGGTTCTGCTCATGTTCGCAATGGGCGTTGCCTCGCCCTACTGGATGCGCGCCATCAATGAAGGTATCGCCGGCCTCGCCAACTCGACGGTCAGTTCTGCAACTCATACTGTGACAAATCCCACCCTGGCGGAGAAGCGATGAACACGACACCTGACATCCTTCGCATTCTCCCCGAGGTCATCCTCACCATCACGGGCGTGCTCATCATGCTGATTGAGCCCATTCTGCCTCCCGCAACAAACCGCAAATCGATGGGATGGCTTGCCATCATTGGTGCCCTGGCTGCGCTCGCCGCCAGCCTCTACCAGTACCAGCTTCCGCCCGGCACCGCATTCTTCGGCTACGTCCAGACCGACGCTTTCAGCGTCTTCTTCCACGTCCTCATTTGCGGAATCGTCCTCGCTTCGCTGCTCATCGCCGTCGACACAGTTAGCGCCCATACCAGCAGCCTCGGCGAGTACTTCGCCCTTTCCTGCTTCGGTGCCGTCGGCATGCTTCTGATGACCAGCGCCGTCGAACTGCTGCTCGTCTTCATCGGCCTCGAAATCTCGTCGATCTCCACCTATATCCTTGCCGGCCTGCGCCGCAAGAGCGCCAAAGGACCCGAAGCTGCCCTCAAGTACTTCCTGCTCGGCTCCTTCGCTACCGCCTTCTTCCTCTACGGAATCGCTCTTATCTTCGGCGCTACCGGCACCACCGCCATCCACGCCATCGCCGACCAGCTTGGCTCTAGCCAGACTCCGCTGCTGGCCATCACCGGCCTCGGCATGATCCTCATCGGCATCGGCTTCAAGGTTTCCGCCGCGCCCTTCCAGGTCTGGACACCCGACGTCTACGAGGGCGCACCCTCGCCCGTCGTAGCGCTCATGTCCACCGCACCCAAGGCCGCCGCCTTTGCCGTCCTTCTCCGCGTCCTCTACGGAGCGCTCCCGGCACTCCACAATCATTGGATACCGATCGTCTGGTGGCTCTCCGTCCTCTCCATGTGCATCGGCAATCTCGGAGCCCTGCGCCAGAAGAACGTCAAGCGTCTGCTCGCCTACTCGTCCATCGCGCATGCGGGATACATCCTCGCCGCGTTCGTCGCGCTCTCCGCCGACGGGGTCGCCGCCGCCAGCTTCTATGTCGTCAGCTATGCCGCCATGAACGTCGGCATCTTCGCCGTCGTCAGCCACGCTGGAGGATTCGACGACCACCTCGCCCTCATCGACGATTACCGCGGCCTCGCTTACCGCTCGCCCCTGCTCGGCGCAACCATGGCCTTCTTCCTCATCTCACTCATCGGAATTCCCTTCACCGGCGGCTTCTTCGGAAAGTTCTACGTCTTCTCCGCCGTCCTGCATTCGGGATACATCTGGCTCGCCGTCATCGGCCTCGTCAACAGCGGCATTGCCGCTTTCTACTACCTGCGTGTAGCTACCGCCGTTTACTCCAAACCTCCAGACGCTTCTCCCATCAACTCCGTTCCCCGCGCCTCAGCCTCGCTGCTCTTTGCCCTGTTCCTCACCGTCGTGGCCACGCTCATCCTCGGCATCGTTCCTGGCAGAATCCTGGCCATGGCCAAAGCAGGAGCCGCAACCTACTCCTCGGTAAGCACTCCCGCTCCCGAAGCCACCGCGCAAAGCACCCACTGAGTTCGCAAACACAAAGGCCTCCGATTCACCGGAGGCCTTTTGCCGTTCTGAAATCTGAACCGCGCTTTTACTTCACCTTCAGGAAGATGATGACAAGCGTGAAAAGCGTGAGCGACTCGATGAGCGCCAGGCCGAGGATAAGCAGAGTCTGAATACCGGCGCGGGCTCCGGGGTTTCGTGCCAGGGCTTCGACGGCGGACGCGGTTGCCTTGCCCTGTCCGAGGCCGCAGAGGCCGGCCGCGATTGCCATGCCGACACCGGCGCCGATCGGCGCCAGGCTCGCGCCTCCGCCCTCACCTGTTTGAGCGAACGCCGGCATGGCCATACACAGCACCGACAGCGTCATGAATACGTACTGAAGTTTGCGCATTTCTTCTCCTGCTTCCCTTATGAATTGCCGTCAGTGGGTGGTTGAGGCTCACCGTGCTGGCCCCCTCACGCTCACGGCGTAGGCTGCGGCGGCGGAAGCGCTCCGCCCAGCCGGTAACCTTTTAGTGCTCGTGCGCGACCGCCAGCGACAGGTAAATCAGCGTCAGCAGCAGGAACACGTACGCCTGTATGACCGCGACAAAGAGGTGAAGTCCGAGAAAGATCACCGGCACCCCGATCGGGATCATCGAGAAAAACACCAGCGTCAGCAGGTCGCTCGCAAACATGTTTGCATAAAGACGAATGGTCAGCGACATCACGCGAGCCAGGTTCGAAATAAGCTCAATAGGCCCAAGCAGCCACGAAATCCACCAGATCGGTCCGAGGAACGTCTTCGCATAGCCGACAACTCCGTTGGCGCGCAGTCCTTTCCAGTTGTAATAGAAGAATGTCGGAATCGCGATCCCCAGCGGAACCGCCGGCTCGGAGGTCGGCGTTTCGACGCCCGGCAGGAGCCCCATGCAATTGCAAATCAGGACGAACATCACGATCATCGTCGCGTAAGGCACAAAAGGCTCAAAGCCGTGACCAATGATCGAGTCCGCCTGGTTGCTCACAAACTCGTGCACCACCTCGGCCAGATTCTGTGCTGTGCCCGGCTTCTCTACGTCGAGCGTCAGACGGGTAATCACGAAGAACAACACCATCACGGCCGCAACAAACAGCTCTTCCGTGAGCCCATCGTTGATCGGGGCTCGTGGCCGGGCAACGTGGATGCCCAGAGAACTGAGCAGGGCTACCAGCGGCGCGGCAAAGATGTGGTTCAGCAGTCGCGTCAGCGAATGAACTAATTCGTGCATGATTCCTGCAATTTACGGATTTGCTTCTCAGGAGCGAGACTGCCGCGCAACGACGATCAGCAGGAAAACCGCGACCAACCCCAGTCCTGCCACAAGCGCGTAAAACGGTCCTTTGAAACACTTTAGGGTAACATAGATCACTGCTGCGGCGAAGGCAAGTCGAAGAAAAAACATGGTTAACACCCATGCCGTCGACCGCGGAGGCTGTTGATTATCGAGCTTCGCGTTCATCAGCTCGATCAGTTGTTGCCACTCGTACAATCCTGTGCCCGACACCGCCGCGCCCGCCAAAAATTGAACGCCCGGCTTCCATCCAAAGAGAAAATCCAGTACTCCAAAACCAAAGACCGCCATCGCCGCCGTCAGCTTCATCGCGCGGCGCAGCATAGCCTTCAGATCGGCGTCAGAAAAATCCAGCAGCGATGGCGTCTCGCTCATTTGTCTTTGCCGCCCGCCTGCATCGCCTGCCGTACCGCCTCAAACAATCCGGCCGCCGCGCCGAACAACAGCCCGACAATATAAATCCAGTGTGTGTGCAGCCACTTATCGAGCAGCGCACCCCCTGCCCAGCCGATCAGCACCGCCGCCGGCAGCACAAACGCAATCTGCAGCAGCCGCTCCGCCTGCACAAACGCGTTCACTCCGTCGCGCGCTCCGCTGCGCCGCGATTTCCGCTCCGGATTCGGATTAGCTTCACTCATTACCTTGCCTGTTATACATCAGCGCAAGCCGCGCATGCCCGTTATTGAAAGCTATACTGGCAGGAGCCAAATTCATTCAAGGAAGCCCAGTGTTCGAGTCAGAGTTCGAGCGAAACCTCTTCGCTCTCCGCCAGGCAAAACTCCAGCAGATCGAGGCCCTCGGCCAGTCGGCCTATCCCAATTCCTTCCGCGCGACGCACTCGATCGCCGACCTCCACAGCGCCTGCGACAACGCCACGACCGAGCAGCTCGAAGCCGAGCGCATCAATGTTTCCATCGCCGGACGCATCATGGCTATCCGCGCCCAGGGCAAGGCGGGATTCGCGCAGCTCCAGCAGAACGGCGACCGCCTCCAGATCTACGTCCGCAAAGACGCGGTCGGCGACCAGGCCTTCGAACTCTATAAACTCCTCGACCTCGGCGACCACATCGGAGTCTCCGGCTATCTCTTCCGCACCCGCACCGGCGAGCTCACCGTCCACGTCGAGACCATCACCTTCCTTGCCAAGGCCATGCTCGCGCTGCCCGAGAAGTACCATGGTCTCGCCGACGTCGAACTCCGTTACCGCCAGCGCTACGTTGACCTCTTCATGAACACGCTGCTCAACGAAGGCACACCCGCCGAGACCCACGTCCGCGACGTCTTCATCAAGCGTGCGAAGATTCTCTCCGCTCTGCGCCGCTTCTTCGACTCTCGCGGCTACATCGAAGTCGAAACGCCTATGATGCAGCCCATCGCCGGAGGCGCAGCCGCCAAGCCCTTCACCACCCACCACAACGCACTCGACCTCGATCTCTTCCTGCGCATCGCGCCCGAACTTTATCTCAAGCGCCTCGTTGTCGGCGGCATCGACCGCGTCTACGAGATCAACCGCAACTTCCGCAATGAAGGCATCTCCACGCAGCACAACCCCGAGTTCACCATGCTCGAGTTCTACCAGGCCTACGCGAACTACTGGGACCTGATGGACCTCACCGAGGAGTGCATCAAATTCGTCGCGCAGGAAGTAAACGAAAGCCTGATCGCGCACTTCAACGGGGATGAGATCGATCTGAGCAAGTGGGAAAAACTCTCGATGCGAGACGCGATCATCAAGTGGTGGCCGGAAGAAGCAGGTGAAAGGCCGACGATGTCGGATTTTTCTTCAGCCGTCAGCTTTAGTTCAGTAGTGCAACGTTTGCATGCTGCGACGAAGGAGACACAAAACGCAATCGGAACTGACCTAGACAGTAGACCTGTTTATTCAAAAGATCCCGAACGAAGGAAACTTACCATCCGCGCAGCGGCTCTTGCTCTGACGAAAAGACAATTGGAGCGGGACGGTAATTCAGCACTAGGTTCAGCAATTGCGACGGTGTTCGAAACCGTCGCCGAAGAGCACCTCATCCAGCCCACCATCATCTACGACTTCCCTCTCGCCGTCTCGCCGCTCTCCAAGCAAAAGCCCGACGAGCCCGACTGGGTCGAGCGCTTCGAGTTTTACATCGGAGGGTTCGAAGTCGGCAACGCCTTCAGCGAGCTCAACGATCCTGAAGAGCAACGCAAGCGCTTCGAACAGCAGTTAACCCAGCGCGAGCGCGGAGACGACGAGGCTCATCAGATGGACGAAGATTACGTTCGCGCTCTCGCTTACGGCCTTCCACCGACCGGAGGCGAAGGCATCGGCGTCGACCGCCTTACCATGATCCTTACCGGCGCCAGCTCCATCCGCGACGTAATTCTCTTCCCTTTGCTGCGTCCAAGAAACGCCACTCAGGAAGCGGAGGCCGAAGCACCGAAGCAGGAGTAGTCGTTCACTCCCCCAGCAGCAACCTCTGCGTCGAGTGCGCCCGCCCTGTCCTGCCGTCACACTCGATCAGCGTCGCCGCCATCCGGGGATCGCCCTTCGCCGCCTCGAACTTCCCCGGCATGTTCGACAGGAAGCGCTGCAGGACCATCTCCTTCTCCACGCCGATCACGCTGTCGTAAGGACCGCTCATACCCACGTCCGTCTGATACGCGGTCCCGCCGGGCAGCACGCGATCATCCGCTGTCGGTACGTGCGTATGCGTGCCCAGCACCGCCGTCACACGTCCGTCGAGATACCACCCCAGTGCCGCCTTCTCCGACGTCGCTTCCGCATGGAAATCCACGACAATCACCTTCGCCTTGATCTGCTTGAGCAGCGCATCAATCGTGCGAAACGGGTCCTCGCTCTGCGCCATGAACACTCGCCCCTGTAGATCGATAACCGCGTACGTCTGTCCGCTCGGTAGTGCGCCTTCATAGAAGCCATACCCCGGAGTCCCCGTCACAAAATTTGCCGGCCGTATTATCCGCCGCGGACGCTCATTGCTTTCTTCCGGCGCCGACTGCATGTACTCGATAATCTCCCGCTTATCCCACACATGATTTCCGGTGGTCAGCACATGCGCGCCCAGATCGAACAGATCCTCTGCGATCGCCGACGTAATCCCGAACCCTCCCGCCGCATTCTCGCCGTTGATTACCACCAGATCGACTTTCCGTTCCGCAACCACGTGCGCCAGATGCTCGCGCACGATGCGCCGTCCGGCGCTCCCGAAAACATCGCCTACAAAAAGAATCTGCAAGGTCCCTCAGTCTCCCGCACTTAGATCAAGAAACTTCGATGCTATACCGTTTTCACTTGAAGAGTCGCAGTTACGATCACGTTTTCAAAACCGTAAATTCAAGTTTCCGCATGGGGATCGGCAAAACCTGTGTTAGCGTGGCAACATGGCCATCAATACCCGATTCGCCACCGGCGTCCACGCCCTCGTCTTGCTCGCTGCCGAACCGGATGTACTGCAGACCTCAGAGGACGTAGCTCGCAAGCTGAACACTAACCCTGTTGTTATTCGTCGAGTATTCTCGTTGTTGCAGCACGCGGAGTTAGTCGAGAGCCAGAAAGGTCCGAACGGCGGCTCAAGACTTGCACGTCCCGCAAAAGAAATCACCCTCAGCGACATCCACCGCGCACTCAACTCCGGAGACCTCCTTCACAGTGCTTCCTTCTCCGGCACGCAGTCCAAAGTCAGTTCAGCCCTCCAGCAAATCTTCGCCGACGTATCTCGTGCCGTCGAAAAGGAACTCGACCAGACCACCCTCAGCCAGCTCGTTAAAAAAGTCACCAAAAAAACCAAACACTGATCCCCAGTCTCAGACCAGCAAATCTCAGTCTCCTCCGCATTCCCGTCATCCGGGAAGACGAACACTCGCGCCCTGCCATCGGCGCAGCAGCAGCGAAGCAATCACAATCAGGGCCAGCGTCAGTCCGGTCCACAGACCGGACAAGCCCCACCCTAACTTGAAGCACATCACCGCGCCCAGCGGCAGTCCGAACAGCCAGTAACCGGCAAAGTTCGTCAGCATGGGAAACCGCGTCTCACCCATCCCGCGCAGCGCGCCCGTCGCTACTGTCTGGCATCCGTCGAATATCTGGAACGCAGCCACGATCATCAATATGTGCACACCCATCGCAAGAATGCGCGGATCGCGGCTGTAAATCTCCATGATCGGTCGCGGAATCGCAAAGAAAGCCACCGCCGCCAGCCCCATGAATGCAACTCCCAGGCCGATAGCCATCCATCCCGCCCGCCTCGCGCGCGCCGGATTCCCCGCCCCGATGGCATGTCCCACGGCAACCGCCGCCGCAGCGGAAATTCCCAGCGGAACCATAAACGTGTATGCCGCGCAGCTCAATGCAATCTCATGCGTGGCCAGCGCCACCGGATCGAGATGCGCCGCCATGATCGTCACTGCTCCGAACGCCGCAACCTCCAACACCACCTGGCACGCCGCCGGCACGCCCAGCTTCAGCAACACGCGGACGCGCGCCCAGTCCGGCCCCGGCCAATGCGCAAACAGCGGATGCCCGCGCCCCCGTTCATGCCGCCACGCGAAATACACCAGCACCGCCGCCATATAAATCCGCGAGAAAACGGTAGACAGCGCTGACCCTCTCACTCCCAGCGCCGGCATCCCCAGCTTTCCGTAGATGAAGATCCAGTTGCCCGCAAGATTCACCAGGTTCGCAGAGATCAGCGCAAACGTCACCGGTCGTACCAGGCCCACTCCCTGCAGATATCGCCGAAACCCTCCGTAGACCAGCAGCGGAAGCGTGCCCCAGTTCAAAATGCTCACGTACGACCGCGTAAGTACACCGACCACCGGATCCACGCCGCGCGCCGTGAACAGCGGCTGTGCCACAACAATGAACAGCATCAGCAGCGGCGTAAACGCAAGCGCGATATACATCGCCTGCGCCAGCCAGCGGTGGCAGTTGTCAAAATCCTTGGCGCCCCACGCCCGTGACACCATCGTGTCGAGCCCCAGCAGCAGCCCGATCCCGAACAGCGACGGCGCATAATAGATCGCGTTGCCCAGCCCCACCGCGCCAATCGCCGGCGGCCCCAGCTTGCCGACCATGATCACATCCACGACCGTCATGGTCATCCAGCCGATCTCCGAAAGCGCCACCGGAATCGCCAGCCCCAGCAGTGCGCGCAGCTCCGCGCCGAGATTCACGCGTCCATCGTGCTCGTCAAAAACCTGCGTGTCGGGATGGCTCTCCGGAACCTGCATAATTCAAACAGAAACGGGCCAGGTCCTCCGATTTTACCCGTAGGATTCGCGCCCAATGGCTGTGTTAAATTCAAGATAGCTGTGGAGAGATGGCCGAGTGGCTGAAGGCGCACGCTTGGAAAGCGTGTTTAGGGGGAACTCTAACGTGGGTTCGAATCCCACTCTCTCCGCCATAGTCTTATCAATAAGATATGATCACATCCTCAATGTTGCCGGGCAATGGCGGGAAATTCGGCGTACAATGACGCATGCCCCTCAACCTCTATCGCCGCCACAGGCAGCAATGTGAAGCAGGCCATCCGGAAGAGTCACGCTCTGGCGAATTCGAGGAGCGCAAGAAGGGATGGAAGCGCTGCTCCTGTCACATCTTCGCCTCAGGAACACTGGCCGGAAAATTCAAACGCCGTGATACAGGACGCGGGGATTGGCTCGAAGCAAAGGCGGTTGTAGCCACATGGGAGTCTGCGGGCAATTGGGACAATGAACCACCTCCTCCCCTGCCCCCGCCCATCATGGACGACAACCCAGCCGCAACCACCATCGACCAGGCTGCGAAGCTCTTCCTGGCTGAGCGCCAAGAGAATCTGGCACCCAATACATATCGGAAGAACACCTACGTCTTGAATGCTCTCAAGCAGTATTCGGCGACCAAAGGCTACTATCTACTCGCTCAATGGACCCCGATCGATGTCCGGGAATTACGGACATCCTGGGGCGTAGCTCCAAATACCGCTTTGAAATACATGGAAATTGTTAAGTGTTTCTTCAACTATGCGGTCGCGAATAGATGGATTCCTGAAAGCCCGGGCAAACACGTCAAGCACGTGCGGGGCAAAGCGGCCGACAATCAGAAAGAACGCATTCCTTTTACGGACGATGAACTGACGCGCATGTACGATGCATGCGAACATCGCTACGCCAGGAGAGAGATCAAGTGGTCGCGCGACGTCCATCATCAGCCAGCCAAAAGTGAGGTAGCAAGATATCAATATAAGTGGACGGGGCAGGATCTCTCCGACTTCATTTCCGTTTCCGTATACACAGGGTTGCGCATCTCCGATGTCGCCACATTTCATATCGACCGTCTCCACCAGAACGGCGACTGCCACGTTCGTACCACTAAAACAGGTCGCAAGGTCAATACATGGATACCCGCATGGCTGCAGGAGCGCATCCATGCCCGTGTGGCCACGCACGGTCCCTTCATTTTCGGTGCGAAGGCGACATCGGATATCAACGTCGTAACTGATCTCTGGCGTCGAAAGCTTAATCGCTTATGGGATCTATGCGGGCCGTGGAAATCAAAACCCCACCCACACCGATTCCGCCACACCTTCGCGCGCATTTTGTTGGAAAAACCAGGTGTAACCGTGCGCGATGTTGCTGAATTGTTGGGCGACACGGAGGAAATGATCTTGAGGCATTACGGCGCCTGGGTCCCGGAACGACAAGAACGCCTCACCCGTGTGCTCATGGAAGCATTCAACGACAAGCCGAAGCCAAGGATTGTCCCGATCAGACGTGTCTGACTCAGCGCATAGTTTTTTTGTTGGAGCGAACCGTGGCGTCTCTGAGGCGGATCGAGCAATCGCCGATCGGCAGCAGGCGACCTACGGGATAGTCAGGACAAACGTGCCGGCAAACCAGGACCGTTACGGGTATGAGTTTTTCGTGAATGGATCGCTTTATACCGTTCAGATATGCTGATCCAGAGTCAGCTGTCCTACCATTCCTCTATGTTCCTGCGTTTTCCCTAGCTTATCCGTAAATTCCTTTCTTTTCAGTTCGTTGAGGCGTGCTTCATACACCGAAGAAAAGCACATCTCATCTCCTGAAAGTACAGGAAACTCGAGCAAAAGGCTCCCAAATGTTACGACAAAAGTTACGACAACTCTGAACCGGCCTATGCAAGCTCTGTACATTAACCAAACCCCACAACCCTTCGGTTAACAGCTAGAATTTCGCAATTTCTAGCATTGCTCAGAATTGCCCTATATTACGCAGTTTCAGGAGTTTACAACGAGTGAGATCTCGCCGGAGTTTGTGGGGACTACCCACAATTTGGCACCATTTTGAACCAGTCTACCCACAAAAGTCCCCACAGCGAACTCCAACACGATTACCTTTCATCGTCTACTCTTTCCGGTCAACAAGGCGATGGGGATCCGCCAGGACCGATGAGGTGATGCCTTTTAGGTATCACCAGGCAACAAGCTTATCAGCTGATGCTGACAAAGCCTGGCACCGCAAGGTTGGTCCCAGTGTGCGCATCACTGACGAGAAGGGCGTTTCAGGGGAGTAAACCCTGAGAATTGGGCAGAATCCAATCTCGATGAGTGACTTGGACTGTTAACCGGCCAATGCTGCTCATTTCATCGGCCGGGCGATCATTGAAAACCCGTGTGGCGTGCCGTTTATCACGCCTCACGGGTTCGTGTTCCTATACGTCCGTGTGGTCGCGTCTGGGGAATTAAATCGAGCGGAGACCAGGCAAATACCCAGGGAACGAATGCCTTCATTGCCCTGATCGGCCGAGTATCAATTTCCGCAAAAGCTGATTGGTATTTGGGGGTACATTGGATTTCGGGTGCGTAGGTACGTCCTCTGCAACCGACCTGCCTATGCTTTCGTTTACAGGGGTCAACAGAATGGCGTGGACGTTGCCCGTGTCCGGCCCGCTTAGTACGATTGCCATGGTCCCGATTTGTCCGCGCTCGTTGATCTTGTTGGCCATGGTTAGGTAGAGGTTGGAACTTGCAGGAATCAGCGTGTTGAGGTCGGTCATCACGCCGTCCTGCCAGATAAAGGCATGGGCCCAGTTGAAGGTGGAGTCCCAGTTGCTTCCCACCACTTGGCCCCTGTTGTTGATGCCGCTGGCTATGCCGCCAAAATCTCCCGGCAGAAGGCCGAGGTCTGTGAGTTTGCCATTCTGCCAAAGCGCGCCTGCTTGGGTTTTGCCATCAGCACTGCCGACTGTCCCAACAATTTGGCCCCGGTCGTTATTGCCCCAGGCAGTAGCGCCAGTTCCGTGGTCAGGAAGCGCGGAGGCAGCGCCGCCTGTCCACGATACGGCGTGAAGAATCGTCTCGTTGCAGTTTGATGATTGGCCTACGGCTTGACCTAGATCGTTGATCCAATATGCGACCCCGTCAGGATCGCCACTCACCGTCGGAAGAGCGTGGGCTTTGCCGTTTTCCCACAATACCGGCAGCTGAATCCGATTATTGGTTGCGTTAGGCGAGCATGAGGAGTCCACGGTACCGTTTTCCGCAAATCCTACGATTTGTCCACGGTCATTGATCGCGCTCGCCTGCCCGTTATCTCCGCCGAGCGTAGGGAGAGCCTTCATGTGGAAGTCTTGCCACAGAAACGGGAGACACACATGGTGTGTGCCGAAGCCACAAACGTCTTCGCCGTTCGGGTCCAGGGCATCCGTTTCGGAATAACCTACTATCTGCCCCCAGTCGTTGATCTCGCCCCAGTTCATGAAACTGTTCTCCCCTCCGAGCGTGCCGAGGTCGACCTGGACTCCGTTGATGACTATCGCATCGCGTCCGTTAAGAAGTGTCGTAATCGCGTCCTGTTGCCCCGGGGGGGCGTTCCCATCCTGGATCGCCGTCCAGCCTCGATTATTGAGGGTCATGGCACAACTCATATTGTCATTGTCCAGAGTGCCCAAATCGGTAACTTTGTAGCTGGTTTGTGCGCCTGCATCGCTGGCGCAAGCCAGAAGAATCGTCGTCGCCCACGGTATCCAGAAATTCCGGAGCTGTCGAAGTGTGCTCATATCTCGTTTCCTCCAGTAGAGTCGTGGTGCCGAGATGGCCGGCAATCTACGTCAGCTTCGGCTCGGCGTTTTGAGAGTTTGCGTGGAATTGGGACCAGAATTGGCTCACAACTTGACAATTCCTTGTTGAGCGCCAACAGAGGAAGCGTGCCTACTTAACATACCGACCAGTTTGCATGATGATTGGTTGAAAGTCAATCACAATGACTTTTGGCTGTTGACGTTCTGGAATTTTGTAATCTCTCGCCCCGATTGTTCTATAAATAGTTGGGGAAAACGGCCGGAAAGACCCGCCACGTAATCGAGTTCTGCGGCGCTCGCAACATCTGCCTCGACATATTGAGTCGTACGTTGCATACTAATTGGTATGTTGACGGGTACACTTGATCTGCTAGCGGGTAGAAACAGACCGAGACGCAGCGGGCCTACAACGCGCGATCCGGAGCGCACCCGGGAGCGCTTGCTGCAGGCGGCATTCCGCGAAGTGTACAGATCGGGCTTCCAGAGTGCCGGCCTGGATGCCATTCTGGCCGCAGCCGGAGTCACGAAGGGGGCATTGTACCACCACTTCAGCAGCAAAGAAGCCTTGGGATACGCCATCGTCGAAGAGATCATCGCCCCCGACAATCGCGGCCAGTGGCTGAGTCCTCTCGAGAGCTGCGAGGACCCTATCGAGGCTTTGATCGGCGCTGTTCAAGAGTTATCAGTTCAGCCCGAGGCTGTTCGCGGCGGCTGTCCTTTGCTCAATCTTGCGCAGGAAATGTCTCCTCTTGACGCGGGATTCCGCCAACGGCTCGCAACAATATTTCGTAACTGGCAGGACGGCGTTGCCGCTGCTTTGCGAGATGGTCAGAACCATGGAAAGGTGCGCCGCGGCCTCGAACCCGCTCAAGCAGCTGGATTGTTGATTGCCATGGTAGAAGGTTACGGCTCGCTTGCCAAGAATGCCCAAGATGCGAAAGTGATGGAAGCAGGAATCAAAAACATCGTGGAGTGGCTGCGTTCTTTGCGCCCGCCGCGGGGCAACCGCAAGCGGGGCTGAGCGGATGGCGTAAAGATGGGCCAATGTTTTGGCGTACCAACCAGTCTGTACTTATCAGGGCGCTGCATGGCACGTACGAGCAAGGACGCCAAGTGCGCGACTTGCTCAACACTCACGACGGCCGTAGAGGCCACTAACCCAAGAAACTGGAGGAGGAGAATGGACATGACAGGAATCGGAGTATCACGGCGGAAGGCGATCGAAGCGGGAGCTTGCGCACTGGCTGGAGCGGCGGGACTCCTGGTGACGGCAAGGGCGCGCGCAGAAGCGGGGTCGAGCACGGCAACCGAAGAAATCATCCGGAAGTGGTATAAGGCGTGGGTGGAAAAGGACGAGCGTCAATTCGAGGCCCTGATGACCGAGAACTTTACCTTCACCAGTGCGGCCGGCGACGACCACATCAGCCGGAGCACTTTCAAAACGCAATGCTGGGATACACAGGCTGAGCTCATCGAGCGATCCGATCTGGAGCGCGTGATCACAAGTGGCGACGAGGCATTTGTGAAGTACCTTTGCCACACGACGAACGGTAAATCATTCCGAAACGTGGAGTATCTCCGGGTCAGAGACGGGAAGGTGGAGGTCCTTGAGTGTTATTTCGGCGGGGCTGGCTATCCGTCAGCAGCAAGCAAGGGGATGTGACGCTGTACTACCAGCCTTTCTGGGATGGGGAGGTATTGATGGGAAAGGCCTGCGCGCATTCCAGGATCTACGGGCTCATCGCGGTCAATGCACCACACGGTTGAATGGTGTGCCATACGGTCACGGCCTATTCCATCTTCTCCAGAGCAGCAGTAATCGAGCGAGGCTGCAAAGAGCAACTACCACGCCTTAACCCTTGAACGAATTCGAAAGAAGTGGGTATCGTAACAGGCACGCAGGGATGAACACGGCGGGGGCAGTGCAATACCGAGGCCGGGGGAAAAGCGCCATGGAGATTTTCGACAACGGCATCCCGGTTTTTCGGAGTGGCCGATGACCGTACACTTAACCAGATTCGTGTCTGCGCCAGCACTGCCGACAAGGTTGCGCTCATGCCTGATAACCACCTCGGTTACGGAGTCCCGATCGGAGGTGTCGTCGCCTACCGGGACGCGATCAGCCCGACCGGCCGTTTCAAAAGGGTCCCGAAAGCCACTGTCTAAACTCCGTCAAATCAACGCTCCAATCGGGAGAATCCCGCAGTTTCAAAAGGTGTGGGTTAGGAAACAGGCCTCCCCGATCACATAAAGGGTGCTGACCTTTTTTTGCTCCATTTAACAGGTAGTCGTAGTCTAAGTAAGGAAATGGGTTTTCTTCGCCAACTCGGTGTGGTGGTTTTTCTGCTTGTGTCATATCTGACTCCGGCGATGGCCTGCATGGTTTCGGACGTGCAGATGAATGCCGAGGAGCGCGCCTGCTGCCGGGCGATGCGGAACCGCTGCGAGCAGATGGGAATGTCAGCGTCACACGGCTGCTGCCAGAAAACTCCCCAAGGCACCCTCGACAAAGCGCTCGCTACGAAGGCAGTCACCTATCATCCGGTTGCGATTGCCGCGATCTGGCTGACGGCTGCCGAGTGGTTCCATCCGACTCTTGCCACCACGGGCTGGTTTGCGCAGATCGACGACTCGCCTCCACAATCCCCGCCCAGTTCCGTCTCCGTTCTCAGAATCTAATCCGCTGCTTTCTCGTTACCGGCGTCGTCGGGCATGGTTCATCCATGTGTGCCTGCGATCAACTGAACCGTAACCGAGATTGGAGCCAGTATGAACGTGGTCGTTTTGACCACCACGCTCGTGCTTGCCGGTGCGTTTTCTGCCCCTGGCCAGGAAACATCCGCGAGCACACCTACGCCTTTGTCTCAGCTCATTGCTGAGGTATCGGCAAATAACCCTCAGATTTCTTCAGCCGACCATGAAGCAAAGGCTGCACGGCAGATGGCGCCGCAGGTTACTACGCTACCTGATCCGAAGTTCACCTATCAGCAATTCAGTGTAGGCAGCCCCAAGCCGTTTGCCGGATATACCAACAGTAACTTTGCCTACATCGGCATTGGGGCTTCGCAGGAGCTGCCCTATCCAGGAAAACTACGGCTCCGTGGACAGGTAGCTGACCGTGACGCTGACACAAAGCAGGCTGAAATCGATGTGACCGAAGTCGCCATCGCCGACGCGGTGAAGGCCGACTATCTCCAACTTGCTTATCTGCAACAAACGCTCGGCATCCTGAGGCAAAACGAGAGCGTTCTCGACCAGCTAATTCAAGATGCGACCGCCCACTACCAAGTTGGCCAAGGAATGCAGCAGGACGTACTCGAAGCTCAGGTGAACCGCACGAAGATTGTGCGTGAGATCACCATGCACCATCAGCAGATGGGGCAACTGCAGGCACAGCTCAAAGGCCTGCTCAACCGTGATCAGACATCACCTGACATCGTGACCGAAGATCTGAACGAAACTCCGCTGAAACTACGCTCTGATGAACTGCTGGCACTAATCAAGAACAACAATCCTCAGATTCAGGTGGATGCGAGCGCCATCCAGAAGCAGGACGCGCAAGTGGCATCCGCCAAGCGCGAGGGCAAGCCGGACTTTGAGGTCGGATACATGTACCAGAACACCGATCGCAAGTATCGGGACTATTACATGTTCACTTTCGACGTTCGTTTCCCGCGAAAGAAGCGGGTCAATGCGGAGGTCGCCGAGGCGCAGGCAAAGCTCATCGCATCGCGGCAGACACTCGATGCGCATCTCGCACAGCAGCGCTCCCAGGTGCAGCAGCTTTACGTGCAGGCATCAAGCGATGAGGAACAACTGAAGGAATACCGCGAAGGCCTCGTTCCTCAGTCCGATGCGGCGTATCGAGCCACTCTCAGCGCCTACGCATCGAGTAAAGACCAGTTCACGCATGTGCTCTTGTATTTCACTGATCTTCTCGACCTGAAGCTCGAATATGCGCAGACGCTTCTCGACCACGAGACCGCGCTGGCCCACCTCGAATCTCTGACAGGAGCGACACTGCGATGAACAAGTATGTTTTGAGAACCTCTCTCGTCTGGATGGCCGTCCTGGCAGTTCTTGCAGGGATATGGGCTTATCAGTCTCACTGGAAGAAACAACCTCAAGTGATGAAGACGAACATGCCGATCTCGGGCGATGTGCAGCCCGTAGCTGCGGGGCCAACTTCCGACCCGGAGAAGACTGCGTCATCGATGCCAGGAATGGCTATGACCGACTCGAGAGATGCCGCGCTTGTTCCCGTACAGCTTACGCCTGAGCGGATGCAGAGTATTGGCGTGAAGACTGGCACTGTCGAGTACAAGCAACTCAGCGACGATATTCGCGCGACAGGCACCGTAGATATCGATGAACGTCTTCTCTCGTATGTGCAGGTACGTTTCCCCGGCTATATCCGCAAGGTCTTTGCCAATGCGACATATCAGTATGTGCGCAAGGGTGAGGCGCTTTTGACCGTGTACAGCCCCGATCTGGTAGCGACACAACAGGAATATCTCCTCGCGCAGCAGAACCAGAAGGTATTGCAGTCGAGCACGGTCGATGGCGTAGCCGCTGGGGCGGCAACGTTGTCCACCGCAGCCGAGCAAAGGCTGGAGCAGTGGGAAGTGCCGGCAAGCGAGCTCGCTAAGCTGAAAGAGACAGGCAAGCCGGTCACCGATCTCACCATCTACTCGCCAGTTTCAGGGTACATCACCGAACGCAATGCTCTTCCCAATCTTTACGTAGAGCCATCCACCCGGTTGTACACCGTTGCCGATCTCTCGCGTGTCTGGGTCAACGCGCAGATTTTCCAGGATGACATTGGACGGCTGAAGCCGGGCGATGCGGTTGCGATAACAGTGGACTCGTATCCAGGCCGTACATTTGCCGGCCGGATCGAAGAACTTTTGCCGCAGGTGGACATGGCAACACGTACGGTGAGCGCGCGTCTCGCGATTGACAATCCGGGCCTCAAGTTGAAACCAGGCATGTTTGTCAACGTAGATGTGAAGAGCAATCTGGGGCGCCAGCTTGTAGTGCCTGCGCCTGCCGTCTTCCAATCAGGAACGCGGCAGTTGGTTTTCGTCGATCACGGCAACGGTAGCCTTGAGCCGAAAGAAATTGCAGTCGGACCTCGTGTTGGGGATGACTTTGTTGTGCTCGAAGGATTGACCGCGCATCAGTCCATCGTTACCTCGGCAAATTTCCTTATCGATTCCGAGAGTCAGTTGCAGGCCGCCGCAGGTTCTTTTGTGCCTCCTCCTCCAGGCTCCGGAGGAATGGGCACACCGGGAAACCAGTCTCAATCAGCCCAGGGAAATATCGAGTTCACAACTGGTCCGAATCCTCCGCAGAAAGGCAATAACGTCTTCCGAGTAAAGCTCACTGATAGTAAGGGGGCCGTTGTCTCGGGAGCAGACGTGAGTGTGACGTTCTTTATGGCAGCAATGCCGGCAATGGGCATGGGGGCGATGAATGCCACGGCAAAGCTGAGCGACAAAGGCAACGGTCTCTACGAGGGTGCGGGATCGCTTGGCTCCGGAGGGACGTGGCGAGTCACAATCACCGCCCAGAAAAATGGTCAGCTCATCGCCACCAAGCAACTGAGTGTCGACGCGACGGGAGGCATGTAATGCTCTCGAAAATCATCGAAGTCTGCGCTCGCAATCGGTTTCTGGTCTTTACCGGAGTGCTGATGCTTACGCTCGCGGGCATCTGGTCTCTACAGCACGTGCCACTGGATGCATTACCGGACATCTCTGACGTGCAAGTGATCGTTCACACGGCCTGGGCGGGAGAACCTCCAGATGTCATCGAAGACCAGGTGACCTATCCAATTGTCACCAGCTTGCTTGCTGCGCCGCATGTAAAGGCAGTGCGAGCGCAGACCATGCTCGGCGATTCCTATGTTTACGTGGTCTTTCGGGATGGCACCGACCTTTACTGGGCACGCTCTCGGGTCATCGAGTATCTGCAGCAGATCAGCGGACGCTTGCCAGAGAACGTGCATCCTTCCATCGGCCCGGATGCGACCGGAGCAGGTTGGGTCTATGAGTATGCCATCGTGGACAAGAGCGGCAAGCATAGCTTGGCCGACCTGCGCACCTTGCAGGACTGGCACCTGCGGTATGCGCTGGAGACAGTACCCGGAGTAGCAGAGGTAGCCACGATCGGCGGCTTCGTCCGGCAGTATCAGGTCCAACTCGATCCCAACAAGCTGCTGGCGTATGGCATTTCGCTTTCTACCGTTATCGACAAAGTAAAGATGAGCACGAATGAAGTCGGGGGACGAGTGCTCGACCTGAGTGGCGCGGAATATATGATCCGCGGCCTCGGCTATTTGCGCTCGCTTGACGACCTCGCGACGGTCGCAGTGGGCAGCAAGAACGGGACGCCGGTGTTGTTGCGCGATCTGGGAACCGTGAGCTTCGGTCCTGACATCCGTGAAGGTGTTGCGGAGTGGAACGGAGAAGGAGAAACAGTTGGCGGAATCATCGTGATGCGCCAGGGCTTGAATGCTTTGAGCGTCATCAACGGTGTGAAGCAGAAGCTGCGCGAAATCGCGCCATCGCTACCGCCAGGTGTGCAGATCATGCCGGGATACGACCGCTCCGGCCTCATCGATGCGTCGATCACAACTCTTCAGCGTGACCTGATAGAGGAAGCGATCATCGTCAGCGTCGTGATCATCGTTTTCCTCTTCCACTTCCGTTCGGCGCTCATCGCAATCCTCGCGTTACCCATTGCTGTTCTGGTGTCCTTCATCCCGATGTATTGGCTCGGCGTAACGTCGAACATCATGTCGCTCGGCGGCATCGCGCTGGCCATCGGTGTTCTTGTCGATGCCTCGATCGTGATGGTCGAAAACGCCTACCGCCATCTATCTGAGCGGCAAGAGCGCAATGCAGAGCCGGTATCGGAACCTGAGCGGCACCAGATTCTCATCGATGCCGCTAAACAGGTTGGACCGGCGCTGTTCTTTTCATTGCTCATCATCGTCGTCTCCTTCCTGCCGGTCTTTCTTCTCGAAGCACAGGAAGGACGCATGTTCCGTCCATTGGCCTGGACCAAAACGCTGGCGGTTGGTTCGTCTTCCATCCTTGCCATCACGCTTGTGCCGGTTCTCATGGTGATGCTGATGCGTGGGAAACTGCGACCGGAGGAAGCCAATCCCATCTCACGTTTCACCAAAGCTATTTATCTGCCGATTCTCAAGTTCTGCTTGCGGCATCGCTGGCTCACCATTGCTGTCAACCTGATCTTTCTTGTCGCAACTTTCCCATTGGTTACAAAACTGGGAAGCCAGTTCATGCCGCCGCTCTTTGAAGGCTCAACCTTGTATATGCCCACGGCGCTTCCGGGGATCTCAATTGAACAGGCTAAGGTATTGCTTCAGCAGCAGGACCGGATTCTTCGCAGCTTCCCGGAAGTAGCAAGCGTCTTCGGCGCGGTTGGCCGCTCTGACAGCGCTACGGACAACGCTCCACTCGACATGTACGACACAACACTCATGCTCAAGCCGCGCGAGCAATGGCCCGCAAGCATGACGTATGACAAGCTCATTCAGCAGATGGACGAAAAGCTTCAGTTCCCCGGCCTCTCGAATACCTGGACTATGCCGGTGGAGAATCGACTGGACATGGAACTGACCGGCATCAAGACTCCTCTTGGCATGAAGGTGCAGGGGCCTAGTGTGGACGGCATTCAGCAACTCGCATCGCAGATTCAGAATGTTCTTTCCGGCCTTCCTGAAATGCGTTCTGTCTTTGCGGAGAAGGTTGCGCAGGGCTTTTATGTCAACGTAGATGTCAACCGCGAAGAAGCCGCGCGCTATGGGATGACGATCGCGGATGTGCAGACCGCCGTACAATCTGGCATTGGTGGACAAAACATCGCGGAGAACATTGAGGGCCGGGAGCGCTATCCCGTCAATGTTCGATATCAAAGGGATTTTCGTGACAGCGTCGAGCAGATGAGCAAAGTTCTGATCGGCACTCCCTCCGGCGCGCAAATCCCCCTCGGCCAGGTGGCGCGTGTCTCCTTCTCACATGGTCCGGCAATGATCCGCGACGAGGACGGCGCACTGACTGGATACATCTACATCGATCTCAAGAACACCGACTACGGGGGCTTCGTCGCTAAGGCCGACAAGCTGCTGCATGACAAGCTTGCTCTTCCCGCGAATTACACCTTCCAGTGGTCGGGAGAGTATGAACTTGAACTCCGAGCGAAGCAGCGGCTGCAATTGATCCTGCCAGTTGTCTTCTTTGTGATTTTCATTTTGCTTTACCTGGTCTTTCACTCGGTTGCCGAAGCGCTTGTCCTTATCTTTCCCACGATCTATGCGATGAGTGGAGGATTGCTACTGCAATGGCTGCTCAAGTACAACTTCAGCGTTGCTGTTGCAGTGGGATACATCGCGCTTTTTGGCATCGCCGTTGAAACCGGCGTGGTGATGGTTGTCTATCTTCATGAAGCGCTCGAACACAAACTGAAATCTGGAAAGACTTTGACGAATGCCGACATAGAAGCCGCAGCCATCGAGGGTGCGGTCCAGCGTCTGCGGCCTAAGCTGATGACCGTATGCGCGGTCCTTGCCAGCCTTGCGCCTATCCTCTGGGAGTCCGGCATCGGCTCAGATGTAATGAAGCCGATTGCTGCGCCTATCGTCGGAGGCATGATCACCTCGACCATTCACGTCCTCATCCTGGTGCCTGTCTTCTTCGTCATGATGAAGGAACGCGCACTGAGACGAGGAAGACTTACTCCCCTTGTCACGTCGGAGTCACTGGTTATCTCTCAATCATAGGAGGCGTTCGGATGCTCGCAGCAATCGGTCACGCTCTGATGATGTCGTTCGCAATGACCTGGGAAATTCTTTGGGCACTGATTCTCGGCTTCGGGCTCTCTGCAATCATCCAGGCTATCGTGTCCAAAGAGGAGATGAGCCGATTGCTGCCCGACGACTCGGCTCGCACTGTAGCTGTGGCGTGCGGCTTGGGGGCAGCATCATCTTCCTGTTCCTACGCCGCCGTCGCGCTCGCACGCTCCATGTTCCGCAAAGGAGCGAACTTCACGGCTGCAATGGCCTTTCAGTTCGCTTCCACCAATATCGTTGTCGAACTCGGTATCCTGCTGGCCTTGCTCATGGGCTGGCAATTCACTCTGGCCGAGTTTACAGGCGGACCGCTCATGATCGCGATCATGGTCCTCTTGTTCAAGGCATTCCTGACGCCCAGGATTGTCGAAGCCGCGCGGCAACAAGCCGATAAAGGCATTCAAGGACGCATGGAAGGACATGCCGCAATGGATATGTCTATTCATGAAGGCACGATCTGGCAAAGAATCTTTTCGGACAAAGGCCGAACTGCCATCAGTCATTTCTTCGTGATGGACTGGGTCATGATTTGGATCGACCTCGGCGGTGGACTACTCATTGCTGGAGCGCTTGCGGCCTGGGTGCCGCAGCACTTCTGGCAGGCATTCTTTCTACAAGGACACCCGATTCTGTCGAAGCTTTGGGGACCTCTAGTTGGCCCGATTGTGGCTATCGTTTCATTCGTCTGCTCCATCGGAAATGTGCCCTTGGCCGCGGTGCTGTGGAATGGAGGCATAAGTTTCGGCGGCGTGATCGCGTTCATATTCGCCGATCTCATCGTTCTTCCCATTCTCGACATTTACCGCAAATACTATGGACTGAAGATCAGCGTATTTCTGCTGGCTATCTTCTACCTCGCAATGGCAGCAGCGGCGCTTGTGGTGGAATCTGTCTTTCAGATATTGCATCTGATCCCCCAAGAACGAAAGGCTCAAATCGTCGAGGGGACCATCCGCTGGAACTACACAACCATTCTCAACATAGTCTTTCTGGCGCTTGCATTGGTTCTGGTGATTCGCTTCTTCCGCACGGGAGGGCCTGCGATGATGCGTATGATGAGCCGTCCCGGTCATCACGGAGAGGATCATGCCTAGTTGCCTCAGTCCGCCAAAGGTCTCACCGGCGGTGAGGCAACCATCCCTACGCTCTCAGTGTCTTCAAGGGCGCTTATAACGTAGAATTCCTTGGTTTGCTGCAGGTTCATGTAGAGATGCAGCACAAGGTCGAGAGAGTGCCAACATAGGAAACCGGCTCGGCTGTTCTGTATCCTTGGCTATATGGCTGAAAATGCGGAGGCGTCGAGCCCGACTTCCAGTGAAAATAATCCCGATCCAACATTGAACGCTCTAGGAACTTGTTGAAAAAGGGTTAGACGGCCCTAAATTGTAGTGGAAGTCGAAATCTACTTCGCACTGAAATGGGCCTACAAGGCGTCGATCGAGTGTTGGCATACATTTCCTATCACTCATTCGCACCTTGAAATAGCCTCCGAAAATCGTTTTTCAACAAGTTCCTAGAGGGGCTCTTGCAGGTAGCGTGTGACTTTCAGGGCCATGCGATGCAGGCCCGAGAGAGATGCAGAGAGGACTTTCGGCGGGCGGAGCGCGAAGAAGACAATAACCTGCGAATTTGCGTCGACGGCCAGATCGCCGCTCTCGAAGGAAAGCTCTCCCGACCAATGACCAAGGTGGACGCGGCAATTTCGTATCAAATCGGCGTTAGCGCCTCATTTGTACGGACCCATTTCATAGTAACTGACCTGATCCTCAATGGGGATCTGGTTGAAGCCGTCACTCTCATTCGCAAGCAGCTCGAATCGTTGGCGCGGGCTGCACGAATTGGACAGCAAGCCGCTTGAGAAATTGCATGGCCGCACTCCGAACATCGGCATGCTGTTCCGTAACGGCGGAGGAGAGATGTACGACGTCTTTCGGAGGTGGCTCACTTTTCAAAGCCGCGAGTTTTGGAGTTGATGCGTGTCATCCAAGACGGCGAGCGGATTGGCCCCAGCCTCCTTCCCGTATTCACGGAATACAGCTTCGCCTGCCTCGATATGCACCACTTCGTCGCAATCTATTTTCTGGGCTGGATCACTGAGAAATTGTCGGAATGGTATCCAGACGCCGATTATGAGACAGAGCGGAGGCTTCTATATATGACGGTGGCATACGCCGAGAAGATCGATGTCATCCGGTTTCCGGATCGGGCCGCCTCCCCGCTTAATCAAGCTTGAGGCCGCTTATAAGTGCGCCGATGACTGCTCTAACCCTCTTTTCTCGCTGACATCAGCAACGGACCTGAACCCTATTGCGCCGCATTGCTTGTCATCGTGAATTCTCGCTCTCGGGCCTGATTGCGAGACCGTTCGCCATATCCTGCTAATGAACTTCGTCTGGAAAAAGATGCACAAGGTTATGGTTCAGGTTGCGATCATGGCAATAGCTGGAGTGCGGGGTTTCGGGGAACATTAAGGTTTCTCCGTTTGGTTGCTGGCAATTCTGGGTCACGTCGAATATTGACGTGACCCATGTTGTCCCGCACAATCTCCGGCCTTGCGCCTTCGTGCAGCATATGGCTGGAATGCGTAGTGCGGAAGCTCCGAAAATGCCCTTTATCGGACGAGTCCGAATCTCTGCAAAGGCTGTTTGTCAACATTCGCGGGCGAATTGGATTGCGGGCGTGTACGCACGACGTCTGCAATCGACTCGCCTACGGTTCGTTTACAGGGGTTGCCAGAAAGGCGTGGACCTTGCCCGTATCCGGCCCGCTGAGGACCGTTGCCATGCCTGAGATTTGTCCGCGCTCGTTGATCTTGTTAGCCATGGTTGCGCGGAGGTGGAGGTTGGAATCTTTAGGAAACAGGGTATTGAGGTCGGTCATCACGCCGTCCTGATAGATGAAGGCATGGGACCAGTTAAAGTTGGAGTCCCAGGTGCTTCCCACCACCTGGCCCCGGTTATTGATGCCGGTGGCTATGGCGGCAATATCTCCCGGCAGAAGGTGGTCGAGGACTGTAAGTGTGCCGTTCTGCCAAAGCGCGCCATATCGGATTGCGCCACCAGGACTGACGAAGACTGACCCAACAATTTGGCCCCGGTTGTTATTGCCGTAGGCGATAGCGCCAGCTCCAGTTCCGAGGTCCTTGAGCACGGTGACAGTGTCGTTTTCCCACGATACGGCGTGACTCATCGCGCTGCAGGTTCCTGTGTAGCCTACGGCCTGGCCATCATCGTTGATCCACAATGCGAACCCGCCTGGATCGTTACCCGTGGGAAGAGCCTGGACTTTGCCGTTTTCCCACAACACCGGCAGCTGAAGCCGATTATTAGCTGTGCCAGGAGAGCATGAGGGGTCCACAGTACCGTCTTCCGCCATTCCTACGATTTGTCCACGGTTATTGATCGCGCTCGCCTGCCCGTTATTTCCGCCGAGCGTCGGGAGAGCGCTCATGTGGAAGAATTGCCAAAGAAACGGGCGACAAGTAAGGTGCGTGTTGAAGCCACAAATGTCTTCGCCGTTCGGGTCGGGAACAGCCGTTTCGGACATACCTACTATCTGCCCGAAGTCGTTGATCTCGCCCCAGTTCATCCAACTGTTCTGTCCTCCAAGCGTGCCGAGGTCGAACTTGAACCCGTCGGCGCCCATCAGTACGCGTCCGCTTGCAAGTGTCGCGGCTATGAAATTTATGTTTTGCGACGGTACCCCGTTCCAGGCCATGATCTCCGTCCAGCCTTCATCATTGACGGACATGGCACAAGCCTCATTTTGACCCTCTTCCCTGCCCAAATCGGTAACCTTGTAGCTCGTTTGAGCGACCGCATTACTGAAGCAAGCCAGAACAATCGACGTGACCTGCAGTATCCGGAAATTCCCCAACTGTCTAAGCATATTCATATCTCCTCTTTTCCTCCTAAAACGTGGCCTTGGAGGCCGCGTGAGTTGTTGTTTCTTGCCCGGCCCTGTATTTTCGACAAACACGTAATGAGTCTCCGCTCACAGAACGATTTCAGGTGCTTCAGTGAGGTTCATACCCTCTTCTTCGCTCGTTGATTGAGGCCAGAACAAAGACCCAAAGTCAGTGGGTTAAGTTCCCGTTGATCTCTTTCCGATCCTTCCCAAGCCTCGTGGGTTAGAACGCATTTCCAGCCACCGTCCTTCCAAAGCCATACGTCGGTTTCGCGCTCCATCACGTCGAAGGAGGTGCATAGCTGGCTATTGCGCCAGGCATATCGTTTTCTCGTTGGTGGCTTGTGGTTGATGGAACAGTAGCTCAATGTAGCGCCGCAGATGCTCAATGCACGCCGCGGCCACCTCGCGGCTGTACTTAGCCTTGGCCAGGACGAACGCGCCCTGGATGGTGGCCTGCGTGTAGAGCGCCAGGCTCTCCGCAGTCCACTCCGGATGCATGTCGCGCTGCCGCATAGCTGCTTCTATATCTGGGACAAGGATCCCCGCGTGGCCGGTGATGATGCGGCTGCAGGCCTCGCGCAGGGCCGGATGCGTATCGTAGATCTCCTGCACCATGGTTCCTGCCAGACAGGTGAAGTCGGGCAGTTCGCCGCTCAGCAGAGCCTTGCGAAAATCCACATACGCCAGCAGGCGGTCGAGAGGGTCGGCATGGTCGCGGTAGGACGCGGAAGCGAAAAGAGCGTCAGAGCCTTCAATCCAATAGTCGGCGGCGTCCAGGGCCAGCGCTTCCTTGCTTTCGAAGTGATGGAAGAAGCTGCCCTTGGTGAGCCCGGCAGCTTCGCAGACGTCCTCGATGCGCGTGGCGGAGTAGCCCTTGGCGCGGATGACGTGTACGGCCGCACTGAGGAACCGGGTCTTCGATTCGTGTCTGACTTCGAGCTTTGTTTCAGTTGGAGTCATTGATAAACCTACCAGTTGGTATGAAAACGTACCTACTAATTGGTATGCTGTCAAGGAAAATTTCCTGTGGGTATTTTTCTGGCTGGACTGGTCGCGCTGAAGCTGGCCCACAATGGCGTTGTTGCATGGATCGAGCAAAGGTCGGGCTTTCCCTCTTCGCGGCAGATTTACGCAGCGATGTTTAGAAGGCGAACGGAGTCCGAGCGTAGGACTCGAACCTACAACCCGTCGGTTAACAGCCGAAGGGTAAACGCTGGAGTACGTATGTTATCAATGGAGTAGAGAAGAGCACACAGGAATATTTGGAGTCCCTGTGGCGCGCAACTGGACCAAATTTTGGACCAAGCTCGGTTCTGCAAACCTGATCGTGGAAGAACTGAACCCCTACTCTAATTGGTTGGCGCTCGTCGGGCCGAATGCTCAACTTTGCTGGACTCATCATCTGCCCTTTGGCGACCCGGCAGTCCGGGATAGATCTCGGTCCGGCTGCGCCGACACGCGGCATAAAGCCTAAATTCAAGAGAATAATCGATGGGTCTCTTGCAATATCCTGCTACAAAACCCCCTTTTTCATGGTGTTTCGTTACATATTGTGGTGGACTGTCGCAATAAAACATTGCTATACTTTTCATCAAAACCTCCGTATTAAGGGGGTTTTGTTACAGGATATGACATGGAAACTATTACCCGATCCCTATCGACCCAGGAAAGCAAGGTGGTGCTGGCCCTCACGGAACGCGGGCAGCGGGAGGCCACGCGGGCGGAGATTGTCGATCTGCTCGGCGGCAAGGTAAAGGCTGCCGACCATGTCATTCAATCCCTGCGCCGTAAAGGCTGGCTAGAACGGGCAACCTGGGGAGAATATCTGCTGGTACCGCCGGAGCAGGGGCCTGATGCTCTGGGCGACAGCAACCTTCTGGCCCTCGCCAGTCGCATCGCCAATCCTTATTACATCGGCTTCAGCTCCGCCGCCGCTCATTACGGGCTGACGACACAGCACCGCAACGTCATCTTCGTAGTGACGCCGGTGCGCTTGCGGGAACGCGAAGTCGCAGAGGCGCGGGTCCGGATCGTCAATCTGGCGAACAGCAAGTTTTTCGGCTTTGAGCCCGTCGATGTGCTCGGATACAAGGTCATGATCTCCGACCGCGAAAAGACCGCCATCGACTGCATTGATCGCCCGGCCCTGTCCGGAGGCGTGGGTGAAGCCGCCATCATACTGGCGACCGCCAGCCGCCGGTTTGACTGGAATAAAGCCGCCAATTATCTCGAACGGATCGGTTCCGGCGCCCTTGCCCGGCGCTTTGGCTGGCTCGTCGACCACGTCAAGGCCGATGCTCCGCCTGCTGTGCGCGAGCGCCTCATCCGGCTGGCCGCGCGCAGCCGCGCAACATTTCTCGGACCCGATCCCGCGCGCGCACACACGGTGCCGGGTGCCATCGGCTACGGCAATACCTGGCGTTTGTTCGTCAATGTGACCCGCGAAGAGTTACACGGCAGCGCCGGGCTTGGCCTGCGCAAATCTATCAGGAAGGATAGCTAGGAATGCTTACCCAGCCGCAGGTGCAGCGCTACTCATCTGAATCGGGCCTTCGCGACATCATGATCGCGGAGAAGGAAGTGGTGCTGACGTTCCTGTTGCAGCTTCTGTCAGAGCGCGGCATTCTGGACAGGCTGGCTTTCAAGGGCGGCACGTGTCTGCGGAAAATTTTTGTTGGCAGCCAGGGACGATTTTCGACCGATCTGGACTTTACGGGAATTGAAGACCACGATCACGAGGAAGTCATCCTCGACATGATGCAAGCGTTCGAGCAGCCCTTTTATGGAATCCAGTTCTCCATTCCCGACGAGAGCTACTACGACACGCAGGATGGCCTATCCTGGGGCGTCAATCCTGTCTATTCTCATGACTGGAACACGAGCGGCGTCAGCGAGGTGAAGCTGCAGATCAGCCGGCGCGAAACGCCAACGCTGCCGCCAGTGCGGCTGCCGCAGATCGAGCAGAGTTACTTCAGATTCCTGCCCTTCGCGCCCGCGGAAATCATGTGCCCTTGCGCTTCCCGAAATCCTTGCGGAGAAAATACGCGCCTGTTATCAGCGCAACAAGGCGCGCGACATTTACGATCTCGGCATGTTCGCGAGAAAACCTCTCGACCAGGCGCTGATTCGCCGCCTCCTGGTGCTCAAGCTCTGGCAGGCGCGCGATACTTTTGATCCGGCCCGCCTAATTAATAAACTCGAGGATGGGCGGGATTTCGATTGGGATGATCTCCGCCAGCTCCTCAATCGGGCCCGCAGTTATTGACCGCGAGAGGATCACCGCGGATTGTGTCAGAGGTTTCGGCTTTCTGGCCGAGTTGACAGCGGATGAACAGACGTTGGCGAACGACCAGCATCAGCGGGAGCGGACTCTGGCTGGACAGTTTCGCGCGGGGCTGTGAATGACAATTCCGGAGCGCGGCTCAAATAGCATCTGTCTTTGACAATCGAGTGTTTCGCCGGATTTATTCGCTATAATCTCCCCCTGTTTCACGAACCCGCCTCCCGGCTTCATGACTTCGTCATTGCCTGCAAGCGCTGCCGAGAACGCATCGCTGCTCCCGTCAAGACGATGCCGGGTACGTGGATAATCCATACCGGTCCGCTGTGCGGCGAACGTCGGCGATACCTGCCCGCGGAGATTTTCAGGGGCCGGCTATCGCACAGGTACGAGAATCTCGTACGGAGGAGGGCCGTGTTTGGTCCCTATAAGGACATGCCGCGCATCAACCGGGGCATGGTCAATCTCGGGGCGTGCCTCATCGCCGGCATACGACTCGCACGCGAGAAGCATGTCTCGTCCCACTGCCCCTTCTCGCACTGGAGAAAACCACAGTATCAGTACTGTCAAACGCCCCGTACAAAGACGATGATGGATAGAGCATCATGTCACAAGGAGTTGCATAAGCTCATTATTTTGTGCCGCCACCGCGAACCACTTATGAAACCCAGCAGACGATGCCGGAGCGTGCTTAAGGTCGCCGACTCCTGCACAAGGGACGCATGATCAGTTGGATCATCTCCAACAGTTCTTGAGAAGGTAACGCAAATAACATAAAGGGCGAAGGAGAGTCGCAACAATGATTACTCGTGGTTTCACAGGACGCCAAAGATCGACCGATCTAGCCTCGCGAATACCACCAGGACAGCATCTCGTTGATGGATTTCCGGTGCTCTCGGCGGGCCCCGTACCGAGTGTCTCTCTGGATAGATGGAGTTTCGAACTGAAGGACGGCATTCGGGTTATCCGGAAATGGACATGGCCCGAATTCAACCAACTGCCCCAAACCAAAGTCACGCGTGACATACATTGCGTCACCAGTTGGTCTAAATTGGATACCGCATGGGAAGGTGTGACCATCGATAGCTTATTCGTCGCCGCTGGTATCGAGCCAACAACATCTTTTCTGCTCGCTCACTCGTTCGACGGGTACTCGACAAATGTCCCTGTCACGGATCTGGTTGGTGGAAGAGCGATGGTTGCACTGCGGTACGATGATCGTCCCCTAGAGCCAGACCACGGAGGTCCGGCGCGGCTGCTTGTTCCTCATCTCTACTTTTGGAAATCGGCCAAATGGATCAAGGGACTGCAATTCACTACACGCGATGAACCTGGTTTCTGGGAAAGCAATGGATACCACATGTACGGCGATCCATGGCATGAACAGAGATACTCGAATGACTAAGCTAGTGGATCCAAGTCGCAATGAAGTGCGGTGGCAAAGCGCACGGGTGGTCGCGATTGAGGCCGCAACATCGCGTATTAAGAGCTTCTCTCTCGCTCCAGAGATCCCATTTGAGTTTTACCCTGGCCAGCATGTTGACGTGAGACTAACCGCGGAAGAT
Source organism: uncultured Acidobacteriaceae bacterium (assembly GCA_963721995.1). GTDB lineage: Bacteria > Acidobacteriota > Terriglobia > Terriglobales > Acidobacteriaceae > Silvibacterium. Next base: position 151,288 of record CAVRNK010000045.1, on the reverse strand, counting down.
GGCTACACCGCGTTGCGTAGCTATTCGATCGCATCGTCGCCGGTCGAGACCAGCCGGATCGAACTATCAATCGAGCGGCTCGATAATGGTGAGGTCTCCCCATTCTTCCACGACACTGTGGTCGTCGGCGATGTTGTGGAGATGAGGGGGCCACTGGGAGGGCACTTCATCCTTAGACCAGAAGATGTGGGCCCAATCCTACTGGTCGGAGGAGGTTCCGGAGTCGTGCCCCTTGTGTCGATGGTCCGTTTCCAGCAAGGCCGAGATACAGCGATCCCCATCGTTCTTCTGGTTTCTGCTCGCACTTGGGATGACATTCTTTATCGAGAAGAGCTTCTCTCTGGAGAGGCTTCAATTCCCTATTTTCATGTGACGTTTGTTCTTACGAGAGACGCTCCCAGACGGCCTGTGGACTATGGCCATAGGATCGATGCCACGATAGTCGCGGCTTCCTTAAAGCATCTTCTGAGTTTGCCTAAACGAGTTTACATCTGTGGGAGCAATCCTTTCGTAAATGCTGCGGCCGACAGTGCCATTGTTGCCGGGATTTCTCCTCCAATTATCAGGACAGAGCGGTACGGTGGCTAAATTAGTTCGTACAACACATGTATGGCTCGGCTTGCTTTGAGAGCGCTTCTGATTTAGATCCTCGTGGCTTTGCGGTGCATTTAATGCTTCGCTGCTGTCACATTCTTCCAGGGCTCCACAATGAGCAATGAGCGAGTGAATATTCCATGACTACAGCGACAATCATTGGTTCTGGACCTAACGGGCTTTCGGCTGCCATCGTTCTCGCCAACGCCGGAATCGATACAAAGGTCCTGGAGCGGAACAGCCGCATCGGCGGCGCTTGTTCAACAGCCGAAACAACGCTGCCAGGATTTCGTCAAGACCTGGGATCATCCGCCTATCCGATGGGGTTCGCGAGCCCTTTCTTTCGATCGTTGCCTGTTGAGATTCCGTGGATCCTGCCTCCTGCTCAGTGCGCACATCCCCTTGACGATGGAACCGCAGTGATGCTCGAACACTCGATCGAGGACACCGTCGCTACACTCGATCCATGTGACCGCCGAGCCTATCGCTCTTTGTTGGCGCCTCTAACGTCGAACTTTTCTCAGTTGATTGAAGAGATATTGAGCCCGATGTGGCATCTTCCCAAGCATCCGATCCTGCTTGCTCAGTTCGGACCTTTGGCACTTCTCCCTGGCGTCTCGCTTGCGAAGATCTTCTTTCGTGGTCCACGAGCTCGTGCATTTATCGCGAGCATGTCCACTCACTCAATCCTTCCGTTGGAACAATTGACTTCGGCCGCAGTGGGTCTTGTCCTTATGGCTGCTGGACATGCAGGTGGATGGCCGATTTTGCGAGGTGGAGCGCAAGCTTTGACTGACACTCTCGCCCATCATCTGCAAAGCTTAGGCGGGAGTATTGAAACGGAGCAAGAGGTGACAGTCCTTCCGGAATCCGACCTAGTACTGGCGGATCTCACACCACGTCAATTGGTCAGGATTGCGGGCTTAAGTCTTCCGCAGGGATACCGACAGCGCTTAGAGAGATATCGATACGGCCCTGGCGCCTTCAAAATCGACTACGCTCTTAACGCGCCCATCCCCTGGAAGGCTCGAGAATGCTCACGAGCTGCAACCGTTCACCTAGGGGGAACATTTGAAGAGATCGTGGCCTCCGAACGCACATTCTCGTCAGATAATCCTTTTGTTCTTTTGGGCCAGCCTTCTCTCTTTGATCCAAGTCGAGCGCCTAGTGGTCTGCATACCGCCTGGGCATATTGTCATGTACCCAATGGCAGCGTTAAAGATGCGACAGAGTTGATAGAACGACAGATCACTCGCTTTGCTCCTGAATTTCCAGATTGCATTCTGTCGAGATTCGTCTCCTCTCCCGCGCGCCTGGAACAATGGAATCCCAATCTGGTGGGGGGTGACATTTTGGGCGGCGCAATGAATATCAGACAATTACTTTTTCGGCCGACCGCATCACTATATCGGACCCCAAAACATGGTCTTTATTTCTGCGGAGCATCTACGCCACCAGGCGGCGGCGTCCATGGAATGTCTGGCTATCACGCCGCTAACGTAGTCCTACGAGATCTTCGCTATCGGTGGAGTTGAAGATAGGCTACTGAAATGCTGCCTATTGGACGTGTAGCCTTGCTCGTTCGCTATCCCGTAAAGAGCATGGCAGGGGAGATTCTATCGGAGACGTTGCTGACTGAGTCGGGGATAGCCAACGATAGACTCTATGCGTTCAGAAGTTCTAGTGCACCAACGGGAATGCTGCACCTGTCCGGACGTGCGCGTCGTCAAATGCTTGGGTATGCACCTAAGCTGAACGGCAATGGAGAAATCTCGGTTGCGGTACCGAGCGGAGAAACGTATCCGATAGATTCAACATCGCTGATCAAGCATTTTAACGATCACATCGCGCAGCATAGTCACTTTTCTCTTGTTCGCTCACAGGTTCCGCAGACTGACGTCCGGCCTTTGTCTCTTATTTCTCTTCAAACAGTCCAACAGCTTTCGACAGAGCTAGGCGTGCTACTTGACTATCGTCGTTTTCGTGCAAACATTATCCTGGATAGAGTAGCCGGAGCGTTCGCCGAAGACATGCTCGTGGGTAAAACAGTCCAAATAGGGTCGATGGCGTCACTCAGAATTCTCGAACGCGATCCACGATGCCGACTGATAACGTATGATCCTGATTCTCCTATTACTGAAGAGCCGTTGTTTGAGATCATGCGGCTCCTGGATAAGAATCACCAGGGCCGAGCCGGCGTTTACGCCACTGTTCTTACCCCTGGCGTCATTCACATCGGCGATATTGTTGACGTTCGCGCAACGACATGATCGGTTGGGATGAACTTGATATCTACTGCGGAGCAGTTGAGCAACTCCTAGCAGATGCTACGGATCAGGTACTTCGCCCCCTATGCCATGGACGACCTCGAGCCCCTTGACGGAACCCGGAGTCCATTTCATCACCCTTTCACATCTCAGAGGATTGCTAGTCAGCTGAGTAGCCGTCGGCTAGCAGCAATTCATCGCAAGGAACATCGGCGCGTGTATAGCTAGGATCGGATTCGGAGACCACATTCACTTTTCCTCCATCCTCGCTAACGGCCTTAATGATCAATCTCCCTTCATAGTCGGGCAGACGGACTAGCTGTCCGATGTCGGGTTTTGGCAACATACGCACCTCCTAAGTTCCAGGGATTATCTCAGGTCATTGTTGGGGATGACGAATGCCGATGAGTGGCTTATATTCCAAATGTTTGACCTTGCCCTCAGAATCCGTATCCCATAAGTAGTTATAGTTCGTAGTCGTCGTGGCTGTGGGAAAGTTGGAAAGCGTCTTTTGCTTTCCTGCTTTTCCATAGCCTGCTTTCATAGGCTTGGCCCCATCAGTTTGCAACGACTGCGGTGCTGTGATACCAGTCTTGTTCGAACTGCATCGGGCTGACGTAGCCCAGGGTTGAGTGCATGCGCGTTTGGTTATACCAGAGCAGCCAATTGAGGACTTCGTCCTTGGCCTGACGAATGGTTTCAAAGCATTCTCCGTGCAGCCGTTCTACTTTCAGAGACGCAAACAGTGCCTCGCTGGGCGCGTTATCCCAGCAGTTGCCCTTGCGGCTCATCGAAGCGGTGATGCCGCACTGCTGAAGCAACTGGCTAAACTCATGGCTGGCGTACTGGCAGCCGCGATCGCTATGGAAGATCGGCCTAGCAGTTCGATCTGGACGGCGGTGCAGCCAAGCCATCTCCAGCGCATCGATGACCAGATGGCTGCGCATCTCCGGTTGCATCGGCCAGCCCACCACGCGGCGGCTGAACAGGTCGATGACCACGGCCAGGAAAAGCCAGCCCTGGTTGGTTGGGATATAGGTGATGTCGCCGGTCCACGCCTGGTTGGGCGCAGCCACGGTGAAGTTGCGGTTCAGCAGGTTGGGCGCGATCGGCAGACCATGTCGGCTATCGGTGGTGACGCGGAAACGCCGCTTGCCGCGAGCGCGAATACCGTGCTGCCGCATCAGCTTCTGCACCCGCTGCTTGCCCACGCGGATACCTTGAGCACGCAGTGCGCGCCAGACGCGCGGCCAGCCGTAAGCTCCGCGATTGGCCACATACACGGCGCGAATCTGCACCACCAGTGCTTCCGCGCTCAGGTGCCGACGCCGAGCGATTTGCAGACGACGAACAAAGTGCTCGTGGTAGCCAGCCACGCTCACCCCGAGCATCCGGCACTGCACGCGGATCGGCCACACACGCCGATGGCGTCGAATCAAGGCGTACTTCACTTCTGCCCCTTGGCAAAGTACGCCATAGCTTTTCCCAGGATGTCGCGCCCCATGGTCACCCGCGCCAGTTCGGCTCGCAGGCGGCTGATCTCCATCTGCTCGGCGGTCACCTTCGACCGCCTGTCGGCACCCTTCAGCCTGCCTTCGCGATGAGCCTTGACCCAGTTGAACAACGTCTGCTCTACCAGACCCAACGTGCGCGATGCCGCCGCCATACTCTGGCCCGACTCAACAAGCCGAACCGCCTCTTGCTTGAACTCCAGCGTGTACCGCGCTCGCGTCGCCTTCATCATCATTTTCCCCTTCGCTGATTGTCAGCTAAGGGATACGTTTCGCGGGGGCAAGATCAGTTTTGTCGTGTAATGAAACACACCGGGACGATGTCCGCTCTAAGGCCATGTTGCTTTGCGTATTCAAGAACCACATGTGCCAGCTCATTGGCGAGACCGCGGCCTCGTACTTCAGGAGGAACGAAGGTGTGCAGCAGAGAAATTCAGCCATCCCCATCAATCTCGTGTGCAAGTCCGCGCGATATGGCCGTTTCGTGCGATCTCAAATTGACCTCTCCGGTTTTCGTTACCATTCACAAATAGTTAGCCTCGACTCCCCTCACAGATCCCTCTCAAGAATTCCTGAGGCGATCCGATCCAAGGGCAATTGCAAGAACTGGATACCTCTATTGCCCGCTTTTCACTTTGCTGAACCACAAACGGTCCCATCTAAATCTCTAAGTTGTCGTATACCGAATCGGACTATAAGTTGACACTGTAGAAAACCGCAGGTGCAAGACTAGACGGTCTCTGGGAGACGACACCGGGCTCAGGTGTGATCTTGCCCCCGCGAAACGTATCCCTTAGCTGACAATCAGCGAAGGGGAAAATGATGATGAAGGCGACGCGTGCGCGTTACACGCTCGAGTTCAAACAGGAGGCGGTTCGGCTGGTTGAGTCGGGCCAGAGCATAGCGGCGGCATCGCGAACGTTGGGCCTTGTCGAGCAGACGTTGTTCAACTGGGTCAAGGCGCATCGAGAAGGCAGGCTGCAGGGTGCCGACAGCCGGTCGAAGGTGACCGCCGAGCAGATGGAGATCAGCCGATTGCGGGCCGAGTTGGCGCGGGTGACGATGGAGCGCGACATCCTGGGAAAAGCTATGGCGTACTTTGCCAAGGGGCAGAAGTGAAGTACGCCATGATTCGACGCCACCGGCGGGTGTGGCCGATCCGCGTGCAGTGCCGGATGCTTGGGGTAAGTATGGCTGGCTACCACGAGCACTTTGTTCGTCGCCTGCAAATGGCCGGGCGCCGTCACCTGAGCGCGGAAGCGCTGGTGGTGCATATTCGCGCTGTGTATGTGGCCCATCGCGGAGCTTATGGTTGGCCGCGCATATGGCGCGCACTGCGTGCCCAGGGTATTCGCGTGGGCAAACAGCGGGTGCAGCAGCTGATGCAGCAGCATGGGATTCGCGCTCGCGGCAGGCGGCGTTTCCGCGTCACCACCGATAGCCGACATGCTCTGCCGATCGCGCCCAACCGGCTGCATCGCAACTTCACGGTGGCGGCGCCTAACCAGGCATGGGCTGGCGACATTACCTATATTCCCACTCATCAGGGCTGGCTGTTTCTGGCTGTAGTGATGGACTTGTTCAGCCGTCGGGTCGTGGGCTGGTCGATGCAACCGGAAATGCACAGCCGTCTGGTCATCGATGCGCTGGAGATGGCCTGGCTGCACCGCAGCCCAGGTCGAAATGCCAGACAGATCTTCCATAGCGACCGAGGCAGCCAGTATGCCAGTTACGAGTTTCAGCAGTTACTCAACGGGCGTGACATCAAGCCTTCGATGAGCCGCAAAGGTAATTGCTGGGACAACGCGTGCGTCGAGACGCTGTTCGCATCGCTGAAGGTAGAACGGCTGCATGGCCGGCACTTTCAAACGATTCGTCACGCCAAAGATGAGGTCCTCGATTGGCTGCTCTGGTATAACCAAACACGCATGCACTCCACACTTGGCTATCTCAGCCCGGTCGAGTATGAAACACAATGGTCACAGCAGAGGGCAGCCACGGCAAGTTGACAGCCGCAGCACACAAAACAGGCTATGGAAAAGCTGGAAATCGATAAAACCGATTTCCACTTTGTCCACAGCCACGACGACTACGAACTACAACCAGTTATGGGATACGGATTCTGAGGGCAAGGTCAGTGAGATCTTTAACGAGGGGCTGTTCGCCACGCAGCATCGACAACGACTTTAGCGGGCAGGATCATGCACCTCTGAAGACCGAGTTCCCCAATGAAGGTCACAGCAACAATGGCAAATTGGCAGGAGGATAACGAGATGCTTACACACAAACCATATTTTTACGCCTTTCTGGCAGCACTGATCGCCGTTGGCATTGCCGGCGAGATCTTTGGTCTCCGCGTGCTGATTTGTTCTAGACTTGATGATTCTTTCATCAAGAAGCTAATTGCTGTTTCTGCTACGTATGTTGTTACAAGTTGGATCATGGCCCTTGTGGGTGTTCATTTGCTACATATGTACCTCGTTGGAAACTGGTAACCTGCGGATTACCTGAGCCTCGCTCATCGCTCAATCCGGGACGGACATCAAAGCGCCCGCGAAAGCGGCCGACAGTACTGCTGGATGAACAGGATGCTAGAACTGTCCGCGAGCATAGCTTCCATGGCCAGACGCCTGAGACAAGGTACGGAATTAATTGGGTGAGGTCACTCTTGGCCCCTTTTCCGTGTCGATTCAAACAAGAACCAGCTCCTGCGTTGAGACTGATCGATCCAGTTCTCAATCAGACTGGCGGTCGCCAGGTCATCGGAGTCGTCACAAAGTGCATGGATCGCTCTCAAGGACAGGACCAGATGTTTTTCATCCTCGTGGAGTTCGCTAAGCATGTCTGCCGGCGTAACATAGTCCGCGTCGTTATCGGAGATCCTCTGAAGCCTGCAGATTTGGCCAATCGAATGCAGTGTGGTCCCGCCGACTTTCCGCACCCGCTCTGCTATTTCATCCGTCATCTCAAAAATCTGATCCGCGTGTTCGTCCAAGAGCAGGTGATAGTCGCGGAAGTGTGGACCGGACATATGCCAGTGAAAGTTCTTCGTCTTGAGGTAAAGCGCAAAGACGTCGGCAAGAAGAACGTTTAAAGCTCCCGAGATATTGAGAACCGCTTCCGGTTCGATGTCGGAAGGGACTAGTAGAGGCGCCTTTTGTCTGGTCACGAGTTCATCTCTGCTGCTCATTTATTTCTCTCCTTATGACGACGTTGTTCAGGCAGGGCAACTGTTGTGTCCAAGCGCGGGATCATACTCGCTGCGATCGCCCGCGCTGGGGAGGACTATTTCTGGAGCGGAGCCGCTCCAAAATTGGCATTGAACCGCTCACAAAAGATTGAGACGGTCGTGAATTTCGAGAGATTGGTCCCGGCAGGAACTGTATAGTTTTGATCACCCTCATTGCCTTTGAGCGGACCCAGATCTACCCGCTCAACATTCTTACTCAGAAAATTCTCATCGTCCTGAGCGTCCGATGCCGCAATCAAGAGCACGTGAAGGTTTGGGCCATTAGAGGTATTGAAATGGGTAAGCCTGAGAATCTGGCCCGCCGGGGTCTGATAGATTGTGGCCCGTCCAGAGGTTTTGTGTGCCGCTCCATGGAATGTACCCGTCGCGACTATGGTGCCGTCTTGTGCAGCCAGCGATGAGGCTGTCCAAGGACCGAGTGCAAGAGCAAGTGTGATGAGTCCTATGATTTTCATTTTTCCTCTCAAACATACTGTGTGTGTATTTCCGTCCCGCAGCTAGCCACTCTGTGGCGATGCCGCCTCATTACTGCAAGTGCAGGTCTGAAGCTCAGAATGCTTGCTTTTGTGGGGGAACCGCGACCTACGTTTGTAGAGTTCAAAGGCTATGGAAGTCTACAGGTAGCCCGGTTGAGTGATCTGATATTGCGTCGGGAAGTACGATCAACGTGCCTGGGATGGGAATCTTACCTTGACTGGCGTCTCACACGACAAATTATGTCTTTTACCCTGTAGCTTTCTGTAGCACCAAAACCAAAGCTGCGCCATTTCCGTGTAATCGAGTGACAGGTATATTGACTTCTTGCGCCAGCCAGACTCGCGATCACGATGACATATCGAGGTCGCCTCTAGCGCCGCTCGATAGCTCCTACGGAATTGGTGAACGGGACATGGAGATATGAATAGTCCTGCCGAGAACCCTGAACCGCGTTGGCCGGCGGCAGTCGCACTGCTGGCCGTGGGTGGTGTGCGTCTGGCGTTGCCGAAGTCTCTTGCAGTGGGACCTAACTGGATCCTGCTGGTCATCGTGATCGTTCTTTTGGCTCCATTGACATGGGCAAGGCATCACAATCAGCATCGACTAAACAAAGTATTGGGCTATGTCTTGATCTCCTTGGTTACTGTTGACATGGTCCTGTCGCTCTGCCTGTTGATCGCTGCTATACCCTCGCATACGGAGCCCCCGCAGGAGATGCTTCGTTCTGCAACGGCTCTATGGATTACGAATATCTTGGTATTTGCCTCATGGTATTGGCGACTCGACGCTGGCGGACCTTACGCACGTGAATCTCGTGGTGTTCACACTGATGGCGCATTTTTGTTTCCGCAAATGTCGCTGGATCAGCAGGCAAAGCGGGAAATGGGAGAGGAACTATGGAATCCAGGCTTCGTTGATTATCTGTTCCTCGCATTCAACACGAGCACTGCATTCTCGCCAACGGACACACCAGTGCTATCAAGCTGGGCGAAGCTGTTAGTAATGGTTCAGGCTCTGATCTCGTTGGCTACGGTCGCCCTTCTGGCAGCACGTGCGATCAATATTCTATGAGTGGATTGAGAATCTGCTGAAGTGGAATCGACTTGCCATAATACTTAAAACTCTTCGAGTGTTCCCGAGCCAAAGATCGCATGAAACCGCTCGCAATAAATTACCACGCGATTTAGATGCTTCAGATCGACTCCGTTGGGAACTGGATACATTTGGTCACCCTGGTTAGCCTTGAGTTCTCCCAGGTCGACGTTTTCGATTGAGGAGAGGCTGAATCCTTGTGTAGGGACAGGGATATCTCCACGCACGAGGAACACGTGGAGCGCAGGTACATTTGATGTAGAGAAGTCCGTCAACCGCAGAAGTAAGCCACCATCGGGAAGATTATAGATCGTGACCCGGCCTGCAGTCTTGTGAACCTCGCCAGTGAGCCTGCCGGTATACAGAGGGGCGGAGGCGCCGTTCAGTGCTGTGGGCGCTGCCTCACTAATCCGCTTATTGACGAAGAGCTTCTCTGGACGAAAAGCGTACCAAAGGCCGAATAAAATGACCAAGCAAACTGAGCCGATGAGCAGCCGCTTTGTAGATGTCCATTTTGAAGGTGATGACATGCCATGCTCCGTACGATGGTTGCTTCGAGAATGAGATGGGTACTTCATTGATTAACCTGGCTCTTCCGTCGAGCGACACATCTGCTGCTCTCAGAACAACTTGAGAGCGGCTTAGCCAAGATGCGTAGAATACGATGTCTTCGATCCGCGACGAATCTGATCCATAGTTTTCTCACTTTTCTCAATGTCTGCACCGTTATTTATCCAGTCAACGGCCTGAAGAAAGCTACAGGCGTGAGGCCCATGACTCTGGCAGTACGACGGATTCGCGAAAATCGTACAGTCTTGTCTACAAGGCTCGACAGACGGCTAACGGCAAGAGGTGCGCGTCACCCTCGGCTCGTGGGGCGAGCGCTTTTACTTCCTGGACATCTTGAGCGACTGGGCAAACACATCGTTTCATTGACCGATTGTCCACAACAAGAGATGAGCCCAGGGTATGACGTGTGTCTTTCCCAAAGAGAGCGGAGGTTTCCCATGACCTATGAATTAGATTTGCTCTGTATCAATACAATCCGCACACTGTCCATCGATGCAGTTCAGCACGCAAATTCAGGCCATCCAGGGTTACCTCTCGGAAATGCCGCCATGGCGTTTGTGTTATGGACGCGATTCCTGAAACACAACCCGCAAGATCCGCATTGGCCCAATCGTGACCGTTTCGTTCTTTCGCCTGGACACGGCTCAATGCTTCTTTACAGCCTGCTTCATCTCACGGGCTACGATCTTCCTCTTGAAGAACTGAAGCGATTCAGGCAGTTGGGCAGCCGTACTCCAGGACACCCAGAACGCGGACGGGAAACGCCTGGTGTCGAGGTATCTACGGGTCCTTTGGGGCAGGGGTTTTCGAATGGTGTTGGCATGGCCATGGCAGAAGCGTGGCTTGCAGCTCGGTTCAATCGACCAGGCCTCGCCCTCGTAGACCATTCCACGTTTGCGATCGTCTCTGATGGCGATTTGATGGAGGGCATAACTTCAGAAGCAGCGTCGCTCGCAGGACATCTACGTCTCGGAAAATTGATCTACCTGTACGACGACAACGGCATCTGTCTATCCGGCTCCACGAACCTGAGCTTTAGCGAAGATGTTCAGGCCCGCTTCAACGCGTACGGATGGCATACTCAGCGCGTAACGGATGGTAACGAACTGGCGGCTGTTGATGCTGCTATCAGAGAAGCACTATCTGTGACAGACAAGCCCTCGCTGATATTGGTTCGAAACCATATCGGGTTTGGTAGTCCACACAAACACGACACATTCCACGCACATGGAAGTCCCTTGGGTAAGGAAGAAGTCGCGGAGACAAAGACTTCCTTAAATTGGCCGACGCAGTCTGATTTCTTTATTCCGGAGGATGCGCTTCATGTTTTCCGCAGGGCCTTGATCGAGGGAGCGAAGAAGCAAAATGCCTGGCTGGAACTATTCAATGAATATCAGAAGGCATTTCCGCAAGAGGCTGAACTATGGACTCAAGTAATGACAGGCAAACTTCCTGATGGTTGGAAAACGGATCTGCCGTTATGGTCCCATTCGGATAAACCAATCGCAACACGAGAAGCGAGCGGAAAGGTGCTTAACGTTCTGGCTTCCCGAGTCCCCAACCTCTTGGGCGGAGCCGCCGACCTCAATCCATCCACTAAGACGGCGATGACCGGACTGGGCGATTTTGAGGCCCCCGTGGAGAAACCGATAACACAGGGGCAGATCGGTGAGGTGTGGGGCTACGCTGGACGTAACTTTCATTTTGGCGTTCGCGAACACGCAATGGGAGCAGCGGTCAACGGAATCGCAGCTCATGGCGGAGTCATTCCGTTCAGTGCTACATTTCTTATTTTCTCCGACTACATGAAGCCGGCAATTCGCCTCGGCGCCCTCATGAGGATCAAAGCCATCTATCTGTTCACTCATGACAGCATCGCCGTCGGCGAAGATGGACCCACTCATGAACCGATCGAACAACTCTCCGGGCTTCGTGCGATTCCAGGCCTCACAGTCATCCGCCCCGCAGATGCAAACGAGACGGCAGAGGCATGGGCTCTCGCAATTGAGCGCGATACTCCGACAGCAATCGTTCTCACTCGCCAGGCAGTGCCTGTCCTGGATCGTTCTAGAGCCATTAGGGGGAAAACAGAGCGGGGCGGCTACGTCCTGGCCGACTCTGAGCAGGGATCACCAGACGTGCTTCTGATCGGGACAGGCTCTGAAGTCAACCTCTGCATGAGTGCCAGGGACCGCCTCTTAACGTTCGGCATTCGATCGCGGGTGGTGAGCATGCCGAGTTGGGAAGTGTTCCGCGAACAGACCCGCGAGTATCGGGAATCCGTCATTCCAAATGTCAGAAAGAGAATCACCGTAGAGGCTGCAAGCACCTTGGGATGGGAGCGCTTTGCCGGACTCGACGGAGTCATGATTGGTATTGACTCATTTGGTGCTTCAGCACCCGCCGAGCAACTCATGACAAAGTTTGGATTTACGGTCGAAAACATCTGTGCTGCAGCTCTTCGTCTCATGGGACGAGAAGAAGAGGCGGACCGCCAGCTGGTCGCTGCGACGATAGTGTAGTCCGCACGGCATTCAAGGGGCGTCGAGAACTGCACTACATTAAAGGCAACATCTGCGAGTTAAAACAAGGTACCTAAAGCCTTATGTCCTTTTCACCTGCGTTTTTTATTTCTCTAGATAACGAGATGGACTTGATCGCCAAGATTCTGAATGGCGATACGCAGCTCTTTTGTGAATTGGTCCATCGTTACGAACAGCGGGTTTATCGTGTCGCTCTCAGAGTCCTCCCGAATCCAGCGGACGCTGAAGAGATCGTTCAAGAGACCTTTATCAGCGCCTATCGCAACCTCCACAGATTTCGAGGTGACGCGAAATTCAACACTTGGCTCACGGCAATCACGCTCAACCACGCTCGGGGACGGCTTCGATCGAGGCGTTCCCACATTGTATTCTCGATCGACGGCGGAGACGAGTATGAGGTGTCCGAACCTATGCAGATTGTCGCTAAGGAGCTGTCCCCTTTGGAGCTTGCTGAACGGGCGGAGATTAGAACCGTGCTACTTGAATCATTGAGTGTTCTCGCTCCGGGCTATCGGGCTGTGGTCTTGCTCCGCGATTTGGAGGGTCTGTCTACGGCAAACACGGCCAAATCGCTTGGCATTTCGATCGCCGCGACAAAGGCGCGGTTATACAGGGCTCGACGATTGCTCCGCAAAGAATTGCAGATGCTGCTGTCCCTGGATCCCATACGGATGATCTCAGTCAAACCGCAAGCAAGGCGCGATTGCAACTCATGTCTGCAGGAGAAGGGCCGAGATCAATCTTCGCCTCACGTGAGTTCTCGGGCGTCAAGTCTGTGACTTTGCGGCGCGCCCATCTTAATAGCGAATCTTGATTTTGCCTTTTTGCTGTTATCGATGATCTCCACTTCGCGCTCGGTGCTGCAAGTCTGGCCTTCAATCTCCACATAACCGCACTTCTTATCGATGTTGGTTACCTCGGCGGATGTATCGAAGATGATGCAGACGCACTTGGGGGTCGCTGATCCAGCATAACGTTACAGCAAGAGTGAAGAGCTTGGTCCTATTTCCTACCCTTGGAACCGCCAATTGCTGGAATGCGATTACTCCTGACGGAAAATTTGTGTACGTGTCCAACGCCGGCACGTCATCAATTCCGGATTTGTGATCGCCAAAAACGGATCACTCACGGCCATCGATGGAACAAGCGTTGGGAACAATCCTCAGGGAAGCACAAATCTCGATATCGCGGTGAGCGCTGACGGACGGTTCCTCTATACATTAAATTCCGCAGCCGGGGGCATTGGAGTCTTCAGTATCGAATCCGATGGATCTCTGACGAATCTCGGTACTGATGGAGAGTTCCCCAAGACTCTGGGGTTCAAAGGGATCGCCGCACTGTAATGAGCGCTTCGCAGAGTTGCAGCTGGCCGCTACAACCCTGGCTCATCTTCCATAATTCTCTGGCCTCGCTGAATCATTTTACGAGACATTCGTGCTATTTCTTTGGGGCCTGGGTACCGGAGTGACATTCTTCTGTTCTTCCTTCGAATAGGGCTCCCCGAAAAACGGGAACTCCGAACGTACTCGACCGCGATCGGGTACCGCGCCATCCTCAAGTGGCTTGTTGGACGCGAGCGTCAACATAACGTCCATGACATCATCCGTCAAAGGCCGCCCATTGAATCCGGCCAGATCGAATGCAGCGGGCGTTCCGATTTCATAGGGCAATGTCGCAGGACACAGCCGAGAAACAATCTGCTTTCCGTACTCCTCCGGATTCATCACGGATCCAGCATAGGTGCTCATTTTTTGCGCGAATTCCGCGATATCCCCAGAGAATAGAGTTAGGTCGTCGGAGGGCTTTGAGACATTGAACTTCTCCTTTACTTCCTGGTTGTTGGGATCGTTTAAGAAGAGATGGGTCATCAGCGGTAATCCCCACCGGGAAACCTGCATTTCTGGCGCGTGGCCGTAGAGGGATGCGGTTGCCCATGCGTGAACCATGCCTTTGCCAGTCATTTCGTTTGGCACCTCAAGCACAATAGCTGTCACATTGCGGTTGGCGAAAAAATTCTGCCGATGTTGAAACGCGGCACCGTCGTACCTTTGCTCTTTGTAAAAGGCATTGAGAAATGCGTGTAGGGCAAATGCGTCGCCCGCGAACATCTCTGGGGCGATACCAACAAATGCACGGACACCGGACTTACTGTGTGCGTTGCCGGTCTGTGCTTCGATCAAGCGCTCACCTTTATCGCCACCGATGGCATCGCCGGTTGCTCTGAGAACCTGATATTTCTGCACATGGACGTGTTCGTCGCCATTTAGATGGTGCGGTTCGCTGAACCTGAATTTGAAAACAACATCTTCATGTGCGTCACCCGTGAGGTCAAACCGAAAGGCATACAGACCCTCGACGTGCAGTGTATCGGGAGCCGACAGCCCGACATCAGGGTTGACTGTCATGGCCATAACAGTTGAACTCGGGCTGCCTTGAAATAGGTAGAGATCGCAAACGTTAAGACTGGGATCTTCCTTGGCAAGTTTTGTATCGAAATGATGGGACATGTTTCCTCGCAGAACTTTTGTATGAGCGTTCCGGTCTTCTAAACGGAGGCCAGACGCTGGAAATAGTCGAATTGGAGAATTGAAAGACCATGATGTGTCCGATGAGACTGAACGGGGGCTGAGATTCCGCCGTTTAGTATCGCGGCAACCACCTCAGTCGTATCCTCTGAAGGGTGTCGCCCGTTTTGTGCAGCAAACGTAAAGCCGGTAGGATAATTGGGGTCGTAGCGCAACACGTCGGGCAGCAGAGCAGAGGCGAGGCGTACAGCCCGATTTTCGACATTCGATGCGAACCCCTTCGCGTGGAATCTCTCCGCAATCACAGCTGAAAGCGGTTCTAAGAGCACAGTTCGATCGTCGGCAGGCGTCGACGCGTGGTAAAGAGACGCAAGATCATGGTTATCACGCACAAGTTCAGACAAGAATGGCGTGCCTATCCGGTGCCGTATTCCCAGCAGAGAGAAGTGCTCTGCCCAGACATTCATCGATCCGTTCGTTGTAATTGCAGGACTTGAAAGATCGATCACCACAACTCTCTTCCGTCGCTCTGCGTTCTCCATGGTCCCGGTAAAGACTGACGTGTCTCCAATCTTCCGCTCCAGTTGCGCAACCGCAGTGGGAAGTTCGATTTCCCAGTCTCGGTCGCCAGCATGGATACGCACCTTGGCATGATCAGACAGATGTCGACCGCCAAACTTCGAGTTGATCCACGATACTGCGATCGAAGTGGTATTTTGGCGCAGGCCCGGAAATGCATAGAGGTCAAGGCACACCGACTCTTCGATGTGTTTATTCGTCGAATCTTGCGCTGTTAGCGCGCGCAGAGACCGCCGGGGAACAAGGGCTTGGAGAGTACACGCCACTCCACCGGTCAACACACGCCTGCGCGTGATCGTCTCTTCAAAAATAGACTTTGTCATGGATAATCTCCTTTGATCGGTCTTTCTCATTTGCCGCGGCGCTGGTCACCCAATCAATGGAACCAGGGGTTCATACAAGCGCTCTGAATCCAAGATCAGATTCTTCCGGAATCTCCAAGATCTCATCCGAGGTTTGCGCATCAGTTGACCATAGTTTCCTGTATGGTCACTTTCCTATAGTGGAGCAGACAACAGCAGTTGCCGTCCCTGTAGAAAAATTCAGGTAGCGCGCTACCTAAAGACCCATTGAGTTTTGACTCTCTGGGGGAGACATTTCTAAGAAGATCGAAGCCACGATCAAATGGATGATTGCATGCCTCAGGGATTGTTTCGCATCACAGCTTTGGCGCCTGATGCCTCCCTCGCCGACGCCTTACGAAGTCACTGGCGAGAATACCTTATGGAGGCAACCGAGCTTGCAGCGCTCATGTTTTCGCTCTGCACCGCAGGTACCCTGCTCTACGGATATCGGTCTCCGCTGACTCGGCTCAGACTAACCGCTCTGACGCAATCGACCATCATGGGGATCGTTCTTGCCACCGCTACCTTCCTGATCATCCAATCCCCCTTTGGCCGGCGCTCCGGAGCGCATTTCAATCCCGCTCTGACGCTTGCATATTTGTCTGTCGGGCGTGTTCATCGATGGGACGCTCTTTGGTACATTCTTGCTCAGTTCACGGGTGGTCTCGCAGGTGTATCGCTGGCCCGTTTGATATTTGGAACAAACCTCTCCGACTTCCCGGTCCAGTACGTCGTCACTCTTCCAGGACGCTATGGGTATGCGGCCGCGTTTCTCTCTGAATTTCTCGCATCGTTGTTTGGGATGATAGTTGTTCTGGTTTCAAGCAACAGCAAGCGACTCTCACCGTACAGCCCGATCATAGTTGCAACAATGACGGTCTTGTATTTCACCCTTTTCAGACCCCTATCGACATACAGCGTGAATCCCGCCCGTTCATTTTCCTCTGCCCTATTCGCGCACCTGTGGCAGGGGATGTGGATTTACTTCATTGCGCCCAGCCTGGGAACGATCACCGCTATCGTTCTATATAAGAAGGTTGCTGGACCGGAGCGACTTTACTGCGCGAAGGTCTTCCATGATCTGCGGTCGACTTGTCCTTTTGATTGCCGCTTCCATCAGCTTCAGGATGCGGCCGGCCATGACTAACCTGGCAAGAAAATCATCCGTCAGTAGATAGATGCGCTGATCGGCCATCAACGCTCACGGCTGGCAATCGCCTCAGGAACACGGGTCTTCAATGGACATTAGGGGACGTCAGGCCTATGTGGGTATCCGTAAACACGTAATCTTCTTTTGCTGCAAATCGGACATGGCAGCTCTGGCACTGATCTGGCGGAAGGATAGCAGAAGTGCTCGGATAGGTTGATCCATTGCCCAGAAACCTGAAATATGCCCAGTGTCCAGGTGCATCTGGGAAGCGCCTGCTGTCTTTGACCATCATTCCGACACCGATGAAGTGATCTTCAAAGATTCCCACGCCCGCGGGTGTAGAACAAGCGAACGTGATCTTATGACAGTCTTGGCCAACCTTAATGAGACTGAGTTCCTTGACGATCAGTGTACCGTCCGGCCATCTGCCGGTTGCCTTGAATGCCGCGAACGCTGAAGGCTCAACATAGGTATCCATCATTTGTGGTGTGACAATGACAGATCCGTCCAGCACGCTTCGACCGCTGGTTTTGACCCGAGTTCCCACGTGCTCCCAGCGACGGAAAGTTTCAGGTAGCTTGAGATTTCCGTCTGGTGTGAAATAGGAACTTGACGCCGCCTTAACAGTGGACTGAGCCCTGCCAGGTTCGATTGCAATACGATATGCAACGAATACGATTACGCCACACAATGTCATTCCCAGCATTCGCGTATAGAGCGACCTTCGTCTTCCGATAAGAGAAAGGAGTGGATTTTGCATTGATCTGTCTCCCCCCACAGGGATATCTATTGATTAAGGATCAGTCTCAAGACAATATGTCGAGACAGACATATTGCTCAGTGCAGTCTCATACCTGATGTTTTCTCTAGTCGTTGAGCTTGAGGTATTTCACGATCTGTCGACGCAGCTTGACCATCCAGACTCGATGTAACCATGATTTGCGGAGATAGGCAGCGGTGCCAGGAACCCGTAGCGAAACACAAGTGCCGAGATCCCTCGTACTTGTGATGCTTAAGGTACCGTGCAAGCTCACGGCACGTTCCCTCATCCCGATCACACCGAAGTGTCCGGCCTTGATCTGAAGTGCGTCAGTATCCATGCCGCGACCATTGTCACAGATATTGAGTTCGAGAAATCTTCTTTTATAGTGAAGCTCGATCTTTAGCTCCGTTCCACCAGAATGGACGCAGGCATTACGAATTGCCTCGAAGACAATCCGATAGATTTCTTCACGGGCGATTGGATGCAGTTCCTGGTCTACACCATGGGTGAAGACTGTGGCCTTCATTTGGGAATCGAAAGTACAAGCGTCGCCTGCGCGACGAATAACCGCAGTCAGGCTGTCGGACTCGTCAACCGAACTGCGCAGAGCTTCCAGTGCTTGGCGTCCTTCTTCGATCGCTCGGTCGAGCCACTCCGAAAGTCGATCGAGGGAACGAATCGTGGAGTCTGGATTTTCTGCATGGCCCCTCGCGCTATCGGCCACTAATTTGCTGCCCTGGATCGTCTGCAAAAGGGTGTCATGAAGATCACGAGCTAGTCTGGTCCGCTCTTCGAGTCTCTCATCGAACCTGATTCTTAGCTTGGTTGCATAGCGACTCAGTCTCAGGTAGTAAGCGATAATGACCAGTAGGGTTCCGAGGAGAATAGCGAAGTTCCGAAACAGCGTAGTTTGATACCACGTCGGTTGTATGTCGATTGACACCTTTGCCGCTTCGTTATTCCAGACTCCATCGTTATTTCTACACACCACCTCGAAAAGATAGTGACCGGGCCGCAGGTCGTTATAGAAGGCCTGACGTCGTGTGCCGGCCTCGACCCAGCTCTTGTCGTGGCGTGAGAGTCGATAACGGAAGCGAACTCGTTCTGGTATGCGAAAACTCAATCCCGTATAGTCGATTTGGATCTCATGCGTTTGGGGAGGGAGTCGAATCGAATGCGTCGGTAAATAGTTCTTCTCATCCGCCACGATCATCTCAACATGTACTGGAGGAATAGTCGAATTGAACGGTAGATGCTTTCGATCGATAAATTGAAAATCGTAACCCGTTGCGGACCAGAGCTCCCCGGAAGAAGTCTGTGCCGGACTGCCTTCAAACAAACTTGGCATGGCGCCATCTAGTCCATCAAAGAACCTGCCCAGAATCCTCGATGGAAAATGCTTCCACCAGGAAGAGAGCGCTGTGTCTGCAACTTGCAGAATTCCGCAGTGCATGTAGAACCATTTTGAGCCGTCGTGGTCATCCTGAATGTTGACACCGCCATCGCACGGAAGTCCGCTGGCGGTATCCAATCTTCTGGCTTTGCCATTTTCGTAACGAATGAAGCCCTTTGGGGTGACCAGCCATAGCCCTCCATTCGGCTCCTGCAGCAAATTTTCGACTCGATCATCGAAGCCATCAGCAGGTACGCGTTGAAAACGACCCCCATGAAAGCTGTACAGCCCATGCGACGCCCCTCCGATCCAAAGATCACCGTCGAGAGAGGGGCTCATTGCATTCATGACCTGGTCACCAAGGACTGGCGTCGGGTCAAACCTGCCAGTGACCGTCCCGTTGTGAATCCTGTTCAGGTAGGAATGATGGGTCTTGAGATCTTCTGAAGAAACCCAGATGTTATGCTCCTGGTCCTCGGTAATACAGACGACAATCTCTGAGGCAGAGTTCGAAAAGGATGAGATTTCAGTCAGCAATTGTCCGCGTCGAAGGGTAAACATTTGATTTGCAGCAGCGATCCACAAGGCTCCGGAGGAATCAGCAAATAAGAACTGTATGTCGTGTAAAGGCTTTCCTCGGCTGTCCTTTATCTGTTCGAGATTGCCATTGCGAAGCCGGCTCAGAGTAGCGCTTCCCAGATACAGACTACCTGTACCGTCAACGGCAACAGCCCTGGCGCGATCGTCAAGTAGTCCTTCGTTTGAAGTAAAGCTCTGTACTGCATAATCTCGAAAATAATCTACGCCCATGGGCGTTACGAGCCACAGGTCGCCCTCGCGGTCCTGAAGAATTGAGAGAATACGCCGTCCGGTTAGACCATTTTCGGTATCGATGTGGTCTAGTTTGCCGTCCAAGAGCCTATAGAGTCCTCGGTCGGTGGTTCCTATCCAGAGCGCGCCGGATTTTCCAGCCAGTAATGCCGAGACGCTAAACTGACTTCCGTCGATACCATGACTCATGAAGGTCTTCCACGTTCCATGATCCAATTGGAGCAGGCCTTCGCCCATTCCTGCATTTTGAGTGCCCGCCCACAATGTGCCGTCTGTGAGGCTGGCTAAACTACGCACTGCATTCAACCCATTTTGTTTTCGGAGGGCTGGAATCTCTTGATGCTCAGGCGCCGCACCTTCCTTCCAGCGACAGGTCCCCTCCTGGCTGCCAATCCAAAGATAACCATCGGCCCCAATCGTGTCCGCGAGTCCTCGGGTGCAAGAGAGACCTTCGCGGGATCCCAGACACTGCAATTCAGTTTTGCCGATCTTACAGAGCGGGCTCGGGCGACTATGAGCTCCGCTCACCCCCATCCATACATTGCCCATAGCGTCTTCGACGAAAGGGCCTGGCCATCTCGGAGAATCAGGATAGTTGTAGACGTGCCCCGACGTGATTCGAGCCAGACCGCGGTCAGTTCCAACATACAGCGATCCATCCCTCGCACCGAACAGAAACCAGAGTGAGTTACTCGGGAGAGATTCTCCTGGCGCCGGCATCCATTTGACAAAGCGGACTCCATCAAAACGGAACAGCCCGTTGCTTGTACTCACCCATATATACCCGTCTTGGGTTTGGGCGATACTTTGCGGGGTGCCCAGAAGACCGGCATCTCCGATCTGCCACGCTTTGTGAGCATACTGATTTAATCTCGTCCGTGGCTCAAGCGCCTGCGCAGTCCATATACCGCTTGAGATTAGAAGACAAGCAATAGCGATAATCTCAACTTGGATTGCTCTGGACCTGTGCTCTCGTGTCATTGAGGTCTCACGACCGCAGCGAATTCGTCATACCTCAAGAAGCCCTCTGCGCAAGGCAAGTGCGACGGCATGAGTTCGGTCGTTTGCCTGTAGCTTGTCGACGATGTTCTTGATATGGAAATTCACGGTCGTCTCAGAAATACCCAATCGATCCGCGATCTGTTTATTTTTGTTTCCATCCCGGATCAATTCAATGACTTCAAGCTCGCGGGGAGTCAGGTCTTCCTGGCCCATATGCTCAGCCACAGCCCCGGCGACATCAGGGGGAATATATCTGCGCCCCTTGAAAACCGTGCGAATGCTTTTGAGCAGTTCGTCTCCCGGCGTGCTCTTCAGGACATAGGCCGCGGCACCCGCCCGCAACGCCCGCTGGATTTCCATATCGCCACGAGAAGTGGTCAGCATCATGATCCGGGCATTCGAGAATTGATGGCGGATGGCAATCAGAGCTTCAGTGCCACTTGCTCCCGGAAGCCTTTGATCCATCAACACCACATCCGGCCTTAGACGGCGATATTCGTTCAACGCATCATCGGCATTTGATACCTGCGCGATGAGCACCATATCCGGTTGTGAGGATATGAGGATCTCAAGACCGTCCCGGAAGACGGGGTGATCTTCGACTGTCATGATACGGATTTGCTTTTCTGTCTCCATAACGTGTTTCCACTTCCGTAGCCTGTGTACGAGAACACCTGATAAGAACTTTTCCTATAACGCTAAGCAACCTGTAGCGTTGTCGACAGCATGAAATCCACAGGGTGACACCTGCAGAAATCTACAGGTCCACATCAAGAATGCTCCAGCGGTCTCCTATGTGCAAATCATCACTCCTGCGCTCGCCTCTCTTTTGGGACCGACGAGGTAGAAGGATCAGCCAATCCACGGATAAACAAAGAATTAGCCAAATGCACAGTCGCCTTATCAACTTGCAGGAAAGTTCGCCTGCAGCACGTTGTCCGTAATCGCGGCTAGCTCGCCATCTTCCAGGCCGGACGCACATAGTGACAGGTATACCCGTGCGGGTATCGCTGCAGATAATCCTGATGCTCCGATTCAGCTTCCCAGAACTCACCGGCTTGAGAAACTTCAGTGACGATTTTGCCGGGCCACAATCTCGAGGCTTCAACGTCCGCGATCGTCTTTTCGGCAACCCGTCTCTGCTCGTCGCTCAGATAGAAGATGGCCGAACGGTAGCTAGCGCCAACGTCGTTGCCTTGCCGATTACGAGTGGAAGGATCATGAATCTGGAAAAAGAATTCAAGAAGCGCTCGATAGCTAAGAACGTTAGGATCAAAGACTACTTCAATTGCCTCTGCATGGTTTCCATGGTTCCTGTACGTAGGGTTGGAAACCTCTCCTCCCGTGTAACCAACGCGGGTTCGCAGCACACCCGTAATATGCCGAATGAGATCCTGCATTCCCCAAAAGCATCCTCCTGCAAGAATCGCGGTCTCAGTTGTCTGGCTCATACTATTTACCTCCGTCTATTGTCGTGAACAACTTGAGATATTCGCCATACCCTTCGTCTTCGAGTTCATCGAGAGGGATAAAGCGCAGAGAGGCGGAATTGATGCAGTATCTTAACCCCCCTTTCTCTCTTGGCCCGTCATCGAAGAGGTGCCCCAGATGACTGTCCCCGTGCGCTGATCGGACTTCGACACGGATCATGCCATGGCTATCATCATGATTCTCGATCACGTTGTCAGCTTCAATCGGCTTGGTAAAGCTAGGCCACCCCGTACGGCTATCGAATTTATCGGTTGAAGCAAATAGCGGTTCGCCAGACACTATGTCGACATAAATGCCCGGTTCCTTGTTGTCCCAATATTCGTTGTCGAACGAGCGTTCGGTCCCGCTCCGTTGTGTCACTCGATACTGTTCCGGTGACAGTTTTGAAATGGCTTCTGGATCTTTACGATACTCTGGCATTTCTTACCTCCTGAAGACCGGGATTCTTGTCATATCAATACTGGGGCGCTGCAACATCGATGCTTCTGCAGATATCGCGGGCCTTGCTATCAGTAGTGGCGCAGTTCCCTTTCCGCTACGAACGGAAGAACAAGGCCCGCTATTCGTCCGCCCGAATCTAATTGCGACCCGCCATGACGCCGCCGTCTACAGGCAGGATCGTCCCGGTAATCCAGGAGCTGTCATCCGATGCGAAGAAGAGTATGGCATTTGCCACATCAGCTGGTTGGCCAATCCGCCCTAACGGATGAAACGCATTGAATGTGGGCAAGACTTTGGAAACATCTTCTTTTGACAAGAATGTTGAATATATGGGAGTCTCAACAACGGCCGGAGCAACAGCGTTAATTCTGATCTTGTCAGGGGCCAACTCCAGAGCAAGATTATGGACGAGTGCGTGGACACCGGCATTCGCGGCGGAGTAAGCTGCGGAAGGCGTTGCACCGACCGCCTGTAGCGCCCATAGAGCGCCAGTATGCACAATTGCGCCACCACCGCGCTTCTTCATTGACTTGGCTGCAGCTTGGGCCATGAAGAACTTGCCCTTAAGAATCGTATTGAGGAACCAGTCATATTCCTCTTCGCTGAGGTCGACGAAAGGCTTCGGCTTGAATACGCCGGCATTGTTTATGAGGATGTCGAGACCACCAAATTCCTTCTCGGCCAAGGTCGCGAGAGCAACTGCCGTTGCCGGTTTAGAAATATCTCCGGCAAAGAATCGTACCTGACCTGGCTCCGCTGATATCTCAGAAGCGACCGAGTATAACTTTGCTTCATTTCGGCCGTTAAGAATTACCGACGCTCCATGGGCGGCCAAGCGTTTCGCCACTTCTTTCCCAATCCCGGAACTTCCACCCGTAACGATAGCCACTTTTCCTTTGAAATGCACAGAAACCTCTCTTTCGGTTGTGACGCTATTGTTTGACAGCAAACGCGTTGTGATTCACCGCGTGCTACTCTGCTAGCTCGGCGATATTCTCAATCCCTTAAGGAAATCTCTATCCTCTAGTGTCAACAGTTGAGCGAACTTGAGAAACGTAATTAGCTTCCGAATCGTGAATGCTCGCAGACACCGTTTAGGTCCGTTCAAGCAATGCATCCAAGAGAACATCTCAAACTCCTTTGTTGAACCGGTCTCGCAAGAATTTGGGCAGGCTCGAAGCTGCATTCAAGGAATCTGCTAGCGTCCATAATGCCGCTCCAAGCAGAACGAGATCCTTGATTAGGAATTCGCCTACATCGCCAGACAGAGCGGGAAATCCTCCGAGACTTGGTTCCCAACCCGGGGTCGAAATGATGAATGATAGGGTCGTCAGGAACATGATTACTGCCCCTGCACTCCCTACGGCGGAGGCAAGAGGAAACCAGCGACGAAGGGCAATCAGAATCGCGATGGCCATTTCGATTGCGCCAATAATCATGGTGAAGTGATCCACCGTCCAGACGCTATATCCCCAATGCAACAGTGGACTGTGTGCGATTAGAGGTTCGATACCCTTAGCCTCATAGTCTGTCGCTTTCATCGCTGCAATCCAGCCAATAGCAACTGTCAGGCCATAGCGAAGGAAGCCCCCTCCGAGCCATTCGATCCTGACGACCTTTTCTGATTTCGGAACTACCGGCGTGCGTAGTGCGTTACTCATGAACGTCCCTTTCATGCTGGTTTCGGCGCCACACCGAACGGATAGAGTCGGATAAACTCATACCTCCACCGATTCCAACCGCCCACTCCGGTACGGACTTTTGAGTTTTTTTGACGCGAATCAGCGAGAACAGTCCGATTCTGATCTCTGTGTGCATCTATGCCATCCTCAAACACCACAGTCGCAGCCCTGAAGTTTTCTATAGCGACGCGAAACCAGTCTCGGCTGGGACTGTAAACGGCCCCGGAAGCATCAAGTAGGATTGACACGTGATTGAATCAGCGTTCGATCTCTCCTGGAGACCTCTCGAACTGTCGACATCCGGATGCGTGAGCTGTGACGCTGACGGCCAACGACAATTGGATCGACCACCTCAAGCCTGAAGAAAAATATAGGGACATCTTCAGGAAGATGGGCTAAACAGAGTGTGGAACAGGAAATTGTCCGACCTATCGGCCTTTTGAAATTCTCTCGAAGCCGAATATCTGATTTCCTAGAGAAGATACTTGCTCGGTAAAGGCGGTGAAATCATGAATCCAACAGCACAACTCAGGAGCTTTGGTCAGAGCCTCTGGCTCGACAACATTACGCGTGATCTGCTGAATAGCGGCACACTCAAGCGCTACATCGCGGATCTATCGATTACTGGATTAACCTCGAACCCTACTATCTTTGATCATGCGATCAAAAACAGTTCATCCTATGATGCTGCGATCATGGAAGGCTCTCGTAAGGGTAAGAGCGGTGAGTCGTTATTCTTGGATCTCGCTCTGGACGACATCACCCAGGCAGCAGATCTATTCCGGGCAATTCACGACCAGACGAACGGTGTGGATGGGTGGGTCTCTCTGGAAGTCCCTCCCTCCTTGGCCTACGACGCGACCAAGACCCTCAGTGCGGCAAAAGAGCTCTTTGCGCGCGCGGCTCGTCCCAATGTATTCATCAAAATCCCTGGCACGAAAGAAGGTCTGCAGGCAATCGAAGACGCGATCTTTGCGGGTGTGCCCATTAACGTCACTTTGCTCTTCTCCGCCGATCAATACGTAGCTGCGGCCTACGCATATCTCCGCGGTGTTGAAAGACGCGTTGAAGCGGGTCTCAACCCTGTCGTAGCCTCGGTAGCTTCTGTTTTCATCAGTCGGTGGGATGTGGCCGTAACAGACAAAGTTCCGGAATCGCTCCGTGGAAAGCTTGGCGTAACGATTGCGCGCCACGTCTATGCCGAATATCAAAAGCTTCTCGATTCGGGACGCTGGCAGCGGGCGCTTAACTTCGGCGCACGCGCCCAGCGCCTTTTATGGGCAAGCACTGGAACGAAGGATCCCAAGCTGCCAGATACGTTTTACATCAAACAGCTCGCCGCGCCATTCACCATAAATACAATGCCCGAAGGAACACTCCAGGCATTTGGGGATCACGGCGATTTTAGCCCAATCACAATAGAGTGGTCGAATGTCGATGGAACAATTCAACGTTTCGTCGATGCTGGAATTAATGTCGACGCCTTGGGAGCAAAGCTTCAGAGTGATGGCGCTGGGGCATTTCTAAAATCCTGGAACGACCTTATGGATGTCATCAGCGCCAAGGGCATGGAGTTGGCACGAGTAGGATAGTTGAGGACATGCAAGTCAGAATAAAACGTGTCTACGAGGAACCTGACGCCCATGACGGCCTTCGGGTCCTCGTTGACCGTCTCTGGCCAAGAGGACTATCGAAGTCCCAAGCAAAAGTTGATCTCTGGTTGCGTGAGATCGCACCAAGTACCGAACTCAGGAAGTGGTTTGGTCACGACCCAGCAAAATGGACCGAGTTCCAGCGACGATATTGCGCCGAACTCCAGCGCAATTCAGAGCAAGTGAGATTGCTGCGCCAGGAATTACACAAAGGACCGGTGACTCTGCTCTTCGGCGCAAAAGACGTTCACCATAACGAGGCTGTCGTTCTCGAGGAAATTCTCAAACAGCAGGTCAGGCCAGCCGGCGAGTTCGCAGCAAAATAGGCGAGCAGATGGTGTAATAAGCAGGTCCCGTCTGCCAAACTGTTTTCAATACATATTAATCATTCGTTAGAGCGAGAGCGGCCTGTTCGGGATGTTGCTGGTATAGAGCAGACTCATGCTGCAGCAACCACCGTTTCCGATCGATCCCTCCACCGTAACCAGTCAGCGTACCATCGGAGCCGATGACGCGGTGACAAGGTACAACAAGGCTCACTGGATTAGAACCATTGGCGTGCCCCACCGCTCGGATGGCTTTCGGCTTGCCAATTTGCATAGCGAGCTCCGCATAGCTGACAGTTCGTCCGGAGGGGATATTTCTTAGCGCCTGCCACACAGCGCGCTGGAATTCGGTTCCTGCCATTTTCACTGGCAAGGAATTCAGTGCACCAAGATTACCTGCAAAGTAGCAACGCATTGCCTCCGAGATTTCGCTCGGAATTGCGCCCGACTCAATCCTGAAACCATCGGTTCCGTAGTACCTCCGCAAAAGATACAGCATGCGCTCTTCATGATTCGTCCATTTAACCGCACGTAGGCTTCTGTCGGCGTCAGTTGCAATCAACATCTCCCCCAGCGGAGTATCCAATCGTCCGACCACGAGGTGAATGATCTCCTTCATGAGCGCTCCTTCATCTCTCGTGACGCTACAGGAGCAACCGCCCAAAGATGTTGTGCGGCATAGGCGCGCCAGGGACGCCACGATTCTGCGCGTTGAAGGAGCGTGGCTGGAATCTCTGCTGTGGCACCACCCACGACAGCCGCACCACGAAGCAGCCCGATGTCATTCGCAGGGAACGCATCCATTTCGCGGACAGCGCGCAATGCAATGTACTGAGCTGTCCAATCGCCTACACCTCGGATTGCCTTGAGCCGCGTAATTGTTTCCTCGATGCTTCCCAAGGGACAAAATAGATTGTGGTCTGCAACCGCGGCCTCAGCCAGCGCCTTCAGCGTGGCCAACCGCGCCCGTGGCATGGGGAGATCGATTGATCTCGCCCTGACCAGTTCTTGTGATGTGGGAAATATGCGGGATAGATCAGGATGAGCGATATAGGATGCCGGGACGTGTTTACCATAGAGCGCGACAAGCTGTCCGGCTAATCTGCGCGCGGCGGCTACACTGATCTGCTGGCCGAGTACTGCCCGCACTGCCAGTTCAAAACCATCCCAGCCGCCTGGGGCGCGCAGTCCAGGCCGCCGCTCGATCAATGGCGCTAATAGAGGATCGCTTGAGAGATGAGCATCGATGGCTTCTATGTCGGCGCTAACGTCAAACTGACGGCGCACACGAGCGACGATTGCCGGCAGCGATTTGACATTTGGGAAGTGGATTCTGACAGCGATATTATGGCGGTTCGGTTCATGAAACACTTCGATTGAACCAAGACAGCCCTCAACCTCGACAGTTCGAAAGTAGCGGCCGTCTTCCACAATCTCCATATCGGGAATTGCGCGGGTGCGCAAAAAGGCAAGAATTGAGTCCCAATCGTATGGTGGCCGATACCGTAAGCGTAACGTCACTCCTTCGCCGTCGGTTGCCGACGCGGTCAACGTCTTGCGCCTCAAAGCACTGGGAGGACGGCGAAAGAGCTTCTGGAACGTCTCGTTAAATCGGCGAACACTGCCAAAGCCGGCTGCTGATGCTATCTCGCTCATCGGCATGCGGGTCTCATGAATCAATTGCTTGGCGAAAAGAACTCGTCGTGTCTGCGCCACGGAAATTGGAGAAGCTCCCAGATGTTGAAGAAACAGTCGCCTCAGGTGCCGTTCACCGATGCCAAGACGACTTGCCAGGATTTCGACACTGGCATTGTCTTCATCAAGTGCGCCCTCAGTAATCAGGGCTAATGCGCGAGAAACGGTATTCGAAGTCCCGCGCCAGGAAGCCATGTCAGGAGCTGTTTCCGGCCGGCATCGGAGACACGGCCGAAAACCTGCATCCTGTGCTGCCGCCGCGGACGCGTAGAAATTACAATTCTCAAGCTTCGCAGTGCGTGCTGGACAGACTGGCCGACAATAAATGCCAGTGGATTTCACTCCCACAAAAATTAGCCCGTCAAAGCGGACGTCCCTGCTCTGTAAGGCTCGGTAACAGACCAGTCGATCAGGTAGTTCCATACTGCGATTCTCACATCGATCGATGATCGCGTTGGCGGCTTTCGGACATGGTCACTCCTTTCAGTTTGCCCTTTTATTCTGGAACGCACCTATCACTTTTAATGGGGCCTCCAGATTGTTCACATGGTAATGCCCTTCTGCGCTTGATTTCGGCTAACAAGTGCAACGGCAGATGTGCGGCTTTGCGAATGCCAATCCGATTGCTATGTGACGCCTGTGTCTATTCTGGTCCAGGGCTGCAGATGCACATCCAGTGGTTGCTCGCTAAACGCGGACTTGCCTCACGGATTTATCTGCCCAATTCGAATGAGCCGCAGCCACTTGGAGAGCCTTGTAATGTTCCTCTCGGCAGCGTCTGCAAAAATAATCTTTCCGGGAACGACCAATACCACTTCGGCTCCCCCTTCGCTTGCGTTGTGGATCGATAGCTTTGCGCCAATTTGGGTGGCCCGCTCATGCATCCCTAGTATTCCAAAATGCCCTGCCTTGCCTGAACGGGAGACATCCTCATCGATGCCGCGGCCATTGTCGAGTACGCGAAGAACGAGATTCGGACCGTATTCAAGCCCTACAATGATGCGGTTCCCTCCCGAATGAACACAGGCGTTTCGAACTGCTTCATAGCCAATCCGATGCACCTCGCCTCTGACAATCTGATGTAGCTCCCTGATTCTTCCCGACTGCTGGAAGGCGGCGTGGAAGTTGCGCATGGAACTGCACTCTGCGAACGCAAGCCGAAGCGAATTCAAAAGATCGCCATCCTCGGATGATGTCGTACGAAGCGACTCGAGCGCGGCGCGTCCCTCCTGCGCAGCTCGATCCAGCCACTCCGAAAGGCGGGATAGAGAGCTCTGTACCCGCTCAGCGTCGTCATGATGCTTGAGCGCATCGTCCGCGGCCAACTTGCTTCCCTGTATGGTTTGCATCAGCGTGTCATGGAGTTCGCGGGCCAAACGAGATCTTTCCTCCATGCGTTCATCGAAGCGAGACCTCATTGAGGTCATATATTGCATGATCCTGAGCCGATAGAGCGCATAAATAAACAACAGGCTGAAGACGATGCATAAGAGCCGGAACCAAATTGTCTGGAACCATGCGGGGACCACGGTAAAACTGAGCCCAGTTCCTTGTTCATTCCAGATGCCATCGTTATTGCATGCGATTACTCGGAACCGATATCCCCCCGGTCGGAGATCTGTGTAGAATGCCTGGCGTCGCGTCGTTGTCTCCTGCCAGCCATGATCCCGCCCTTCCAGCATGTAGCGGAATCTTACCGCCCTTGGGTTCACAAAGCTCAATGCGGTGTAGTCGATTTCAAGATCCCGTATCAGGGGAGGAAGCCTCAGACCATCAGTAGGGTCGTAGCTCCTTCGATCCGCAACAATGTTCTCCAGATGTACTGGAGGTGGCAGTTCGTTTCGAACAAGATGACTTGGATCGATTGACTGCAAGCCAAACTGGTTGGCGAACCACAACCGTCCGTCGAGTGATTTAGTAGCTGGGTTGAAGTCAGGAACTCCGGCCTGAACGCCTTCGAACGCGCCAAAGATTGTTGGCGCAATGACCGTATGGGAATCGGCCCACCACCTTTGTAGATCTGCCTTCTCTATTCTTACGAGTCCGCATTCTGTGTATAACCAAAGCGCACCTTGGTTGTCCCATGCAGCTCCGATGATT
This sequence comes from uncultured Acidobacteriaceae bacterium, assembly GCA_963721995.1. Classification (GTDB taxonomy): domain Bacteria; phylum Acidobacteriota; class Terriglobia; order Terriglobales; family Acidobacteriaceae; genus Silvibacterium. The sequence continues at coordinate 121,010 of CAVRNK010000045.1, read as the reverse complement.
CCATCACAGGGAAGGCCATTACGGGTCGTCAATATCTGAGATTTAGTATGCGACCATGCCACGAGCCCAAATGCTGTCGTCCCAAAGACCGCCCCGTCCGAATTGACTAGGACCTGGCGGACATCGGAATCCTCCTTGTGGGGAAACGGATAGACATGAGCATGTCCATCTTGAAACCGTGCCAAGTCGCCGTTTCGAAGGCCCAGCCAGATTCCGCCATGCAAGTCTGCAGCAAGAGGACGGGCAGAAGGAACTGTGGATTGCGAGTATGCGTCAACCACCGTCAGGCCTTGAATTCGGATCAGTTCGCGGCGTGATCCACTGACTTCAGCCCAAATGTTGTTTTGGGTATCTTCGGTAATTCCCACAATGAGCCCGGTCGGGCCGCCATCCCTTCGACGGATTTCGTGAAATTGGCCGTGTTGGTACACAAAGAGACCTGTGTCGACTCCAACCCACAACCGACCGTCATGATCTTCAAACAAGGATGTCGTTTCCTGGCCAGGTAGACCATTGGCTGAACTTATGGAAGAAATACGACCATCCTTGATTGAATCCAGACTATTACCATTCGACAGCCAGACTGTGCCATCTCGAGAGGCAAGAACAGAAACCACGTTGTCAGCGCTTAGGCCTTCCCGTTCGGAAAATGAGATTACTGGCTGCTGATGAAAACATTCCACGCCTTTGTTTGTTGCAACCCAGATGTTTCCTTCGTGATCTTCGAAGAATCGTGAGACAAGGTTTCCAGGCAGACCGTCCTCAGTTCCAAATCGGTCAACCTGACCGTGATAAATGCGGTAGACGCCTCGATTTGCTGTTCCTATCCATAGTCCGCCGTCGCGGTCCTGAAGTAGAGCTACAACGTCCAACCTCGTCCCATCGAATCCAGGCGAAGTGAATGGCTTCCATACGCTCCCTATGTTGAATTGCTGAAGACCTCCGCCTTGCCCTGTCGACTCGAGTCCCACCCAGAATGATCCATCCGACAAAGGAACAATAGCGTTTACTCCATCTAGCCCGTCTGTTGCCGCAATATTCAACGGGTATGTCGCGGAAGAACCAGGCTTCCACCGAAGAAGAGCTTTGTCCGTCCCGACCCACAAGTTCCCTAATCGATCGCGGGCCAAAGGTCCGGGGCAACACTGGATCGGTACGATACCATCCGATGCATCCAGACATCGGACTGTCGCGCCTGACACTTTGCAAATCGGACCTTCTCCCTGCGTGCCTGCACTCTCCAAGGAAAACCAGATTATCCCCGAGGGATCCTCCAGGATCGAGAAGACTTTACCACGAACGCTCGGAAAGTTAACTAGCTTTTGATCAATAAGATGGGCCACTCCTTCACGCGTCCCAATCCAAAGACTTCCGTCATGCGCGCCGAACAAGGAGTGTATCTCCGTCGACGGCAGATGTGCGCCGTCAGGAAATGTCCAGGGTTGGAAACGCGCACCGTCGAAACGAAACAGGCCAGACTCAGTGCCGATCCAGAGATAACCATCAGATGTTTGGGCAATGGCTCGTGCCGCGCCTCTTAGATAACCATCCTGAATGAGCCATGCAGTGCGTGCGTATTGGGAGATCTTCAGGTTTGGATCGAGTGCTTGAACTGAAATGGGCACAAGCAGGCTCAACACGAAACCACATACGTGAAACATCGATGTGCTGAAAGACCTTGCCATGCGGACCCTGCTTCAAGCACTTGGCTTACCATCGCTGGGCAAATGTCGGCGCTTCCTGAGCCTCCCACCAACGTTGAACGCGAGAGAACCCAGCTCACATTCTGATCTTTTAGCTCCTGACAAGAAGCGGACACCTGTAGTTTACTTCAGGTGACATGCGCGAGTCCTCCTGCCCAGCCGTTGCTGGGTTGTCATTCGAAAATCGAGGAAGGCGGAAGGATACCGGCCCTATGGAACAAACTCCGGATGGCGGGCAATACTCCCATTCCTGACGGAAATGGAGGATCATCCGCCTACAGCCCAGCACGATCTCCATCCACCACGACAGGTTCGTTATGTCACCGAATTTTGTCAATAACGTTGCGAGCGGATGACTATTCGATATTCGATACGCGTGGGGCTTCTGCTGGACTGGCGAGCGCATAGGCAGTTACAGCCACAACGGCCGCGTTCTCAGCAAGGTGACGCCTGTCAATGTTATCGAGAGGTACCGGCTGCAGCGTGGTGATAGTTAAAGTAGAAGCGCATGTCTTCGGTCGGGGTGAAGCCCGTCGCTCCTCGCGCAATCATGTCTGCAGCATCCTCACCAATTTCTTCCCCGTTCGATACGAGGCTGGCTCCAATTGGTTCCAGGGTAACGCCAACCGGATTCGCATCAGATTGACCTTCCTCGCTAAGGGACCTCCAAGTGGTGCGCCCACACCTATGGCCACTCATATGATCACACCGTCAGAAAAACCCATTTGGCTGCAGGAACTCTTCATCGATCTCTATCGCAGAGATGTGGTCAAAATAGTTGCTAACGGTCTTGAGCCCAACGCCAATCAGGACTTCAAGCAGTTTGTCCTTGGAATAGCCTGACTCAAGGAAAGCGTCAACGACCTGCTGTGCCGCATAGCCTCTCCGTAGAACAAGCTCGCTGGTGAGATTCACGAGTGCATCGAGACGGGGGTCCGACAACTGCTGGCCGGACTCGATTGCTGCGATTGCTTCACCCGTCACATCGGTAAAAAATCGGGCCAGCGCACTGTGCGATGCCGCACAATAGTTACACTTATTTTCCCTGCTCGCTGTCAATAACACGATTTGCTGCTCAGTAGGGGTCAACGTTCCGTGTTGAAAACAGAGATTGGTGTTCAAGTAGGCTCTCAGGGCGGAGGGCGAATGGGCCATGGACGCCAGCAGATTGGGTATAAAACCAAAGTATCTTCGTGCCTGGTCCAACAGGTCCCGGGACGCAGCAGGTGCGTCCTGCATCGTGAGCGGCGTGAAAAGTAATGAATTAGGCATGAGAAGAAGATTCCTTTGTGCCTCTCATAGAATGAGGGGCAATAGATGCTCTGAGCGATCATGTTGAGACATATCCTCTCTCCTAATTGACTCCAAATGCCCTATTGTTTTCCTCAGTCGGTAGACTACGGATCGCCCTTAGTCGCGGTTCTATCGAGATAGACATGGCGCATCTTAACGAATCCAGACCCATCATTCGCCAACTCCACTGCTCCCTCAGTCAAATACGAGGATGAAGAGAGCGAAGTCCCAAAACACGCGTAGCGTTATACATCGCTTGCTGCAGCGATAACTTCAACCTCAACCAAAAACTCTGGCCGTACAAGTTGCGGTATCACCAAAAGCATCGAGGCGGGTTCTCCATCACCCAGAAAACGAGTTCTGGCTTTGACATATTCAGGAATGTCCCCAGCCCTCGTCAGATATTGAGTCACCTTAACGACATTTGCCAGGCTCATATTAGCCTTCTCGAGCATAACGAGTATGTGTCTCCAGGCGATCTCAGCCTGCGCGCCAATCTCTTTAGGCAGCCTGCCGCTTGTCTCGAGACCTGGTGTGCCTGAAGTAAACAGCCACCGATGATTAGCTCCGACCTCGATAGAGTCACTATACTTTCCGATTTGGTGAGACACGCCGATGTCGTAGGATTTGTGTTTATTCGGATCTGATCCCATATTGGAAGCTCCTTACGTGATCACATTGTGATTCGAAAGCGACTGAAGGTTGTAATGAAGATCAGCTCTGGCAAGCTATGCGCGGTCTGAATTTTAGCAATCAATGTACACTTAAGCATCGTAGCCCGTGGCGATTCAGACAATGGGGTATTAGCAGCTTGGGCCCTATAGAAATCTTTAGGGGTCTTGCTCTCGAATTGACAAGCAGCTAGGGTGACCTTGCCCTCAGAATCCGTATCCCATAAGTAGTTATAGTTCGTAGTCGTCGTGGCTGTGGGAAAGTTGGAAAGCGTCTTTTGCTTTCCTGCTTTTCCATAGCCTGCTTTCATAGGCTTGGCCGCGTTAGTTTGCAACCGCTGCGGTGCTGCGATACCAGTCTTGTTCGAACTGCATCGGGCTGACGTAGCCCAGGGTTGAGTGCATGCGTGTTTGGTTATACCAGAGCAGCCAGTCGAGGACCTCATCCTTGGCCTGACGAATGGTTTGAAAGTGCCGGCCATGCAGCCGTTCCACCTTCAGCGATGCAAACAGCGTCTCTGAGCAGGCGTTATCCCAGCAGTTGCCCTGGCGGCTCATCGAAGCGGTGAGGCCGCACTGCTGAAGCAACTGGCTAAACTCATGGCTGGCGTACTGGCAGCCGCGATCGCTATGGAAGATCGGCCTGGCGCTTCGATCGGGACTGCGGTGCAGCCAGGCCATCTCCAGCGCATCGATGACCAGAGGGCTGCGCATCTCCGGTTGCATCGACCAGCCCACCACGCGGCGGCTGAACAGGTCGAGGACCACGGCCAGGAAAAGCCAGCCCTGGTGGGTTGGGATATAGGTGATGTCGCCGGTCCACGCCTGGTTGGGCGCGGCCACGGTGAAGTTGCGGTTCAGCAGGTTGGGAGCGATCGGCAGACCATGTCGGCTATCGGTGGTGACGCGGAAACGCCGCTTGCCGCGAGCGCGAATACCCTGCTGCCGCATCAGCTTCTGCACCCGCTGCTTGCCCACATGGATACCTTGAGCACGCAGTTCGCGCCAGATGCGCGGCCAGCCGTAAGCTCCGCGATTGGCCACATACACGGCGCGAATCCGCACCACCAGTGCTTCCGCGCTCAGGTGACGGCGCCGGGCGATTTCGAGGCGACGTACAAAGTGCTCATGATAGCCAGCCACGCTTACCCCCAGCATCCGGCACTGCACGCGGATCGGCCACACACACCGATGGCGTCGAATCAAGGCGTACTTCACTTCTGCCCCTTGGCAAAGTACGCCATAGCTTTTCCCAGGATGTCGCGCTCCATGGTCACCCGCGCCAGCTCGGCTCGCAGGCGGCTGATCTCCATCTGCTCGGCGGTCACCTTCGACCGGCTGTCGGCACCCTTCAGCGTACCTTCCCGATGTGCCTTGACCCAGTTGAACAACGTCTGCTCTACCAGACCCAACGTGCGCGATGCCGCCGCTATACTCTGGCCCGACTCCACAAGCCGAACCGCCTCCTGCTTGAACTCGAGCGTGTACCGCGCCCGCGTCGCCTTCATCATCATTTTCCCCTTCGCTGATTCTCAGCTAAGGGATACGTTTCGCGGGGGCAAGATCAGGGATTAGCTGCTTTCCAGTAGCCAGCACTGGTCTTTAGTGGCAACCATCTTCGTGTGTGTTGTTAGTGATAGACCGAACAGTCCCCACCTGATCATCGGAGTAGTGTATGTCTTCCAGTGATCGCAAAGCGCGATCGCTAGTTGTGGCCGCAGAATTGAGCCATTGTGAGACCTGGTCAAGCGCTGCGCGCGTCTGCGTAACATCGGGCATGCCTTTGCGTGCCTCTGCAACTGCCCGCTGCGCTCGCCGTAGGGGCATAGCCGACGTTTGCGTTGAGAGTTTTGGCCACGGTAGACCGGGCTTGGAAATTATAGAAGTATGCATCGTCAAGATTTCGCTCATACAAGCGCACATAGAGACCACTAGTGTCTACATGGAATGCGCAAACTGCTGGGATGCCGAGCCTCATGGGAGTTCGGGCCGAACCGATGGGACATCAGCTATACGCAATGCGGAGCGTCCTCTCGAATTCCCGTCCGCGCTTCATACTTGCAGACGAAGTAGGCCTCGGGAAAACGATTGAGGCAGGACTCATAATTTAGGCGCTGATGCAGGAGAAGTCGAATCTCCGTATTCTCATCATCGCACCAGGCTCGATGAGTCGGCAGTGGTTCTCTGAAATCTATTTGCGCTTCGGCGCCCGTGTGCATTCGGATTGATAGAGGCTCAAACCCTGCTCAAAACAGGGGAACGGCGCGCGATTTTGCACGCCGGCGGTTAGCGGAGGGACGGGTTATCTGTTTCTACTCTTCGGTGTTCACGATTTGCCCTCCGATTTTTGTCAGGCGTGAGGGACATTCGGTCGCTGTCCAGTGGATCAGACAGGAGCACAAAGCCAGCTGGCCGGCATAGACCATCAACTTTGATTCTCAGCCGAAATTGCTCTTCGGCTATAAGATCCGATTAGATAGAACGAAGCTCCGAAAGAAATAATATCCTTGAAGAGAAACAAACCGGTGTCGTTCATGTAATGGATGCCATTAACCACGACAGTGTCATCCGGAGTCGTGATCAACATGGTGCTTGTGGTGAAGAACATGACGAGTAGGATCATCCCGCCCGCAATGCCTGCTTTAGGTTTGAAGTAGCCAATGATCAGCAGGAATGCCGCTGTCCACTCCGTAGCCCCGATCATATCGGATCCAATATAGGGTCCAAAGAGCTTGAACTGCCAGCTGATCAGTGGGCTATGAGTGACGAGCGGAAGGATAGTGATTGCTCCGGGTGCTGTCATCTTGAATTTGCCTGCCCACAGCAACATCGCGATCATTCCAATGCTGGTAACGAGAAAAGCAATATTCCGCTTTACGACAAAAGCCGCGAGCTTTGTGAGAAAACTCTTCGCCTGTAGTTCGTTACTCGCGTTCGTTTGAGATCCGCGGACACCACCGCCCGGCACCCCAGCAGGTGTAGTTTCAATCATAAAAGCGCTCCTTCATGGCGGTTGCGGGTCAATCGCGCGCGTCAATTGTTCAATCAGCCCGTACCCATCAGTTCAGCTCAATAAAAAATGCGTTGACCATGTCGACATCGGACAGGTACGTGTCGATCCGTGAGATCTTCCCCTCACTAAGGGGACAGACTGTAGCAAGATGTTCGTCAAGAATCAGGTCTCCGCGTCGTGCGGTGTTGTTCAATGAAAGCGCAACCCCGTGCTGTCCGAATAGGGATGTTCTTCAAACCGACGTTGAGTTTGTAGTTGACAATCAGTTGCGACCGCTTGAGTCAGGTTTGCACGATGGAATTGGCCCGACTATCTGGCCAATTCTGCCGAAGCCGCCATGCCCTATCGGCGTGTTCAATATATTGAGTCCGATGGTTCTCTCACAAATCTTGGGACCGATGGAGATCTGCATCAAATTCTTTTTCTTTGGTCCGGAAAGGAAAGAACCTGATTCACTGTAGACAAAGTTACGAGCGAAGAAGCTATAGAAAAACTCAGGTAGCCACCCATTAATCTGTTGAGCGTCTCGACAGACAGGCTTTGCTACCCTCAGATGCCAGCGTCATGATGCGCCTGTGGCCATCGTCAACGATGGAGGTCAATCACTAGCTGGCTCGGTAACGGAAGGAAATGTACGCAATAACAAATCTGTTCACAAAAAACTTAGGGGAGCCGGCGTACAAATCCATACCGACTCCGCACGTAGTGAGGGCCAACTCGAATTTTGAAGAATCTGGAGTCCGATCAGCTCGATTGCGACGCATGGGCGTCTGGTTTCGAGGAGTCACTCCGGTTTCGGAAGTACTTTCCGTCCAGCAATGACAGCTTCGAGGGCGTCCCGTTTCGCCTTCATCCGGATGTGACTGTAACAGCCTGCCCGCTAAAAGGTCCCCGACGGGGCGGTTAAGGGCCAATGTCGGCAAAGGCCCAATATTAAAGCGGACAAATCAGCTCAGTTACTGCAAAGGTTGAAGAGTTAAACCCATCCGACCTCTGCCGTGACAGAACCCAGTTCGCCGGTAATTGATTGAAACCAGAAGGCACGGATGGCTAATTTCGGAGCCCTGGGAACCCTCAGACACGCTTATCGAACCCTTAACGAACCCTCGACCTCTGCCCTAGTTCGGTGAGTGGCTAATACCGTTTCATCTAGCTTTTTAAACGACGCCTTCAAATTAGCGTCGTCTGCCAATGTTAGCTTTCGATCTGTAGTCCCAAGATCTCGCATGCAGCCAAGAGATCCGGGTCGCCTAAGCCGATCACTTCGGCGTCCCCTATCACTCGGATCTGGAATGGTTCAAACAGAGCCCAATTCTCCAGGTCATGTCCGTAACGAGAGCGGTAATAGATTCCGTTCAAGCCAGCTTTGTAGACCTCAAGTGAGGAGAGTTGTGTCAGCCGGCGCGGCTTTCCCTGTTGGAGAACGGAGACGTCGAGGTCCTCAAGCCCGAGTTTCATGCACTCGGATGCCAGGGTTTGGCGCAAATGACCGACCCAGTGGGCGGCGTAGATGTCGGCATAGTTTCCCTGCGCTATGCATGTTCCAAGCAGGCGTGTGTCACGCCATTCTCGCGGGAGGTGTCCAACTGGAACGTAGTCGTTTTCGCCTGCGATTTCCTCGAGTTCAGCTAGCAAGCTAAGGTCCGGTCGAAAGCGTGCGAGGGTCTCTACAAAACAAGAAAGACGTTGACTCGACGCATAGAGTACGCGGTAGTAGCCGGTAGGATCGTCGAAGCGATTGCCAAAGGTACCGTCGGATTGAGCGCGAGACCAGTCAGGCGGCTCCCAGGGATCGGGGTGCCGCCCCAACCTGAAGATAGGGGCAGTGGGGGTTCTTGTCTCAAACATTTCAAATTAAGCCCCGGCGATGAAGGCTCTGGCAGCTCCTAAGATTTCCGGGGCTACGATGCTCAAATCTCCATCTCGCAATAGGCGTAGCGGAACGCGATCAGCGAGCTCAGGGTTGACTCCGGTCAACCAGGCCTGAACAACTCTCGGTGAGTCGTGCTGGCTCAGAGTCCGCACTACCTGGTAGGTGAAACGCAGGCGCTCTTCTACATCTCTATAGGGTTCGGTTCCGTTGATCCATCGATCGAGAGCGCGAACGTCCTTGACTCCGGCGATATATGCCGTGAGTTTCCGCCCGACAATCTCGGTAAGGCGTCTGACTACTTCAGGCCATGCGAGAGATAGCGCCTCGCGATGAGCGGCAAGATCGGGGCGAGGCAGAGCGACACTGGCGGCCATGATCTTCTCCTTCAGTCAAAGTCTACAGCGAGCACACGAGAATATCAACATAATACCTTAAAAATCACACTACATTGCCAATGCTATCGCGTGATCCGCCCCACGTGATCGTCCGCTTTCTCGTCCTGCACTCGTTTCATGGCCAGAGAACCCTTGCTCCCCAATGAGTAATTCCGGCCTGTCGTCGGCGGTCGGCCATCGGAGTCTCTGCATATCCCGGCTCTCGCGCAGCTCATTAACGCGTCCCCGAAAATCCAGCGTTTTTCGTATATATTTTTTCGCTTTTTATTCGCTATAATGGCCCCATGTTTCAGGGACCGACTTCCCGGCTCCGTGACTTCGTCATCACTTGCAAGGGCTGCCATCAGAACATCGCCGCGCCAGTAGAAACTCTGCCCGATTCTTGGATCATTGCCCAATGCCCGCTATGCAAACAAAAGCGCCGCTACCTCCCTGCCGAGATCTTCCGGGGCCGTTTGTCCTACCGATCCACGCAGGCCGTCCGGAGAGCCGGCCATGTTTGATCCCTATAAGGACATGCCGCGCATCAATCGGGGCATGGTCTACCTCGGGGCGTGCCTCATCGCCGGTATACGGCTGGCGAGAGAGAAACAGGTGAATGTCAGGGTCATACCGACGATCACTGCCATCGAAGAATCGGTCGAGCTGGCCTACGACATTTTCATACGGGTTTTCAGCCGCGCAGCGCGGAAGGTTGAGAAAATAGATTAGCCATGAAAATCAATGAACCGACTGTTTTGGAAGAAGAGCTCCTTCTCTGCGAAGTCGATAACGCGCTCGCCCAGGCGTTCCTGCGTGATGCAGTCAGGGCGGTGAGAAACGCAGGAGTCGATGATCTCCGCGAGTTACAGACTTGCGTGATCAAATCGATGCTGGTGTTTCATCAGCATCGCGAGGCATGCCAGGATTGCGGCGAGATCTAGAATCGCATCGCAAGTAACCGGCTGCCGATTACAAAATACCTGCAAGGGGAAATCAAACGGGGGATAGTCGAATTCGCTGGCGTCCGCTAAAGTTCGAGCATTGAGTAGCACTTGGGGGAGGGCTACTGAATTGTGTCGCCAGTGGACTAACTGTTCACTGGCGTTTCGCATTTCAGTCGCTTCCGTCGTCAAACCCACGACAGCTATTTCGTGAAGATGCCGGTTTGCCGTGTCGTAGACTACGATCGTGTGCGGTCGATACCAGAGGCGAAGCGATAAGCAAAAGATTGCCGAAGCTTTTCACCTTGGCAATGTCGATGGCCTGGCGGTTGAGTTCGCTCCCGATTACAACGCCGCGCCGCAATCTATCCAGCCGGTCATCGTCTGGGATCAGGCGGGAGGCACGCGGCTTCTGCAGATGATGTTCTGGCGCTTTCTGCCGCCCTTCGTCACCGATCCGAAGAAATTCCGACTCGACACCATCAGCACCTTCTCTTTGTCCACCTGGATGAACTCTTGCGGCACGCTCGGTATGAATGTGGTGAAGATCGTGCCAATCTCACGGCGCTTGCGAGCGGCTGCCAGGAATTTAGCGAGGTTGTTTGCAAGAAATGGGACGTCCCTGCCGGCACGGTCTTCGAGGACAAACGAAACACCTCCCGAAGTGCCTACGCCCGGGAGCGCCGGCGGTGAGAAGCTGAAGACCGTTCCTGCGGGCAGATTGTTGAGCTCCTGATTCAAACGAGCCTTAATGGCTTGATATTGTTCAGACCGGGTTTTGCGCTCATCCCAGGGCTTGAGGCTGACCCAGAAGAAGCCGTTGTAGCTGGTACGGACGAGGCTGAGTAAGCTGAAACCAACTACGCTTGTCGTGTACTGGACGCCAGGCGTGTCGGCGAGAATCTGTTCCACCTGTCTTGCAGCCGCACTTGACCGCTCCAGCGAGGCCGCCTGGGGAAGCTGCATGTTGATGTAGAGATATCCCTGGTCTTCATCGGGCAGGAAGCTGGACGGTAGACGGCTGCCAAAAAACAATCCGGCCGCGCCGCAAATCGCCAGCAGCACCAGCACCATTGCTCCCTTGCGAAGGAGCACGCCGGACCAGTGGACGTAGCCTCCCGTCGCGCGTTCGAACAGGCGATTGAACCAGTTGAAGAAACGCTGCAAAAGCCCGTGACTCTCTTTCTTTTGCCGCAGCAGGAGCCCGGCCAGCGCCGGGCTGAGCGTCAGTGCGTTGAATGCGGACAACACAACGGAGATGGCGATGGTCACGGCGAATTGCTGATAGAGCCTTCCAGTGATTCCCGGAATAAACGCTGTTGGCACAAAGACGGAAGAGAGAACCAAGGCGATTCCAATCACTGGGCCACTTAGCTCCTCCATGGCTTTTCGAGCCGCGTCCTTCGGATTCAGGCCTTCCTCGATGTGGCGCTGCACACCTTCGACAACGACGATCGCGTCGTCGACCACCAGGCCGATAGCGAGTACCAGCCCGAACAACGAAAGCGTGTTAATGGAGAAACCGAACAGCGGAAAGAGGACAAAGGTTCCAACTAGCGAGACAGGCACGGCCAGCAACGGAATCAGCGTGGCGCGCCAGTCCTGCAAAAAGAGATAGACCACCAGGATCACGAGCACAATCGCGATCAGGAGTGTCACAAGAATCTCTTTCATGCTTTCTGTGACCGAGGCTGTCTGGTCGAGCGATACGGCGTAGTCCAAATCCCCGGGGAAGCGTTGCTTCATCTGGGCCATAAGCTTGCGGACACCCTGCACGGTTTGAACAGCATTGGATCCGGGCAACTGGTAGACGGCGAGAATGGCAGCAGGTTTGCCGTTCAGGCGACTGACCAGACTGTAGTCCCCCGTGCCGACGCATGGATCGACAACGCTGACAGTTCCGGCCGAGAAGTCCAAGAGACGGCGCAGGCGCTTGCCTTCCTCCTGCGGCAGAGGGTAGTAGCCCAGCTTGATCCGAGCAACATTGCGCACGTTTACCTCCAAAATGAAAAGCCCGCCTCTCGCGAGCGGGCCGGAATAGAGTTTCTCAGCAGCCGGAGGACCGGGGTTGAGGTCAGAGTAAAGAAAGGCACTTGCCAACTCGGCAATCCATCACGAAAAAGCTCAATTGGCACGTAATTGACATCACGTTTTCGTGGGTGACCGGTTCTGGAAACGTGCTTTGGCCTGTTAGCAAGAGTTGAACCAAGAAACTACTGAGAGTACGACGTGGCTCGCGATTGGGTCACTCAAGTCTATTTACTCCCGGTGAACTCGGCACTGATAGCGTCGGTCCCCCCGGATTCAGAACGGCTGCAGCGTTGCAGTTCCGAAAACGGCGTGGAATCGCTCACAGTAAATAACCACTGTGCTATAGCGTGTGAAGTCTGTGTTTGAAGGAAGCTTATAATCCTGATCGCCTTCGTTGCCCTTCAGCCCGCCGACCTCAACCGAAGCTAAAGCCTTTCCTGGCGCTGCGTTCTGTAGGGCCGGGTCGTCGGCTGTGGCAAGGACAACGTGCACATCAGGACCATTCGACGCATGGAAATCGGTTAGCCGCAGAGTCAACGTTCCATCGGGTTGGCGGTAGACCGTCGCACGACCACTGGTGTCATGCAACTTTCCGCTCAGCCTGCCGCTATAGATAGGCTGGGCGTCACGACCTGCGGCAAAAGGTGCGGCTTCGTTTACGCGCTGGTTGATGAACAACTTTTCAGGCCGGAAGAGATACCAGAGCGCACCGACCAGGATCAGGGCAGCCACTCCGGAGAGCGGTTTAAGTTTGCGAAAGAAGGAAATCATGGAATTCACCGGGATTTACACGCAACTCGAAATTTGCGGCCGGCCATCACAAGCATCCGATGACCGGCCCTGACGACTGGGGTCGCGCACTTCCTCAGAATTTCTCCAGAGGAGCCGTGCCGAAGTTTGCATTGAAGCGCTCGCAGTAGATCGCTACTGTATGAAATTTGGTGAGGTCAGTATCCGCCGAGATGTCGTAATTCTGATCTCCCTCATTTCCCTTAAGCTTGCCGAGTTCGACACGCTCGACGTTGTTCTTGAGGAAGTTGTCGTTGTCCTGCGCATCACTTGCAGCAATGAGCAGCACATGCACGTCAGGACCGTTCGATGTTTTGAAGTTGGTAAGGCGAAGGGTCAATTTGCCGTCAGATCCCTTATAGATCGACGCGCGTCCGCTGGTGGAATGCACTTGACCGTGGAAGACACCCGTTTGGACGGGCGTGGAGCTTTGAGCAAACGCGGCGGTCACGGTCGCAGCAAGTACCAGAACAGCGATGCTGATATTTCTCTGAAGACGATTCATGGTGGTTCCTCTTTTCAAATTTGGCGTGAGCCTTCGGTTGACGTAGATGGGTTTAACGTTGCTGTGCGACGACGTCGTCATAAAAGCGATGGATGTGGTCCGAGATATATGCGAGGCAATCCTCCACCGCAAAATGTCCGGCTTCGAGCCGATGCATCTCGGCCTTCGGAAGATCAGCCAAGTATGCCTCTCCACCCTCGCGAGTGAAAAAGATATCGTCCTGTCCCCAGAAAATGATCGTTGGAGGCTGATGCCTCCTGAGAAGCTCTTGCCACTTCGGATATAGCGTGACGTTATTGCGGTAGTCATAGAAGAGGTCAAGTTGGATCGTCCGCCCATTCGGCTTCTGCAGCGTGGTGTAGTAATCGAAGTTCCAGTTGTCTGGACTGATCAGCTCGGGCAGCGTCGCTCCGTGCAGATACACAGTCTTGACGGTGTCATATTCCAGCAGGCCCGCGACTCCTGCTTCGTTTTCAGGGGTGCGGTTGTGCCAGAGAGCGTTACGCAGGCCGCCCCAAGCCTCGGTAAATCCGACCTCGTAAGCATTGGTGTTCTGGACAATCAGCCACTCGAGCATCTCTGGTTTGCGCGTCACGATGCGAAAGCCAACCGGCCCTCCGTAGTCCTGCGCGTAGAGACCGAAGCGGTCAAAGCCCTTTTGCTCGAGGAAGTGCTCGATGACTTCGGCCACCTTGTCGAAGGTATAGGAGAACTTCAAAGGGTCGGGAGCATCGCTTCCGCCAAAGCCCGGGTAGTCTGGGGAAATGACGTGAAAGCGATCGGCAAGTGTTGGAATGAGATTGCGGTACTGATGTGACGAGGAAGGAAAGCCGTGCAGCAGAACAAGCTTTGGGCTGCCGGCCCTCCCAGCCTCACGATAGGCAATGTTGAGGCCATCGACGGCCAGAGTCTTATATGTGACTGTGGTGGTTCCGATCGCGGGTGTGTAGTTCTTCTTCATAAGGTTCTCCATCGTTAAGGAGCGGGTGGTCTAGAGCGATTGCTGATCGCTCCGCGTCGCGAGCTGCTCTCCACGCTACATTGGAGGCACTGCATCAGTAAGAAGTGACAACGTTTGTTCTGCTCGCTACTATCAGAAATAGTGATAGGTTAGGCATTTCATGGAACTGCGTCATTTGCGATATTTCTGTGCGGTTGCCGAGGAGCAGAGCTTTACCTCTGCGGCGCGGCGCCTGCATGTTTCTCAGTCGGGAGTGAGCGGGCAGGTGAGAGACCTGGAAAGAGAACTGGGCGTAACTCTGCTTCGACGAAGTCAACGTGAAGTCATGCTGACCGCGGAGGGCGCGGTGTTTCTGCGCGAGGCGCAGGAGATCCTGGCGCACGCGCAGCGGGCAGTGCAGATAGTCACGCGCGCTTCCCACGGTCAGTATGGGAAACTCACGATTGGTCTTTGTGGGCCGGCGACCTCGCCCTTTTTGCCCCGCCTCATCCGCGAATTCAGGAGGCGGCAGCCGGGAGTAATGCTGTCTCTCAAGGACATTGAGCCCGGGCAGCAGCCGTCCGCGCTAGTAAACCGGGAGATCGACATCGGGTTTACCCGCAGTGTTCCCGCAGAGTATCGCAAGACACTGCGCAGCGAGATATATTTCAGCGAGCCCGTCGTAGCAGTGCTACCACGCGGTCACGCGCTGGAAAATACAGAAGCGATTCAGCTTGCGCAACTATCAGCGGAAAGAATCATTCTTTATGCGCGCGAGGGCGCTCCCGAGCTATTCGACGCCATTATCGCCATGTGCAGGAGAGCAAAATTCTCGCCGAACATCGTGGATACCCCGCGCCTTTGGCAATCCGTCCTGACCATGGTAGAAGCGGCCGAAGGTATCGCGCTTGTTCCCGCGTGTGTTCAGCACCTTCGCTCCAACGATGTTTCCTTTAGAGCTTTACGTGACAAGAAATGCCTGGTGGATGTGGTGCTGACGTGGCGTCAGAGTGACCCCGACGCGATCCGCGATGGCTTCCTGAACCTGCTGCGCAAGAGCCGGCCAGACATCGAGCGAGCTATGCGGGAATCCATCGGATAGGTATCGGAGAATGTGCTTCGTTTTACCGGATTTCGCTCTCGATGAGTGAGAAATCGCCAACGCGTGATTCGAGAGTAGTCAGTTCTGGAAACGTGCGTTGGCCTGGAGCCATCATTTGACAAGCAAACCGGTGACAAGCAGACGGGAATTTGACCCCTTGACCAATCGATAGTCGAGGATCTACCATCGCTTCCAAATGAGGGTCGGATATCTACCATGGCCAAGGACACGCAGCAACGCGCGAATGTACTGCAGGGCACGCTGGACATGCTCATTTTGCGGACACTTCTCTACGGGCCGGCTCACGGGCACCAGATTGGCAAACACATTCAGCGGACCACGAACGACTTTCTGCAGATGCAGCACGGTTCGCTTTATCCCGCGCTGCATCGCCTGGAGCAAAGAGGATGGGTCGTTTCCAAATGGGAGACAGCACCCGAACGCAATCGGGAATTCAAGTATTACCGATTGACGGATAAGGGCAAGAAGCAACTCCTGGTCGAGGAATCGCAGTGGAAGCAGATGGCCGAAGCTGTGGCGCGCGTGATGTGGCCGGCGGTCGAGGAGAGCTGACATGCATTGGTGGCAGATCAGGAACCGAGATGCCGATCTAGAACGGGAGCTCCGGTCCGATCTGGAGCTTGAAGAAGAAGAACAGCGGGAGCGCGGCCTTTCGGAAGACGACGCCCATTACGCTGCCCGGCGCGCGTTCGGCAACACTGCATTAATCAAAGACCAGACGCACGAAGCCTGGGGATGGGCGATGGTAGAGCGTTTGTGGCAAGATCTTCGCTACGTACTACGGCGCCTGCGAAGGACTCCGGGATTCGCCATCACTGTCCTGCTGACTCTGGCCATCGGCATCGGCGCCAACGCCGCCGTCTTCAGCGTCATCAATCGCGTCCTTTTGCGCCCCCTGCTTTATCCGGAATCGGACCGGCTCGTCGCCCTGTGGCTCAACGCACCCGGCGCCGGCGGACTCGCCAGCTTCTCGAGCGGCCTCCAGCTCTCGCCGTCCATGTACTTTACTTTCGTCCGGCACAACCAGACGTTCCAGTCCCTCGGTATCTGGACCCCAGGCATGGCGAACGTCACAGGTATCGCCCGCCCCGAGCAGGTCCGCACCGCGCTGGTGAGCGGGGGCGTGCTGGAAACCTTTGACGTTCCCGCTGTCGCCGGCCGCTGGTTCTCGGCCGCCGACCAGGATCCGCGCGGTTCCAAGACCGTCATGCTCAGTTACGGCTATTGGCAGCGTCGCTTCGGCGGCGATCCCTCCGTCATCGGCCGGGTTTTGCAGGTCGATTCCCAGCCCCGCACCATCGTCGGCGTTATGCCCCGCAAGTTCCGTGTTGCGGACCGCGACTTTGACCTTCTTCTCCCGCTCGCCCTCGATCCCGTGCACGAGAAGCTCGCGCCTTTCGGATATAACGGTATCGGCCGACTCAAACCCGGCGTCTCCATTCCTCAGGCCGACGCAGATATCGCCCGCCTCATTCCCGTGTGGATGGATTCCTGGTCGAACGGCCTCGGCACCAATCCGCACTACTATCGCATCTGGCGCATTACGCCGAATTTTCATTCGCTCAAACAGCAGGTCATCGGTAATGTCAGTAGCGTTCTGTGGGTTGTCATGGCGACCGTCGGCCTGGTCATGCTCATTGCCTGCGCCAATATTGCGAATCTCCTCCTGGTCCGCGCGGAATCCCGCCAGCATGAGCTCTCCGTCCGAGCCGCCCTGGGCGCCGGCCGCCTTCGCATCGCGCGTGAGTTGCTCCTCGAAAGCCTCGCCCTCAGCCTCACCGGCGGCGTGATCTCTATCGGCGTGGCCTGGGCCGGCCTCGGCCTGCTCGTCGCTATCGGCCCCGCCAATCTGCCGCGTCTCGCCGAAATCACATTTGACGGCCGCTCTCTCGTCTTCACCTTCCTGCTCGCTGTCTTCTCCGGCCTGCTGTTCGGGGCGATCCCCGCCTGGCGCTACGCGCGCTCCAGCCTCTCGCTCACCATGGGCTCGTCGACTCACGCGGCCAGCGCCAGCCGCACCCGTCATCGCTCACGCAGCCTGCTCATCATCGCGCAAACGGCTATGGCGCTCGTGCTCCTCATCAGCGCGCTGCTCATGATTCGGACCTTTGCCGCTTTGCGCAACGTCAATCCCGGCTTTTCCAACCCAGCCCACATCCAGACCGTCAGCATCTCCATTCCCGATTCGCTCGTCTCCGACCCACTGCTCGTTACGCGCACGCAGAACAGCATCGTCGACCAGATCGCCGCCATCCCCGGCGTCACGTCCGTGGGCTTCGCCGGTGGTCTGCCGATGCAGGGTTTTGATCCCAACTGGGACGAAATTAGTGTTGAGGGCAAAATCTATCCCGGCAATGAGCCTCCGCTGCGCCTCTTTAATTACGTCTCGCCGGGATTTTTCCGCGCCATGGGCACGCGCCTCGTCGCGGGCCGCGACTTTACCTGGGCCGATAACTACGGTCTCCATCAGTACGTCATTGTTTCCGAAGGCTTCGCCCGCGACGGCTGGGGCTCCGCTGCCGCCGCCATTGGCAAACGCGTGCGCCAGTTCAACAGCATGCCGTGGCAGGAGGTAATCGGCGTTGTCGAAGACGTCCATCAGCACGGCGTTGAGGAAGTTGCGTCCCCCACCGTTTACTGGCCGACCATGCTCAACGATCCCTACACGCAGCAGCCCAGCATCGACGCTCCCCGCTTCGTCACCTTCGCCATTCGTTCAAACCGTGCGGGCACTCAAAGCTTCATCAGTCAGGTGCAGAACGCCGTCTGGTCCGTCAACAGCAATTTGCCCGTCGCCGCGGTGCGCACCATGCAGGACATCTACGGCCAGTCGATGGCCCGCACCTCGTTCACCCTTGTCATGCTGGCTATCGCCGGCTCAATGGCGCTCGCCCTCAGCATCATTGGCATTTACGGCGTTATCTCCTACGCGGTGTCGCAGCGCACTCGCGAAATCGGCATCCGCCTCGCCCTCGGGGCTCAGCGCGGCAGCCTCAGCTGGATGTTTATCCGCTCCGCGCTTGTCCTCAGCGGCATCGGTGCGGCAGTCGGAATCTGCGCCGCGACCGCCCTCACGCAGTCCCTGCGCTCGTTGCTCTTCGGGATCACGCCGCTGGATCCCGTTTCGTACGTCACCGTACCCTGCATTCTCGTTGCGGCCAGCCTGCTCGCCAGCTATCTGCCCGCCCGCCGCGCCTCATCAGTCGACCCCATGCAGACGCTGCGAAGTGAATGACGGGCGCGCCAGTGCGCGCAAGCTAACCTCCAGGGGAGATCTGAGATGAAGTGGTGGCAGATCAGGAAACGGGATGCGGACCTGGAGCGGGAGCTGCAATCTGATCTGGAATTGGAAGAAGAAGAGCAGCGAGAACACGGAGTACCACAGGAAGAGGCACCCTACGCCGCGCGGCGCGCGTTCGGCAACACGACATTAATTAAAGAACAAACTCACGAAGCCTGGGGCTGGCCGCCGTTGGAACGTTTGTGGCAGGACCTTCGCTATGCGCTCCGGCAGATGCGGAGATCGCCTGGGTTTGCGGCGGTGGTGGTGCTGGTGTTGGCGCTGGCGATTGGTGCGAATGCGTCGGTATTCAGCGTGCTGAACGCGATACTACTGCGGCCTCTGGAATTCCCTGATGCAAATCGGCTGGTACAGATTACGTCGGTGAAGAATGGGAAGCCGGTGGGTGTGTCAGGGCCGGACTTGCGGGATTTTGCCACGCAGAACCATACCTTCGAGAAGTTGGCGATCTACGACCAATGGCGCAAGAACGTGAGCACGTCGCCGAGCGGAGCTGATGCGGCAGAGGTGCTGGTGGGTTTGGCGCCGGCACAATTTTTCGAGGCGCTGGGTGTTCACCCGCTGCTGGGTCGGTTGTTTACGGCGGACGAGGGACTGGAAGGCCGCAATCACGTGGCGCTGATCACCGAGACATTCTGGAAGAGCCACTATCAGCGTGATCCGAAAATCCTGGGGCGGACGCTGAGCATCAATGATCAGCCGTACACGATTATCGGGGTTTTGCCGGCGACGATTCCGGGATGGCTGCATTTAGCCCAGGCGCAGTTGCCTGTGTTTGAGCCGTTCGTGCCGGGGCCGGGAGTGTGGAACGAACCGGCGCGTGGCGGGCGTGGAAATGGATCGCTTGGGCTGCTGAAACCGAACGTGACGATTGGCCAGGCGCAGGCGGATTTGGCGAGGATCGCAGAGAATCTGGCGACGACGCATCCCGTGGATCGCGAAGTTGGCGTTGCGATAGCACCGCTGGCAGCAATGCGGACCGGCGATTTGAGGCCGCTGTTGTTGCTGCTGATGGGGGCGGTGGGACTGATTCTGCTGATCGCATGCTCGAACCTGGCCGCGCTGATGCTGGCGCGGAACACAGCACGGCAACGGGAATTCGCAATGCGCAAAGCGCTGGGCGCAGGACGCACGGCACTGGTGCGGCAAGTGCTGACGGAGACTCTGGTGCTGTCGCTGATCGGCAGCGGCTGCGGGCTGGCGCTGGCATGGGGAGCGACGCGCGCGCTGCGGATGACGGATACGGGAAAGATTCCGCAGCTGCTGGAGCTGACACTGGACTGGCGGGTGGTGTTGTTTACGCTGGCTGCGGGACTGGGGACGTGCCTGTTCTTCGGGATGGCGCCAGCGCTGCTGAGCGCGCGGCTGGATGCGGTGGGCGTGCTGAAGGAGGGGGGACGGGCGAGCAGCGGAGCGTCGCGGCAGGGATTTCGGAAGGTGCTGGTGACTGCGCAGATCGCGTTGTCGCTGATGCTGCTGGTGGGAGCGGGACTTCTGATCCAGACGCTGGAGCGGCTCGAGAACCAGGACCTTGGATTCCGGGTGGATCACCTGACGCGCGGACATTTGTATCTTCCTCCGGCACAATACCCGACGGCGGAGACGATTACGCAGTTCTGTGATCGGCTGACGGAACGGATTCGCGCGGTGCCTGGCGTGCGGGATGTGTCGGTGACGACGATGTATCCGCCGTACGACAGATGGCGGATGACGTTTTCGATTGAGGGGCGGGCGGTGTCGCGGCTCGAAGACGCGCCGTCGACGATTTTTGGCGTGGTGGATGCGAATTATCTACGGACGGCGGGAATACCGCTGGTGGAAGGGCGGGATTTTTCGGAATCGGACCGCGAGGGAACGCTGCCCGTGGCGATTGTGAACCAGGCATTCGTGAAGCAATATTTTCCGGGTGAGGATCCGATCGGGCGGCGGATCGAGCTGGGCGCACCTCCGAGCCTGATTGCGCAGGATGTGTGGATGGGGAAGCAGCGCGAGACGGTGACGATCGCCGGAGTAATGCGCGACAACCGGGATCAGGGGCTGGGGCTCCCGGTGGCACCGCAGCTGATCACGTTATTCCGGCAGACGCCAGTAGTGAATTTCGGCTTCAAGGATCTGCTGGTGCGATCGAATGTGGCACCGAACGCGCTCGAACAGGCTGTGGCCCAACAGGTGCATGCGCTCGATCCGCGGATTCCTCTGTCGGAAGTGGAGACGATGAGCGAATACCTCGGCGACTTGACGGCCGTGAAGCGACTCACGAGCGTGATTCTGGCGAGTTTTGCGGGAATGGGGCTGGTGCTTGCGGTGATGGGAATTTATGGAGTGATCGCGTATCTGGTGACGCAGCGAACGCAGGAGATCGGGATCCGGCTGGCGTTGGGCGCGCCGCGGAGTGCGGTGCTGTGGCTGGTGTCCTCGCTGGGATTACGGATGGCGCTGGCCGGCGTTGCGATTGGACTGATGGGGACGGTGCTGGCGGCACACAGCCTGGCGAGCCTGCTTTATGGGATTTCGGCACTCGACCCGGTAACGCTCGGATCGGCCTCGGTGGCACTCATCGCGATTGCGCTGGCGGCGTGTGCGCTCCCGGCGCGACGGGCCGCGAGAATTGATCCAATGCAGGCGTTGAGAAGCGAGTGACACGATGGTGCTGTGTCGCCGGTAATCTTGCCCGCAAACGAGGAGATGGGGATGAGATGGTGGCAGATCAGGAAACGGGAAGCGGACCTGGAGCGGGAGCTTCGCTCTGACCTCGAACTGGAAGAGGAAGAGCAGCGGGAGCGTGGAGTACCAGTGGAAGAGGCACCCTACGCCGCGCGGCGTGCGTTCGGCAATGCGACTCTTATTCGCGAACATACTCGAGCTGTCTGGAGTTGGAGCATGCTGGAGAATCTCCTTCGCGATCTAAAGATCGGCGTCCGTACTCTGTTCCGGTCGCCTGGCTTCTCATTGATTGCCGTACTCGTAATGGCGTTGTGCATCGGCGCTACGACGTCGCTGTTCACGGTGGTGCGGTCGATTCTGCTCAGGCCGCTTCCTTTTCGTGATCCCAATCGGCTGGTGATGGTCTATGAGCATTTCCGCGATCCCAGCATGAATGCGCAACAGTTCAACTACAACCCCGTAGCTCCCGCCGACTACTATGACTGGCGCGCGCAGACCCACGGCTTCGAAGACATGGCGGCATGGCGCTACTGGCAATTCAATCTGACGGGGGAGCACGGGGAGTTGCCGGAAATGGTGGAGGCGTGCGGCGGGAGCTGGAACCTGTTTCCGTTGCTGGGGGTGCATGCGGTCATCGGACGCACCTTTGCCGAGAGCGAAGATCGTCCGGATGGAAACGCCGTCATGCTTACCTGGAATCTCTTCGAGCGGCGGTTCGGCAGGGATGCGTCGATTGTCGGCAGGCAAATCCATCTGGATGGAAAGCCCTATACGGTGGTGGGCGTGCTTCCGAAGTCGTTCACCTATCCCGATGCGAAGGTGCAGGTCTGGGTTCCGTATGCGTCGGGGTTGCCGCCGGCGGTCCTGCAGCATCATGACTTTCACTTCAGCCGTGTGGTGGCCCGCTTGAGACCGGATGTCAGCCTGGCAAGCGCTCTGAGCCAGGTAGAGGCGGTGCAGTACCGGCTCCATTTGCAGAACCTGAATGCGCCGGTGGCCGAGGACGTGGCATCAAGGACCCTCCTCCAGGATCTCGCACAAGATGTGAAGAAGCCATTGATCATCCTGCTGTGCGCTGTGGCCTGCATGCTGCTGATCGGCTGCCTGAACGTGGCCAACCTGATGGTAGCGCGGTCCGCAGCGCGGCAGAAGGAAATCGCCATCCGGAGCGCGCTGGGGGCGCGGAGGATGACGCTGATTCGTGAACAGCTCGTGGAGAGCCTGCTGGTCTCGCTTGCCGGGGGCGTGGCCGGAGTGCTGTTATCGCTGGCGGCCACGGAATGCCTGGTCAGCACGTGGAGGGATCTTCCCAGCGCGCAGAGTATCCACGCCGACGGAACGGTGCTGGCGTTTGCCTGCGCGCTCGTCTTTGCGGCGGCCCTGCTGGCGGGCCTGCTGCCGGCGATCTCATTGACAGGCAAGGGAGCGATCGCGGCACTGCAGGCTTCATCGCGAAGCGGGGCGGGCAGCCAATCACGCACGGCGCTGCGCAAGACGCTGCTCACGGTGGAGATTGCGACGACGGTGGTTTTGCTTGTCGCTGCGGGGCTGCTGCTCAAGAGCTTTTGGCGGCTGCGGACGACGGATGTGGGTTCCGTGACCGATAACGTGCTGACGATGGGCTACAGTCTTCCCACAAAGAAATATGACAGTCCCGAGAAGGTGAACGCATTCAACGAAACGCTGCTGGAGCGGGTGCGCGCCATGCCGGGTGTCCGCGCAGCGGCGCTGGGATCGACCGTGCCCGGAGCAGGAAACGGGGAGGACGATGCCTTCACGATTCTTGAACATCCACCGATCTCGCCCGGGGCGGCGCTGCCCGACGCGCTCTACTGGTTGGCGGACCCCGGATACTTCAGCGCGTTGCAGATACCGCTGCTGAGCGGGCGGTTCTTCACCAGCCAGGACCGCGCCGGCCATCCGAAGACGACTATTATCAGCCACCAATTGGCGGAGCAGTATTTCCCCGGGCAAAATCCGCTGGGCAAGCATCTCCATATTCCTGCGCACGGTAACGCCGATTATGAAATCGTCGGGATTGTTGCCGACACATTGCATCAGGTAGGTCAGCCGGGCGCGGCGACCATGTACTTCCCCGTTCTTAGTGAGGAGAGCTATGAGGGGTTGACCCTCGCGGTGCGGACGGCGTCCGATCCGCTGGCAATTTCCGTTCCGGTACAGAAACAGATTGCGGCGCTCGATCCGGAGCTGTCGGTTTCCGATGTGCTTACCATGCAGCAGATCATCGAGCGGTCGCTGGGCAACGCCAGCCTGAGCGCCAGCCTGGTGCTGGCCTTCGCAGTCCTGTCACTGGTGCTGGCCTCCATAGGTTTGTACGGAGTCCTCTCTTACCTGACGACGCAGCGCACTGGAGAGATCGGCGTTCGCATGGCGCTTGGCGCGCAACGTGAGCAGGTTGTGCGCCTGATGTTGGGTGATGGGCTGCGTCCAGCGCTGTACGGGCTGGTGCTTGGCCTTGCGGCCAGCGCCGGTGCGGTGCGACTGATCGGGTCGATGCTCTATGGAACGAAGCCCCTCGATCCAGCGATCTTTGCGGTTGTCGCCGCAACGCTGCTCGTGGTGTCGGCGTTGGCCTGCCTGGTTCCGGCGTGGAGGGCGTCGCGGATCGATCCGATGCAGGCATTGCGAACTGAATAGGCTGGTATTCCGACGATCTGCCAGAGGCAATCTCGATTGACGCATTATCGCCAAAGCGCGTTCCGAGCAGGATCTGATCTGGAAACGTGCCCTTGCCCTGATATCGCCTGTTGACATGAACTGGCGCGGGAAAGACGGCCATCGATACCCCACCCCACACAGGTCCGTGTGCATCCTGCTTCGCCGATCCGGCCGGAGCCGGGAACAGCGATGCGGCTCGCAAATTAGCGCCATTCGCCGCGCAACGCGCGCATGGGATCGATGGACGCAGCCCGCAGCGCAGGCAGCCCTGAAGCCGCCACGGCCAGCAGCAACACGCCCGCCGCTGCCACTGACAACGCCACCGGATCGAACGGGCTCACCCCGAACAGAAGCGACCGCAGCAACTTCGAAGCCGCCACAGCACCTCCCAGCCCGATCACGCAGCCGATCACTGCCAGTTTGGCGCCCGACTCGAGAACCAGCCGCACAATTGACCCGCGCTGCGATCCAAGCGCCACGCGGATCGCCATCTCCTGCACCCGCGACGCCACGGAAAACGAGATCACGCTGTAGATCCCCAGCACCGCCAGCAAGACTGCCGCAAACGCGAAGCTCCCGATCAGCACCGTGTTGAAGCGGCGCGGCGCTTCGCTGAGCGACACCGCCTGCTCCATGGTCTGCACCTGTGTGAGCGGCAACAGCGGATCGATGGACCGCACGGTAGTGCGTAGCGCGTTTTCCATCTGCTCCGGCGGCAGAGATGACCGTAGTGCGATGAATCCTCCGTTGCCATTCAGGTCCGTGGGCGAACCCAGCGATCCGATGTCATCCTCGGCCTGGTCCTCAGGCATGTAGTACTGCATGTTCGCGGGCTCATCCGGCGACGTGAGCTTCACGTCCGCCACTTCACCCACCACCGTCATCCAAGGCGTCTGCATCTCCGGCGTGCCGAGGCGCAGCCGCTTGCCGATGGGGTCCTGCCCCGGCCAGAAATGCTGGGCCAGCCCGTGATTCACAATGATCACCAGTTGCGAGCCGTGCCGGTCCGCGTCCGTGAAGAACCGCCCCCGCAGCAACGGAATTCCCATTGCCGGGAAAAAGCTCCCAATCGTTTGCGTCACCGTCGCCAGGTTCATGTCCGCGCCCTTGGGCGGCGTGTACCCCTCAACGACAAAAGTCTGATTATTGTTGGCGCCTCCGGCCGGCAGCAGGCTGGTCAGCCCCGTCGCGGTAACCCCCGGCAGCGCATTCAATCGCCTGAGCAGCTTGCGATTGAACTCATCGATCTGCGACTGCTTCTCATATTGCTTCTGCGGGAGCGAATACGCAGCAGTAGTCACGTGCTCGGGTTGGTAACCCAGATCCACCGAACGCATTTTTTCAAAGCTGCGCAGCAACAGGCACGATGCCGTCAGCAGCACCAGCGCAATCGCAATCTCCGCCACCACCAGCGTCGAGCGCAGACGCGCGTGGCCTCCGCCTTCGGACCCGCTTCGCCCGCTTTCTTTCAGGTTCGCGTTCACATTGGTGCGCATCGCCGCAAATGCAGGAGCCAGCCCGCACACCAGGCCCGTGACCACGCCCAGCAGCAGCGCAAACCCCACTACATACCAGTTCAGCCCGATCTCACTGATGCGCGGCAGGCTTTCGGGAAGCATGCTCTTGCCCACCCGCAGCGCCACCGCGGCCAGAGCCAGTCCCAGCACTCCGCCGCTCACGCTTAGTACAAGACTTTCCAGAATCGCCTGGCGCAGCAATGCTGATGCCGTGGCCCCCAGCGCCAGCCGCACTGCTACTTCTCTCTGCTGCCTGATCGCCCGCACCAGCATCAGTCCGGCCAGGTTCACGCACGCAATCAGCAGCACTACAGCCACGGCCAGAAACAGCGTCCGCAGCAGCGGCCGGGTCTGCTCTGTTGTGTCCAGTTGCAGCGGCCGCACCACGGCGCTGATGTGCAGGTTCGCCATCATCGGTGGATAGTGGCGCATGATCTCCTGCGCCACTGTCTCCGCGTCGCTCTCGGCCTGCTGGGCACTCACGCCTGGCTTCAGCCGCCCCACCATGTGGTAGCTCCAGTTTGCCCCGGCCGCAGGCACAAGCTCATCGGGTCGAAAGCTCATCGGCACCCACAGCTCCGCGCGGTTCAGTTGGCCGGGAATGAGCGGAAACTCGAAGTTGCGCGGCATCACGCCGATCACGATATACGGCTTGCGATCGAGCAGAATCTTCGTTCCCAGAATCTGCGCGTCGCGATGAAAACGGCTCACCCAGGTTGCGTAGCTCAACACCGCTACCTGCTGGCTGTGCTCATCCTCGTCCACAGTGAAAACTCGCCCCACGAGCGGGTTTACGCCAAGCGCCGAAAAGACTCCCGCCGTCAGCCGCGCCGCATTCACCTGCGCTGGCTCGCCGGTTCCGGAGAGCTCATACGCGGAGAACTGGTAACCGCCCAGCGCAGAAAAGCCATGCGTCTCGCGCGTGTAGGCGCGGATGTCCGGCACCGTCACGCCCACTCCGCCCTCCCCGCCGACATTCACCCCCGCCAGCCGGTCCGCCAGCACCATGAGCCGCTGCGAATCAGGAAACGGAAGGGGCCGCAGCAGCACCGCCTCGACAATGGAGAAGATCGCCGTCGTGGCGCCAATGCCGAACGCCAGCATCAGTACCGCCGTAATCGCAAACCCCGGCGACTTGGCCAGTTGCCGTAGCCCGAAGCGAAGGTCGAAAAGCAGTTTCTGCATGGGGCATTCCTCTCGCTGGTTGAATCCAGGGAATTCGAGCGATTCTCGCACCAAACCGTTGCTCGTTAGGTCTCATGAAATGAATGGCCGAAGTTCATATTCCAAACTGGCTGCAACTCGTGGTGTCCAATCTCGAAGAACTTGTCCGCAAATGAACATGATCGACGGGGAATCTGTCCTCACTATCCCCATACGATTTCATAGCCGATTGCGTTCCATTTCTATGGAAATACCACGATGCGCCTTCAGCCGTAGCGGGTCTAAATTTGCGACAATTCGCCAATGAGCGTTTCCAGGTTTGACCAGCCTGGAAACGTGCTTTGCCCTGCTAGCAACAGTTGACCATCCAACGTCCGAATTGCCCGTGATCGCGGGTTATCCGACGTGGTTCGTTTGGCGCGAGGCGGCTGCGAGAATCTTCCACAAAATGTCTTGAGAGCGGCGCTGTCCGTAGTTGGTGTTGTAGGCGCTTGACGTGATGGCAACAACCATGTGGAGCGATGGAACGATATAGATTTTGTTGCCGCCGTTCCCTGAGGCAAAGTGCACCTCGATGCTGTGACTGCCAGCGGGTTCGGCCTTCGTGTACCACATGTATCCGTAGAAGTCTGCGTAGGGGTCGCTATTTGAGATTGCAACCTGGCTTGCCAGGCTACGTGCAATCCATTCACGACTGAGCAGTTGCCGGCCATTGAGAGCGCCGTCATTCAGCATCAACTCGCCGATCGCTGCCATGTCGCGTGTCGTGATCGACAGATTGCCCTGGCCTGTTATGCGATGGATGGGAACTTTCCGCCAACGAAAATCCTTGATTCCCAACGGCTGGAATAGCTTGAGCCGTGCGAACTCGTCGAGGGGTTTGTGGGTTACATTCTCGATGATCGCGCCAGTTAGAAATGCATTGATCGAGCAATAGTTATAGGTCGATCCAGGCGCCCCTTTCATTGGCACTGCGTAGATCGTACGAATCCAGTCCGATGACTTATCGAGGTTATCCTCGTCTCCCGGAGTGGATGGGTCTTCGTCGTTGGCGTCCAGACCGGAGCGCATGTTCAGAAGATCTTTAATGGTTATTTTGTCCTTACCGTCTTTCGGCAGGCCGGGTAGATAGAGCGCAATCGAATCGTTGACGCTACGGACCAAGCCGTTCTGGATGATTATGCCCATGAGCACGTGCATTGCCCGATGTTTTGTGCCAGTGAGAAGTTAGTGTAGCGCAGTTATCGATGTTGCTTGATAGCCGTCGTCGGGGGTGTGGGGAAGTGGGAAGCGCGGAGCGGTTTCCATTTCTCCACGCCCCTTGTTGGTTAAGGTCAGCCGTGCTTCTGGAGCTGGAGGTCTGTACCCCAGCGAAGAGTGCGGTCTGACGGTGTTGTAGTGAACGCGCCAGCGCTCGGCCAGCACACGCAGTTCCTTGATCGAGTAGAAGATTTCTCCGTTGAGCAACTCATCCCGCAGCTTCGAGTTGAAGCTCTCGCAGTATCCGTTCTCCCAGGGAGAGCCGGGTTCGATGTACAGTGTCTTTGCCCCAGTGTTGGCCAGCCATTGGCGCAGGTCTTTGGCGACGAACTCAGGCCCATTGTCCGAACGAAGGTGTTCCGGTATTCCTGCATCACCATCACGTCGGCCAGAGCACCGATCACCTTCGCCGAACTCCAGCGCCGTTCGGCACGGATCAGCAGGCACTCGCGTGTGTACTCGTCGATCAGGTTCAGGATGCGCGCACTTCTGCCGTCATGCGTCCGTGCGCTCATGAAGTCGTAGCTCCACACATGGCTCCTATGCGTGGGTCTAAGCCGCACGCACGAGCCATCGTTGAGCCACAACCGACCTCTTGGCTTCTGCCTTTTCGGTACTTTCAGCCCTTCGCGACGCCAGATGCGTTCCACTCGATCCTTGCCCACCTGCCAGCCCGCACACTGCAACAGCGCCGTAATCCGGCGGTAGCCATACCGGCCATACTGCCTAGCTAGCTGGATGATGGCCTGGGTGAGTGCATCCTCGTCTTCACGCTGTGTCGGCCGGTAGCGTTGCGTGCCGCGCGGTTGATTCACCAATCGGCACGCACGCCGCTCACTCAACCCACGCTCGCAGGCATGGCTGACCGCACTGCGTCGTCGTTCCGGGCTTAGAAATTTCCCGAGGCGATGTCCTTCAACACCAGCTTGTCCAGACTCAGCTCAGCCACCAGACGCTTCAGCTTCGCGTTCTCCTGCTCGAGCTCTTTCAGGCGCTTCGCTTGGTCTACCTGCAGACCGCCATACTCCTTGCGCCAGCGGAAGTATGTCTGCTCCACGATCTCCGCTTCCTTGCACGCCTGCGTTGTCGTTTTGCCGTTCGCCACCGCCACTTCGATCTGTCGCAGCAGGTTCACTACTTGCTCCGGTTGATACCTCTTGCCTCGTGCCATCGCCAGCTCCTCTCATGCCAGTTTCTTATGTTCTCAACTGGCACAAAATTTGCCGGGTCGAGTTCCTTCCCATCGGTCTGTGTTAAACGCTGTACAGCATCGCGATCACCATAAGTTACTTCTGTATTCACACAGCTGGCGAACACGTTTCTCAACGTATAGTTTTTTTGATTTGTGACAGAAAGGGTCACAGAAGGTGGGTCGAGCGGCGTTTTTCCTCTTAGTGCGGAGGTCGCTGGTAAATGGGGGTCAAGCTCGCTGACAGCTTCGACTGCCACGCAACTATTGAAATCGGCGAAGAACGAAACCAGCGTAATGACTGTTGCCAAGGCACCCGGTACGGCGAGAATCCACGCCGTAACGCGAAAAAAGTGTTTCCAACTCGAAGATTGCGGTGCCGCTTGCTGCTCTACCCTTGTTTGATGGTTGTCTTTCAGGGCCTGCCTCAATGCGGCACTGTCCATTTCTCTTCGTGCAGCGTGCACCAATTTTCTAGTTTGCTTGAAATTCATAGATCATTTGACAGACCTCTCTTCGTCGAACGAAACGTTCGTTTGACCGAACTCGGCTTTCACTTCGCCCATGATGGTTTGCCAAATGCGAAGGGATTGGGCGGCGGCGGTAATTTTGCTGAGTTGCCGTTCAATGTGTAGCCCTTTGCTGCATAGTGTAGCCCTTTGCTGCATAGACGCTATCGGGGAAATGCCAGTCATCGGGTAGCGACGGGTTGCGCGGCGGCGGATTCCATTCCAGTGCGCTCGCGACAATACGCGGTGAGAATGGAACGAACAGAGCATCCTTGTCGCGGAAGAAAAACGGGCAGAGATAGTCGATGGAGCAGGAGTTATTGAGATTGATCCCGATCAAGCGGCAACCCTTCTCGATCGCAACTTCAACTTCCCACCTGACGAACCTGATTTTTCTGAATGTGTCCTGCCCGATTAGAAGCGCATACGTATCAGCCCGCACGATTTTGTTGCGCAATAGTCGCTTAATGTAATTCTCGTCTTCCGAATTAATCGCTTGGTCTAGCTGAAAGTCGGCGAAATTAAAGTCGATATGTTCATGCGCCTTCCATGCGCGCATCAGATGATATTGCAGAATATCAGTGCTGCTGAAACCCACAAACGTACGGGGCAGTGCCCCTTTGCGTTTTCCCGCTGTGCCCCGTGTGGCCGAGTATGCTAGCAAATTCTCTAGATTGCCCATAAATGTTCTCCATTGGTTACGGTGTTGAGGCGTTTAGGTTGACCGAGACCGAAAGGAGACGTTAGGATGGACCCCGCATCACCTTCGGCTCGATGCCGAATGCTCTGAACGGGGCCGCTTTGCTTGACAGGCGAGGGCGGCCCCTCAGTTTTTGCGGCAAAATCTCGTGCCGCAAGTGGGAAAGTACCGCTCTTGATAGTAGGTGTCAAGCCACAACCACAATATCTAGTATTTTAGATTCAATTTTGGTAACCGCGGCCCCAATTCTGGGAATTTGCCTGTGGAGAAACGGTGGTCAAAACAAGGCGAAAGTCATCCACAAGTAATCTTGTCCAATCGGGGTCTGCCGCTAACGGTCACGGTATGGGCAACGGCAAGATCAAGTTCGGAGACAAGCCGTCGACGAAGACGGTCAACGGCAGACGCATTGCCGCGGTCAGGGCTGCCGAGGAACGACGATTTGAGCAGTTAGTGAGGGAGCGAATAGAGGAAGAGTTCGATTCTCGATGGAGACGCCTGATGCGGCACGTTGTCGGGTTCCTGAGTCATTAAAAATTTCGGGATTCGTTAGACGGCAGAAGCAGGGAGAGCCGTTACCGGACGGCGAAGCAGGTTTGCGGGCTGTGACGGCGCGCAACACGTGGACACCAGAAACACGAAAACGCCCCGTCACCATATAGGCAACGGGGCAGGATGAATCATTAGATAACAGCGAAAATGTCGCGCACGAGATCGACGCTTTCGATTAGCGCCCCTATCGAAACCATGATGCCCGATGAACCACCCGCCACTTGTCTCGCACCACTTCCCCGAACACCACGTCGCCCGGATACAACTGGTGAGCCCTGTCGGCGGTGTCCTGCTGGGTCGTCCCTGTAGACACGATCACCTTGTCTCGGAGTGCGACGTACTGGTGTCCCCGTTGTTCCACAAAAATCTCTGCCATGTTCTGCTTCTCCTTGAACTAGGGGGGATTGCTGCGAGCGTACGCGTTCCCATTCTGGGAAGCAAATTAACAATTTGCAAATCTATGATGATCACGGATGATGCTTGAGTCACATGAAGTTCAGAGACTCCCCTGATCGAAGGTGAGAACTTCGTGAGTTCGATCTTCATTACGATTCCACCGCACTCCATGTCTTACCGTCTTCAGTCAGGCGCAGCCTGCGA
Organism: uncultured Acidobacteriaceae bacterium; assembly: GCA_963721995.1. Taxonomy (GTDB): domain Bacteria; phylum Acidobacteriota; class Terriglobia; order Terriglobales; family Acidobacteriaceae; genus Silvibacterium. Next base: position 89,616 of record CAVRNK010000045.1, on the reverse strand, counting down.
CCAGAAGCTGGCCACTCAAGCAAGCCGCGGTTAACCAGAGCGTGCACGGTTCGCGCACTCACGATCTTGTGAACATTGTCATTGGACAGGATGAACCGATATCCGAGTGTCGTGTACTCACCAACGCGATACAAAATCGAACCTCGTTGCAGACTGAACACCACGTCCTTCTGGCTCAACGTCAGTTTGTTGTTGAGCGTCTTCACGCCTAACACCTTAAATCCCTCGCTGCTGATTACTCCGATGAGAGACCGCCAGCGAAGGGCTTCCTGACGAGCGCATAAGACACCCTGCCCTGAAAGACTTCAGTGGGCAGGTAGCGCTGGTACCCCCAAGGTGTGTCGCGACTCTTTTTGAGGCTGGCTCGCCGGCCAGAGGCATCTAACTCGGTGTGAAGAGAGCCCCCACTCTCGTCGAATTGCTTTGTTCAACATTGAAGCAAGTGGAGATGAGGGCGGAACTCAGTCCTGATGATCCGGCCCTCGCGGAACTCAAGCAACACATCGTGCGTCTCATCGCCGAACTAGAAGTTGAGAAATTGAGGGCAGCCTAACCGGAACACCCCCCCTTTGTGAACGGTGCATCTTCTCAAGGCACGGGTGAGAAAGTACACCGTAGAAATAGCCGCCCGCAAGGCATCCTTGGAACTTGGTAGAGTCCCGCAGCGGCATCAAGAGGGGCGCGGTGATGAATCGGGAGCAGCTTCAATTGCAGATCGCGGCACAATCGTTGGCGATTGCGTTAATACAACAACGCTTGCGGTCCACATCGATGTCCGCAAGTACAAGACAAGAACTCGACAACGAACTCCTTGATCGAGTGCATTTGCGGTTCGTCGCACTGAACGCTATCAGGTTAATGACAACAACAACGGCATGAGATGGATTGTGTTCGTGACAAGTGAAATGTCCGGTTTTTCTTAGCACGGTAGAGTCGAGGTGTGACGCGGTTGTTTTAGGTCTGACCTACCTGTTTCCGGCCCTTTCGTTTGCCGGTGACTCATTATTCAGGCCATGCCCCGTTTTCACACCCCGCTCGTCGAACCGGGCATGCAGATTTGCCGCACCCGGCTCTCTTGGAAACATCACGATTTCGCCCACGAAAAGTTGCGCGTCCGCTCTGTTAGCCGGATAAGGCCAAACTTGGTGTGTAGGCTGCCCTGCGGGAACTTCTTGGTCGCCGGCCATGCCACTTCATGTTTGGCGCACAACCACTGACGCAGCCGTTTCTCGGCATGTTGTTCTATTGCCCGATAGGCTTTGCTGACCGGACCAAGACAGAAGTAGTTCGCCCAACCGTTCATCCTTTGGTTGAGCTTCTTTACAACTATCTCGGGGTCCAGCTGGGTCCTGTCATGTCCAGTGTCCCTGCTGATTGCATCACAGATGCGAACCACCCTCGACTTGGCCGGGACGGTACCTAAGTAGGCTCGTCCCGTCTTGGTCGAATAGCAACGACCGAACGTGTAACCCAGAAAATCGAACTTCTCTTCCGGCAGCTTCGCAACCCGCGTCTTGGTGTCATTCACTGTCAGCTTCAGCTTCGTCATCATGGCCTGCATCTTGGCCAAAGCTTCTTCCGCTCTTCCTCGACAGCAGATCACAAGGTCATCGGCATAATTAACGATGTATGCTCCAAGACGCTTCTCGTGCCCCAGCTTCTTCCACCCAAGCACGAACCGGCGCATGTAGATATTACTGAGCAGAGGACTGATCGGAGAACCCTGAGGGGACCCACGACCTTCGTCCCTATTGCGCGTATGACGATGCTTCCCTCCCCGTGCGTCCGGCTCTTTAACCGGCGCTGTCAGCCACATCTTGATCAGATGGAGCATGGCGCCGTCGACGACCCGACGGGCCACCGACTTTAAAAGATCGGCGTGCGGAAGAGTATCGAAATACCCGGCCAAATCTGCATCAACAATTTCGACGTGTCCGGTGTTGATCAGCTCATGGACGTGTCTTACCGCGTCCAGTGCGCTGCGGTTACGCCGGTAGGCATATTGTTCCGGTTGTACATCGGCCTCGAAGATGGGGTCGAGGACCACAACCGCCGCCATCATTACCACTCGTTCTCTGATCGCGGGAATTCCTAACGGGCGCTGCTTACTGCTTCCTGGCTTCGGAATGTAGACCCGTCGCACAGCAAGTGGTTGATAGGTTCGATCTTTCAGCTCCTGCATCAATTCGTCCAACCATCGCTCTGCTCCATACGCTTCGATGTCCTCGAACGTTTGATTGTCCACTCCTGCTACGCCGCCATTGGCTTTGCCGCATGCGTAGGCATAGGTCAGAACGTCCTTGCGGTACACCTTGTCGTAAAGCGAGTAGAAGCGAAAGTCAGGCGATTTCTTCGCTTTGTCGTGCAACGCTGTCTGTAACTTCTGAATGCTTTCTGGGGTTGCTAGACTTATCGTCAATCCCTCCTCCTTCGTCACTTCTTGCGTTTATCTTCCAACTAGGGCGCCTTCCCTCCTCCGACGTTACTCGTTCTCATCGGTACTACGCGCCCATCCGCCACCCAAACGGCCCGGCCTAGCTCTCACGAGCAACCAGTTGATCCCAACTGCTGATCACCGCTTGGGCTTCCCGTGTTGCGTCTGGTCCCCTATGCATGCATGCTGTTGCCACTACCCCGGCAGGGTCGATGAACATGTTCGCTCGTACTGTTGCATCGACTTCGGCCTTCCCCATATATCAGGAGGGTCGGCCCCTGCATTAACCTTTTCGAGGCCTGCACGGCATTTACTCCATTACGGCCTACATGCTCGCCAAGTCGCCTGAGCGACCCTCTACACCGGAGGCTCCAGCCGCTTCGTTGCCTCCACGACTGCTCCGATTGCTACCGGGTGGAGCGAACCAGTTCCCGGGTGGGAATTTCACCCACTGTTGACCAGCGCCTTTCACGGCGCACTGATATGTCCGGTTTTGGTTTATAAGCCCCCCGCCGCAGCTGTTGGAAAGTGGGAATCCCGCGCCGTTTGCGGGATTTCCAAGCGAGGGGGAAAAGTCGGCTTTTTGACTTTTCCACGGAGCGTCTTTTCAACAGCTGCCAACGCCGCGGAAGTTTTCGTGATGGGTTCTCCCTGGCGGGTGTAACGACCCAGCCGTTGCGGTCCGTAAGTAATGCTCAGCGTTCCGTCGAGGTGTTGATGGACCGTGACCGTGCATCCAGCCAGCGTGCCGCGCCAGTTCACTTTCTCGATCTGCAGGGTCAGGTTCTGGAAGCTGACCGTGTTGTCCCGGTTCACCGTACGCTCGAACTGGAGCGAGAAGATCAGATCCAGATCACGACGCCGGCAGGCGACAAAAGCGCTGCCTGCCTGGGCTGCCGGAACTTGAAAGCGTCGATTGAACTCGGCCATATACTCCTCGCGCAGAAAACGGTTCGCTTCCTCCACGCTGCCCATGCCGCGTAGCCTGAGCTCCTGGGGCAGGCGTCCTTGCCATGTGCCGAAGTTGCGCTCCCCGCGGCCCCTTGCCTGCGGGGAGTAGGCCGGGATCATCTGTATGCCCAGATCACGCAACGCCCGCCCCACCTGCGTGACACGCTGCCGATCCACCTTGCCGCCCGCCGTAGGCGTGAGCCAGAAATGACTCCCCCGGTCCGAGTACAAGGCGCAGAACAGGCCCTTGCGCTCCATGACTTCCCAGAGCCCGGCCATCACCGTGGTGGTGGATTCCTCGTCCACCAACTGCGCGTAGTAGATCTCGCTGGTGGCGTCGTCCAGGATCACGATCAGGTCGTACCAGCGATCGTCCTGGAACCACGGATGTCGGCTGCCATCGATATGCAGCAGCATGCCAGGCAGCGGGCGGCGCACCCGCCGCTTGCGGTGCACGCCCCGCTTGCGCGCCTTGGCTACCAGTCCAGCCCCCTGTAGCGCCAGCTTGACCCAGGTATAGCTCAGCGTGATGCCGTGCTGCTCCCCCAGCTTCTCGTGAAAATGGCGCACGTTCAGGTCGTAATACTTTTCCCGATAGAGTCCCAGCACCTGTTCGGCCAGCGCCAGCGGCACTCGCCTCTCGCTCGGTCGTCCGCGCCGTCGATCCAGCAGCCCGTCGTAGCCATAGTTCTCATATCGCCACCGCAACCGCCGCATCTGACGATCGCTCATGCCTACGATCTCGGCTGCTTGCCACCAGGTGATCTTTTTCGCCATCGCCCGCAGAATCACTTCCTGCACCTTCATCGCTCGCTCCACGGCGGCCCTCGGATACGTCTCCACACTTACCTGCATGGAGATATCCTCGCCGCCCGCTAAGCGGACATTTCATGTGCTAATCCCACCGGACATATCATGTGTCAACGACACGGCATGAGATGGATTGATGCTGACGTGTCCAAGATGCGGTACCCTTGGAACGTCGGCACCGTCACGGGTTCTTTCAACCGCACGTTCTCAGTCTGCTCGGTTACTATCCCTAGCTTTGCAGCGATTGCCAAATCACCTGCTATCGACGAGCACGAGCGACCGGTGAGCCGAAAAACTCGAAGATCGAATCAGCAAGCTAAGCAGTTGTAGACTGCGCTGCCCAGCGGGCACGGCTCATGAGCAGTACCGGGTCACATTGATGGTTCCGCTCGATTGCTGGCAGTTCTGATTCGCTCATCGTGGTTCCAACCGTCAAGAAGCACTGAAGGCAGATCGCGTCCAGGCTGCCATCAGGGTTTTCTCGAATCGCGAATCCCGAGTGCGGGGAAGATATCATCATTCAGCCTTTGTTGCGCTAAATAATGAAACCCGTGTAGGGCGGAGGTGTTAGCGACATATTGCGCCAGCGGCCAACACTGTTTAGTACGCCAGCGGCCAACACGTCAGCGTCGTCATTCTAGCGTAGCCGACCAGGACGTATCACCATCGGCACAATACGGCGCATCTCAATATTATGGACTACTCCCACGAAGTCACCATTACGCCTGTCACGGGAAAAAATGGAACGACCCGATACGATCTCACGATTAGCGTAGGCTCGCGGACCAAGCGTTGCCTGTATAAGACCCTTGAATCCACAATGGACTCCTTCGATCCGCCGCTTTCAGCACGAGTTCGGAGTCACATTGTTGAGGCAGTACGCGGGGGGAGGAAAACCGGTCCTTTTCTGTCTGGAGGATTCACTTCAAGAGCAGTGATCGCTTCGGGCCGAACACCTGCCCATCGTCCACAATGGAGGGGGAATCCAAATGCCACAGGTTCCGGAAGAACATCACTACGCCAGCGAAAATGTCGAACAACATAGCAATGTCAACGATGAATCCAGAGCGTCCTTGAACGCGGACCTTGAGCCATCAGCTAAAGACAGAGCCGCAGAAGAGCGACTTGAAATTCTGATTCAGAGCGACCTGGCATCTCAGGGCCAACACCGAAATACGGGGAATGCGAGCAGTTGGAGCAGTGGGCGTGAACAAGACACCGAGTCTCATCGACGTCCTTTGTTCGAGACTAAAGCAAGTGGAGCAGATTGCGGAACTTAGTCCGGATGATCCTGCTCTTCGCGAACTCAAGCACCGCATCGTGCGTATGATTGCCGAGTTGAAAACGAAGAAATCGAAAGCAGCCAGATCTGCGCTATGACGCGGGAGATATCCCCTGCCACTTTTTTTGTGCCGATTTCCACCGCGTGTGGCGCGATATGGCGCATCCCAATACTATGGACACCCACGAAGTCACCCTCACCCCTGTCGCGGACAAGGACGGAGCGACTCGATACGATCTCACCGTGGTTACGGGGCCACAAACCTCGCATCGCCTGTACACGCATCGGGCATATGGCACGCTTGAGGCAGCCATTGACTCCTTCGATCCGCCGATTTCAGCGCGGGTGCGCAGTCATATTGTTGAGGGGATATGCGGCGAGGGAAAGCCGGTTATGTTCTGTCTGGAGGATTCCTTTCAGGAGCAGTGACCGGCTCCCGCACAGCCCCCTGAAGCGACTTTGCATCTGCTACAAGTACGGTGAATCCAACTACTTCTAGGGCGCTTCTCCCCAAGCGCCCGTCTTTCTTTGAGAGAGAGATCCCACGAACAAAGGATTTTTGGCAACCGTGTGCTGTCCACGCTGGCGTCCAAACGTGAGGGCATGTTTCCTCAGAGACGGGAGCCGCGCTATCGGCCCGGTGATGAGGACATGCCTAAGTAGTTACTCGCGCAAATGAGCGCAAATGAGCGATTGCTTCCACAGATGATGCATCGGTACGCTGACGGCAATTCTTCCTTCCAGTGGTCCTCATAATGCAGTTACTTCCCCGCTTCCCCAGCGATTGTGTCAGCAGCACATTCCTCTCTGCAAACCATGTCGGGCGCGTTTATAATCGCGCCTCCCGCCTGCCGTTGTCCGCCCGTGACTTCGGGTAAGGCCGCGAAATACCTGAAACACGGGCTCAAGGAAGTGGGGGCCGATCAAATTCGCAAAGCTACGTTTGTAGCCCCACAACAAGAGCGCATGAAGGTTGGCAAGCTGCTGGATGCCTTCGCCATGAGTCAACAGAAGATTACGCTTTCCCGGCGGCTACAGCCCATAAAGCTGCTTCGCCATCTGGTACCGGTGCATCCGCGTCTTGTCCATCTTGGACACGGACAGCGATACCCCCCAAGGTGTGTCGCGACCTTTTTGAGGCTGGCTCCCCGGCCAGAGGCATCTAACTGGGTGTGAAGAGAGCCCCCACTCTCGTCGAATTGCTTTGTTCAACATTGAAGCAAGTGGAGATGAGGGCGGAACTCAGTCCTGATGACCCGGCCCTCGCGGAACTCAAGCAACACATCGTGGGCCTCATCGCCGAACTAGAAGTTGAGAAATTGAGGGCAGCCTAACCGGAACACCCCCCCCTTTGTGAACGGTGCATCTTCTGTAGGCCCGGGTGAGAAAGTACACCGTAGAAATAGCCGCCCACAAGGCATGCTTGGAACGTTGTCGAGTCCCGCAGCGGCAATAGGGTTCGCGCGGTGATGAATCGGGAACAGCTTCAATTGCAGATCGCCGCACAGTCGTGGGCGATTACGGAAATACAGCAACGCTTGCGGTCCACATCGATGTCCGCAAGGACGAGACAAGAACTCGAAAACGAACTTCTTGATCGAGTGCATTTGCGGTTCGTCGCACTGAACGCTCTCAGGTTAATGACAAGAACGGGATGATATGTATGGTAATTATAGCTTTTACAAACCCACGCAATAAGAAAGATTGAAGAATGTTATCGTCAAAGTCTCTAAAAGAAAGAGGCTACTACATGACGGAAGACGATATTCAAACACGAAATGATGCGGCTCTGGGCAGCGTACACCGCCTGCACCAAGTGGTCATTCATGCAAAGGCTAGAGTCGAGGAGACGGCACAAGAGATGCGTCAGATCGCTAATTGGCTATCGTCGGGAAGATACGATATCTCTCTAAATGCGCACGTCTGGTTGAATGACTCTGTTCTTACCCAGATCACGAAAGATGTTGAGCGGGCGCAGCAGGAATTTTCGGAAGCATACGCAAAAGCTAAATCTTTGAGCGTAGCGATACCTGATAGCCTCAAAGCATGACGGTTTCGTCCAAATCGGTGCGGCCCACGAAATACGCCAAACCGCTATCGTTTCACCCGCTCAAGTTGAAGGACGCGCTTGCGGGTTTGCTCAAGGTAAAGCCTGAAGCTAAGAAGAAGTTTGTCCAGAAAATGGACGAATAAACCGCGCTCCCGGCATAACCGAGAGCACGGCTTCATCTGCCGCGTCGGGTGACGATTCCATCTACGAGATCAGAATTTAGGGCTACCGGATCGATGCCAATGCTAAGCACGGAATTGCAGATCGGGCATTGATAACGAACGCCTCTCCATGTGGTGCCGGGCGCGATCACTGGGATCTTTGCAAGAAACGCTTGTGCAACGATCGCGTTGCACTTCGGACAGTTGTCGTTCATCTTAACGCCCTCCCCCGTTCTCTATGAGGCACCCACGAAAACGGCCCTCGAAACAGCCGAGCGAGGGCCGTGTATGGAAACAATGGGATGAGAATGGTGGAACAAATCATAGAACTTGTTCGGCGCGATGACCCGTTAACTTTTCTCCATTGTATGTTCGCTTTTTGTTCGCGTAATCCTGTGACTCGCCAAATTGTCATCCGAGCGCAGAAGGAACCTGCGTTTTGAACTCACAGGCAGATTCGCGACCGCAGCCGGGGGTGTTGGGTGATCACGGATAGTCACAGAGAGACTGTGCCGAGTGGGCGGCGAGAGATCAGCAGCTATACCTCGCTCTCAGTTCATCTTTAACTCTGACGAAGAGATGTTCGAACAGCAGCTCAAGCGGCCAGACCATAATAACGGTGATGCAGGCCGCCGAGTTTGGGCGTAGATAGAATCCTGCCATGTCCACCGCCGTTCTTGGCCAATAGACGACCTGCCGGAGTTCGCTTATCCAATGCGAGATGCGTGCGATCGTCGTGGTAGTAATGGACGTACTCGTTCATCAGCCGTTTCAGATGCCGTTCATTCAGCACGATCACATGGTCGAGCAAATCGTGACGGCAACTGCCGACCCAGCGCTCGGCGACGCCGTTCTGCCACGGACTGCGGAAGCTGATCCGCTTGGGCTGGACGCCAAAGCTCTTCACTGTGTCGATGACTTCCTCATTGAAGCTCGCGCCGCGATCAAAAATCAGGTAGCCCGGGGCCGAGTCATAGGGAAAGGCTTCGCGAAGCTGCTGGACAACCCAGGCGCTGTTCGGATGCTTCGTCACATGGCAGTGGAGAATTCGCCGTCGATCATGCGCAATGATAAAGAAGCAATACAGCGTGCCGAACGCGAGCGTCGGCACGGTAAAGAAATCCATCGCAGCGATGGCTTCCCGATGATTGCTCAGAAAGGCCGCCCATCGCTTTGCCGTATCCGAATTCCGTGGTGCTTTCCGCATCCAGCGCAACACGGTCCGTTCAGAAATGTCGAAGCCAAGCATCTTTAGTTCTCCATGAATGCGCGGCGCACCCCAGGTTGGATTCTCGGCGACCATGCGGAAGATAAGTTCGCGTAGCTCTTTGCTGACGCACTTCCTGCCCGCGCGAACTCGATGCCGCGAGAGCCAGCTCCAATACAGCCTGAAGCCGGCCCGGTGCCATCGCACAACGGTCTCCGGCTGGACGAGAATCAATGTCTGTCTCCACCCGGACCAGAACCGCCGCAATATGACCCAGAAAAGCCTGTCGGTGACGGCAAGGCGAGGAAGGGAAGGTCTCCGTTTCAAGACAGCAAGCTGCTGGCGGAGAGCTAAATTCTCCAAGAGGAGATCGCGGCGAGAAGAAAAGAATCGGACCACAGGAACAAGCAGCAGCTTCACCAGGCGCAGCATGCGAGAAGTTGTACACGGAGAGAGCCCACATTGGATACTGGGCTAATCGTCATGATTCAACAGCAGATCGCTATTTTGGCGAGCGACAGCCGTCGAGCACAGCGAGTGCACGACGCCTTCCTTCGAGTCCACGCCGATATGCGCCTTCATCCCGAAGTACCACTGGTTGCCCTTGCGCGTCTGATGCATCTCAGGATCCCGCGTGCCGGTCGAGTTCTTGGTCGACGAGGGCGCATGGATGATGGTCGCATCTACAATCGTGCCCGTGCCAATGCGGATGCCCCGGCTCTCCAGGTAATGGTTGACCGCATCCAGCATCGCCCCGCACAGATCGTGCCGCTCCAGCAGATGACGGAAGTTCAAGATGGTCGTCTCGTCCGGCGCCGGCGCTCGGCCCAGGTCCACGCCTGCGAACCTGCGCAATGCCGGCGAGTCATACAAGGCTTCTTCCGCGCCCGGATCGGACAGGTTGAACCAGTGCTGCAGAAAGTACACGCGCAGCAGGATACTTAGCCCTACCGGCGGCCGCCCGTTACCCGTCTTGGGATAGTACGGCTCGATCAACGACTCCAGTTCCGCCCACGGCATGATCCCATCCATCTCTTCCAGAAACTCCTCTCGCCGTGTTCTCTTCCCGTACCGCTCAAAACTCCCCTGCGAAGCAAAAGTCCGTTGCCGCATCCGCCTTTATTCCTCCTCGTTCCACATTACCCGCATAGACTGTGGCTTGGGGAGTTCTTCAGAGATTCCCTAAAGAGGTGATGACCCTTCTGCAAAAGAGGCGGGATACCATCTGCCAGTGGGCTAGAGCTGGCCGCATCCCGGTAATCCGCATTGGCAACGAGTACCAGTTCGATCCTCGCAGGCTCGCTGACTGGTTGGCAGCGCGGCAAACCTACGTCGAGCAACGGAGACGACAGCGTTGACCGATCCGCGGCTCGCGTTCGCTCCGTTTGACCTGAGCGTCGGAACGCAGCTGAAGTCTGACGACGATTTCGGGAACGCCGCGATACTGAGCTATCGTTCCCTTTGCAACAAGGTTTCCTATCTTTGGCAGCCTCAATTTAGATAAAAATCCCGGGTGACAGCGGCGTTTTGGGTATTACCTAACAGGAGCCGCGTCAGGAACGCAAGTTTCGGACGTATTCAAGGCCCTTGAGGTAAATCATGCTAGTTAATTCTGCCTGGATCGACGTTTTCTTCGAGGAAACGTGGGGCCACGACCAAAACGAACACGATCAGCTTAAAAATGCATACACCGCCGCGGCTCGCACGATGATCGGGGCGGTCGCCCTTCAATCGAAAAATCCGGTCCGGATCGCTGGCTTCCTGGATTTACCGACGCCTTACGTCAGCGCTGTGCTCTGGAATCTAGGAACTTGTTGAAAAACGATTTTCGGAGGCTATTTCAAGGTGCGAATGAGTGATAGGAAATGTATGCCAACACTCGATCGACGCCTTGTAGGCCCATTTCAGTGCGAAGTAGATTTCGACTTCCACTACAATTTAGGGCCGTCTAACCCTTTTTCAACAAGTTCCTAGATCGCAATCTGATCTGGACCAAGGCGGCATACTCTGAATTGACCTTGTTACTTGCAACAGCCGAGATAGATGAACTGGAGGTCGAAAGTACGCTCGAGTGGGCAATGTGGAAGTTCTGGGAAGTCGAACAGCCTGCCAAGATCGATCTGGCGCATCTATGGAATGCGATTTCCTGGTCGATCGGAGAAGAAAGGAAGGAGGATCTCGGCCAGTTTCCTCTGGCCTCCAACTATGTGAACTAAGATTCGAACGACGATCGGTAGAGGCCGCGCATTGTGCGGTCTCTAAGTCGTTTCGTTTTCGCAGAAGACCTGCGGGAACGGCGCTAACGATGATGGCGCGGGCCAACTCTGGACAGATTGGAAATTCCTCGCGGCCCAAAGCGCTTCGCTGATGACGTGATTTGGAAAAGAAGATTTTGATTCACAGCAAACTCCGGGGTGTTCATCGGCTCACCGATCTCAAAAGCGAAGCGCATCGCGGGGATCACCCCGAGTTCACCTGAAAAAGTACACCCTGTATTAAGCGAAATAAGCTCCCAGCCGAAATCCGAAATTGCTTTGGAGCAAGTAAGTAGGTGTCTATGCTCAACGACTGAAAAAGATCGCAATGCTATGCCGATGTCTGTACCTTCCGACTCTTTTGTAAGTCCGTACTCTCGCCTGATTAAGCCTAGCCGCTCAAACGTATCAGGCGACATCTGGTCGCCAAGATCAGACACCTGCACCGAGAGGGCGCTTCGCTGCGCGTGATCGCAGCCAAGGCGGATGTGGCTGTGAACACGGTGCGGAAGATTCTGGCAGCGCCGTAACTGACAACCCACTCGACACCGCGCTTGTGTCGGGAGAAATTCAGTAGTCCCATTGCGGTACAGCAGCGAAGGTTGTGTTGAGTGGGGCGAGCCATGGGAAAACAAAATCTTTGCTGCGGACCCTAATGGAATAACGAATCGGGACAACAAAAACTGGCGTGTGATTGAACCACTTTATGATGTTGGTCGTTTGCCCGGTGGCTACCATATAAAAAGTAATACGTGCCGATCGCCCCGGCTCTATGCTCCCAGACCGAGGCTCAAAATCTGCGGGATTGGCCTTCTTACCCCACCATTTCCGAATCTCCTTCTCAGTGGGCGCTCTCAACGTTGCTTGGAACTTATTTCCGTCTATGACGAGGGGGGCATCAGTATCGTTGATAATCGTTAAATTGGCAGCGTAGGCCGTGTAGCATTCGCTCCAGCCGCAGCCAACAGGAAATGCGCTCAAGGTTGAGCTAACCTCAATGTTCTCGTAGTTGATCTTTCGCAGAGAGTTCCCACTCAACGGGTCTTGCACCACTGAGGAAGCCTCCGGGTGTGTCGTCGTAATTCCATCGCAGAGCGGGTTTCGGTTCTAAATACCGTCTGCGAGGTCGCAGATAACGGTACCGAGATGAATAGAGCTAACACAAAGCATTCTGTTTTGCCCACCTAAGTACGCCTCACGATTGTCAATTATGGGTTTAATCTTTTATACCGTGCGGCTCGACCTTTGGTAATGCAACCCTTGTGCTATCTGGCGTTTGCACGTTCGAAGCGGGCTGTTACACCATCAACCCCTGTGGGCAAGGTCTTTGCTGTGCTGATTACATCCTTCAGCTTTTCGATGCGGGGTTCGTGCTTTTATGCCTTGGCTGCTTCGAGAACCTTCAGCCATGCCCGATCACTTGCGGTAAGAGCGGATTTATTACGATTCGCCAGCAGAACAAATAGATACGAAGAGCGATCCCGGAACTACGGCTCTCCATATTTGCCCTTTAGCGGTTTGCGCTGAGTACGCAGGGTTCCACCTGTTCAAAGACGCGGCACTTTTTCGAACATTGCACGTCTCATGTGGTCGCGACCCACCTTTCGCCGAGAGAAGGGCCGCGACCCATACCACTATCACTAAGGAGTAACCCAGAACATGGCAGAGATTTTTGTGGAACAAAGGGGACACCAGTACGTCGCACTCCGAGACAGGGTGATCGTGTCTACAGGGACAACCCAGCAGGACACCGCCGACAGGGCTCACCAGTTGTATCCAAGCGACGTGGTGTTCGGGGAAGTGGTGCGAGACAAGTGGCGAGTCGTTCATCGGGCTTCATAGCTTGGATAGGGGCGCTAATCGAAAGCGTCGATCTCGTGCTCGACATTTTCGTTGCTGCCTTGAAGATTCCTGCCCCGTTGCCTATATAGTGACGGGGCTTTTCGTGTTTTACGCTTTTACTTCTCTGAGAATCTTCGACCCCGGCTATCCAAGACGAAAACACCACACCGCTTGTGTGGGTTCATAGAACCTCGCCCACTTCTGCCGTGCTGCCAGCAACGCGGAATCACATTCGTGAGTTTGCTCGATTTCAGGCAGGCTCGATTCAATCATCGTCGTCCCGGCAGTGAGGTAGCATTTGAGGCAGATCACGTCCAAACTACCGTCAGGATTTTCTCGAACCGCGAATTCGGGATGGGAAGAAAGTGTCATCGCTCCCGCCGTTTTTTGCGATGAAATTTTCCCATATTTTTTGCTCTCAGGTGACTCAATGGATAGCGACATTTTGCGCCGAAGTGGAGATTCCCCCTCTCCTATTGCGCGGCGTAGACTGTGCACTATGACGATCCCAGACTGGCAGGTCGTGCAAAAGATTCTCGACCGAACCGGACAACAAGCAGACGGCGAAAAGGCACGAGAAATCGCGAGAGTGCTCAGCAGGCGAATCCACCTGCGCGAACGCGAGAAGCTGACCAATACCGCTCGGCGGATTGCCAGAGAAGCGGCTTTAGAGAAGCGGATTCGTAATGAAGAACTGGCGTGGCATCTAGCATTAGGGAAGCCCCTCCAACGCCAAAATAGATAAATCGCGCTCTGTGATTTCCTCAGTTTATATTCGCCTCTTCTTCGCCTACTCTTAATCCAATGTTCCAAGGCCCATCCAGCCACCGCGCCTTCGTGGTCCGCTGCAAGCGATGCGGCGAGAACGTTCCCGCGATGGTCGAAACTTTGCCTGCATCGTGGGTCACGGTCAAGTGTCCGTTGTGCAGCGAGCACCGGCGCTATCTGCCCACTGAAGTGTTTCAAGGCAGAGTGTCCTATGCGTTGATCAGGAAGCCTGTGCGGAGCGCACAGGCGGGCGCGAGGTAGCGATGTTCGACCCCAACGCACACATTCCCCGTCCGAATCGCACTGTGATCTACATGGGTGCCTGCATGATCGCGGGCATTAGATTGGCCCGAGAGAAGCAGGTCAACGTGAGAGTTATCCCGACGAGTCACGCGATTGATGAATCAGTAGAGTTGGCGCACGAGATTTTCAATCGGGTGTTTCGGAAGGTTCCTGAGAGAAGCGTCGAGGATAGCACTAGGCGAGGGGGCTAATGAAGACATATCAAGGCAGACGGTACCTAAGAGCAATGACGTTAGAGAGCGGCGGCAGCTTAATTCGGGATTACGACTCCGTGGCTGAGGGTATCAGTCGGATGCGGTCAGCGGTGCGAGTCATGACACCTGTTGTATTAGAGAGCCTCCGTGAGTTTGAAGCATTGCTCAACCGAGTTGGGCGCAAAGACATTACGATTGACCTAGATGAGACGTTGCTTTAGAGCGTCGGACTAGCAAGGAGCGCATCGCGGATACGCGCAGGCTACGTCGCGATGGGAGACAGCCAGCTTCCGCCACGCCGCTGGGCAGAGAGCACTCTCCCGTCAAACGTCAGCTTGTATAGGCCGTTTTGCAAGTCTCGCGGAGCACCGGTAATGAACGGACGAACATACTCATAGACATCAGTGCCGCCGAGCGATACCTTTTCAGCGAATACAGTGCAGGTGACATCGCGCCCCATGCCCTGCAAACGTGCTGACACGCTGACTAGTTCATACTTAGATGACATTTAGCCCCCGCACACTTAAGCCGAGGATACGCCATTCCAGATTCCCTATGAACACATCCGAACTGATCACCGCAATCGACGCCGATTCGATCCGAGAAACAGCAGTGTAAAGTAGACCTATATGCCTATCAACTATCCTAACCTGATCACAGCTATTGACGCCGAGATATCCCGACTGCAACAAGCCCGTAAACTGCTCGCTGGCAACACCGGGACACGCAGAGGTAAGCGAGTCATGAGTGCCGAGGCACGAGCGCGGATCGGAGCAGCCCAACGGAAGAGATGGGCGCTACAGAACAAGGCCGCGAAGCGATAAGCAATGTGTGGTCGCTACCAACGCCGATCCGACAAGCAGAGGATTGCCGAAGCCTTCGCTCTCGGCAACATTGACGGCCTCGCTCTCGAACTCGCTCCCGATTACAACGTGGCACCGCAGACGATGCAGCCAGTCATCGTGCGGGACAAGGACTTCGGCACGCGCACGCTGCACATGATGTTCTGGCGCTTTCTGCCGCTCTTCGTTACTGATCCGAAAGAGTTCAAGCTATCCACGATTAACGCAAAAGCTGAGACATTGATGTCGAACAAGATGTGGCAGGACTCGTTTCTGAAGAGGCGCTGCCTCGTCCCGGTGGACACCTTCATCGAGTGGCGCAAGGATGGCAAACGGCGACTGCCGTACGTCTTCGCCATGAAGGATGACTTACCGTTCGCTCTGGGTGGTGTCTGGCGTCACTGGCGGTCACCAGATCGCAAGCACGACATGGACACGTTCGCCATCATCACGGTTGAGCCGAATGAACTGGTCGCAGAAACAACGGGTCACGACCGGATGCCGCTCATCGTTGCACGGAGAGATTGGCAGCGATGGTTGGAACTGGGGAACCCGGAGCGACCGCCTGTCGATCTTCTACACCCCTTCGACGCTGACACGATGAAAGCGTGGCGAGCAGACGAGCGAATCAACAACGTGAAGAACACGGAGCCTGAGTTGGGCGAGCCTATAAGGTGTTTTGCGCCGCCGTCCGGGCCGCGCTAAGAGCGTCTAACAAAACCTCCACCCCGGCAGCTTGCGTGCGCTCACTGAAGCTTCGCGTACTCCGCTTTGGTTTCCTTGAGGATGGGGATGTGAAAACAAATGACCTGAACGCACTGGTCATGCAAGTGCAGGACGGCGACCGCGAAGCCGAATATTTGTTGGCGCTGGTCTATGAGCACGGTCACTTGCTGAGGAGAGACTTCGCCTCAGCACAGATCTGGATGTCGAAATCGGCAGAGCAAGGCTATGTGCCAGCCCAATTAGGCATGGGTCGCCGAACTGTTGTACCTGAACAAACTCAGCTCGGTCTACCATGGCGAGACGGGCGTGCGCATGCTGCGCGAGCTAGCCCGGAGCTACCTGACCATCGTCAAAGATCTGACGCGAGTTATGTGTCGGTTGAAAGCGATGTATCGCAGCTGGGCGATTCCCTGTGCACGAGCTCATAGTCGCAGCTGCCGCTGCCCACGACTGCCGACTCCGCTACTCTCAAAAGTTCTCGATCATCCAGACGTTGCTATCTGTTGTCCAGCCCACCATCGCCAAATGCCGCCGGTCGGGAGACTGTATTCCCATGGTGCCCATGAAATTGAGTTTTTGATGCCATAGCGCACTCGCTTCTCCTCTAAGATCAACGCGAAGCAGGGTGGTATCTTGGGGCGTCTGGCTGGAAACAAACAGAGCGTTTCCGTCGGCAGACCAATCGACTTCGCCAAAGCTGTTCCATCCCCTTACTGCTAAATCGGTTGTCACCCCACTCTTTAGGGATAACAGCCGAATGCGCCCTTCGCGCGTCATGACGACTTGCGAGCCATCCGGGGAAAGGTCCCAAGGGATTGTCATGGAGGGCTCCACTTCCATGGTGGCAAGTGCATGCCCTCGGCCCTTGATGGGATCGACAGAAGTAAACGTAAGATGGCCTTGCTGTTGCTCGTCAAAGACACAGAGGTTGGCAGGGGCACGTGTGCAGTGGATGTCCGTCGTACCTAATGCAGTCAGAACCAATTGCGGGGGTCCACCAGATACAGGGACCCGCATGATTCGTACTGGAACCGAACCACCGGGAAGTCGCTCTTCAGGAAGAGCCAAGTACAAAATCCAGTGATCGTCAGGACTGAAACTGGAATAATACTTCGGTTCGGGTCCGAGAGGGAGCAATTCGGCGGTGTCGTCTTTGTTCAACGTCTGCTTGAAGATGTCCCAGCTTCCATCGCGGTCTGACCAAAACACTACGGCCCGGCTATCTGGCGTCCACCGCTCAGGCCACTCGAAATGTTCGTCGAACGTGAGGCGGCGTGTGTTAGTTAGATGTGTTCCCTTTGCATCCAACTCTCCAACATACACATGGGCCTTCGCGGTGAACCTAAGAAACTCCATCTGCTTTCCATCTGCCGTGACCGTGAACCCGGAGAAGGAGAACCCCGGCCAGTTTGTTAGTTGTCGGGGGTGGCCCGTGGGTTCGCCTGTTTGAGTGATCGTCCTCACTTCCCAAAGATTTGAGTCAGCGCCAGTATTCACCGATTGCCGCAGGGAGTAGACGATACGTCCATCCGGCAACCAACAAAACCCCTGCAATTTTGGGCTTGATAGAATCCGAGCGGGAGGGCCGCCTTTTAGACTCACACTCTCGATGGCGCTCACATAGATTCCGGTACCCGCGAGTCCTTTCGAGTACGCGAGACGTTGCCCGTTCGGAGCCCAGGCCACTTCGTTAAAGTCTTCACCAGGTTGTGCGGCCATGATACGCCGCGGATCATCTCCATCCGCGGTGCTCAACCAAATCCCCTGTGCCGAGCCTGAATCGTAATCGCCTAGAAAGGCGATCTGAGAACCGTCAGGGGAAAAGGACGCGGCGGCGGCACCTTCCCGCAGCTTACGTGCTGCCCCACCTAGTATGGATACGGCCCAAAGGCTGGGGGGCTCACCGGGGGGTGTAGCAGTAGTGATAAGAACCTTGCTTCCATCGGGAAACCACGAAAGGGGAGCACCCAAGGTGCCTGGAGCGCCTGAAAAGACGCTGGCGACTGCGAGCCCTGAAGGAAGAGTCAGCTGCTTCGTCTCGCCCGTGCTAATTAACCGCAGGTGAAAGCCATTTGCGTCGCTGTATGCCAGGAATTTGCCATCCGGCGAAATAGCAGCGGCTAGAACCGGGTTATCTGGAGAATTAGCAGTCAGTTGTCGCTGGACCAATTCCTTCTGCGATTGAGTCCGGTTAGAAAGCAACCACCAGAGGCCTGGCACCAGCAGAATCAGCGCTGCGCTGCTAATCAACACCCGCGGCCACCATCGCAATGGTCCTGTTCTCGCGCTGATGCTGCCAGCCCGCGCCACGGCAGTACCTCCGCGGCTCCAGGCAGTGTCCCTTTTTTGCCGTTGCAGGTCGGCCCGCATCTCCGCCGCGCTTTGGTAGCGAAGGTTCCGATCTTTCTCCAGAGCTTTGTTGATGATCCGTTCCAATTCCGGCGGTACGTCGGGATTCAGCCGCCCTGCGGGAACAGGTGCGCGATTCAGGATTGCCTCGAAAATCGTTGCCGTACTATCCCCACGGAAGGGCAACTGTCCGGTGGCCATCTCGTAGAGAACAGCTCCAAATGAAAACAGGTCACTGCGGGCATCCAGCTCTTTCGCACGCGCCTGCTCCGGGGACATATAAGCGACGGTGCCCAGCGTAGAACCGGGACTGGTGAGATGCTGCTCGTCGATCGCGTCTGTTGCGGTGTTCGCGGAAGCAATCTGGCTCGAAGAAATGGCTGTGGCCGCGACTTTGGCCAGCCCGAAATCCAACACCTTGGCGTGTCCGCGCTTGGTCACGAAAATGTTTGCCGGTTTGATATCGCGGTGGACGATACCAACAGCGTGAGCGGCATCTAGTGCGTCGGCGACGTCGATGGCGCTTGGCAAAAGAACGTCCACTCCCATCGGTCGCCCGGCAATACGGTGCTTGAGCGTCACCCCATCAAGAAACTCCATGGCGATGAACGCGTCGCCGTGTTGATCGTCAATTTCGTAGATGGTGCAGATGTTAGGGTGATTCAGTGCAGAGGCAGCTTTCGCTTCGCGCTGAAAGCGGCTAAGGGCTTGTGGGTCTTTGGCTACTTCACCTGGCAGGAACTTGAGGGCAACAAACCGGCCCAGCTTCAGGTCTTCAGCTTTGTACACTACGCCCATGCCGCCGCCCCCGAGTTTCTCGATGATGCGGTAGTGCGAGATGGTCTGCCCGATCAATGAAGAGGGCCGCTCCGTCCGTGTCACTTCAAGCATCTGAAGGCACATTCCGCGACCATATTAGTGAGCCAAACTGCGGCAAGTCAATACATTGCGGGCAAAGCTGAGTTTCAACCTGCCACCCAATCGACTCGCAGGAAGCGCCAGCAGATCAGAGCACACCCCAAGGACAAGAATGCCTCGTGAATGTCCGCTCGCTTTTCGTAGCGTACCCGCAGTCGCGGAACTGGTTCAACCAAGCGAAGGTCCGTTCGACCACCCATCGCCATCGCCCCAGTCCGCTGCCATGTTCGGTGTTGCGCTTTGCGAGCCAAGGCACAATGCGGCGTGCACGCAGACCTTGGCGGATTGACTCAGCGTCATAACCACGGTCGCCTAATACGCAGTCTGGACGATGCCGCGGGCGTCCCCGCTCTCCCTGCAAGCTGGGGATGGCGTCGACCAGTGCGAGGGCTTGCTGCGAGTCGTTGCGGTTGGCTCCCGTCATTTGAACGGCGAGAGGAATCCCGCGACCATCGCAAATCAGATGACGTTTGCTGCCCAGCTTGGCTCGGTCGGTTGGATTCGGTCCCGTCTGCAGCCCTCAAAAACTGCCCGGATAGAACTCCCGTCCACGACCGCCCGCGACCAGTCAATCTTTCCCCAGCGCGCCAGCCAGTCCAGCAAGGAGAAGTGGATCAGTTGCCAGATGCCCGCCTCTTGCCAGTCACGTAACCGCCGCCAGCAGGTCATGCCCGAACCGCAACCCAGTTCCTGTGGCAGCATCTCCCAGGGAATTCCGCTACGCAGGACAAACAGAATTCCCGTTAAACAAGCACGGTCTGGTAAGCGGGGTCTGCCTCCGTTGGGTCTGCGCGGTGAGGACGGCAGCAGCGGTTGAATCAGATTCCACAAAGCATCGGGAAGCAAAGGAGGGCTCATGGATTGATCATGCTAGCACTGACGGGAACAGCTTTCCGATCCCTGCGACCAGTAAGGAGTAGGTTTTGTTAGGCTGTCTAAGGACGATGGAACGATTCAAGACTCCTAAGCCCTCTTTCTGGCTCGCTTGATTGCTTTTACCACCGCAGCCCTGCTGGGACGCAGGGTCTGGGCGGCTCCTGCCACGGGCAGACTAGCTGCTTTAATCGGCGTAGAGCCGATGAGCAGGTCGGCAGAGATACCCAGTCCGCACTTCACGCGGCGCACCATATCCAGCGTCAGGTTCCGCTTACGCGTTAAGACCTCAGACACTCTGGCGCGACTGCCGATCAGGGGTTCCAAGTCCTTGCGCGTTAGCCCTTGCTGCTCCATGCGGAACTGAATGGCGGTGACCGGATCAGGAGCAGCAATCGCGTGGTGCTTTGCTTCATAAGCATCTACGAGCGTAGCCAGCACATCCAACTCGTCGCCTTCAGGAGTGCCGGGAGCGGCGCTCATGAGCTTGCTGATTCGAGCCACTGCCATTTCATGATCGTGCTCAGTTCGAATCGGATGAATCTGTATACCGGCGCTTGTCATACTCCACCTCCCCGACATTTATCTTGTCGTATTCTTTATGCGTGCCCAGCCAAATGATGAAGAGCACCTGATAGTGATAGTTGATTGCGACTACCAGCCTGTACTCGTTTCCCTTGATATTGAAGACGACGCGTTCCGCTGAAACAATGCTGGCCGACCTGTATTGCTGCTTTAGCTCGGCAGAATTTTTCCACGTGGACTTTTCGGCCTCCGCATACCATGCATCCAAATGAGCTTTCACCATCTTCCGGAGTTTGCCATCCACCCTGTTCTCTACAAAGAGATTCAAGGTGCTGCGTGCAATCACTCTCACACCCACAATGATACCTTGCTCCCAAGGTGGGAGCAAGCGAAATGATGAGGTTTTTAATTTAGCTCGCACCTGAAAACAGGTTTACGGGTGGGATCGCGAGAGCTTACCAGTCTCAGTAAGTTCGGTAATATATTTTAAAGCTGGATACGTGAAGTGGTGTGCGCGGCTCTGGCGCATGAGGGGCACAATACGGCCTCGGTTCTGTTGGGCGCGGGAGAGTGGCGAGAGAAAGGCGCTGACATCGAGGTGGAAGTCGGCATCAAGAAGACCATGCTTTCGCTCACCATGAATGCGGAGGCGGAGAAGATTTGCCGCGAGGCTCTGCGCACGATCGGGGTCACACGCAAGCTGACAGTTACGCCGGGCGAAGGTGGTGTAAAGTGACGCTTCCTTCTATCACAATTGCGCTGTGGTTTAGAGCCACATTCAACAGGATGGTGTGCGCTGGCATCGCTCTCTATGCGCTTTGCATTAAGGAGAACGTCCACCTAGAGTACAAAGACGGCTCATCGAGCTTTCTTCTTCAAGCCAACGGTGAACGCCGGGGCAAAAGGCTGAAGTAACGTAGCTGCGCGGAAAGGGCAGATTCCCTTTTGAGATTCTGCCCCGATGTCCTACAGGATTCCAAGCTGCTCAAATAATCTCGCGTTTCGCTTTTTTGAATCGGCTATCACTTTGTCGAAGCTGGACACTTCAATGTAGGTTCGGTAGTTAGTCAGATACCCGAAATAACCCAAGTCGTCAGCCGTCTTCCACAGGTTATATTGCTTGCACTGTCTCTCAAGCGTTGGCTTCAAGTCAGCGAGGACATAGGCATAAAAAGGAACATTATCGGGTACTCGCAATGGCTTACCATGACGATCCGTGGCCTTCCCGCTTGTGATCAACTCTGTGTAATCCAATATTTGTACTATAGGATTCTCGTTTTCGTCGTAGTCATCACGTGATGGTCGCTTGAACTCAATCAACACTACCGAACTAAATCCCGAGTCGGTCTCCGCGAATGCTGCCGGGTGATTAAAGATTGCGATATCAGGTCGCTTGTCACTTTCCGAGCCCAAAATATCCGAGCGATATTTCTTGAGGGGCAAATCGGACGCAAGGTAATGGTGAAACGCCAAGCGTTCATCAACGATCCAAAGATTCATTTGATCCGCTCTGACGTCATCGGAAGTTGCTTTGAGGGGAAAAATTATCTTGTGGATCGCGTCTTCTCGCGAATATTTGCCAGTCTCCGTCAGATGCAGGTTCTTTTCCAGGAAACGCAGCGTTGACTTTCTATAGGCGACGTGTTGAGCAAGCTTAGACATGCCTGCCTCATTCCACTCTTCAAAAAATTGCTCATACTGCTCGTCCAGCGCGACCGAGCCGTCAGAATCTTCGATTTCGCGAAGAATCGCGGTCTGTTTTTCGTGAAGTTCCACATCATAGGCTCGCTCTATTTTGTAGAGTTCGAGGTCAAGCCTGTCGTCGCTAATGTCGGGGGGGATGGCTTCGAGGGCTGCGATGCGATGTTTGATCAGCGGCCTATATTGCGGAGCCCGTTCCGATACAAAGGTCCGAATGCGACTGTCCTTATTGATTCGTATCGGGTCTGTGAATGGCTTGAGATAGGCCGCCGTCTGATTCAGAGATGCATCCATCAGGTCTTCCCATGAAACCTCATCTGGGAACAGCGGCGAAGGCTCCTCGGGAAGAGAGAAATTGGTCCGCTCCGAATTGACGCTCTCGTCTAGTAGTTCGTCTGAGACGTATCCTGCGTAGACAAACCGCTGGTTATCCTGATCGGTGATGCTATTCGTTAGATTATGGACTCGGGACAGTAGCTTTATAGCCTTCACGGGCCGCGAATTTGCACAGAAGAATAAGCGATGCTGCCTGTCCGCAGCGGGTCGAAGCCGTAGATGCTGGATGCTTAGTTTTTTTTCGCGGACCATGAAGTCGGCGCTTCCGCTTGCGTGCTCCACTGATTCAGCAAACATCTCCAGCAAAGAAATTCTTTCTTTACCTTCTTCCACAAAGATGATCTCTGGAGGTTGAGCCAATACCAAATACTCCAGACAGTGATCGAATGCAAACTCGGCGAGGCGAGCTAGTGTATGAGGTGCTGCCGTGTTGTAAGGTGCTTTGAAACCGATCAGCGAAACGCGGGTGCCCGTTTCTCCTTCTTCGACAGCAGTTACACTTGGGTTCTCGACCCCGTCGTTTGAAAGTACAAAATCGAACCTACGACGATACTTCTTGCCGTCACTACCGATGAATGTGCTTTCGACTTCGCACAGATCAAAAGCTTTAAGCCATAGAAGTCGGCCCACGCCTTTCCCGCCGCGCGACGCCTTCCACAAACTATCGGATGTGGAGAATGATTTAAAGTTCTCGTCATCAAAGCCGACACCGTTATCGGTGATGTCGAACCGTTGCCATGGGGAAGAGTCATCTTCGATCAGGCCCTGTGGTGAACGTATGCAACTTATTTCGATTCGACCGCGTTTTGGGTGACCGTCTTCTATCGCATGGATTGCATTCACGATTGCTTCAAATAGCGGCAGAAGGCTGTCAGAAATACCTAGCCTAACGTTTCGAACTCGGCCTTTCAGATCGAAATCCACGAGCGTCTTGCTCCTTAAAGGTTTTCCCGGAACGTGAATCATCCAGTATGCCAGACAGCAAAACTGGATCGCCCTTTGGTTTGGCTCAAAGATTCAGCCACGCCCCACCACTCGGTTGAGAATGAGCTTCACCAGCGCCACGCTATCCGCCACCGTGCTCAAGAGCCGCGGACTCGGTGTCGAGATGTCCTCACGTGCCAACCGTACAGCCGCAATGATGGCAGCGGCGATCACAAGCGTCGAGAGAAAACGATCCTGAGTTCTGCGCTCGTCCTGCTCCCGTGCGATGGCTCGGCGCATCTCGCCCATGCCGCTACCTCGACCCGCCCTGTGCGCTCCGCACTGGCTTCCTGATCAACGCATAGGACACTCTGCCTTGAAACACTTCAGTCGGCAGATAGCGCCGGTGCTCGGTGCACAACGGACACTTGACCGCGATCCATGATGCAGGCAACGTTTCGACCATGGCGGGAACGTTCTCCGCACATCGCTTGCAGCGGACCACGAACGCGCGTTGACTGGAAGGGCCTTGGAACATGGATCAAGAGTAGGCGAACAAGAGGCGAAGATCAAGGGACGATGCTGTGGATTTAGAGTGGTAAACCAAATGGCGAACCCTGAACATCTCGCGAAGCTGAAGGAAGGGGTCGAGGCTTGGAATCAGTGGAGGGTAGAGAATCCAGAGGTTGAGCCGGATCTCGCCAAGGCGAACTTTTACGGGGATGACCTTGTTGGGGCGAACCTCAGTTGGGCGTATCTTTACGGAACGGTCTTCACAAGGGCGAACCTCAGCGGGGTGGACTTCGTCGGCTCGAACCTCCATCGGGCGCGGCTCAATGAGGCAAACCTCAGAAGAGCCAACCTCAGCGATACGCTCCTCGGCATGGCGAACCTGCTTCAAGCGAAGCTCCAGGAAGCTAAACTCACCGGGACCGACCTCGCCCACGCGACGCTCATCGGGGCGGACCTGACCCGCGCTGACCTCAGTAACGCGAAGCTTATCGGGGCTAATCTCGTCGAGACGGACCTCCATGGAGCAGATCTCAGCAACGCCAACCTTAGTTCAGCAACTTTGATCGCGACCAACCTCGAAGGAGCAAATCTGACAGGTTGTTCGGTATACGGAATCTCTGCTTGGGATGTTCGGTTGGAGGGAGCAATCCAATCGAACTTGGTGATCACTCCTTCTGGGCGATCCGCGATCCAAGTGGACAATCTTGAGGTTGCGCAGTTCGTTTACCTGCTGTTGAACAATGAGAGAATCCGCCATGTGATCGACACGATCACCTCTAAAGTCGTGCTCATCCTTGGTCGCTTCACAGACGAGCGCAAAGCCGTTCTGGATGCGATTCGCGACGAACTCCGCAAGCGTGATTACCTGCCCGTGCTCTTCGATTTCGAGAAACCAGACAGCAAAGATTTGACGGGGACCGTGACCACGCTGGCGAACATGGCGCGATTCATCATCGCTGATCTTACGGACCCGAGCAGCGTGCCCCATGAACTGGCGTCCATAATCCCTACAACTCCGGTTGCCGTTCAAACGATCATTCTGAAGGGACAGAAAGAGTACACAATGTTCGCTGACCTCAAGCAAAGATATCGGTGGGTTTTGAACCCGTACCGATACGACACGCAGGAAATGCTCTTGGGGAATCTGGACGCCAAGGTAATAACACCAGCAGAAGCCAAGGCAAGAGCACTGATGCCGAAGTCGAGGCGTTCACCTTGAGTGTGCCTAAAGTGTGACGCGAGTGTGACGCACGTCCTTGTAAACCCTTGAAAACGCACCAACAATCTGCAACATATTTCGCATTACGCTATGCGGCCCGCATAGTTAATAAATCATTTTATTTCTGACACTTACCTCTCTCCTGCACTATTCAATAGCCATGACTACGAATCAATAGGTCGGAGGCTCGAACATCCTCGTCTTCGGCGGGATTGTTACGAAACGCAAGTCAGAAAATCCCCCGGATTTTGAAGCCGAGTGCATACACGCCTGCCGCCAACGAGACGACGACGGACGACCGGCGGAATCCCCTCATATTTTCTGCCCCACCTACATGACCAGCTCACACGCCGCTCTCCAGGCCTTGTCTTTCAAAGCGCACCCTGCGCCGAACCAGGAACTGTCCAGCCTGTCGGCGCTGCTTCCGGGGCGTACATGACCATATACCCTTCTAACCTAGATCGATGTCTCGGACTTGTGCCTTTACTCAAAGCGGTCGGCTTGGCGTTGTCCTGCTCGTAGGGCGTCTTGCCCGGCCTAGCGCGAGCGATAAGGCCGACATCGAGATTAGAGAACTTGCGGTCGGGAATGGGCTCACAATCCTTAAGGGTATATCCCTGCCCGAGCCGTTTCTCGCCTTCACCATCGTCATGCGCACCTGGGCATCACCGGCATAGAAATCTTCTCGTCGGAGATTGACTTCTTGAAATATCCGGCAAGAAGGATTAGACCGGATCCGCTGACTGCTCAGGAAGCTCGCAAACCCGACTGCTAGGGTCGCTGTCCAAGGAGCGGTGACCCAGCTTAGGGCAGACTACTAGGCGGAATCAGAGGAGATCCGATGTGACCACCGGTGGGACCGGGGTCGCATTTAAATCGACACAAGCTGACGGAAAATAATTCCCCCTTTTTTCTTTGCGAGCAGCCGATACCCTAGTATGAAAAACAAAATCAAAACATCATCATCCGAAACCGACGAGAGCACTAACCTCTCAGACCAGCGCCCATCAACCATCAAAGAAAATGTCGTATCCATTCCGCCCTGTCCGGAATGTTCGACCCAGAACATCCCAACCGCATTCAAGAGCAAAGCAGAGTGGGGTAGGCATCGCCGTCGGGAGCACGGAATTCCAGGCAGTTCCCCCACAGCCCGCGCATTACAACTCAAAAAAGAAAGATCGGCCACTCAAGCAACTCGCGAAAATACAAGCGCTTGTTCGGGATCTGTCCGGGCAGCAACGCCAGTTAATGCGTCATACTCAACCGGGGTGGTCATTGGCCACGCACTGGGGCAGATTCAAGCATTCATCGAGGCCCATGCGCGAGAAAACGAGATATCAAGTGACTCGCTCGCGCGTGAAATCGTTCGATTGCTTTTCTCCCAGAGAGAGCGGTAATCAAGATGAGCGATTGATTCATGGCGGCAAGGCGATTGTGATGCGAGACATTCCGGATCATTTTGCACGAATTCAGAACAACCTCGACACACCGCCTCGTCCGCTGTGGCTAGCAAGCGCCAAATTTTCCAGCAACGCTTTTGGGAGTGATACCGCACTCAAATTGGCAACAGTTGGCCGACAATCCGTGACACAAAATCTTAGGCCGAGAGATCGGATCTTTCGGCCACGGACTCGCCCAGAAAGCAATGTATGTACCGGCTATGTACCAGAAATGTCCATTTTCTTTCGTCACGCACTTACATGGTTGTTTATGGTTCTTCAAGGTGTAAAATGCCTTCAACGCCGCATCTGGAGCGGGTCTGAGCGATATCTAATTGAAGATAAAGAGGGTAGCAAAATGGCGAAGGTTCGAATCCCACTCTCTCCGCCAGACATTGAAGATAGACCGCTTACTGCCCTGGTTACACTGCTGGTTACTACAACACTTCCCCATGAACGCTTGACAGCGCGCGGCACGCATGGCGAGCTGCTACTCTATCGCAGGCGTGCCGTACAGGATGAGGCGGAACTGGAACGCCGCATTGGCAACTGCTTTGAGCGCTGGATGTCACCGGCCCGCTAACCCCTCCTGAATCGAAGTAAGGTTTCTCGCGCACGCACGCGTGTTGGGATGGTGCATCCCCCACGATCGCTGTGAAATGGCGAGCGCCCGTCGCTGGAGAGGCTCCGCCTCGGCCGCGCGACCCAGGCTCGCGAGCAGCATGGCGAGATTGTTCAAGCCAGTGGCGATCTCTGGGTGCGCGACGCCGTAGGCGCGCTCATTGATCGCCAGCGCCCGTCGCATCATCGGCTCGGCGAGGTGCGCACGCCCCGTGCGCTGAAGCAGCAATGCAAGATTGCTGAGCGTATGCCCCACATGCTGATGCTCCGGCCCTAGACTCGCCTCCTGGATCGCCAGCGCGCGTTCGAATGCGGTCTCCGCCTCCGCAAGGCAGTTGGTCGCGCTGAGCAGAAGTGCGAGATTGAATAGATCCAGCGCAACTTCGTGATGGTCGGTGCCATATGCCCGCTCATCGATCCCCAGCACGCGCCGCGCTGCACGCTCGGCTTCGTCCATCCGGCCGGTCGCCTGGTAGACAAGCCCGAGGTTGTTGATGCAGGCCGCGACCATCGGATGATCAGGTCCGCGATGTCGCGTCGTAATGGCGAGCGACCGCATGAGGAGTCGCTCCGCCTCGTCGTATCGCTCCATATTCCGATAGAGCTCGCCGAGCGCATTCGTCATTGGGCCGACGTGCGGATGATCCTGGCCGTAGGCGCGAATTGTGGCCTCGAGGGAGTCGACGTACAGCGACTCCGCTTCGTCGTAGCGAGCCTGCGTCGCGTAAACCGCTGCCAACCCACATCGCGCAGCTACCGTCTGATAATGCTCAGCGCCCAGAGCTTCTTCGGACATCGCGACCGTATTGCGCCACAATTCCTCGGCATCGCTCAGGCGACCAAGCGTGTAATACAGCGATGCCAGCGCGTGTGTGTCGCGCGCCACGTTCGGATGGGACTCGCCAAGCACCTCGCGGTCAATAGACAAGGCGCGGCGATGAAGGTCCTCGGCGCCGGCGAAGTCATCCTGGGCGACTCTCAGAGCGGCGAGATTGTCCAGGCTTGTCGCCACCAGCGGATGTTTTGCGCCGAAACACTTTGTATCGATCGCAATCGACTGACGACACGCTTCCTCGGCCTCGTCGAGGCGGTTCAGCTGATGCAGGACAAAGCTCAGATTCGCGAGGTCGCGCGCCACCGCAGAGTGATTCATACCGAACAGCTTCGTGTCGATCGCGAGCGCGCGGCGAAGCAGATCGTCTGACTCCGCGAATCTGCCCACCTCGTTCATCACCAAACTCAGGTTGCTCAGCGTCGTCGCGAGACTATCCTGCCTGCTGCCCTGCGCTTCCTCGATCGCGATGACGCGACGATAGATCGCATCGGCGTCTTGGAAGCGCCCGAGCTCCTGCAGAGCGAGCGCCAAGTTGTTGAGGCGCGATGCGACGACCGGGTGCTGTTCGCCGACGTTGAGAACGTCGATCTCGATGGCCTGCAGGAAGGACGCTTCGGCTTCCTTGAAACGCCCGAGCTCTCGAAACAGCAAGCCGAGCTCGTTCAGATGAAAGGAGACCTTGGGGTGCCGTGCTCCGAGCGTCGACCGCGCCTTCGCCACGATCCTTTCGAGCATCTCGACTCCACCCTCGTAGTCGTCAATTCGATGGAGCTTGGTGATGAGCTCGACGTCCAGCTCGTCGGCGCTCAAGCCGATTTCCCCGTAGCTCTCTTCGCCCTCCATGATGCGGCGGACAGACGCTTTGCTTTGATCGCTCGGAATCGCAGCGAGTGCCCGGCGGATCATCTCGATACCCTGTTGCCGCGGGTCGCTGCCGAGATCGACTCGAGGCACGGCCTCTAGCACCCGCGGGATCTCGGCAGTCGTGCGCGAAGGGCTCGGCAGCAGCGCGACAACGATCGGAAGCGCACGCTCGAAATGCGCGCGCCCGAACAGCCGCGCCCTCGAATCCCTGCCAGCTACCGAGGCCGCTTTCACCGATGAAGATCACGGCGCCCTGAATCGAACTGGCTGACGATTGTAGGGCTTCTGCGAGCGCCTGCATCGTCGTCCCCGCTTGCCAATCGTCGATCCAGACGTCGGTGCCAGCAGCTTTCAGGGATTCGGCGATCGCGATCACCCGCGACCGATCGCGACTGTTGTAGCACAGGAAGACGGCGCCCCGATTCACACCCTGGTTGAACACCGTGATATTAGCCATAGCTGGTAACCCGCGGTCGCGAGGAAGGCGACCAAGCCTCTGGGGCCGAACGCAAGAGGCGGAGCCGCAGGCGTGAGATGCAGGAGGCAGAACAGGTGTGCCGCGATTGATCTTAATCGATTGCCCAGCCTCGCGATGGCCGGCGAACTGGGCTTCAGGAAACGGAACCCAGTTCTCAGTGCAAGTGGTCGGAGCAAAGCTCAACCGGAGTTCAATGAGCAAATTGGCTTGAAGTCATAAACCGAGACGCAGGCAACCCGAATGTTCGTCCGACGACCACGCGTTACTCAATCAGGCAACCACCGGATCAGGGCGTGACATGGCAACATTCCCCGCGGGATCGAGTCGTCCTCGTTCTGCGCGGCTTGCGAGAAACCCGGCGAATATTAAGCATGCCCCTATCGCAGCCAGATTGTATACAGCGGCACCCCATGTCTCCTGATTGTGCAGTCGGATAAAAATAGGAGGAATTTCTACAAGACCGTCAAACAGCAACAGCATTAACGCAAGAAGCCTGGCGGCCAGGACATCCATAATTCCCGAGCAAATTGCACTTCCTGCCAGGATGAAGGCGATTCCGGTTAACGCCGCCCAAAAATATCCAAAGCGCATCCACTGCGGGACGATGCTTGCGAAGATGCGAATGCTGGTGAGGTGGAATAAGCCGAAGACGATAGGAGGCAATCCCAACATCCAACGTGCGGCGATCGCTGCTCTCTCTTGCAACAGGGAGTCCGGTGAGGCTGTAGACGCGTAAACGATTGCTGCCGGAGCGACCAGCAATAATTGTTGACCCACCCCGAAAGAGATGCCTAGTAAACGTCGATTCGCCAGCCAAGCGCATGAATCCCGGCATAGTACCGGGACAGCCAAAATGCCGCAAAAATCAAGTAGGCGATGGCGGATGCCGCGGCGCCGATCCTTGCGCTGCGCTGCCACAAGATTGCAAGACCAGCAGCAACCAGCAAGACGCCCGCGACGCAGGCCAGCATGTGTTGACCAGGAAGATTCTGGCCCAGGAATTTGATGGGTTGATGAGAGGCGTCGAATTTACCCCAGGCGATATCCAGAATGCCTGTTAGAGCGGTGCCCAAGCCATAGAACCAAACTCCAACTTTCATCTGTTGATCTCCCATGAATCGCTCAGCGAGAAGCCAGAGCCCAACGACGACGCATGCGCTTCTCGATTTCAGAACTGATACTATTGCGCCATTGGTTCATCGAACAGAGCCATTTTCGCTAATCCTATTGGACCATTTGAGAGATGCCAAAAGCCATTAGCTCGTTCGAGCTCACTCTCAAAAGCCGGCCGCGCCATCAGACCCTGACCAACTGGTTGTACGGCGAACTGCGCTCTGCCATTCTGGACGGCCGGCTCGCGCCAGGCGCCAGACTGCCAGCGTCCAGAGATTTCGCCAGCCAGTATGACCTCTCCCGGGGCACTGTCGTCAGCGTTCTGGAGCGTTTACAAGCCGAGGGGTATGTCACCTCCCGTGTCGGATTCGGTACGTGGGTCAATCGTGTGGAGGCGCCCCGGCCGGCCCGCCAGGCAACCACGATACCGGCATACATTCATCGCGTCATGTCGACATATAAACGGCCGCAAGCCTGGATTGACCTGGCTCTTGTTGAGGGGATCCGCCCCTTTCGGATCGGGGTTCCAGCCATCAACGAATTCCCGTCCGAGGTTTGGGGACGTATTGCCGCAGGCCGAGCACGTAATTTCAGGTCATGGTTAAAGAAAGAGGCTGATCGGGGTGGATATCGGCCATTGCGCGATGCGATCGCCGAGTATTTGCGCACGTCACGTGGGGTGCGATGCACTGCGGAACAAATTGTCGTCGTTTCCGGAACACAACAGGCGCTCGACCTGTTGGCACGGCTGCTGTTGAAAAAGAGCGATCCGATATGGATGGAGGATCCTGGGTATTTCGGAGCCAGAATCGCGTTTGACAATGTCGGAGCCAGGATTATTGCTGTGCCAGTGAATGATGAAGGGCTGTCTGTTTCCGCCGGAATTAAGAGCTGTCCGGATGCGAAGGGAGCCTACGTAACGCCGGCTCACCAATTCCCGCTGGGGGTAACGATGTCGCTGGAGCGGCGGATGGCCCTGCTTAGCTGGGCCTCACGCGCCGGCGTTTTTGTTATAGAAGATGACTATGACAGCGAATACAGGTTTGAGGGACCGCCTGTGCCTGCCCTGCAAAGCCTCGATAATCACTCAAGCGTTATCTTCATCGGATCGTTCAGCAAGACGCTATTCCCAGCCTTACGCGTGGGCTACGTAGTATTGCCTGCGCCGTTAATAGATTTCTTCCTGGGTTTTCGCTACCGAACCGATTTCCGGAATTCATCCTTTGACCACGCGGTGCTTTGCGACTTCATTGTAGATGGGCATTTGGCACGTCATCTGCGGAGGATGCGGAATCTGTATGCGGAGCGCCTCGCAACACTCATGGAAGGAGCCAGGCAACATCTGGGTGGGTTGCTTGAGATCTCTAACGTCAGGGCAGGCCTCTACACCATCGGGTACCTCAAGAATGGAATGACTTCACGACGGGCGGAAAAGCTGGCAGCGGCCCAGGGTATTGAGGTTCTCGCCGTCGATCGATGCACTCTGAGACGTCCTGATCCGAATGCGATGCTCCTCGGCTTTGGCGGATTCGACGAGTTTGCGATACGGCAAGGACTCATTCGACTCGCAAAGGCATTGAGCTAGCCAGACCTCGGGACATGAGACCAGGTCTCTAAACGAATACCAAATCGCCAACGCACTCGGCGGCGGGTTCTCGTCGGATTACAGTTCCGGCGGTGATCCAAAACCCAAAAACTAGACCGTCGGGAAGTTGAGGGATCGCAACCTGTCGTGGTTCCCTGAAGCGAGAGAGGAAGCCACGGATGGCGAAGCGGGGACACAGCGAAGAGGCAATTCTGCGGGTGCTGCGGGAATCAGAGTCAGGCGAAACGGTGGTTGAGGTTTGCCGGAAGCATGGCATCAGCCAGCAGACATTTTACCTATGGAAGAAGAAGTATGCCGGGCTGGGCTTGAGCGAGTTGCGCGAGCTTCGTCAGTTGCGGGAGGAGAACGGGAAGCTGAAGCGGCTGGTGGCCGACCTGAGCCTCGATCGGCATATCCTGCAGGAGATCGTCGCAAAAAAGCTCTGAGGCCTCGGGCGCGGCGCGAGCTGGCGGAGTGGGCCCAGCAGGTCCACCAGCTGAGCCAGCGGCGTGCTGCGGGGCTGATTCCAGTACAACGGGCGACTCTGCGTTATCGGCACCACCGCGATCCGCAGGAAGGTTTGCGGGTACGATTGCGCGAACTCGCGGGCAGTCGGGTTCGCTACGGCTACCGGAGGCTGACGGTGATGCTGAAGCGCGAGGGGTGGGAAGTGAACGCGAAGCGGATCTACCGGCTCTACACCGAAGAAGGTCTGATTGTGCGCACACAGAAGCGCCGCGAGCGGGCCCAGCGACAACGGATTCCATCCGGACAGGCGATACGTCCGAACCAGAAGTGGAGCATGGATTTCGTCGCTCAGCGGCTGGCCGACGGGCGGTGGATTCGTGTCCTGACCGTCGTCGATCAGTTCACCCGCGAGTGCCTGGTGCTCCATGCCGACACTGCGCTGAGCGGAGAGAAGGTGGCGCTGGCGCTCGATGTGGTGGTGGCCGGCCGCGGAGCGCCGCAGTCGATCACCGTCGATAACGGAACGGAGTTCGCCAGCAGGGCGATGGATCTCTGGGCTTACCAGAGCGGAGTGCACCTGGATTTCATCCGGCCAGGACGCCCGGTCGAAAACGGCTACATCGAGAGCTTCAACGGACGACTGCGCGACGAGTGCCTGAACGTGGAGGTCTTCTTCACGCTGGCCGATGCTCGCCGCAAGCTGGCCTTGTGGCACCACGATTACAATCACCACCGTCCGCACTCGGCGCTCGATGATCGCACCCCGGCGGAATTCGCAGCGCTACGCAGCCGTGGAATTGACATAGGTAGGCGATCACTCGCTTTCCCTGTCACACCACCGTGCGTACGGGTCCGTACACGGCGGTTCGGTAGGATTAAGCGCCGGGTGTGCAGCGCAAGGAAGGAAGCCCCAAGCGATCGAAGTAAGCGGCTGGCATGGCATAGGAGAGAGCCTGTGTTCGGCTAAGCCGCCACGGTCCCCACTGATGTCCTGCCGTGCGAGCGGCCAGATCATGACTGAGATCTAACTTTCGCAATCGGGCATATCGCGTCTTCCCTGTCCGCCATTGCTTGCAGGCGGCAGAGCGTATACGACGCCTGATCCACTTATTGAAACGGTCCAGCACGGTTGGAGTTTGGCAGAACCCAAAATAGCTCTGCCATCCCTGAAGGTAGCGGCTCACGTCGCGAACCATTTTCTCGAGACTGATGCCTCGGGTTCGACGAGTGAGGGCTCGGATTCTTGACTGGAACCGGAGCACTGCTTTGGGCGCGATTCGGCGCTTTGGCTTTGTTCCGTTCGTAAAGCTGAACCCGAGGAACTTCCGCTCCCACGGTCGTGCCACAGCACTTTTCTCCCGGTTTACCTTCAGCTTGAGCTTACCTTCAAGGAGTCTTGTGAGCCCTCCCATCAGGCGTTCGCCTGCTCGACGGCTGCGGACATAGATGTTGCAATCGTCCGCATACCGAGCGAACCGATGGCCTCTTCGCGCCAACTCACGGTCAAGTTGATCGAGAACAAGATTCGATAGTAAAGGCGAAAGAGGACCACCTTGTGGCGTCCCTTCATCCGTCGGTCCTACGAGTCCGTTCTCCAACACACCCGCCTTGAGCCAGCTCCGAATCAGTCGCAAGAGACGCTTATCGTACACTCGCCTTGCGATCTGACCCATCAGTCGGTCGTGGTTAACTCGGTCAAAGAACTTTTCCAGATCGAGGTCGACCACCCAGCGGTGCCCCGCGGCAATATGTTGCTGGGCACGCGCCACCGCTTGATGCGCCGAGCGTCCGGGACGAAACCCATAGCTCGATTCAGAAAAGGTATTATCCCAACTGCATTGCAGAACCTGCATCACTGCCTGCTGGATCATTCGATCCAGCACCGTAGGAACGCCAAGTTTTCGCACGCCTCCGTCCGGCTTCGGGATTTCCACCCGCCGTACCGGTTGCGGTTGATAGGTCCCACTCAACAGTTGTTCCCGGATTTCTAACCAGTGCTGCTTCAGGTAGCCCGGCAGGTCATCAACCGTCATTCCATCGATGCCCGGACTGCCTCCGTTTCCCTTCACACGCTTGAGCGCCTGCCAGAGGTTTTCTCGCTGGCAGATTCGCTCCATCCACTGCTCATCCGGAGCCAGGCTTTCTGCACTGCACTCCGCCACCGATGCTTCGGTCCCTTCAGAGGACTGACTTCGAGCTTCACTCGTCGTCCCTTCCCCGAAGGCCAGCTTTAGCTGGTTATTCTGCCGCTTTGCACCGTTGAGTCGTGCCACGTACTTGCCTCTCCTATCGTTCAGGCCTTCGTCCGGTCTACTGGACTAATATGCCTTCTGCTGACTTCTGCTGCACGTTCAAGAAGAATCGCTTCTTCTCCAGTCGTGTTTCCACGACATGCAACAGACCTCCCGTGGTAAGTTCGACCGTCTTCAGCGCACCACCGCCGGATTTACCAACACTCGCCTTGATGGATATGGGCTTCGCTGCTCATTGCCAACTCGCCCGCGAGTGCAGGCCTCGTATCCGATTCTTGTCCATCGGCACACGCCTTTGCTCCACGCTTCCTTCAGACCCCGCCTCGCGGCGACGCCCTTGCGCTTCACTAATCCTTCACCTCCATCAGGTTGGATAAGGGACTTGCACCCTCAAACTGTCGAACATGCACGGCACACAATGACGGCGATGAAACCGCCTTGGAAAACGCTTCGCGTTTACCACATTTCCACCGTTACGACTACGGCTGAATCTATGCTCCGGAGGCGGACTTACTCAGGCCTGTTGCTGGAGACCGTCACTTGAGTTACATTAGCTCGAAACTTGCCGGTAATTCCGGCGCCAACCGAACCACGCAGGCCGAAACTTCCAACCTCCTGCGGCTCAGTTTTTCGGGGCGGGTCACGGCGGGCTAAATTCACAGAATCACCTGTACGGATTTTGGGGGCAGGTTAGATCGGAATATGCCATCCAATACGAGCTCTCAAATCTCGGGGCTGATTTCTTCATTCGGGCGCTTTCCCTCGCCCGCATATTGGATCAGTGATTGCCATAAGTAATCGCCACGGTCGCGGTTCCGAGCAGTAGTATGCCGCTCCACAATATGACCTTTGAATGTTGGCTCACGCCTTTCCATTCACCGGCAATCCAACCTGAGACGTTTGCCATCACGATGATGCAAATCTGATATATGCTCCACCCAATCGACGCGCCGAGAACTCCTAGCAATGTCGTCGCCATTCCATAGATTGCGACCGACCCCATCCATAGAAGACCCATGATCATTCCTAGAGTGATCTCGGGCCATACCGGGAGAAAGTTAGCCCACGTCCTGTTACGCCGGAGCAGCCACAGAGGATAGAGAAGGTTCGGCACGGCGCCCCCGGCAAGAGCAATCGGCCAAACCGCGTAAGGCGCATCTGCACTCAGGGTATTTTGACGAATGGCCTCGACGATCAGGTTGTCGCCGAAGGCCAAAGCGTAATTAAGCATCGGCGCGAGAAGCCCAGCAAGCGCGGCCAACGCGACTCCGGCCACATACGACCTGGCGGGTGATGCCGCTGCCTCCGCCTTCTGCTCCCTCTCTCTCCTGCGCCCGGCCCAACAACACACGATCACTCCTGTCACCATCAGCAGCTGTCCCAGCAAGAGTACTAGTCCACGTCCTGTAACAAGAGCTTGCGGATGACGCAAGAGAATAGGGACTAGACTGCCCAACGCGGCACTCAGCCCGATCGTGATTGCGAACGATAAGGCCATGCCGGCACGAATCACTGCCAACCCGAAGAGCACCTGGGCGACTCCCCATCCGGCGCCGTACAGGAAAGGAATCATGAAGCTGGCAGAACTGACGTGGCTATAAACCGAAAGAAGATTTGGCACTCGGAGAAAGGCTAGCGTCCATGGCATCAGGACCAGGGCAACCAGTGTGAAGATGATCCATGCGTTTTCCCAGCGCCACCTGCGTAGATAATTAAGGGGAAGCATGCAATTGCCGACCATTAGGCCGGCGCCCACCGCTAACAAGATGCCCAGTTCGCTTCCCATTCCCGCAGTTTTCCCTGAATTACTCGATCCGAAGCGGTGAAACTAGATAAGCTTGCTCTCGCTCCTAAAGTTTGTCAACATTCTTGCTGACATATGTCGTTAGCACATGATATGTCCAGTGAAGTTAGCAGGTGAAATGTCCGCTTAGCGGGCGGCGAGGATATGTCCATGCGAGAGAGCGTGGGTACGTATCCGAGGGCCGCAGTGGAGCGGGCGATGAAGGTGCAGGAAGTAATCTTGCGAGCGATGGGGAAGAAGATCAACTGGTGGCAGGCGGCGGAGATCATCGGCATCAGCGAGCGACAGATGCGGCGTTGGCGAGAGCGCTATGAAGAACACGGCTACGACGGACTGATCGACCGGCGGCGCGGCCGGCCAAGCCAAAAGCGTGTGCCACTGGCGCAGGCCGAGCAGGTGCTGGGGCTTTACCGGGAGAAGTACTTTGACCTGAACGTGCGCCATTTTCACGAGAAGCTCGGCGCCGAGCACGGGATCCATCTGAGCTATACCTGGGTAAAGTTGGCCTTGCAGGGAGCGGGATTGGTGGCCAAGGCCCGCAAGCGCGGCATACACCGCAAGCGGCGCGAACGGCGCCCGCTGCCGGGCATGTTGCTGCACATCGACGGCAGCCGCCACCAGTGGTTTCAGGATGAGCGCTGGTATGACCTGATCGTGATTCTGGACGACGCTACCAGTGAAATCTATTACGCCCAGTTGGTGGAAGAAGAATCGACGATTACGGTGATGGCCGCGCTGCGAGAAGTCATCGAGCGCAAGGGGCTGTTCTGCGCCTTGTACTCGGATCGAGGCAGTCATTTCTGGCTGACACCGAAGGCTGGCGGCAAGGTGGACCCGCATCGTTTGACCCAGGTGGGCCGTGCGCTGCGCGATCTGGGCGTGCAGATGATTCCGGCTTACTCGCCTCAGGCGCGGGGCCGCTCGGAACGCAACTTCGGGACCTGGCAGGGACGGCTGCCGCAGGAGCTCCGGTTGCACGGGATCAGCACCCTTGCGGAAGCCAACCGCTTTCTGCGCGAGCACTACGTGGACGAGTTCAACCGCTGCTGACATACAACCATATGGCACGACTGAGCGAATTCGCGCTTTGGGTGCGTTAACCGCCTATCGCTTGCCAGATTTGGTCTCGCTGAGCAGCACGATCTTCACCGACAAACCTGTCGTATCACCATAGTTAGTTTTGTTCTTACCGTATCCCACAGCAAATGTGACTCTGTCATTGGCCTTCAGTTGCATCTGACCCGAATACTCCGCTCGAGGATTTGAGCCTTGCACCGTGTGAAATGCCGGATCTCCTCCATAGCCGTCGATATCCGCGTCGAAGACAGATTTGCTGTTTTTTAATACGTGGACATCGGTCGTGGACAGCCCGTAGTGAATGCCAACGAATTTGGCATTTACAGAGTAGTTGCCTGTACGCGGAGCCACGAAGCGAACAAGGCTGTACTGACCGGTATTGCTGCCTTCCATTGCGATCTGGCCGTCAGAGATGGCCCATCCTTTTGATCCCACCTGGGTATCTTTCGTGCTGTTGTAGGCGATGTACGGATAGTAACCCGGACCAGGCGCATCACCTTGGGTCGGATGCCAGAAGCCAATGGGGCCTATCATCACGGATTTCTGGTCGAGCTGAAACTGGTCGGCCGCTAAAGAGTTTGTAGCGGAAAAGCCATATTCCCAGGCCGCATTTGGATTTTTAGCAAGCGAGAAATCGGCCGACAAATCGAAGACCTGCGCCCAGGTGGGCATCACGAATAACACAATCAGCCCACCTAGCCATCTGCTTTTCAGCCTCGTTGTCATAAGTCCTCCCACCCGCTTTGTCTATCCGGATTTATCTTTGGCAAGACGACGAAAGAGGTGATCTACACTGATCGCACACTGTGCTGCGCCTGGCACAATCGATTTGATGTTTGCCCGAGTCCATGGGCCGAGATAATTTCATTTCAAAGCTGGCAGCCCTTGCACGTTACACCACGGCCTGGCGATTGTCCACAATTGCCAACACATCAAGGAGGCGTCGAATCCAAACTGCACCGCAATGGGGTACCTATATTTCGATCGCGCAGTGACCGTGGTATGAGGATCAAGAACAATTGGCCGATCATCGAGAGCATTCATTCAACTGAAACACTAGAATCCGAGGGCACATAATGTCAACAATTGTGTCATCGATCTTGTATTGACAGGAACGGAAACGTTCTTCTATAACGATCCTTGCATTCGCCTACCGGTGGCAATCGCCGCATAAAGTATGCGATCTATTGGTCCAGTCGGACCATCATTGTTCGAGTGATTTTCAGGCTGAGCAAGACATGAGGTTCCATGAGTCATGGAATAGATGCTTCTGCCGAAGCAACGAGTATTGGGTCGCTGGAGCTTCATGCTCTCTCGTTGCGAAGGCACATCCTCCGCATGGCAGAGCGGGTGGGGCAAGGTTACGTTGGGCAGGGCCTCGGGATAGCCGACCTGCTGGCGGTCCTTTACTTCAGGGAGATGAAGTACGACCCGCACAATCTTGCATGGCCGGATCGTGACCGCTTTCTTCTTTCTATCGGACACTATTCAATCGGGTTGTATGCGGCACTGGCGGAAGCTGGCGTAATCACCGTCGAGGAGCTTGACACCTATGGCGCAGATGAATCCAGACTTGAAATGTCCGGCAGTGAAATTACGCCAGGATTCGAAATGACTGGGGGCTCACTGGGTCACGGTCTTGGACAAGCTGTGGGCATGGCTTTGGGCGTACGCCTGGACAAAAGATCTTCCCGCATATTCAATCTTCTTTCGGATGGGGAACTTCAGGAAGGTTCGACCTGGGAGGCGGCGATGGCGGCTGCCCATCATCGGCTTGACCATCTCTTCGCTTTTATTGATTGCAACGATCAACAAGCTGACGGGCCGCCGAGAGAGGTTCTAAATGTCGAGCCTGTGCAGGAGAAATGGAAGGCCTTTGGCTGGGACACGCAGCGCATTAACGGCAACGATATACACGCAATTGTCGACGCTATCGATTCAGCCAGGAAGAACTCCGGGAAGCCTCATGCGATCGTTCTCGACACTCTGATGGGAAAGGGCGTGCGCGCGTTCGAGGAACGGGATAAGAATCATTTCATTCGAGTCGAGCCCGATGAGTGGCGGTTAGCTAGAGAACAGCTTGAGGAAAACGCCCAACCGAAAGCCAAGAGGAGTGCATGAGCGTCTCAGCGGCCAAATCGGGTGTCACGGGCAACATTCTTAGCTCAGATATCTATGGAGCGGAGCGAACGGCGAC
The DNA here is from genome assembly GCA_963721995.1 of uncultured Acidobacteriaceae bacterium. GTDB lineage: Bacteria > Acidobacteriota > Terriglobia > Terriglobales > Acidobacteriaceae > Silvibacterium. The sequence goes on along the minus strand of CAVRNK010000045.1, from coordinate 49,700 downwards.
AGCGCCGTTTGGAGAGGCGCTGATTCGTGAGGCGGAAGCCAATCCACGCATTGTGGGACTAACCGCAGATCTCGGCAAGTACACCGATATCCATCTGTTCGCGAATCGTTTTCCCGAGCGGTTTTTTCAAGTCGGCATGGCCGAGCAGAATCTGATTGGTGTCGCTTCAGGTCTTGCGCGGACCGGATTCGTACCTTTCGCCACGACATATTGCGTATTTGCGACCAGGCGCGCCTATGACTTTATTGCAATTGGGGCCGCATTGGGGTGTGCAAACGTCAAGATTATTGCCGGCCTTCCGGGCTTGACCACCGGCTACGGCGGAACACACCAGGGTATAGAAGACCTTGCTCTGATGCGATCCATACCCAACCTTACGGTTATCGATCCCTGCGACGCGACCGAATTGGGTCAGGCTGTTTCAGCAATCGCTCGTTATGAAGGACCCGTCTACATGCGTTTGCTGCGGGGTCAAGTCCCCGTTGTCCTTGATCCGGACACATACCAATTCGAAATCGGCAAAGCCAGGCTGCTATGTGAAGGTAGCGACGTGGCGATCATCAGCACCGGCCTGATGACAGCGAGAGCCCTCAAGGCCGTAGCGCAACTCAACAGCAGCGGTGTGAGCGCCGCCCTGCTGCATGTGAGCACGCTCAAGCCTTTTGATACCGAGGCAGTTTTAGCTCTTGTGAAGAAGATCCCGCGGGTTGTCACAGCCGAGAACCATTTCACAACGGGTGGATTAGCCAGTGCAGTTGCGGACGCGATAGTGGATGCTGAAATGGCGGTCCAACTAAAGCGCGTCGGAATTCCGAATTGCTTCTGCGAGAGCGGCTCGATTCCCTACCTTGTGCGCCGCTATCGAATGGACTCAGAAGACATTGCCAATGCTGCGTTAGAGCTGATTCGTGGGGAGAGCCGTCGAAAGTAACGGCGGATCTCCTATTTCCGGACTAGGTAATCGAATGAAGATCACCTCGATTGAGACGATCTCGGTGAATGCTGGTTGGAAGAACTGGTTATTTGTGCGTGTCTCCACCGATAGTGGCCTGCATGGCATCGGTGAAGGAACTTTGAATGGTTTCATCCGCACAATCGAAGCCGCAATTCGCGAGCTGGAACACCTCGTAATTGGCCAGGATCCACGGCAGGTAAACGCTCTTTCCAAACGCCTGATGGACAGCGTCTCTCTTGATGGGGGTCATATCCACCGAACTGCAGTGGCTGCAATCGAGGTGGCTTGTTGGGATATCCTCGGCAAATCGCTGGGTGTTCCGATTTACCAGCTACTCGGGGGAAAGGTTCGAGAGTCAATCCTGGGTTATGCAAATGGCTGGTACCGGACGGAGAGATCTCCTCAAGCGTTTGTAGCAGCCGCAGAGGAGGTAGTCGCCAAGGGCTTTCATGCGCTAAAACTCGATCCCTTCGGAACCGCACGTGACTTCATCGATAGTTACGAGCTGGAGCTCTCGTATGAGATCGTGGCGGCGCTGCGCTCTCGCTACGGCCGTGACCTGCGAATCCTCATCGACGTTCATGCTAGGTTTTCCGAAGCCGACGCCCTGCGTGCGGCGAGGAAACTGGCCCCTCTTGATATCTATTGGTGGGAAGAGCCAACTACCCGCGAACGGGAGTTACCGGCAAACTCAGTAGCGGCGCAGTGCCCCATCCGAGTTGCCACAGGCGAAATGTATGATACCGTCGGTCAGTTCTATACCCTCGCGTCGGGGGGTGCGGTCAACATCTTTCAGCCTGAACCCATGAGCCTGGGCGGGATTACTAACACGTTAGCAGTTGCGCATCTTGCCATGGCACATGGCAGCGTTATCGCGCCGCACCAAAGCGGCGGACCAGTCGCAACCGCTGTCTGCCTGCAACTCGCTGCTTGCGTCCCCAACTTTCTAATACAGGAGCATTTTGATGCCTTCAATGACCCCTGGACTAAGGACTTAGTCACTTGGATACCTACAATTGACGCGACAAACGGACATCTGAGTTTGCCGAGCGGAGCCGGGCTCGGACTGGACCTGAACTTAGATGTAGCCACGCAACATCCGTATGATCCGTATTCGTACCTCAATGTACATAAGGACGGGTGGGAAAGGCGTCTAGGCCAGACCACGTTCCGGGAAGAAGTTGTCTGATGAACAAAAACGCAGATCTGGCAGAACGCATTGCGTCCAAGCAGGTTGCTAACAACCATGTTTCCTCCTGGTGGCTGGGCGGATCTGGTTTTGTATTCAAGACACATCAGGGCACTGTCATTTGTGTTGACCCATATCTTTCAAATTGCGTGGAATCCATGTTCGGTAGAAAGCGGGCATTTCCGCCGCCGATTGCGGCGGATGAGCTCCGTGCCGATGCGATCATCTCAACGCACTGGCACGAAGATCATCTGGACCCGGGTTCCATTCCCACAATTGCTCGCAATAACGGAAACGCCAAGTTGATCATGCCACCCAGCGCGATGGCGCGAGCCCTGAGCTGGGGCGTGCCCCGAGGACAAATTATTCCTTTCGTGCCAGGGGAGCCGATACATCTGGAGGATGTGAGGATCGACGCGACGCCCGCACGGCACGAAGCTGGCGTACCTGGCTGGGAGGTCCCTGATGCTGTCGGGGTTTTGCTTCAAGTCGGAGAACTGAAAATCTATCACAGCGGCGATACCGAATATGATGTGCGGCTGCGGAGACTCAAATCCCACGCGCCTCATGTAGCAATGCTGTGCATCAATGGCGTCGGAGGAAACATGGATGCATACGAGTCCGCATTGCTCGCATGGCATCTGGGAGCCGCACGGGTAATTCCAATTCATCATTTGCTCTGGGCCGACCGGAGTAACAGCGCCGATGAAACACTCGATCCTGATCTTTTTGTCGACACTTACACGTCTCTAGGAGGCAGAGGGACCGCAATTATTCCTCATGTGGGCGAAGAACTTGATTTCGAAGCCTGAGATCTCACCCGCTCATAGAGTCATCGCCGCATCGCTTAGTTCTTCAACTCATCAGGCAACACTGATCCGGGTAGAAGTCCCTGATTCCGCCCAAAATTCCGGTTTGAGGCGCGTTCCGAGACCCGGAACAACTGGGAAAGCGGCCTTGCCGTCCTCGATTTGAACGTTGTCTGTGTAAACCGACCGGTACCAGCCTTCGCAGAAGCCGCGCACCGTCTCTAAGATCATGGCGTTTGGGCTCGCAGCACAGACATGTAGATTCGCAAAAATCGTCACCAGACCGGTGCAATCGTGAGGCGCAATCGGGAGATGGAAGACGTCAGCAAGAATGGCAATCTTGTGCCCTTCCGTGATTCCCCCGGTCCACACCAAATCCGGCATGATAATGTGCGCGGCGCGCGCCTCGAGGACTTGCCTGTAGGCATATCTTGTAAAAAGACGCTCGCTGACGCTGTGCGGAACACGTGTTTCGGAAGCGAGCCTGGACAGATCGGCGGCACTTTCCGGCTTCATCATATCTTCCATCCACAGCACGTCATATGGTTCCAAAGCCCTGCCGATCTTGATGGCACAGTTGAGGTCCCATCGGGAATGCCCTTCAATCAAGATCTCAATGTCTCTGCCGACAGTATCTCGAATCTCCTTGACGACACTAAGCCCGGCGTCCAGATCTTTCAAAGATAGAAACGAACCGGAGGGTCCCATGGACAAGTATCCAGCCGGTCCGGCAACTGCTGCCGTCTCCCATTTCGGCGCGAAGCGATCCCAGGGCCACACTTTCATGGCCTTGATGCCCTGCGCCAGCAGGTCCTTGGCCAGCGCGCCCGGCCGCTCCACAAAACCTTCTTGGTCCCGGTAAATCTCAGTGTCAACACACGTGTTGTAAATGGGAATCGTGTCTCTCAGCTTGCCACCGAGCAGCTGATAGATTGGCTGACCTGTTCTCTGTCCTAGAAGATCCCAAAGGGCAATATCAACCGCGGAAAGAGCGCGCATCTCAGCCCCGGCGTGGCCAAAAAAATTGCAATAGCTAAAGACCTGATCCCAAACGCTCTCAGGAGAGCAATCGTCTCGATTGAGAATAAAAGCTGCAATTACATCATGGATTACTGATTCGACGGCCGCAGGCAGATAGAATGTCTCCCCCAGGCCGATCAGCCCGTCGTCCGAATAGAGTTGTACCCACAGCAGATTCGGCAACGCAGCGTGGCGAATTGTTTCAACCTTAGCTATTCTCAAGCGGCACCAATCTGACCATCGAACATGCCATGCCGAAGACAGTCATTTCCGGATCGTGGGAGGCGTTGACTTGGAAACGCGTGGCGGGAGCATCAATCAAGTTCCAATCCGCCTGAGATATTCAAGCGATTCGCAGTAACATACGACGCCTCTTGTGTCGCAAGCCACACAATTCCCTCAGCAACTTCCTCAGGAGTGGTCCGCCGCCGCAGTGGAATATCGACAGTGCGAGACTGAATATAGCTTTTCAAGTCGACTCCCATAGCAGCAGCATTCGACTCTTCGGTGATCCGCTGCATTGGAGTATCCATCCTGCCTGGCGCAATCGCGTTGACTGTGATTCCATATGGCCCAAGATTGGCCGCGGCTGTGCGGGTGATATAATCTACGGCCGCCTTCGATGTCGCGTATGAGGTGTAGTTCGTCAATGTCATTCGTGTACCCGGCGAGGAGACGTTGATGATTCTTCCCCCTCCGGCGGTCTTCATCACACGTGCTGAGGCTTGTAACAGGAAGAACAACGCCTTTACATTTACCGCAAACACTTTGTCCCATTCGTTTTCAGTGACGTCTAGCAGAGCCTCCACTGAAGATACCGCCGCATTGTTGACCAAAATATTGAGGCTCCCAAAGAGGTTCATTGTCTTCTCTACGATGTTCTGGGGCGCGCCGGACTCTGCGATGTTGGCCACGATGCCTGCGCATTCAATCCCTTGTTCGCGAAGCTCTGCAACTGTGTCGTTCAGCACGGCTTCATTCAAATCAACCATGGCCACTCGGGCCCCGCGACGGCCAAATGCGACAGAGGACGCCTTGCCTAGGCCCTGGGCCGCTCCTGTCACGAGTACTGTCTGCCCTTCAAATGAAGTCGACTTTAAAGTCATATGAATGCAAATAAGAACTAATCCCGCGTCAGGGAAAGCAAATGCTAGCACAGCACACTGGCCAAATGTCAACTATCTTGTTGACAGCCGATAACGCGATATATAGATTCTCTGACGTATTGCAGACCCGAATCATGGATCCAGTTCACACTTGAGAAGAGAGTCACGAATCACGCTCGTAGGTACTGCGTCTAAACCTTAGCCGTACGCTTCACAACCAATATCGATCCGAGGGTCCAAGTGACTGAACTGAAGAGGCTGGAGCAAACAACGGTAGCGATCTCCGGAGGATGTGGGGATATCGGTCAAGCTGTCGCACGTCGACTCATCGAGGAAGGCGCCAGAGTCATTCTTCTGGATCGAAATCCGAAGGAACTGCTTTCCACCGACCTTCTCAACAGCGCAAACGTGACCCATCTAGCGTGCGACGTTACCGACCGCGACGCTGTTCAGTCGGCATTGACAGAGTCCTTAAAGAGCCACGATCGTCTGGATGTCGTGATTGCAAACGCAGGCACAGTGATCAACGAGCCGTGTCTCGAAATAAACCCGGCCAATCTGAGAACAACGATGGAGGTCAATTTCTACGGGGCGTTCAATCTCGCTCAGTTGGCTGCAAGGGTGATGGTCTCGCAAGAGCCGATACGCGGCGTGCGTGGCAAACTACTTTTCACCGGAAGTTGGGTGCAAGACATGCCGTTCCCAGAGGGCACCTCTTACATTTGCAGCAAATCGGCAGTCAAGATGATGGCCATGGTTATGGCTCAGGAACTTGCATCGCAAGGAATACGCGTTAACATTTTGGCTCCGGGTATCGTATATGCCGGTCTCAGCAAAAAGCTGCACGATGTACAACCGGATTTTCGCGGACGCGTATCAGCAGCAATTCCGCTTAACGAGATGCAAACCGCGGAGTCCGTTGCCGACGGATATGCCTTCCTCTGCAGCAAAGACTCCGATTACATGACGGGGTCAACGCTCCTGATTGATGGGGGGGCCACGCTCGTTAAGAGGACTTAGGGATTTTACGTTTGTCATGAACGGGATTGCCGGGATGTACTGCCGTCTCTGGAGTCGCCCGACCAGCCATGCAAAGCGAAAGCTGGGAAGGGTGAAATGCGATCAAAGGTCTGTGTGTACACTTCGGAAAAGTATCGCTCGACCTCCTCTTCAATCCTGGCTATCGAGGTTCTCAACAGCATTTTCACATATCGCTCATGATGCTCAAAACGGCGACCCATAGCAACCTGAGAAGAATAGGCCCGAGCAATCATAAAAATATATGGATTCATCACCAGGTTTAATGTGCCATAGAGCAGGGGCTGGTTGGACGCCTTCCAGATCGTGCGATGAAGCTCCATGTCCGCGTGAAAAAAACGTTCTTCGCTGTTCTTTTCGGCGGCCGCTTTTAATTTCTTCAGTACAGGCTCAAGCAAATTAGAGGGATCAATGGACGCATCTTCCCTCATATAGCGAGCACAAAGGCCCTCCAGTTTGGCCCGCATGCGAAAGACTACCCCGATTTCGGTAAAAGAGATATCGCGGATAAAAGTGCCGCGCCGCGATGTGGTTACCACAAGGCCGTCGCGCTCCAGCCTTAGCAAAGCCTCTCGCACAGGACCCCGGCTCACCTTTAACTCGCGGGCGAGATCTTCTTCAATGATTCGCTGCCGCGGCCGTAGCGTGCCGGCATATATGGCTTTTCGCAGATGCGCTTCCACTCGCTCCCCTGCGGGAAGCCCGCGCTCTTTCTTAGCAGTCTTCGTCTTTGGAGTTCCCATAGAAATGCCAGATTAGCATATGACGGTGCGCCTCCGTCCCTCGGCGAGGCTTGCGCCCACTAGCGATAACGGCTTCCTTATTGATCACTGCGCTCGATGAAATCGATGACACTTTCGTCGGCATCATTCTTAGAAATAGGGCTTGAGCCAGTGCCCTATGACAGCAAGAGACACGATAGGGCGGCATCTCCGCCTGGAGAGATGTCCACCGTATTACGCCGGTATGTACGTGCACCTTATGGGGCGAAGTTGCCGCAAGCCAAACGATGTCACATTGTTGCCAATGTATCTCAGCGTTAGGCGCCGTACTGAGTCGTTCGTCACACGACTGTTGACAGTAGTGTTGACAAAATTTATATTGACACCCGCCTGAGGAGTGAGGTTAACTTCCTGCGACATTGGGAGCGAGGACCGCATCTGGCCCGGAGCGCTCTAACGCGGGCCTTCAAAGATTCAGAAGCATAGCCAAAACAAGGTAGAGCATGTATTGGGCAGATGAACGAGAACCGATCCCAAAGGAGGTCACAAATGAAGGCGGCACTAAATCGTCTCCAGACATTAATAGGAGTGTTGCTGCTGATTTGCGCTGGCTCATCGCACGCGCAAACAGCCGTCACGGGTGCCATCACAGGTTATGTGAAGGACCCTTCCGGCGCCGTGCTTAGTGACGCAACAGTGGAGGCGACAAACACGGACACCCAGGTGACCGATCAGACCACCACGAATATCGTGGGCTTGTATCGATTTCCCAGTCTCCTGCCAGGAACCTATTCGATCACTGTCACGAAGTCCGGCTTCGAAAAATTCATTCGGGAAAATATCACGGTCGAGGCCGGAACAGCCGTCCCCGTAGATGTCGCGTTAACAGTCGGCGCGGCAACCTCCACAGTGACCGTTACCGGCGAGTCTCCGATTCTTCAGACCGATTCTGTAGAAGTCAGCTTAAGTATTCAAGCAAACCAAATTAACAATCTTCCCACGTTCGGCAACAACATCACCCGGCTGACGCTTCTAGCCCCGGGGGTATCCATGCCGTCCGGTCAACTCGACATTCATCCGGAAAATTCAGGCGAGGATTTTAACGTAAATATCAACGGAGGCCAGCCGAATAACAACGCCCACATACTTGATGGCGTTGACGATACCGAGGTCATCCAGGGTTACTCTCTCCTCGTGCCCCCGAATGCCTCCGTCCAGGAAGTGAAGTTCACAACGAGCAACTACGACGCCGAATACGGAAGCGTCAATGGTGGGGTCTTTCAAACCACTACTAAATCAGGCACGAATAGTTTCCATGGATCGGCGTTCGAGTATTACCGCACCGCGGGCTTTTTTGCTGCAGATCACTTTAGCCAGCCCAATGGTGTACCCGGCAACGTCTGGAATCAGTTCGGCGGCAGTATCGGCGGCCCAATCCTAAAGGACAAGTTGTTCTTCTTTAGCGATTATCAGGGAATGCGAAACAATCTCTCAACTTCCAGCCTCTACACTTCGCCGGTCGCCCCATTTCGTCTCGGCGACTTCAGTTCGGTCGCATCGACCAACCCGATCTATGACCCGGCCACGGGCAACCCTGACGGAACCGGGCGCACGCAGTTCTCGTGCAACGGCGTCCTCAACGTGATTTGCCCCGATCGCATCAGTCCGGCCACGACCAATCTTCTGGCCCTGCTGCCATCGCCGACAGATCCCAATGCAAACGACAATAATTACACTATCTCTCGCCCGGGTATTTTCGACCAGAATCAGGTCGACGCGCGCGTGGACTTTCCGGTCTCTCCCAAGACGCTGCTTTTTGGGAAGTTCAGCTACTTTCATGCGCACTTCCTGACCAATAACGTGTTCGGTGTTCTGGGAGGCGGTCCACCGCTGGGGGGTATCGCAAACTCAGGTGACTCGAGTGATGACGTTTATAGCGGCATGGTTAACTATCAGCGCACGTTCTCTCCAACTTTGCAGCAGGACTTCCGCTTCGCTGTTTCGCGAATCGTCATTTCGGAACTCCAGCTGGATGCGGCATATGACACCGCGAACAAGGTAGGTATTCCAGATATCAACCTCGGCACGGTCTACACAAGCGGGTTGCCGACACTGACAGTTGACGGGCCAACCGGTGAATTCACCATGGGAGATATAGGACTGCCGTTCTTCGAGCGCGAAACAACTTTTCAATTCTTCGACACCTGGACTAAAACAGTGAACCACCATGCCTTCAAATTTGGCGGGGAATTCCATAAATTCTATGGGACCCGGACTGATGTCAGTGGTCGTGGATCTTTCGATTTCGATCAGAATCTTACCGGTAATGCTGATGTGCCAAACTCAGGCCTAGGCATGGCGAGCTTTCTACTCGGCCTCAGCGACAGCTTTGGCAGGGACATAACGCTGATTCAGCCGGAGGAAAAACAATGGAGATTATCCTTCTACGGTGAAGACACATGGAAAGTTACGCCAAAGTTTAACGTCATGTTAGGGCTGCGATGGGACTACACGACGCCGATCTACACGCCCGACGACGGGTTGAGCGTTGGAAACCTGAATTTGAACACCGGCAACGTAGAGTTGACCAACTTAGCCGGTAAGTATGCTGGCGTGGTGACCCTAAAGAGCGAGTTTTCGCCGCGTGTCGGAGCGTCGTATCAATTGACCAACAGCACTGTTCTGCGCGGTGGATTCGGCCGCAGCTACTTCCTCAACCCATATGGAGCATCCTTTGGCACTGAAGGTTGCTGCTGGCCAATCAAACAAAGTCAATCATTTAGTCCGGCGACCGCGTATGCGCCACTGCCCTTCACGCTTGATCAGGGTCCCGGCCTGCCTGCCCCCCTGCCTCCCTATCCCTCGAACGGATTGATTCCTCTTCCCAATGGATTCAGTCAAATCTTCCCCGGTACCGGAAACTATCCCCACAGTTACAACGATGGATGGAATGTCTCATGGGAACAGTTATTTTCCCATAACTTTACCTTCACCCTCGCGTACGTTGGGAACGTCGGCCGCAACCTCTGGGATAACGTCGATGTGAATGCGCCCGTTCCCGGACCGGGAGATTTCAATCCGCGGCGGCCTTATTACTCTAAATTTGGATGGACCACAAGCGAGACCCAACGAAACAACGAGCTCGCCGGCTACCCGGAGCTCAAGAGTAATTACAACTCGCTACAGGCCTCAATTCAGAAGCGCTTCACGAGCGGCTTTACTCTGTTGAGTAATTTCACATGGGCAAAATCGCTTGACGAAGGAACCTTCGGTCCAATGAATATATTTAATTTTGCAAGTAACTATGGCAATTCAGATGCGGTACGGCCCTATTCGTGGGTGACGGCGGCTGTCTGGGATCTTCCATTCGGTAAAGGCAAAGCATTCGCGGGCGATTTGAACCGGACGGCGGAGGCCTTTATCGGAGGCTGGCAACTCAGCGGAATTTATAACTTTGAGGCCGGACAGTATTTCACCCCGACACTCTCCAACTCTGCATCTTTAAATTCCACCATAGGGCTGAGGCCGAACCTCACGGGGAACCCAATAGTATCTGATCAAAATCGGTTCCGCTGGTTCAATCCATCAGCCTTTTCAGTGCCGGCGCCGTACGTGTACGGAGATTCGGGCCGCAACATCATAATAGGGCCACGCTTCTCCGCCGCCGACCTGTCATTGCAGAAGAGCTTTGCATTTAATGAACGGGTTCACCTGGACCTCAAATGGGATGCATTCAATGCATTCAACCACGAGAACCTTGGTAATCCAAACTCGAGTGTCGATACCAGTACAGCGGGACAGATTACAGGGATCGTCGACTTCAGACGCCGCATGCAGATTGGGGCTCAGTTGACCTTCTGAAACTTGCCCTCCCCGTTTACCGGCCTGCCTCGTCTAACCGTCGAGGCAGGTCGCACTTTAACGAATTCTCCGAACCGTTTCATCTGCTTCGCCCACTCTTTATTTCAGTACGCCTCTTGGCTTGTGTTCCCGAGTGGAGCGAGTCAAAGGAGAGTCGCTTTTGCGAGGGCGGTGCTTCCGGCTGATGCTGATTTTCGAGACAAGGGCCAGCTTCATGAATACGATGCGCAGGGATGAAAAATGTCGATTCCGCTGAAACTGTTCGGTATGAGTCGGCGCGAGTTTCTCCAGGTTACAGGCGGCAGCCTGCTCCTCTCGACGCTTGCCACACGAACCACCTGGGCAGCAGCAGGCGAGGATGTCATATTCCTCTCCGATGGGCTCTCGCTCACTCTACATTTCCAAGCCGGGAGTGCTGCGCAGCTCCGCTCGCTCCGGAACCCGAATACGGGCTTTGAATGGGTCCGCGGTGGAACCCCGCTCCAACCGGTGTTTACTACGGTAGGGAAAGCATCTCAGAGATGGACGTCCTCGCCCGGCGCACGTATGCGGCAGGACGCCGGCGATCACTTCGAATTTACATGTCAGGCCGAGAATAGTGTCAGTGCGAGCATCGCGCTGCAAGCCCTTACCGGCGTTCCTATTCTGGAGGTTCAAGCTGAATTTCACAACGCCTTGAATACCCCGGTCACGGGCATCACGGCATTCGGTCCCTTCCGTTTCGCGTTGCGGGACAACCTCGGACCTCTGCAGGTTCATGCTGTCCGCCGTAACGAGTATGGTTTGGAATCAATCCCTGTCAACGGCACAGTGGCGCTGTCTGGAGGCCGTTGGAATGCGCCCGAATATGGAGGATTGTTGCTCCTGGAGGCTGTCGGCAAAGACGAGTTTCTCCTGATAGGAGTCGAGTGGGAGCGTGGCTGGCGTTACGGCATCGAGAAGGAGGGTGATGAGACATGGCTCAGCGTGGATGTCGGCGATCTGACCTACGATTTGTCCCCGGGCGAGCGGCTCCCTGCCCCACGAGTATTTTTGGGCTTGTCCCACGGTAACCTCGAACAGGCCTTTCTTACCGCGCGGCATTACATGCAGCGGTACGTCTTCCCGGATCCTCTGCAGAACACGCCATGGATTGTGTATGACTTTTGGGCGACAGAGGCGGAGGGAGTCCAGGAGGCACTACTGCACGAAGTGGAGTTTGCCGCTAAGCTCGGCATCGACATCTTTAACATGGACGCTTCCTGGTACCTGGGCTCGTCTAAGCGAGGGACTGGCGACTGGGGATGCGGGCTTGGCCACTACACGGACGACCGGCAGAAGTATCCCCTCGGACTCGCCAGCATCTCGCATCGTGTGCATGAAACAGGGATGAAGTTCGGCTTGTGGGTGGGGCCAAACGTCGTGGACAGCCGGATCGTCGGAACCGCGATTCCAAGACTCTGGGTCGCGCAAGTCGATGGAAAGGACCAGACGCTCCAGCCCACCGGTTGGGAAAGCTCAGTGGATCAGGTGTGTCTGGGTTGTCGCGGGTATCTTGATTTCCTGAAGAAAGAATTGACTCGCATAGTCCGGGAATTTCAGCTCGATTGGCTCAAGTGGGACAACTCGGGGATTCCGGCCAGTCCGGCAAATTGCAATCGTGCAGACCACGGCCATCAAGCCGGCGACGGAAGCTACGCCGCGCTTGTCGGCCAATACGAGATCTTCAATCATCTCCATGCGACATTCCCCAATCTCATCCTGGAGCAGTGCGGATATGGCAGCCGGCTCGACTATGGTCTGGCGCGAACTATACGGTCGAACTGGCTCAGTGACGCAAGTTATCCCTCGGACCATGTGCGCCACAACGCGATTGTTGCGAGCCATCTCTATCCGAGCGCGTACAACGGTGCCTGGATCGTCTCGGAAGATCCCGACCTTCAACGTTACGTGAACGAACCCGCATTGCTCGATACGATCTTTCGGAGTCGCATGATGAGTCTCTTTGGCTTTGGGACCATCAACGGACAACTGAAGGAGCGGGTATCACTGTATCCCGAACCTGTGCTCACAGCCGCGCGGCGAAATATGGAGTTGTACAAGCGATATCGCCACCTCCTGCAAAGCGATTGCCACCAACTGTTGCCGACTGTCGATGCGGGTAAAGACCAGAGCGGCTGGCTAGCCGTCGAGTTCGTCTCGCCCTCCGCGCAGGAGGCAGTCGTTCTGGCATTTCGGGCCGAGAGTCCGCGGGAGACAGTCCAGTTGTTACTCCGGGGACTCCAGAACGGCAAGAACTACGACGTAACCTTCGCAAACGAGGAACGTCCTGACTTGAAGGTGACAGGTAACGACTTGCTCACGAAGGGAATAACCGTTTCGCTGAAGGGGCCTCACATGTCGGAGGTGGTCTTGGTACGGATGAGCTGATCTTTAGTTGTTTAGGGTCCAGCCTTATAAGCAGCTCGAATCGTCATCGTTCCAGTCGTTGACACAGTTGTTGCCGGTCGAAGATATGTTAACCCATGTCGCCGTTTCAATCTGACCGGCCTTACGGCTCTTCCATCGTTGTAACGCGCTTTGCTGTCTCGAGATGGCCCAGGCACCCATGCGGAGGATTCGATTTATGAAATTCCAACACGCTGTAGTCTTCTATAGCCTCTTAGTCGCCGCCCATCTTGCTCCTGCCCAGGTATCCATCACGAAGTCTGCTGATGGTTGGGAGATGACTAACGGAAATATCCAGGTCGAATTGGTCCGCTCGTCAAATGCAGTGCAGATGAAATCCCTGAAGCGGCAAGGAGGGACCGAGTGGGCTGTAGCAGGTTCGCCGCTCGTGGCGTTTCCGGAGAAATCCAGCAATCAATATCGATTTTTAGACGATGAAATCTCCAACCTGCCTAAAGAAAGCAAGCAGCTGAAGCTGCGTTTTAAGTCCGACTCGGGTGGCCTCTTTTCTCTAATGTTGAGACTGTACCCAACCGTCGCGGTCATTGAGTTGAGTGCAAGACTCGAAAATATTGGCCAGCATAACCTTCTTCTCGATTCCCACATTGACCCGTTGTCGCTCACGCTGAAGGACTCTCCCAGCGACTTAAAGGCCTATTCCTCTGTTCAGGGTCAGTTTGGATTTCAATCGGCCGGCGGTGGGTCGAGTGTGCGGGATTTCCATGATTGGGTAGTGCTTGGAAATGCGTTGTCCGGGGAGTCCGTACTCATCGGAGGCGAGCCTGGCCTCGGTGTTCTCGGATGGAAGGCAACCACTCATCCGTCTGCCAGCGGCACGATTGTGCAGGCAGGAACCGTTCTGCTGAAGGACAAAAAAGGCGCGCCTGCTCCAGTCTTTGAGCTTGCTCCGGGTCAGTCCGTTGAAACACCTCTAACCTTTTTTGCGCTCGCGAAGGGAGACACCGACGTTGTCGCAAATGAAGCCTTCCACTATTTGAAGAAGTACGTTTTTCTTACACCGTTGCCGGACGCACCCCTAGCCACCTATTGCATCTGGCTCACGCAGAAAAACAGCGAAATACCTATTCTTCGGGAGCTCGATCTGGCGCAGCGGGTCGGATTCGACGTCTTCTACCACGATGCCACCTGGAACGAGGGCGCATCAATTGTTCCGGGCATGAATGATTGGACTGAAGGGCTTGGCAATTACCAGGAGAACAAGGTGAAATTCCCGCACGGACTCAAGAATCTGTCCGATGAAGTGCACGCACGGGGAATGAAGTTTGGGCTATGGGTTGATCCGGGAAATGTGGATGCGAAACTGGTGGAGTCTGGTCAGATCCCCAAAGATTGGCTGGCAGAAATCGATGGCAAACCGCTGGCGACAATACACCCGTCACTTTCCCCCACTAGACAGCTCTGTCTCGGCAATCCCAAGGTTGTCGCCTGGATCAAACAGCAGTTAGCCGGCCTGATCGAGAAATATAATCTGGATTGGATTAAATGGGACCCCTCTGCCACAGTGAGCTATGAATGCAATCGGACCGATCATGGTCATGGGAAAACGGACGGTGCTTATGCAGCCTATCTTGGGCGAAAAGAAATTATGCGATACCTCATGGAACGGTTTCCGAATCTTTCTGGATTCGAATGCGACCCGTCTCTCCTCTACTCACGAGTAAATCCCGGCCCTCAGGGGCTTCTACCAGGTGGATACACGAACGAGTTCATCACGGGACCGATGGTTAGCCCTAATGTCTGGGGATCACTCGCAACGGCCGGAATCGGCGACGCGCGAGGAGACAGTCTAACAGCTCGCTGGTACAGCGCTTCCGCTCTCGACTATTACCTGCGCAAACATTTCACGCATGGTATTTCGTTCGGGAACATAAACGGCATGTCAGCGCAATTTCTCTCCGCTGCCCCGGCTGGCTATGTGGAGGCGTTCCAGCGAAACTTGCTTTTCTTTAAGGAATACCGTCATCTTCTTTTCGAGGACGTATATCGTCCGAAGCCTAAGGCCGCAGGCTGGAGTTCGATTGAATATGTTAAGGAGGATTCCACGGAGTCCGTCGTCTTTATCTTCCGTGACAAATCGGAAGCCGCCGATACTACGATTCCCTTGCGAGGATTAGATAGTAAAGCCAAATATCTTGTTACGAGTCTCAATGATCGCCCGGGACGAGACAAAGTCCTTACTGGAGAAGCACTGACGAACGGCATCTCAGAGCACCTGCCCAACGAATGGCTGGCCAAGGGTGATAGCAGCGCGACAAATGGCGAATTTGCGGACCAACTGCAGATCGGCTCCGACATCCTGCTACTGAAGCGCCTTGACTAAGTTCGGATCGGACATGAGTCGGGCTAGCCGAGGCATGGCCCGACAGCTTGGCCTGTTCGACGCGACGATGCTGGTCATGGGTGGCATCGTCGGCGCGGGGATCTTCATGAATCCCTACGTCGTCGCGGAACAGGTGCATACGCCCGCGCTGATTCTTGGAGCATGGATTTTCGGTGGCATCATCGCAGTGGGTGGTGCATTCATCTGGGCTGAGTTGGCCGCAATGATGCCGGAAGTGGGTGGCCAATACGCTTACCTGCGCGACGCGTATCACCCGATGGTCGCGTTTCTGTACGGTTGGGTATTGCTGCTCGTCATCCAGACCGGCGGAATGGCGGCGGTATCCATCACATTCGCGCGCTATTTTCTCGAACTCACTGGAATGCACGTGCAGGACTGGGTTGTGGCGATCGTCGCGTTGGGTGTCCTCACGCTGATTAACTGCCTCGGTGTTAAGGCCGGCGGACGAACGCAAAGTGCATTCATGGTGATGAAGATTCTCGCGATTGCCGCATTGATAATCTGTGGTTTGGCTCTCACAGAAAGACATGTGGCAACCTCCACCATGGCTGACCAGACGTGGTCGCTGTCATCATTTGGCGCGGCCATGGTGCCAGTATTGTTCGCGTACGGCGGATGGCAGACGGCAAACTTCATCGCGGCTGAAGTGAAGGAGCCAAAAAAGAACCTGCCGCGAGGGTTACTGATCGGCGTGCTTGGGGTGGTAGTGCTCTATACCGCTGTGAACTGGGTTTGCCTGCGCGCTTTGGGACCGCAGACGTTGGCGGCAACCACTACACCCGCTACTGCCGTGATGCGGCTGGCATTGGGCCAGCAAGGCGCGAAGTTCATTGCAGCGGCGATCGCCATCTCGACATTGGGGTTTCTCAGTCAGTCGATTCTGACGGCGCCCCGCGTGTATTTTGCAATGGCTGATGACGGTCTCTTCTTCCGCGGAGTAGCGTGGCTCGCTCCCCGCACGCGGGTGCCGGTACTAGCCATTGTCCTGCAGAGCGTCTGGACGATTGTGATTGCACTCTCCGGGCGCTATGAACAGATTCTGAATTACGTGATCGCGATGGATTTCCTGTTCTTCGGACTGACTGCTACTACGATAATTGTGTTCCGGCGGCGCATGGCGCAAGGAGCGATGAAAGTGAGCACTGGTTATCGCATGCCGGGCCATCCGGTGACAACTACAGTCTTCGCTGCGATATGTTGGTGGGTGGTGGGTAATACGATCTACCGCTATCCGCAGAACAGCCTTATTGGATTTGGTTTTCTGCTGGCTGGCACACCCGCGTACTGGTTCTGGAGCCGCAAGACTCGACTTGATCGGCGAACGAAGGTTTTTAACCAACGATAAGGAGAGCAGGACGTGAATGGTTTGCAGGCAGGTGCAGCCTCGCGTTACATGGCGTGGGCCAAGCTGCATTCAGACGCGCGCTTCAATCTGGCGATCAGTGGGCTCCTGGACTATCCGCTGGCAGAGTTGCCAGTGCAAATGAAGGACCTGGAGATTGGAGGCACCGGCCCATACGGCTACCAGCCTCTAATGGAGCGCCTGGCGGTGAAAACGCGCGTGCCCGAGAATTGCATTGTCTATACGCTCGGCGCTTCGATGGCAAACTATCTTGCGCTGACAGCCCTCGTGCATCCGGGGGACGAGGTGTTGATTGAGCAGCCTACCTACGACCCGCTGCTGGCGATCCTCAATCAATTAGGGGCAAAGGTACGCCGCTTCGAACGCCGCCCCGACCAGGGATTCCGGCTGGAACCGGAGGAACTGGAACGCCAGCTCACGCCTGACGTTCGCCTGGTGGTTCTCTGCAACCTGCACAATCCGAGCAGTATTTTCAGCGACGACGCGACAATGCAGCAAGTGGGTGAGATAGCGGCGAAGGTCGGCGCGCGTGTTCTGGTGGACGAGGTCTACCTGGAGACCCTGTTCGACCAACCATGGCGTTCTGCATTTCATCTTGGGCCAAACTTCGTCGCTACTGGCAGTCTGACCAAGGCGTACGGCCTGAGCGGCATTCGTTGCGGATGGACAATAGCGCAGCCGGAGCTGGTGCAACGAATGTGGCAGATTGTCGACTTTACGTATGGAAGCCCGGTGCATCCGGCGGAGCAGCTTGGGGTGATTGCGCTCGACAACCTCGATCGCATTCGCAATCGCGCCCGCTCGTTGCTGGAGACCAATCGTTCGCTAGTCAATGCGTTCCTTGCGGACCATCCGGAACTCGACTGTGAGCCCAGCCGGTTTGGCACAACTGTCTTTCCGAGGCTGAAAGAGGGAAGCGTAGCCGATTTTGTCACTATGCTTCGCGATCGGTTCGAAACGAGCGTGGTGCCCGGCAACTTTTTCGAGCAGCCGCAACATTTCCGCATTGGATTTTGCGGGACGACCGAGACAGTGCGCGGCGGACTCGAGCGGCTGAGCGCCGCTCTCGAATCGTTTCGCCCGATTCTACGGTGATTTCTAGCTATGCAGTACGGAAAGGTTCCAGGTGTTAATCAGCAAGCGAGAGGTGTGGTTTCTTAATTGTTGCCCGAGCCTTGAATCATGACAGACGGGTTCCACACTATGGGATCGGCGCGATTCTGACCGTTGTGCTTCACGATGAATCGCAGCTTGTCGCCTGATGATACGCGAAGGCTCTTAATCTCGTAGGCAGTTGTCTTGTCGTAATCTGGGCTAACCTCCGCCCATCCCTCCGCCGGCCAGACCTGCTTCGAATTGAGCATGATCCGCACAAAACAGGAAGCCTGATTTTCCGCGCTGGGGTCTTTGCGGATAACGCCCGAAGTGCTCGCCATGCCGGCCGCGGGCACGATGAAAGTCCGTGACAGGTCGTAATGGGCAGAAGGCTGCATCCAGATTCTTCCGATCCGCCCCAGCCCGGATCCGGTCCAGCGCCCCTCATAACCTCCGTTGTCCCAGAGCAAGTCCCGATAGGAGCCATCCTCTAATGTCTCCTCATATTTCCATTGTTTTCCGGATTGGGTAGGGGAGAAATCTCCCAATGCTTCATATATTTGTGGCTGGCTGCCGGTCTTCTGCGCGGTCACAGCCTGACTGCGATTTCCATCGCCATCCACTGTCCTGATCTCAAAGACTGCATTCATGTCGTCGCGAGCTGAGCCAGAGTGATCGAAGAAAAAAGTTCCAATGGCGGTTTTCCCAATGAGCCGCCCGTTCTTGAGGACTTCGTAGTAGGAAATCCAATGATCATCCGTGCCGGGCAACCATGACAGTTCAATTCCTTGCACTCCAAGATTTGTTCCCAGCCGCTTCTCTACCTTGGATGGAGGGCTGGGAGGGATATGATCAGTCCCGGAACCGGGAAAGCCCGGAAGGTTGATAAAGATCAGTTCTCCGGCAGCAATCTTATCGAGGGTGATGCCATCCGCCATCAGCCTGGCGCCCGTTTGCCGAAGATGTAACCCGGAGAGGCTCCCTTGAACCTTGTAGGTTTCTGTTGGCACAAGTCCTCTCGGATAGATGACAACAGGCTTGGCCGAAACATCCAAATCAACAGGATGGGGCAACCGGATATATTTAAACCCCAGTGCGTCAACTGGGGCTCGGCTCATATCAAGATCAGCAGTGGCAAGGACTGCGCGATCTTCAGCACGCACGAGAGACAGAGTATACGTCCCACGGTTATACCCAGGATCGAATTGGCCGAGCTGGGTAATCGTCATGGGTTCATCAGGCTGAAGCGCCATTCCGAAAAAGTGCTCCTGCACCGGCCGCTCTACCCCACGCTTAACGACCTTAGTGACAAACGACTCGTCGGTGTTGCCTCTCTGATACTGCACATTGAGTGGACCGAACTCCTGCCCGGGGACGCCATAAAACCGAACCGCTCCGTCGACTGGATCCTCATACACTCCGGTCTCAAGACTGGCTGCCGTGGTCGTCGACACCGTGTTCATTTCGCCCGCTCCGCCAAGATATCGATCACGTGAATCGGCGGACTGTTTTGTCAGCCGGCTTATTACAAAATAGGTCGAAGCGTGCTTTTCATGCTTAGCAATGATGACTCCCTTCGTGCCATCCCTGTTCATCCGCTGGAAATACCAAATTTCATCATCGTGATCTACCTTCGGGCGAAATACATGACTCCAGCGGCCAGCTACTCCTTGCGCTACGAGGTAATGGTAGATCTCCCAATCCTTCCGGATCGATTCCACATCCGGACCGTCATCGGGATTCCGATACCATGTGGGATTCATTGCAAGATGTATGCGATCACTGGCGGCGTAATAGGTCTGATCGTAGTCAACGACGTTATGAAGTTTGTCGGGGGGAACAAGCAGTGAGGTGTAGTAGGCGCTGTATGGTCCAACGCCCCCATCGGTATACTCGCCCGATTCCGCGAAGCGGGCAATGTCATAACTTATCCATCGCCCTCCTCCGTCACATGCATCGATTCCGCTTTGGGGATGGTCGCTCTTAAATTGCTGAAGCAGTTTACGGAAGTTTTGATCGGCAGCAAGTGAGTCAGTATCGTTCGCACTGGCAGCCGGGGCGATGTCGTAGCGCCACTGAAAATCCCCCCAGTCGCTGACCGAGTCGTTGAGCAGTTTCGCTTGCCAGTCTGCTGTTGCTGGAATCGATTGTTCGAGGGTGTCCTGCCCTCGAATCATCCAATCAGGATGCTGCTGAGCAACTTTCGACTCAGGCGTTGCCAGGAACGTGGGATACCACAACACCCATCGCATATCGTGTTTGCGTAAGTAATCGTTGGTGCGCCGCCATTCAGGGCCGTTCCAGGTACCCCATCGGTCATACCATCCCGCATCGTCCCAAAGAATATCTGTGCCTGTCTCCCGGAGCAGATCGATGTAACGAAGATCAAGTGCCAATCGACGTCCCCAATTGTCCGCACTCGGAGTGCCTCCTTCGCCCACCCATGGGGGTGGCCAATCGACTGCCCACCTGGTTTTGGCGAAATATTGTGGATTGGTGAAGTCCCATAGATAGCCGTATTGCCAATCGAGCAGCTGATTCCCTAATTCATCGATTCCACCCGAAAACGGGGCAATAAAAACTTTTGGCGTTTCAACCCGGCCGCCCGGGAGTAAATCCTTCTCGAATCCAGCCAACTCCAGCCGTATCGTCAGTGACTGGCCTTTCTCGTTTCCGATCTCGAACCGCCAGTGACCAAGATAGTCCCACCCCAGCGCTACGCCTTCAGCCGCACTTGAATTGAGCAGAAAAACCAGGGGGAGGAATCCGCTGTAGCTCCCCGCTTGGATTCCTCCATTTGAGTCGAGAACGCGCTGATAAGCCGGACTCATAGGCTCCGACTTCAGGAGTTGGCTTCCGTTGAAATTTCCTCCGCCGGTCAGGTAGTTGAATCCGAGATCGTGAGGGCTGGAACTGAGGACTCTGGTGTGAAGAAAATCTACCTGACTGATTCTGATCGTTTCGCTCCTGGCGCTTTCTATCGTCAGCCACTCGCGAATCACCGGAGTACCCGGGTAAACCACATAATGTTTGATTACGTTTATGCCGACACACGTCAGTCCGATGTCGAGTTGAATCTCCCCTTGTTTTCCGACGACCGCCTTTTCGTTGAGCAGTGACCAATTCCAATTTTGTGCGGTTACATCCTGACCGTTTATGACAAAGCGGATCTCGGGAGGTGCACTCGATGCATCCTGATATTCGTACCCGGATTTCTTGTTGACCAGGGAAGCAAGCACAAGCTGCCCGTCTTTCAGGCGGATTCGTTTTTCAGCGGCGGATGTGCCCAGCACCCAACCGCTGCCCTCATGACGCACGTAGCCATCTTTGCTCTGTATGTTGGTCTGCGAGCATGCGAAAGAAACAGCCGAACACAGGACAGACAATAGGATCGTTGGCACGCCTAGTGTGGCCCGAAACCGCGCCAGTCCGCTGCGGATCTGCCGGGTAAAGCGACGCATAGAATCAAAGCCCTTTATAAAAAGATTCACCCCAACCGCTCGTGGCCTGAACATCGCCTGATCGCATGCCCTTACTCTCCAGAGGAACCGGATCTGCCGAGGGCCCTTTGGCCAGTCGCGGCTTAGTCTATTCTGTTGACATTGCTGTTGACAATACGCCGGAAATCATCTAGCCTTCTCGGGCTGATAGAACCGAGGGAGTTATGTCGGGATGAAGTATCTGGTGATTGTCGTCGCATCCATCCTTGGCTGCTGCAACTCCCTCTGGTGCTCTGACAGCGAGAACTCCTGGCAACTGACCACATCCGACACCGCAATAACGGTAACTGTGATACAAGGCGTGCCTGTCGTGACCCAGCTTGGATCGGTCAAGCCTGCCTTTAACTGGCTGCTGGCGCCAGTGTCTGAATCCCTTCTACCGTCGGTCACTCAGAATGGCTCGTCACTGCCGACAAAGTGGAAGTATGAAAGCGGCGCTCTGGATCCACAGACTGGCAAGTTGGTTTTGCGGTTCTCCAACGCTGCTCCGGCCCTGGTATTGGAGTCGATTTGGCGGGCCCGGCCTGGACGCGGCCCTATAGAGCACTGGTTAACCATCGCCAATCATTCCGGAGCAACGATTACGATTGGTCACCAGGACAGCCTGGTACTGAGTCACCTGGCGATTCCCGCAGACGATTCCATCGACGCCTGTTCAATCAAACGTGGAGCATCCAATGCAACCCTTGAAGGAGGAACAATAGTTCGCAGTGTCGGGAAAAATTCCGACGAGACGCTTATCAGCGATCCCACCGATGGCGCGAGCCCGGTACCGTGGCTGGCTCTCCAGGTTGGCGTGTCGCGCGGACTATATGTTGGCTGGGAGTTTTCAGGCGTTGGGCGCATCCGTTTTCACAGCCTCTCGGGCGCACTCAATGATCCCGTATTAGGCCCTTCGACTGCCCCTGGCGAACTAGGCATCGAAGTCGGCAACCTGAGGGATTTCAAAACAGATGTTCCTGCTGAAGAAACTTTCCTCGTCCCGCCAGCCTTTGTTGGCTGCTACTACGGAGACATCGACGACGGCAGCTACAGTTTGCATCGCTTTATCCTCGAGAAGCTGGTTCCACATTTTCCTCCGGGTTATGAGCATCCCACTCTGGCCTATAACCTTTATCTCGATAGCGGGGGTCCGAACGCCGAGGAAAAGGGCGTACTTCGGAGTGCCGCTTTCGCAAAGGAATTGGGTTTTGAAACATTCGTCGTCGATGCGATGTGGTTCCCGCAATCGGGCGCATGGTATTGGGACCCGAAGCGATTTCCGAATGGGCATAAGCCTATCGAGGAATATGTGCACCAACAGGGCATGAAGTTTGGACTCTGGATGGCATACACCCAGGGTTCAAGTTCAGATGATCCAAGAGCCCTGAACATCAAAGAACATCCCGACTGGTTTAATGCGCCGCCCAAACTGGATCCCGAGGGTCACATCAATTGGGACGCGCAGATTGACTTGGGTTACGATCCGGCTCGAGACTGGGCTGAGCGAGCCACACAGCGAGTGGTGTCGGAATATAAGGTCGATTATTTCAAGACCGACTACACGCCCATCGTCACGAAATGTGTGCAAACGAATCATCGCCATCATTACGGTGTAGATGTTAGCTATTGGTCTACGCTCGGCTACTATGCCGTCCAGGAAGCCCTGCTTGATAAATTTCCCAATCTGATCATTGAGGGATGTTCCGGCTCGGGTCATATAAAGGATTTCGGAGATATACAGCGTGTCCACATGATAGCGATCAACGATACGCTGTCGTCCCTGCCGAATCGGCAGGCTATCTACGACTCAACCTTCGCCTTCCCGCCGGCAGTCCTCATGGACTACACCTATGAGACTTTTTACGACACTGTCTCCGATGCCCCGGAACCGTACTTCTGGCGATCTTCGATGATGAACCAGTGGCAGATTGATCCCACTCACAGTGCGTCCTGGACACCGGAACAACGCGCCAATGTCAAGAAAGCGACAGATATCTATAAATCCTGGATTCGTCCAATCTTGCAGGATGTTGAGGTACATCACATTTTGCCCCGACCTGATGGGTTCCATTGGGATGGAATGTTCTATTGGAGCCCGAGCCTTAACCGTGGCACCCTGTATATCTTCCGCCCCAATAGCACCGAGAGTGTTCAGCATATTGCTCTTAAGGGGCTGGCAGCAGACACGAAATACACAATCCGCGCGGAAGATCATTCAACTCCGGACGCGACATACTCTGGCAAGGATTTGATGACAACCGGCCTCACCATACACTTGCCTGCCAGGTACACGAGCGACCTTCTCTACTTTGAGGAAGCACGCTGAAAATGATTCCGCATTTCGACGTAGATCAAGGATCCTGCCTAAAAAATGCAAGTTCGAGAAGAGACATGCTTCGATGGCCCTGCCGCATGCAGTCGATCTTTTGGCTCGCAGGTTTAATCGCGCTTCTCCCGCTCAGCGGGAAACCGGCCTACGGACGCACCCAGGACAGCGCGCAAGAGATCACTTCGTGGGCCAAGGAACATTTGCTGAATCCCGAATCTCGCCCGCCGTTCTCGTTCGTCTATGGCCGGCACGCTTCCGAGGCCTTATTGAAAGAGTGGCCGAGAACGACCGCCACCAAACAACTCGACGGCGGCCGCACAGAGCAAACCATCATCTGGACCGATCCGAAGACGCACCTGCGCGTTCGCTTTTCGGCCGTGACATATGCGGAGTCCCACGTGGTCGAATGGAACATCCATCTTGCCAACGATGGCAGCGTTGACACCCCCGTTCTCGAGGAAATTCAAGCCCTTGATATTTCAGTTCCTGTGACGGGCCAGAGAATTCCAACGGTCGTTTATTCTCGGGGCTGCGGCGGCATAGATACTTATGCGCTGCGAAAACAGCCACTGAATCAACTCGAGTCGCTTCTCCTTTCGAACCCTGGTGGTGGCAAGACCGTCGAGACGATTCCTTTCTTCGATATTCAAATGGACGACCGCGGAATGATCGGCGCGATTGGATGGCCCGGGACGTGGGCTATCTCTTTCTCTCGTCCAACTGAAGGAGCCATTTCAGTCACGGCCGGCATACAAAAGACACATCTCGTTCTGCACTCAGGTGAGGAAATCCGAACGCCCCAGGTCCTGCTGTTGCCTTGGAGCGGCGATGACATCGATGCACACAATATCCTGCGAAGACACGTCCTGAACTACCACACGCCACGATACGACGGAAAGCCTGTCGTTTTGCCCGTGTCTCACCTGGGATGGGGCGGTATGAAGACTTCGACAAGCCTTCATCTTCTCGATCAAATCACGAAGGAGAGAATTGGCTTCGAGACCTTTTGGATGGATGCCGGATGGTATGGCGCGGATCGCGAGGTCGATGAGTTCCAGGTGTTTGGCCGCGAGGACTGGTTCCTGCACGCGGGCAACTGGAGAGTCAACGCAGTGCCGCATCCAGACGGATTGAAGCCGATAAGTGACGCCGTCCACGCAAAGGGCATGAAATTTCTTCTCTGGTTCGAACCGGAGCGCGCTGTAGTTGGAACGCCGCTCACGATCTCACATCCTGAATGGTTCATCGGAGAAGAAGGTACAAACTTCGAAGGTAATGATGCCAGACCATTCGTTAAGTTTCGCCTTTTCGATTTCGGTAATCCCGCAGCACGGCATTACATGATCGACTCCATGTCCGACCTTATTACGAGCCAGGGCATCGATATCTATCGGCAGGACTGCAATTTCGCGCTTGCCCCTTTCTGGGCGCAAAATGACTCGCATGACCGTCAAGGCATCACTGAGATTCGCTATGTAGAAGGCCTGCTTGAGTTCTGGGATGAGCTGAGGCGGCGACACCCCGGACTCATTCTGGACATTGTTCAGCGCGGCGACCTGGAAACCATATCACGCGCCGTGGACCTGAGCCGCGCAGATTACCCTGTGTCACCAGATGCGGATCCCATCGGCAACCAGGTCAGTACTGAGGGCCTCTCTTATTGGCGGCCACACTACGGAACATTACTGCAGATTCGTCCGAAGGATACCTATCACTTTCGCAGCGGATTCGCTCCCGGGCTTGGGTTCGCGCTTTTCAATGTGGCCGGAACAAAGGATCAGATTGGAAAGTTCATCCCGCCTGACTTCCCTTTTGACTGGCTCCGCACTCAGGTAGAGCAGCTTAAGCGGATACGCCCGTACTATTACGGAGACTACTACCCTCTATCGCCGTGTAGTGAGAACACAAATTGCACTACAGCATGGAACGATGAACACAGCGCAGCCTTCGAGTGGGCCGCCTGGCAGTTTAATCGCCCCGAACAGGGCGACGGAATGGTCCAGGCCTTTCGCCGGAACAAGAGCAATGATCAATCTAAGGAATTTCGTCTACGGGACCTCGACCCGGCGACGACCTACAGGGTTTCGGATCTCGACGGAGGAACTACGACGACGATTTCAGGAGCAGACTTAATGCAGAAGGGTCTTCGTGTAGAAATCGCTGATACACGTGGAGCAATAATCATCATCTACAAGAAAATTTGAGAGGTTCCAACGAAAATGGCAGATGCGGGACGCAGCCTGGCGAATAAGCGGCTGCTGGTGACCGGAGCCGGTACCGGCATCGGCAGGCAGATCGCCCTCGAGTTTGCACTTCAGGGAGCCGACGTGGTACTGCATTACAGTCACGAGCCGGCAGGCGCTGAATCGGCCCTTAAAGAAATCCTGTCAATGGGCCGCCGGGCAACGATCGTCCGGGCTGACTTTAATGACGATGATGCGGCTGACAAGCTCGCGGACGCCGCTCTGGAATTTCTTGGTCAAGTTGATTGCCTCGTGAACAATGCCGGTATTACATTCAATAGCCCCTTTCTAAAGGTCAAAAGCGAACAGTTCGATGTGCTGATGAACGTGAACTTCCGCACCCCCTATTTCCTTACCCAGAGGATCGCAGCGGAGATGATTCAACATGGCCGAGGAGCGATATGTAATCTTTCGTCGATTCACGGACTGCAGGGAGCACCGGAGCATAGCGCATATGCGGCGACAAAAGGGGCGATTATCGCATCCACTCGCGCCCTCGCCGTTGAATTGGGACATAAAGGAGTGCGAGTCAACGCCATTGCGCCTGGCTGGATCACGGTCGAGAGCTACTTTGGCGCAATCCCCGGCTTTGACCTCGATAAAGCGAAGGAGCAGGCAAGGAATTCGATCCCTCTTGCACGTTACGGAGTTCCCTCGGATGTTGCCAAATTGGCGGCGTTCTTATGCTCGGATGACGCCGGCTTCATTACAGGCCAGACGTTCGTGATCGATGGCGGAACAACAGCACTAATGTCTTTGATCTCAGATTTCAGAAATGAATCCACGGCGCGATTTGGGCGAGAATACATACCAGGCAGCTAAGGCGAGCAAGCCCAAAGATGACCTACACCTCTTGAATTCTCATCAAGGAGACCGGTTGCATGTAGCTTGCCGGATATCGGGAATCGCGAGCGTCCGACCACTGATCGGTTGCGGCGGCGCTCTAGTTATGGTCCGGGGAACAATAGCAATGATGCCGCACCGAACAGCCCCGCAAACTCTTTGGGCGCAGCATTTCTCCAGGGACAGCGAACAGGCTGACGACGGTGCCGCCCATCAAAAGTCTGAATGCTGGTTCGCCCATGTCGATATCTAACCGCTGGATCGCAAGCCCGGTCTCATCCGGTCGATTTATCAGTTCCTCCAGTCGTGCGAGAAGGGCGCTTGGAGGGATCGGTTTGGCGGGAATTACGAAATCGTGGCCTTGGCTCTGTGCTTTTCGACGAGATCGGTGACTGCGTGTCTCAAATCGATTTTGACCGTGACCTGCGTCACATACGCGGAATCGACTTTGGTGTGATCGTTGGGAATGCTGACTCGCATCCCCGACGCCAAGGACAACGTCCGGTGTACATGCTGCGGGTCTCCTGCCAGGTTCTACGATGGCGACGCTGGAGTTTTTCATTGCTGCGACTGTGCGTCGTTTCTTGCAGAGAAGATGATCGAGATGCTTGCTCGCATTTATCTCGTCTCTGCGCAGCCAGCGTCACCTCTTATGCAGTGAACGTGACGGCACGAACGCTCATGCTTCCTCGACTGCCCCGCCCCTCGCGCTGCCGGCGAGCAGTTCCCGTGCTTGTTGCAGGCGGTGAATCTCGGTTTCGATAGCTGCGATCCAATCGGGTATATTCATGGGCAGTCTGGAATGGCGTATCCTCGGCTTAGGGTGTGCGGAGGGCTTTATGTCATCTAAACATGAACTGGTCAGCATGTCAGGACGTTTGCAGGGCATGGGGCGCGATGTCACCTGCACTGTATTCGCTGAAAAGGTATCGCGGCGCGGCACTGATGTCTATGAGTATGTTCGTCCATTCATTACCGGTGCTCCGCGCGACTTGCAAAACGGCGTATACAAGCTGACGTTCGACGGAAGAGCGCTCTCTGCCCAACGGTATAACGGAGGATGGTTGTCTCCCATCGCGACATAGCTTGCGACTCTCCGCGATGCGCTGCTTGCTGGACCAACGCTCTCTAATAAGCAACGTTTCGTTTAAATCAAGCGTGATGGCCGCGCTGCCAACCTGGTGGAGCAATCCTCCAAAGTCGCGAATAAGCAGTGATTTTTCTTCTGTCATTGCCTTCACCGCTGACCGCATCCGGCTGGTAGCGTGTGACACTGTTAAGTATTCCCAGGTCTTGCCGCTACTTTCTAACTTCGCTGTCCTTCCGTACCGTCTGCCTTGATATGTCTTCATAAGTCCCTTCACCGAGTGCTATCCTCGGCGCTCCATTCTCTCAGGAGCCTTCCTGAAAACCCGATTGAATATCTCATGCGCGTTGTGGGAAGGACACAGGTCTTACTTCTCATCATCGCAGGTAGGGCGGAAAAGAAATGCAGAAAGAAAGGGATGGGGACGTCCGTTCGGCTGTCCCCTCCCGGTTAACGTGCCCTAGAAAATCCGGCGCCACCTGTCAGGCGATCCGACGGTCGTCGTTCGAACGTGTTCTCCGAACACCACTTCGCCCGGATACAACCGGTGGGCCCTGTGAGCGGTGTCCTCCTGTGTTGTCCCTTCAGACACGATCGCCTCGCATCGAAGTGCGACATACTGTTGCGGTCCCCTTTGTTCCACAAAAATCTCCGCCATGTTCTGCTTTCTCCTTAAGCTAGGGGGATTGGTGCCAGCGTACGCGTTCCCCTTTCGGGAAGCAAGAGGAGCGGGCCGATCCATTTTCGGTTTCACCTCATGTAGACCAACAAGCTGGTACGAAGCTGAACTCCCAAGGCGCACGTGCCGGATGTCCCATTCCGGCGGGAAGAAGAATCGTATACGGTAATCCATTGGAGCAAGACCTGAGAAAAGAGGAGGCCCATGGGCAGGAACTGGACAAGACGGGAGTTTGTTGGCCGAGCGGCGACCACAATGGCATTTGCGGGAGCTGCGGGGAATCTCCGAGCCGGGACGGTTGCGCCTTCGCCTCTGCGCGGCCGTTTCCTCACCCACGTTTCTGTTGTACGGGTAAATCAAATTGAGGTGACGCCCACTCACTCAATCGGCGAAGACGAAGCCAGCGATAACCGCCCGGAGCGCATCCGCTCGCGTCGAGATGCCTTTGCAGCCGGCTGCCCCAACGGCAAAATGACCTGGGCGATCAGTTGGCTGGCCCTGCAGGACAACCGTAAGCAGTATCAGGAGGCCCGGCGATTGCTGGCTTCGTATCACGACCGCTACGGCGACGAGATCACTTTCATTCCCGGCGGCTATTTCGCGCCGATGTATAACACGCGCGAACAAAACCGGCAGACCATTCACAAGGCGCTGGCACAAATATCGGCCATGATCGGCGGCGGATACCGCCCCCAATGTCTCGTCGCGGGCTTTATGGACGCGGAGAATCAGCGACTCCTCGCCGCGGATGAAGGCATTCACGTATGCCAGGGTCAAATCTGGAGCCAGTACGGCATCGACCACGGAGATGGCGACGGCGGAATCTGCTATCCCTACTACCCCAGCCGCGAGCACTACCTGAAACCGGCCCAGGGCGCGGCGGACTTCATCGACTGCGTATGCCTCGACGGCTGGACATGCGACTTTCTGACCGCACGACGCGAGGGCTTTCAAGGCGGCTTCAATAGCCGACTGGGTGTGGGACCGATCGAGAGCGTGGGCCACCTGGGAAAGGTCGCCGGCCGCAAGGAGATGCTCGATACCACCGCCGTGCACTTTGACACCGGTTATGCAATGAACAACTTCGGCTGGGTCACGGCCATCTGGGAAACATCGATCGGTCACAACGAGGATCTGACCTGGTGGCTTCAGGCCATACGTGATCGATGGCCAGATACCCAGGTCATAACCGAAGGAGAATTCGGCCTGGAGTGGAGGAAGCATAATCCCGATAATTCAAAGCTCAACTACCGCTTCGATGCCAAAGGCACCGGCGCACCCGGATCAGAAAAGGAACTGGAAATCCGCTGGTATATGAACCAGAAGTTTCGCCTGGCCCTGCTGAATAATTGGGTCACCAACAGTCCGCACATGGCGATCGACTTCACCCGGTACGATCTCCCCGCGCATGAGCCCCAGGGCTTGCAGCGCGAATGGAGCCTGATGAACGTGCTGAATCAGAAAGGCACCCGGCCCCAGGACAAGCCACGCCGCCTGCGCGATCTCCCGCCCGAAGACCAGCACCTTATTTACGCCCGATACCCAGACCTGAAGAGCTGGGCTTAATTGCTGGCCGAGAATTTCCCGCAAACCGCTACAATTGAAGTAGAGAAATTAGCGATGAAGAAAGTCCGGCTGTCCTCAGCCGGCCTTTCATTTTGGAGGCCTCGTCCTTCCCAAAGTGGGAATCGCCCTCTTATAAGTCGTTTGTTTTGTATTAAGTACCTGTAAGTGATTCTTAACAAAGGAACTAAAACTGACCTACACCCTAACTCCCATGGAATCTATTAACAACGAGATCGGGGGGAGGGGGGTACGCGACGCACATGGCACCACGACCAGCCAAATGCGACCAAAGAATCTGATCGTCCCCGCCAGGCCCCTAACGCTATTTGTCGCTGAAGTCGATCTCCACATGCGCTGGAGCAAACCCGAGCGAGTTGGCGCGTGCAGAAGGTGCTTGCACCGTAACCTGATAACGATCGTCGGACAAAGGCAGAACGGTGGCCCCGGTGACCGCGGCTATCTTCCACGGAGTCTGAACGAAAAATATGGAGCTTCCGGACGCATTCACGTCAGCATCTATCTGCAAGTCGTGATTCTGCAGGTGGAGCCGAGTGATCTTAATGGCGGTGCTGCTATCTCCGAGCTGCGGCGCCGGTTGCCTTGTGAAAACGGACACCCCTCCAGCCAACCGTATATGACAATGGGTGGCGCCTGACGCGGCTTCGACCTCCACCTTCACATGCTCGTCCTCGGCAAACCGCTCGGGACCGGCCGCCACCGCGCGATTGTCACACTTGGCTTCGATTCGTTCGGCCCCCGCAGGAATCTGCGGTTCGAAGACAACCCTGGCCGGAGAGCCATCGTTTCTGATATCGAGATCCACCCCGTTTACATCCTGACTGAGCTCGAACGCGAGGGTCGAGTGCGGCAGGCGGATGTTCTCAACGGATGTATGGCCCCAGTCTGCCGGGAGATGCGGGGCGAAGACGACCGTATTGTGAGTTCCCTGCACATTGAGTCCCAACATCCCCACCACCGCTGCATCGAGCAGACCTGCCGACGACCACGTCTGCTCAGGCACAGATTCGGTTTGTTCGTGATAATAATTTCCCGCCAACACCTCATGGATATGCCCCAGCGAGTCGAGAGTATTCCATCGCCGCATTGCGTTCCATATCGCAAACGCTAGCGTCGGCCGGTGTTCCTGCCAGAATGTTGCGGCCGTACCCGACGTGCCCAGAGCCCACACGCTTCCCTTTCCGTAAGAATCCGGATCGTAAATCGCAGAACGTGCCGCTACTGCGCGTGTCCCCCAATCCGTCTGAAAATCAGACGATGCAATCTCATTCAGAAGTTCGTCATTCTGCTCTGTCGGGAAGATCTTCTGGACGATCGCCTGCCCTGGGCCCAGTCTCCAGCCGAAAAGCGGGCGTCCAGATTGCGTGTGGCCCTCAAACCAGAAGTGATGCTCCGGGTCCCAGTAGCGGCTGGCAATCTCCACTCTGGCCAGCTCACTTGCCTTCTGAGCTTCGTCGACAAGCCGGGGGCGCCCAGTGAGTGCGGCCAGTTCAGCAAAGCCCTCTGTTGCCGCAACCCAGCTCGATGACAGGCTCAAGTCGTCGTCCGGCCTGTCCTGCTCGTCGCCGCCCTCTTTGTCTGCTGGGATGTGGGGTAGATGATCGGACGCGTGAATAACAGATTGACAATACTGATAGGCCGCCGCAATCGATGACCAATGGTCGATCGCAAATTTCGTGTCGCCGCTGACCGCGACATATCGCCCCACCGTATTCAGAAAGTCGAAACTGATATCCACATGAACATACATGTAGGGATACTTCTTCCAGTCAATCAGCCCGGCGCTTTGCGAAAGCTCGTGCCAGATCATTCCCGTCTTCGGGTCCTGATATTTCATGACGAATTCAAGCTCTTCGCGAGCTCGCGAGTATTCACCTGCCGACAGCAGCGCATTGGTAGCAACCAGGCCATCGCCCGCGAAAAACCAGTCGTACTGTGGCCGGCGCGCATCTCGTGAAGGACCATAGCCCGCGACCACCCCGCATCCCAGCTGCGGATTGCACACCCAGGCCTGATCGAGCGCAATCTCTGCCCACTCCAGCGCGCGATTCACGTCTTCGTCTGGAGTGCGAATCCTTAACGCGCTTCCGGTCAGCTCGGCGTAATGCTTCGTGGCCTGAGTCTCCATGTCGAGGTGATGAGCAGACAGACCCCGAATCGCCGCGCCGGGATCTTTGGAGTTTTCAGGCTCCGAAGCGACATAGATTGTCGCAACCGATTGACTTTCATCCCCATTCGAATGCGGCCGGACAGAAAATGCGAGCTCTCCAGAGGTCCGTAGCGCACTATTGACCGTTGTATCGTGCGTGACGATTTCAGACGAAGCAATGCTTGCCGAAAATTGATGCGTTGGCTCGGATAAAACGTAGCCCGGGAGTTCCGGATTCCACTGGGCAAATTGTCCACCAATCGCTCCCGGCCACATGAGGTTTAGAACCGGCGTGAAGTGAACTTCAATATCAACCGGCTTCCCTTCCACTTCATACCGGAGAATAGCGCCAGCTTCCTCAAGCGGGGTGAAGAGTGTCTCGCGAACGATGAAATCCGGGCCGATGTAAACGCGGGTCACTGATTCCGGCCGATAAATGACTCGCCTCAGCAACCGGCGTCCGTCGGACTCACTCGTTGCTCCCTGGGACAAGAAGCCGATCCGGTAATTGCTGAGAATCTGAAACGGATACGCCCAGACCTCCAGCCCTGTTTCCGGATATCCCATGATGATCGATCGTCGGCCATGAACGGCAACAAATCGCCTGGGGCCTACCGAATCGGTGCTGAGCGCGAACTGATCACTCAATGATTGCTGCCCTGAGTTCCCTTTTTGCGCCAGACCAGAAATCGCCGAAGGACCAGATAATAGTAAAAACGAGATCAAAAAGATGCCGAGCCGCAAGGCGGCGTGCGCGCGGCGCCTTCGAAACGCTGCTTTGCTATTGCATGGATTCATGCCACCTGGCCGTAGCCCTTCATTCTCGGTTAATTGATATCGGCGACGCTGTTCACCTCAAGCCATATAAGAGCACGGCGGCGGCGCATCCATTTGCGCCGCGGAAGGTACAGGCATGGCGAACACGGAGTCCACCATGCCTCGTGGGTAATTCTAGAACTGGAACCGTGCCCCGAACTGCATGCGGCGTAACGAAGTGCCGTCTTGTTCAGAATAGGTCCCCTGGATGGTTCCTGCGTTC
Organism: uncultured Acidobacteriaceae bacterium; assembly: GCA_963721995.1. GTDB lineage: Bacteria > Acidobacteriota > Terriglobia > Terriglobales > Acidobacteriaceae > Silvibacterium. The sequence continues at coordinate 16,318 of CAVRNK010000045.1, read as the reverse complement.
TGAACACCTACGCTGTTCAGATCCTGACAGTCAATGCAGTTATCCGGATTGGCAAGGTTCACATGATTCACTGCGTTGAATGCCTGAACGATCAGTTGCAGGCGCAGATTCTCATGCAGCGTAAAGTTCTTGGCGAGCGATGCGTCCAGATTGATCAGGCCGGGTCCCCAGAGAGCGTCGCGCCCGATGTTTCCCCAGGTCGCGACCGGGGGTCGCGAATAAGCGCCGAATGTATTATTCGCCTGCCCGGGTGGTTGCAATATATACGGTGAGGGCTTGACATATGGAACATACCGACCCTGAGCATGATACGACCCCTTGTGAATGCCGAGGCTTCCGCCGGAACCTTGTTCAGGAAGCAGGCATTGTCGTTGGCGCCCACGTCATTATCGAGTGAGCAGTCCGCGTAATTGGTGTTAAACGGTATGCCTCCGTCGATCGTGAGTGCCGCGTTCAATTGAAAGCCTCCGATAATCTGGTTTACCCAACCGGAGACTCCTGAGCCGATCAACATATCCCTTCCGAAAGGGAGATCGTAGTCGCCGGCAAAGACAAACTGGTGCCGGCGGTTGTAGTAGCCGTTGCCGCGACCAATCTTCGGATCAATCAGGAACTCATAGGACTCATGTCCCAAAGCGTGAGACCAGGTGTAGTGGGTCAGAAACTGCAGGCCCGAAGTGAATCGCTTGTTCATTACTATCTGGAGCGCGTCATAGCTGTTGTCCGCAAGGTTCGCCATGTAGTCGACACGTTGCGTCCACCCGTGCGGGACACCCCACTTCACACCAAGCTCGCGCTGGGCGGTGCCATCGTAATAAGGCGAGCGTTCGGGGACGGTATAGGGCATACCGGTCTCGGGATTGATTTGGTTGAAGCCGTTAAGAGTCTGTTCGTTCGCGTTGAATGAAGGCGACGACTCAAACATGTTGTGATAAGAGTGGCTGCCGATATACGCAACTTGCAGGGACATCGTCGAAGTCAACTCCTGCTGCACCATCACGTTCCAACCCGCCACAGTTGGCAGCCGCACCTTGAAGGGGCGCGCAATCTGGTAAATACCATCCGGCAGCACGTAGTTGCCGTCCGCCGGAATCGGCGGGAAGGTATAGCCCGGAGGTCCCTTCATCTCAGAAACTGAATCTAGGTTGGGATTGATGACTGCGACTCCATTCAGCGGATCCTGATTATCCGTTCCATCCAATTCATAGCCGGTGGCAAAAGGCAGCTGGCCGTTGACCTCGATCGACTGGCTGCGCCGCGGATTGCCGCTGCCCTCGCCCGGCCCCCATCCGATATAAGTCGTGCCCGGTGTTAAGAGCTCGAAGGCAGTGAAGTTGCGGTTCAGATTGGGCAGGTTTTCGACCGCGCGGGCATTTAGAATCGTGCTCACTTCAGCTCGATCGGTTTCGAGCAGCGGCGCGCAGCCGCCGTAACCTTGACTGTGTTTGAAACCGCGCCCACTGAAAGCTGCATATCGACTTTCGGAGCGGTATCCGCATAGACGACCACACTCTCGGTCGTGCTCTTGTTAAAACCTGTCGCTTCGGCGTCCACCCGGTATGTGTCCGGAATGAGATGCTGCACCCGGTACTCCCCGCTCCCGTTCGTCTGGGTAGTGACCGACGTGTTCTTGCTGATATCGGTCACGGTGATCGTCGCGTTGGGGACTACCGCGCCGGTGTTGTCAGTGATCGTTCCGAAAATGGAACCGTAAACCGCCTGGGCATTCGCCGGGGAGATGTTCCCCGGGTCCATCTTCTCTGCGTGCTTCAGGTACATGATCGAAGTCTGAGGATCCTGTCTGCGCAGAAGTACTTTCCCCATCTGAATGAATGAGCCGGTGCTCGAAGTGTCGAGAGAGATGGCTTTGGTGAGAGCTTCCTGCGCCTCCTGGAGTTTTCCGACACGGGTGTAGACGTCTCCCAACCGGTCATAGAGCGGCGCGTAGCTGGGATTCAGCATACGCTCCGCCGCAAATTCCTCCATCGCATGGTCGACGTCAAATTTGAACAGGTACACTTCGCCGAGCAGAAAGTGCGCCAGAGGGAGGCTGGGCGAAAGTTGCAGAGCCTTGCGCGCCTGATCCGCCGCCAACTCTTCCAGATTCGCGCGCATCAGCATATTTGCCAGCAGGAGATACGCAGGGCCCGAATCAGGAAGCACCTGAAACTCGGTCGCAAATGCGTGGCGGGCGTCGTCATAGCGCTGCGAGTTCATGTAGCAGAGGCCGAGCACATAGTTGGCATCCGCGTTCGCGTTCGGCGTCCATTGGCGAACACGCTCCAGAAATGGAATGGCCGCCGCTGGTTACCCAAGCCGATAAAGCGTTAACCCTTCCATCTGTATCGACTCAGCGTCAGACGGATCTTCCTTGACGGCGGCAGCGAATGCGCGCTGCGCATCCTCGAGTTTCCCCGTGCGGTAATACGCGATGCCAAGCTCGTGCTGCACACCCTTCACCGGCGGTTGCATCCCCGACAGTTGCTGCAGAATGGCAAAGGCGTCCGGAATTCTGCCTTGTTCGAGTGCTTCGTGCGCCCGGGCCAGCGATTGTTGAGGACTTTCGGAGGGTAGAGTTTGGCTCAACGCAATCGAGGCCACCAAGGCCACAAGAAGCGGTAGGATACGCATTACGCTCTAAGCATACTGCGAGACCCGGAATCATGAATGCTGGAACCCGCCACGCCCTGACGTTGATCTGTGCCGGGCTCATCATCCTTGCACCGGCCAGCAGCGCGCAATCGCAAAGCGGCCATCCCGCAAAGACGCAGCCGCATCCCTACCCGGCAAACTCCAGCCATCCCGGCCCGGCATGGTTGATCGACGTCGCTCCGCAAGCCGGTCTCACGATGCAAAACGTAAACGGCGATCCGGACACGAAGCAATACATCATTGAGACCACCGGCAGCGGAGTCGCAATCATCGATTATGATCGCGACGGCTGGCCGGATATCTTCCTGCTCAACGGCACATCGCTCGATGGAAAAGAGGCCGCAGCCGCTAAGCCCACGAGCCATCTCTATCACAATAACCACGATGGCACCTTCACCGACGTGACAGCGGCCTCGGGACTGACAAGCACAGGATGGGCGCAGGGCGTCTGCGTAGGCGATTTCGACAACGACGGATATGACGATCTCTACGTAACCTACTGGGGCAAAAACCGCCTGTTCCACAACCAGCGAAACGGAACATTCAAGGAAGTCGCCGAGCAGGCCGGCGTCGCGGGCGACGGAACGAAATGGGGAACCGGGTGTGCGTTCGTCGACTACGACCGTGACGGCAAGCTCGACCTGATGGTCGCCAACTACGTTCAGCTCGACCTGAAGACCCTACCAAAGCCTGGCGAAGGGATGACCTGCATCTGGAAAGGTACGCCGGTGATGTGCGGTCCGAGGGGTCTCCCATACACAACCAACATCCTCTTTCACAACCTGGGCGGCGGAAAATTCGAAGATGTCAGCAAGTCGAACGGAATCACAAAAACAAGTGGCCATTACGGCTTGAGCGTTTCCACTCTCAACTACAACCGCGACGGCTGGCCCGATATCTATGTAGCCTGCGACAGCACGCCTAGCATCCTCTATCGCAATAACAAGGACGGAACCGATATCGCCCCTGACGCGGCCGCGGCGTATGACGAAGACGGTCGTGAGCAGGCGGGTATGGGCACCGCCATAGGTGATTACGACGGCGACGGCTGGCCCGACATCTTCAAGACAAATTTCTCCGATGATGGCTCATCGCTCTACCACAACAACCGGGACGGAACATTCACGGAGAGCATTTCTGACGCCGGCCTCGGCCTGAATACCCAATACTTGGGATGGGGCGCTGCATTCCTGGATTTAGACAACTGCGGATGGCTCGATATTCTTGCCGTCAATGGTCATGTATACCCCCAGGTTGATTCCGCACGCCTCGGCTCGTCTTACAAAGAGCCGCGCTTGCTGTACCAGAACCTCGGGAACGGAAAATTCAAAGACATCAGTAAAGAAGGGGGCCCTGGTTGTACAGTACCGGCCTCCGGCCGTGGCCTGGCCATTGCGGACTTATGGAACGACGGTCGCATATCGGCCGTGGTGAACAACATCGACAGCCGTCCCATGCTTCTCGTCAATCTTGTTGCCAACTCAAATCACTGGCTGGGCATCATCACGCAAGGTACGCGCTCCAATCGAGACGCAATTGGCGCCAGTGTGACGGTAGTCGCAGGGGGACGCAGTTGGGTTCAGGAAGTGCGAAGCGGATCGAGTTACTTATCGAGCAACGATCTCCGTCTGCATTTTGGAATAGGACCAACGTTCTCGATCGACCGAGTCGAAGTTCTCTGGCCGAGTGGCTACAAAGAAAGCTTTTCCGTTCAGGGCGTCGACCGGTTCGTCACGCTCGTCGAAGGTAAGGGCTCACCGAAGCCAGCAGCTAGGTGAGCCGGGGCTCACCGCTTACTCAGTCAGAGATTTCCTCGATGAAGACGAGTTCGGACGAATCGGGCAACTGCAGCGAGACCCGAACGCCCTCTTTCATCAAGTCTCTTCCGGAGACAGTTTGGTCGGCAGAATTGTGATCGTGGAAAGTCAGTCGATACGAATTCCCCGGCCTCAGTCCTCGCAGTACAAATCGGTGATCAGTCTCCGCTGGAGAGGAGCCCCGAAACGCAAAGAGAACTCCGTTGTGCCGCTCGACATCAAAGTACTCCATTCCATCCCAATGCACTCCGTCCGGGCGGGAGGAAACGTGATAGACATCTGCATCGCGAATGAGCGGACGCAGGCGCTCCTTGTACAGGGCGAGCGCTTCCCGTGCAGCGGCATGCTGCTCCGGCGTCCAGGTCGTCGTGTCCAGCATCAGCGTAAACCAGCCCATCATGCCGCTGCGCAGCACATACAGAAAGTTCTCGATCCGTGGCGTTGGCCACTGCTCGACGTACGCCTCCAACATAGCTGGGGGCAGAACATAGCTGCTGTCGTAAAAGGCCCGCCGGTTCGAAACCGGGTCGTAAGCATCCGAGATCGAAAAGTAATCCCCGTGCGCGGCGCTCCCGAAATCGACCATCCGACCGCCGTCGTTGCATATCTCAAGCAGCAGGTTGGGATATTGCTGTCGAAGCCGCGAATAAATCTCGTAATACGATCGGGTAGCGTGATAGCTGACGTCGGTGGAGTTCGAGCTTTCAACCCACATAAAGCCCGAGTCTTCGTATCGCCGGATGTGCGCCAGATCAGGCGGGGCGTGCGGGTGATCGCTGCGATCGCATCCCTGGGCCACGACGTAACCATCGTGCTCAAGCATATCCAGGCGATAATCCTTCACCACGCGGCTCACCGTTGCCGCTGCCCAGTCGCGGGCTGCAGGCACGCCCAGATCGATGGTTATGCCCTTGAATTCATCTCCCTGCTTCCAGCCCGGTGGCGGATCGGTAATCAGCCAGTCGCGAACCTGTGGATCATTCACATACAGCGACCCCGGATGCTGATCCAGGGATGCCTGCGCCCAATCCATCCACAGGCCGAACTTCAGCCCCAGGCTGTGCGCATAATCGGCGATCGACGCAAGCCCGTCAGGAAACTTCTCCTGGTCCGGATACCAGTCCCCAACTCCACGAAACCACCCGGCGTCGAGATGAAACATTTCAAATCCCAGATCAGCGGAGTCCCGGATCATGTTGCGCGCCTGCTTGTCGTTGATCGCCATGCCACTGCCCCAGCTGTTATTCACCAGCAGCGGATAGTGAGAATCACCTACAGCGATGGGATTATTCAACACCTGCCGCATCCAGCGCCGCAGTATATTCGCGGCGTCGTCAGCGTCTCCCCGATACGCGCCCAGAAACACCGTCGGCGTTTCGAAGCTCTCGCCCGCCTTTAGTCGTGTTCGAAAAGGCCCCGGTACCGGATTCAGCCCCGCAACCCCCTCGAGCGAATCGCCATTGCGACCCAGCGTGATGCGCGTCCGTCCGCTGAATTCGATTCCAATGTACCAGCCGCCCCCGTTCGCACCGCCGCGATGAATAAGCGCAAACGGAATCATCTCGCGTTGTTTTCCCGGCGGCGGATGAGCGTACGTGCTGGACGTCCCGGTCCATTCGTAACCGTCGGTCATCGCGTTGCGATGCGTGCCCTCCGCAGATGGTCCTCCCGCACCCTTCTCGACCCAGAGGTCTTCGAGCGCCGTCCCCCCTGGAATCCGCCAGTCAACCCGCAGGCTGTCCTGCACGGAAGCCATATCTCGTGCCCGCTCAGATTCTCAATCCGCACCGAATGTTCCACCGGACCTTGCGATGCCCGGACGCGCCAGTCCCAGAAGAGCCGCAGCCGCGGAGATGTCGAATCGTAGACGAACTCAACTCGCGAGGGCTCGATCTGGCACGCAGCCAGGTTCAAACTCCAGTGGATTTTTTGCCGCTGTCCGCCGACCTCAACAAAATCGATCAACTCGTCAGGCTTCTGCTCCGTCCAGGTAAATCCATTCTGTCCGCTTAGCTGCAGCAGCCGCGGCTCGTCCGCTCCCGCTTCGAGCGTAATAGTCGTATCCGCGGTTGCAATCTTTGCTGTTTTAATCTCCAGCCCCTGGAGGCTGAGTACACTCAGCAGACATGCACACGCCGCAGCTGCCGGCTTCCACATCGTTTCGTTTCACCTTCTCCAGAGGACACAACAACTATATTTCCCGGAGGCTCCACCACAACCTTGCAGAGCGGACGGCGCACTGCGGCGCTGTCGCTCTTACCCTCGATCTGCAGAAATCCTCTTCTCCGTGCTTGCCGATCATGCGACCATAGTGCCATCTCGTCCTAGACGCACTCAGAGGAATAAATGCGCTGCCGTTCCCCGTTTAGCCTTCTTGTACTTTTCCTGTTCGCCGCCCCGACATTCGTAATCGCCACCGCGCAGATTCCCACACCCGCCTCCGTCCTCGGCCACAACCCCGGAGACGACTTCTACCTCGCCGACTACGACGACGGCATCAAGTACTTCCATGCGCTCGCCGCCAGTTCCGACCGCATCAAAATGTTCAAAGTCGGCAAATCCACCCGCGGCGAAGACTACGAAATCGCCGTCATCTCCTCGCCCGAAAACCTCGCCCGCCTCGACGAATACAAAGCCATCGCCCGCAAGCTCGCTGACTCCCGCAGCCTCACCGAGGCCCAGGCCCGCGAGCTTGCCCGCACCTCCAAGGTCATCGTTCACATCGACGGCGGACTCCACTCCGATGAAGTCGCCGGTGGCCAGCACTCCATCCAACTCGCCTACAAGCTCGTCTCTTCGCAGGGCGATCCGCAGATCGACGCTATCCTCAACATGGTCATCCTCGTCCTCTGGCCCACCATCAATCCCGACGGCCAGAACATGGTCGTCTCCTGGTATCGCCGCAACCTCGGCACACAATTTGAAGTCAGTCCCATGCCTTGGCTCTATCAGGAATACGTCGGCCACGACAACAACCGCGACGGCTACATGCTCAACATGGTCGAGTCGCAGGTCGTTACGCGCGTCGGGCTCGAATACAGCCCGGTCATTTTCTATTGCCAGCATCAGACCGCGCCCTTCCCGGCCCGCATCTGGATCCCGCCCTTCGCCGATCCCATCTCGTCGAACATCAGCCCTTACATGCGCAGCTGGCTCAACGTCGTAGGTACGCAAATGTCCGCCGCCCTCCAGGAGCAGCACCTACCCGGAGCCATCTCCCAGGCCGAATACGATAACTGGTATCCCGGCTTCCTCGACTTCACCAGCGTCTTCCGTCACGAAATCTCCTTTTTCACCGAGACCGCTCTTTACCGCTATGCCACGCCGCGCTTTTACACCGTCAACGATTTCCCCAAACCTTCACAGGATCTCAAGGCGCTCACCATGTACACCGATCCCTGGCAGGGGGGATGGTGGCGTCTCGGCGACGCCGTGAAATACATGGTTGCCGCCTCCATCTCTGTCCTCGACACCGCCTCGAAATACCGCGAGCAGCTTCTCTACAACCGCTGGCAGGCCGCGCACGATAACATCGAGCACTTCAAGCACTCCGCGCCCTTTGCCTACGTGCTGCCCAATCCTCAATCCGACACCCCTGAGGCCGCACTCCTCGCGCAAAAGCTCATCGACAACGGACTCGAAGTCCACCGCGCCTCGCGCACCTTCCGCGCCAATGGCATCGATTACCCCGCAGGCTCCTGGGTCGTCCTCATGGATCAGCCATTCTCCGGCCTTGCCAAAGAGCTCTTCGAAGCCCAGCACTATCCGCAAGCCTTCTTTGACGCGAGCGGCAAGCCTGAGAAGCTGCCCTATGACGTCACTGGCTGGACCCTCCCCATGCAGATGGGCGTTCGCGTCGACGCCGTCACTGATCCAGTCGGTGAAGACCAGCGCTCCGCCCTGGAGCTCGTACCCAGGATCGATCCGCTCTCCGTCAGTGTCGAAGGGACGGGACCGACTTACGTCCTCAGCCACAAGCCTGACGCCGCATTCATGGCCGTCAATGACATCCTCGCCGCCGGCGGCTCCGTGGCCTTCTCACGCGACGAAGTCCAGACCGCCGAAGGCCCCGAAACCGGAGCCTTCGTCGTCACCGGCATTGGCCGCGAAAAGCTGCTTTCCATCGGTCAGAAATACGGTGTCGGAGCCATCTCCAGCTCACGCACTCCCCAAACCATCCCCATTCACAAAGCCCGCGTCGGACTCTACCGTCCTTGGGCGCCTTCCATCGACGAAGGCTGGACCCGCTGGATCCTCGAGAAATACGGCTTTGCGCCTGAAAGCATCTACAACCCAGGCGTTAAAGCCGGCAATCTGCGCGCCCGCTTCGACACCATCATCCTTCCCGACATGTCGAAGACGCAGCTCACCGACGGCTTCAAGCTCGGGCTCGTCCCCAGCGAATACGCCGGTGGCATCGATGCCGACGGCGTCGCCAATCTCCGCGAATTCGTCCGGCAGGGCGGAACGCTCGTCGCCTTCAATCAGACATCGTCATCGCTCATCGATCTATTCGGCCTGCCCGTGACCAATATCCTCGCCGGAGCAAAGCCCGACGAGTTCTTTTGCTCTGGAGCACTCCTGCGCATTGAACTGAAAGACGCCTCGCGCCCTTCGCTCTACGGACTTCCCGCTGACCCCATCGTCATGTTTGAGCGGGGCCCGGCCTTCACACCCAAGCCCGGCTTCGCCGGAGCCATCCTCGCTACTTATCCAGCCGGAACCAACCCGCTCGCCAGCGGCGTTCTCCTGCATCCGGAGAAGATCGAGGGCCAGGCCGCAGCCGTCGAAGTCGCCTTCGGCAAAGGGCATATCTTTCTCTACGGATTCAAGCCGCAGTGGCGGGCGCAATCTCACGGAGCCTACAAGTTCTTCATGAACTCGCTCTACCGCTACGACGAGCCGGCCTTCAGCGAGGTCTCGGTCGCCAAGGCTGCGCAGGCTGATAAGGGCAAGGCCAAAGCTGCCAGCAACGATGACGATGATGACGACATGAATGACGAGTGAGGACCCTACCCCTCCCCCTCCCCCCTCCCCCCCGGAATCCGTAACCGTTCCATTTTGCACGGGTTAAGGGATGGGTTGGCCGCAGCTCATATATTCCAAACGACTTACAGGTAGTTCATAGAAAATAAAGGATTTAGGCCCCACGAACTGGGCAAGGTCACCTGGCGCGAAAAGGCCCGGCTGCTCGTCGCGGCCGGGCCTTTGATTTTGTCCTCTATTTCTATTTTAGCTTGTTCGGCGAAATTGTCGGCCAATGCAGACCGGCCACAGTGTCACCTTTCCGGGTGCGCGAATGTGGCTGCAACCGGTTCGGGCCTGCCAGGATTGCCGCCATCGACGTCTACGCCCACTACGCCGGCACTCGCCGCGTTGCTTTCTGACGGAATACCGGGCTGCGCTTCGGTCATCGGGTCGAACACAGCGGCATGAGGGTCCGGATGGAACCGGCCGCCGCCGCCCAGGTAAACCACCGCGATGCCTGCAGTCACCAGCGGATGAAGGATCGTAATCGGCACCACATACCGCTTTCTCTTCAGCAAAGCTTCCGCCACGCCATCAACAGACGTGCTGCGAGCAACCGTTCCCGGCACCTGCTCGATCACAAAGTCTGCCGTCTCGAGGTCCGAATGCTTCTTCTCATATTTCACCAGCGACTTCGCCGTCTGCTTCGGAGTCATCAGTCCTGCATCCGCAATAAAATTCCTGTGAATCGAATGCGGATAGTAGTAATTCATAACATTCTCCGCAAAGTTGGCGCAGTTGTTGAAGAAGAAGTTGAAGTGGCTCTTGTTCTGCCGCTGGTTAAAGTCCGCGATCAGATTTTCATCCTGCACTTCGCTCGTCTCAACCGCGAAACCGTAAATCTTGCGGTCGTAGGCCGCGCCCACAAGCTGAATCCACTCCCCTTTAGGAATCTCCTTCTTCGGATCATCCGGAACCAGGTCCATCAGGTGCTCGCGACGATACTGGTCCCTCAATCTGGTTTCCACCCCGGGGGTCGCGGTTGCTGGAATCTGCGAAACATCATCCACTGCATAGAGGTAAGGAATCAGCGGAATCGCCAGCCAGTCGTAACCGCCGATGTGGTGATACCGGCTCAGCACCACTCCGTTTTCGCCCGGCAGGCAGGGACGCAATTCCGTCGGCGATTCAGCGCACACATCGCTGAGATAAATCGCCGCGTGACCGGTCGGCGTCATCCCGCCAAAATGGCCAAACGGCTCTTCCAGCAGCAGCGCAGCCTCACGAGCATAAGCGCGGGCGCCAACAAATATCGCAATCAGCCCCAGAAAAATTAACCGCCGCAACCTTCGTGATTGCCTGCGCTGTTGTTCATGCAATAGCGTCCTCATCCTCGTAGGATTCCGAATACACTGCGAGCGCCGTATCCGCGCCGCAGGCGAACATCTGAATAGACCCTAAGTGCTTGGAAACTATGCGCCCATCTGCCAAGTTTTCTGTGCAAAAAACAGCGAATTTCGCAATCAGCGACGTTCCTGCCGCGGAAGAACTTTGGCCCCGCCGCACACTTTGTTACGCTCAGATCAGCATGTTGAATGGCTCGCCCAGATTCGCTCCAAGGAACGCACCAGGACAAACGTTGCTTATCGATGCCGACGACACGCTCTGGGAAAATAACATCTATTTCGAGCGCGCCATCGCGGCTTTTATCTCCTACCTCGACCATCGCGAGTACACACGCGAACAGGTTCGCGAGAAGCTCAACGAGGTAGAGCGCGCCAACACTCTCGCTCACGGCTATGGAGTCTCAAGCTTCCGCCTCGCTCTCGTCACCTGCTTCGAAACCCTCTCCGGCGAGCCCGTGACGCCGGAAAAGCATGAGCGCATCGTCAGCTTTGCCGAATCCATCATCGAGCAGGAGATCGAGCTGCTTCCCGGCGTGCAGGAAACCCTGCCCATGCTCGCCGAGCGCCACCGCCTCATCCTTATGACCAAGGGCAATCCGGACGAGCAGTCGCAAAAGCTCGCGCGCTCCGGCCTCGCAGACTACTTCAGCGCCGTCGAAATTCCGCACGAGAAGAATCCCGAAACCTATCGGAGCGTTTGCGCGCGCCACTCGCTCTCATGCCAAACCACCTGGATGATCGGCAACAGCCCGCGCTCCGACATCAACCCCGCGCTTGCAGCCGGCCTGCACGCCGTCTACATCCACCACCCGAATACCTGGGTTCTCGAACACGACACCATCGAAGTTGCTCCTGCCGGCCAGCGCCTGCTCGAGATCGAGAGCTTCGCTCACCTCGATCTGCATTTTTAGAGCACAATTGCGCTGAATCAAACGGTCGGTGAAGCCGTCGAGCCTTCAGTTTTCGATCATCCCCTTCGGCTTGTCCCCCAGCAATCCCGCGGCCGTCTCCAGCATGTACGCCGGATGCACCGGCTTTGCGAGTATCTCGAAGATGTTCCCGTCCGTCGCTGCCTTCGTCAGCAAGTCCGAGGTGCCCTGCTCGCCGGAGAAAAGCAGCACCCCGCAATCGGGATAATTCGCCTTCAGCACCAGCGCAAAATCGATGCCGTTCATCCCCGGGAGCATTACATCCACGATCGCCAGGTCCGGCTGCCATTGGGAGATCACTTCAATAGCTCCTTCGGCCGAATATGCAACCCGCGCCTCATATCCTTCCTTCGTAAATATCAGGGCCAGCGTATCCGAGACGTTTACTTCGTCGTCAATAACCAGTACCTTGTGCTTCTCTCGCAGACCTGACATCTCTGCTCCTCCTTAAGCTCAGCATTTGAGAGGCATCGAGTGATCTACAACTCAACGTCAGGAGAACCGGCTTGTAAGTCTCGCAGCAGGCATCCCCCCACCCGGACCGCAATCCGTGACTCCCGCCAATTCGTTTCCTTTGTACGGGATTAAGCTTGTGCGTCGTCCCCGGAAATCTCCTGGCCTGCCCCATACGATGCCGAGTGTTCCTGCTAGGATACCTAGCGTGGACGGCAAGTCATTGATTTCAATGATGTAATTGCTGCCATGAAATGTCGGAGAGGTTTCGAGCCTAAATGGCTGCGCAACACAATTCGCTACCGGAATGGTCCCATCGCATCCGCCGGCTTATCCGCGACCTGAAGCTGACCCAGGCCAGCCTCGCCGAACGCCTCGGCGTTTCTCCCGCCACCGTGTCCAGATGGATACAAGGCCGCAACGAGCCTACTGCCCAGACCTACGTCGCCCTCGGTAATCTTGCCAGCCGCCCCGACGGCATGTACTTCTGGGAACGCGCCGGCATGGATGCCGCCGGCCTTCCCGACGCAAATTTCCGCCGCGCCCCCTTGTCGCTCCAGCTCAGCCCGGAAGACTTCAACCTTGTGGCCAGTAAAAAGACGTCCAGTCACCTCACCGGCCGGGGAAATGTCGTCGCCATTCCCCTCCTCAACGTCACCGCCTATGGAGACGAAGTCGCCCCTCCCCAGAATGTCAGCCTCTCCGAGGCTGAGCTCGAGGATGTGCTGCTCGCTCCCCTCGCCTGGTGTCCGCACCCGGAAGACATGATCAGCATGCATGTGGCCGGGGACTCCATGTTTCCCGTCATCGCCCCCGGATCGCTCATCTTCGTCGACACCGCCATCACTGACCGCGACCAGCTCAATCAGAAAATCGCCGTCGTAGCGCACCGCGACCTCGGCTTCAAGGTCGCCCGGTTTCAGCGCCTCTCAAGCGCGGATCTCCTCATCACCGCCAATCACAAATATTCGGCTCTGGATGTGAGCAACGCGTCGAAGTGGAAAATCTTCGGTGAAGTTCTGTGGTGGATCTCGCGAGACCCCGTACCCGAAGTCTGATCGCCGCGTTTCTCTCTTGCTCTCAGTCGCCGCTCCGACGACCATATCCGCACACCACATCCGTAACAAGGAGCGACGCTGAGATCATGAATGGTAAAAAGAAAGCGACATCGGACACTTCAATTCAGCAAGCCGAGCTAATTCTGCATCTCTACGAACTGCGGCGGGAGACGGTCATGCGCGAAGCCCGTTCCTACATCGGCAGCGAATTCATGCCCGCGTCGGCGGATGACTTCGTCCAGATCGTAAGCGCGGGCGGTAAGCAGACCGGCTTTGTTCTTCAGGTCTACGGATACTGGGACATGGTAGCGGCCTTCGTCCTGAACGGCGCTCTCGATGAAGGCCTCGTTTACAGTACCTGCCAGGAAATGTACTACCAGTACGCAAAGATTCAGCCCTTCCTCGCCGACGCCCGAAAGAAGCTCAACCTGCCCGAATTCTTCATCAGCATTGAGCGCGTCATCGAAGGATCGAAGGCCGGCCGCGAGCGTCTTTCGACAATGCGAAACAATCTGGCAGCAATGGCTGCGGTGCGCACAGCCCAGGCTAAAGAGGCGCAGGCATAGTGCTTAGAAGACCGAGTGAGATCCGGCTTCCCTGACCTGATCTTAGGTCGCTTCTTTTGCTATACTTTCAGAGGACAACCACTCATCAAGTGCGGAAGTGGTGAAATGGCAGACACACCATCTTGAGGGGGTGGCGCCGAGAGGCATGGGGGTTCAAGTCCCCCCTTCCGCACCAATGTCCACAGTTTATTGAGGATTCCGCTCAGAAAAGCGACCGCATGATTTATCTGTTCATCGTCATCCACGTACTCGTCTGCATCTTCATGATCGCAGTCATCCTTCTTCAACAGGGCAAGAGCGCAGATCTCGCCGGAGCCTTCGGCGGCCAGGGCTCGCAGACCGCCTTCGGACCCCGCTCCGCGGCCAACCTGCTCACCAAGACCACCACCTGGTGCGCCATCGTCTTTATGGTCACCTCAATCAGCCTCACTGTGATGATGGCCAAGAAGTCTCACACCCAGCGCTCCGTGCTCTCCGGCACCCAGACCACCCAGAGCAAGCCGGTCAAGAAGTAGCTCTCCGTCCTCTTCGAATCAAAAGGCAGGCCTCAGCGCCTGCCTTTTGCTATTTCAGGTCCGCTATTTCGATCACGGCCGCATCCACGGTCCGGCTCTCCGCCTTCGGATTCTTACTCTCTCCTTTTGATTCAGGATCTCAGTCGGATTTTTTCGTGCCAAGAAGTTGCGACGCGGGGCTACACTGAGCCGAACCACGACAGGTGTCCTTGTAATGCGGCTTCAGATTAGTGTTAGGAGTCTGTCTCGATGACGAATGTTGAAGGCACACCCAGGACATATTTCGGGGCCGTGTTTGCTCCAGCAAGTGAACGTGCTCTGGTTTTCTCAGTACAACTTTTCCTGTTACTGGCGTTGATTTTGTGTTCCGGGGCATCCGCACAGAATAAGCAGCGATCGGACTACATCCGCAGTTCGCAACCACCGCTGTTGAAGTACCAGGAGTTGGTGGCGCTCAATGAAGAGGAAACTATTGATCCCCCTCTAGCCCGCAAACTGGACACTCTGTTAACCACGCCTTTTATCAATAATCAGGCCTATTTCGCCGGAACAAAGCCTCTTCGCCCAGATATCAAGGGCATGGGGCCCTCGCTGCGCGTCGTCGAATGGAACATTGAGAGGGGAATCGAGTTCGACGCGATCAAGTCATTGCTGACCGATAAGCAAGGGTTCATAGCCAAAGTACACAGCGAGGCTGCCAGCGATACGGACACCGAAAAGGCAAACGACCAGGTGCTGAATGCGCAGATGGACGTACTGCAATCGGCAGACGTGCTCGTACTGAATGAGCTTGACTGGGGCATGAAGAGAAGCGACTACAGGGCGGTGGTAAAGGATCTCGCCGCTGCACTCAAGATGAATTGGGCCTATGGCGTCGAGTTTGTAGAGGTTGATCCCAAGGTGCTGGGTACGCAATCATTCGCGAATGTGGAAAATGAAACCGAGCGCAAGGAGTTGGAGGAACTGTTCAGCACCGACAAGGCGCGCCTGCTTGGGCTGCATGGCACGGCAATTCTTTCCCGCTATCCCCTTCGCGATGTGAAGCTCGTGCCTTTTAAATATCAGGCTTACGACTGGTACAACGGCGAGAAGAAGTATGGATCGGTTGAGGCCGGTAAACGTAAGGGCGCAAGCCTGCTCTTTGGCGAGAGCATCGTGCGCGAGGTGCGCCGCGGGGGCCGGACTAACCTTATTGCGACGATCGATGTGCCCGATCTTCCGGAACGGGAGGTGACTATTGTTGCGACTCACCTGGAGAACCGCACGACGCCGAAAGGTCGGGTCAAGCAGCTGGATGAGCTTCTTGACATGATTCGTCCGATTCCCCATCCGGTCATCGTCGCCGGGGATATGAATACGACCGGGGAGGACGGCACAAATCTCAGCATAAAATCGACGGTGCTGAAAAAGATAAACGATCCTGCGTTTTGGGCCACGCAAGGAGTCAAGTACGCGACAGGAGCGGGCCTCATTATGGGCCTTAGCACCTTCGCCTTCAAGAAGACGAAGTTCCAGGCCGACCCGACTGCGTCGGGGGTTCCTTTACTGGCGGCCAACCCTGAACAGGGATTCTTTAAGGATCTCGATAAGGACCGTTTCGATGATGGGACTCGCATTGATTTTCGTGGGGATGCGGAGCTTTCAGTGAACGACCGCGAGGGGACGTTGGGCAACTCGAACGAGCGCGCCAGCAAGGGATTTGTGACAACGTTTGCCTTGCCCCGAACTCTCGGAGCAGCAGGTAAATTCAGGCTCGACTGGATATTCGTGAAGGGCTATCTGAAAGAAGATCCCAAAACGGCTGACTCCTATCGCTTTGCACCAGCCTTCGCACGCACCATGAACGAATCGAACGAGGCACTGAACCCACATCTATCAGACCATGCTGCCATCAGTGTAGATTTGCCGATCACACAGCCGGCTTTGCCGGGGTCGAAGAAATGAGACCACTCGG
>CAVRNK010000044.1:0-35996 GCA_963721995.1 uncultured Acidobacteriaceae bacterium | reverse complement strand
CGCGGTGATCTCAAAGCCGTTCGCCTTAAGATGATTTGCCGCAATTCCAGCCGTTCGCGTCTCCTGCATCGACAACTCGGGGTGAGCGTGTATGTCTTTGTAAACTGC
The DNA here is from genome assembly GCA_963721995.1 of uncultured Acidobacteriaceae bacterium. Lineage (GTDB taxonomy): Bacteria > Acidobacteriota > Terriglobia > Terriglobales > Acidobacteriaceae > Silvibacterium. The sequence continues at coordinate 35,888 of CAVRNK010000044.1, read as the reverse complement.
TTCCAGTTGCGGAAGTATCGCGTCGAGACTTACAAGGATCTCAGTTGGTTGTTTTACCGGCATTATGTGAAACTCACTGAACGACTTTGCAGCGTTTTCTGGGGGACTACAAGGAGCTAGAGAATGAGTTGCGTTTGCACTCGCATACCGGATGGTGCAGGCGGGCCAACACCTTCCATGACTCGGGCTCTCACGACGATACCAACTCGATGCTCCTAAATTATTGAACATCGAGGGTTCGGACTTGCAAATGCCCCCAATCCAGTACTGAAAGTAACAAATTGGACTGATTCTGGTGCGGCGATCAACAGTTCTCGCGCTCGGTGGGCCACCGGCAGCCGCAGGCGATGTCGGCCGAGGTTCGCTGATCCCGGGTGTGACCTGGCTCGACCGTTTGCCGGCCAAAGCATTCAGTGACAGACGGTTACGAGCGGTTGTCGGAATTGCTCCTCGAAAACGCGCCAGCGTCCGGGCATGCCCGAACGGTGTTATTGCGGATTCCTGGCCCCATGCCGACTTCTAGGACTTCCCGTTACTAATCAGGCGTCAACGAGCGGACTGACGATTTAACGCCATTTGGCACGGATGAAACAGTGGTCAGACGGCGACAGCTGCAAGCTCATCGAAGTGCAAAGACTCCGTGGATAGAGGAGCCTTGTTCGATGTATGTGCAAATCATGTGCGCATCCACGCGAGATAGTCCAACATCCTCCAGAAACTCATGCAACTGGCTTGGTGCTTGAGGGAGGTCCTTGTCTGCGATCGAGAAAACCTGCGAGATCGGCTCGCCTTCACGAAGGACGCTAACATCTGATCCCGTTACCTCTAGGTCGTAACGCTTCTTGGGCCAAGGGTTGGGAGGAGTTGCGGATGCTGGCTCTCCCTCCTCAGTGCTGAAACCGTTCGGAATGTTGCCATATCGTTCTGCCGCCGAGTGGAGGCTCCGGAGCGCCAAAGGATGAACGGTCTGTGGTTGGGGCACGACCGAGAGAAGATGTTGCTCTGGGTTTGGTTGTTCGAGCGCATAGTGATGCGGATGATTGCTGAAGATGATCATCGAATAGGGGTCGGTGTCATTGTGTTGCGCCTTAACCCTGTCCAGAAGAGCGAGCATCGGACGAGAAAATCCATTTGCGCCCTGGCGTCCCAAGATTCTCTCCGCCCACTTGAATGGCAGGTTGGTGTCGACAAAGATCACGAGCGGATGCTTAGTCTGCTTCGCCACAGCGCTGTTGATGAGCGGTCCTAAACGGAAGTTCGGTTTGGATTCAGGAGTGCCGGGAACACCCAGGACGCCCTGTCGATATCGGCTCTTGGCTTCGATGGACAAAACTTGCCCAGTCAGTACGTGACGAGCGGTGAATTCCGCATGTTTTGTGCGACCGTCCTTTTCATCTTCGTGCTCGACTTTGAAACCGGCTCGGTAGCAAGTCGCTTCCGCGAACAACTCGTGGCGCGCTCCTTGGAACATCTCGCGGTTCTTGAGACGCTGAAGCCACTCTTCATCAATGCCGCCGTTGTCGTCCACGATATACAGGTCATAGGCAAAACAGTTGAAGGCGGCAAGCGCACCGGTGAGCAAGCCGACCCGACCTCCGTCGCGTTGTGCAGGCTGGGCGTTCATGTAGCGGGCAGCCTGCGCCCTCCATGTGATGACAGGGTGGCATTCCTCTTCCGGTTTTGCGGCTTCCGCCTTGCACCACTCAACGCCAAGGATCTCGACCACGTAATCACGCAGGAAATCGGAAAAGAACTTCCACTTGTCGGAGCTGTATAGCCTGCCGCTGACAGCGACCATCCGTTTTCCGAATGCCACGGTGGAGATTTGCGGTCGCACGTGGCCGAACCTCCGCACTCGCTCTTGTTCCTTACGCCTCTTCTCTTCAAAAAGCGCAGCTGCCTTCTCGCCCAACTCTGGCGGAACCTCTCCCCAAGTGAGGCCATCTTTCGATGCCATCATGGTTGGTTGTGGCGGTTTAGGCCGCACCAGGCAGCACTTTTTGAATTTGAGACCACTTCCGCAGGAACAGCGATCGTTACGGCCGATTTTCGCGGCTTTGGTGTTTACGCCATTGGATGTTCGTTTCGACATGCGACGCCGGTTAGAGGCTTAGCAAAATCATAGCCGAGTCACTTCTTGTCGTCGGGTACCGTGAACGGCGCAACCGAAGGATCGGGAAGTCCGAAGGTGAAGACGATCTCGTCGGAGTCCTCGTCAGGCTTTTTCTCAACCCGCGCCGACTCTATGACGCTTCCACGGCGAAGCTGATGCTCGAAGAGGCCCTCACGCTTGTTCAGCGAATAGGCATCGTTCAATTCCTTCACGGACAGGCGTCCGCCCAGGACCTCAAGTAGGGTTTGCGTCGACATTCTGATCTCTCCCACACCGTTCCTCCCTCCCGAATAGGTCAATCCTCGGACATGCGTCCGTTTCCTTTCTCTTCCGAGCCAGTGCGACAATTCATTGCGCGCATTGTCCGGGCTTTGCATAATCGTTGGAAGCCGTCCCACCATGGCATGCATGACTTCATTCAGCGGTGTTGCCCAGTCGGTGATATCGCGAATGAAGAGTTCTACGTGCGCATCCTGTTTGATCGTTTGGGTGTTCCGGTTCCGAAGCGAAACGACAACCACGAAGTCGATAGATGTGTGGCGCTTCAGAGCATGGAATACGACGTCTCGTACAGAATACGAGTAGCTGCTGGTCATGTTCCTCAGTACGTGGGCGCCGCCATCACAGATGATCACGCCGCGAAGGCCTGTGAAGCCGCAGCGCTTGAGTTGATCCCCCTTCTCTTTGAGCGCGAGGTAGAGAGGATTGCGGTCCCGCTGTGTCGGGACGGTATAGCTGGTGTAACCCGTACACCAGACGAACCGTCTCCCCGGAATGTAGGTGATCTGAATGACCGATTCTCTCGCCCACGGAACAGCCAATTGCCGCTGCTCCTGGGGTGCTGCCTGCACCTCTCGAACGAATTGGTCGAACCGATCATTGAAAATGACGCTTTCGAACTGCTCTACAGACGGCATGATCACGGGAGGCTTGCTACCTCTGCCGGTGTGAAGCCGCGTACTGGCATGAAAGGCGAAGCCTCCTTCCGTGATGCCGCTCTCCTGCCAACGCTTCCGAAGCTCTTTCTCGAATGGGCCGATCGGGTTCCGTTCATGCGAGCCCCGGTCTGAGATCGTAGTGATGTCTGCGACGAACGTAACGGTAGATGACCGAAAGTGAAGGTCGGGCTTCGTCTCACCGCCGAGATTGGACTCGTGCTGCACGGTGCCCAGCGTAGCAAGTGACTGGAGAATCACCAGCTCCCACTCCGTGGGGATGTATTTCACCGAAGTCGGGCTATTGAGGATCTTGACCCACTCGCGCCGCTGAGAACGGTCTGCATAGGGCAGGCTTTCATCAATCGCGTGTTGAAGCGCCCGGCGCGAGAACATGGCCATCGCAACTATCTTCTCGAAGAGCGCTTCTATCTGCAATTCCATGGAGCGAAGCAGCCGCAATCAGCGTACGTAATCCGGGGAACAGCTCGGTTCTGTTCATCAAGCTTGATCACGGTCTTTACCGGCTCAAGAAGTAGGATCGGGCAACCTCACAACGCCGTCCCTCGTGACCATCGAAACCTTCTCGCCCTGCCGCCAACGCTGCATCAGGTATGCGATACCATTCGGTCCACCATTTGTGAACGGCGTCGGTGGCCATTCCGCTTTCTTTGAGACCTGCGGATGTATCTGAATGAGCTTTGCGTCGCTGCTTCCGGGCGGTGGGCCTATCGGTGGAATTTGGTCAACTGGAACCCCCGGATAGAAGTGTTCCGTGACGGTCTGGCAGACAAAATAACCCATGTAGATCGTACTGACGGAGCCTGTCCCAATTCTGGTCTTCCCACCGTCGCCATTAATCGTGAAATCCGTGGTATGGCCCCCGATATGGAAGCCGTCGAGAGCACCAACCCATACTCGCGTTCGCGCTGGAATCTCATGATGTTCATGGAAGGCAATGCGCTCTTCCCGTGTGTAGAAAGGCTCATTGCCATGTCGGGGTTTTGTTGACTCTAAGACCATGGACTTCAGGACAGCCCATTCGGTAATGATCTTCATTCCACCGGCGTCGAGACTGAACGGCTCGTTCTGGAGCATCTTGAGGAACCGGGGCCGATTCTTCTGCTCGAACTGACTCATCCATGTGTTGTTGCACTTGTGGCAAACGGTGTCGATCTTCTTCTCGAGGTCGTACTCGATGACCTCAGGACCATTGCCTATCTGTGTCCGAAGGCCACCCAGCTGGATGCCGTTCTTTCTGATGAACTCATGCACCCAATCCGGCCAGAGGTGTTCGTCGCTATCAGCTCCGTTGTCGCAGAAGATACAAGTGTCGGGCATTACGGAATCGTACATCTGTTTGGCTGCGGCGGTTCAGCACGCAAGACGGAATCAGCTACCCGGAGCCCTGCCGAGTTAGAATCCTTGGGAGATAGCCGCATCACTGCCCGGACCTGTTTCACTATGGCTCGGGCCACTGCGCCGCACAACAAGAAATAGGTCTCGCGCCTCGATCGCTTTCAGGGAAAGGAGAACTTCATATGAGCGGGTACGCCTCGCCTCTGTCGGATGAGATTGCCGAAGCTTGGGTCAACGCAGCGGTTGAGTACGCCGGGGCACGCGGCTTTAGCTTCGATCCGTCCTGCCTGTCAGACCTGACCAGCTTTTTGAACGACGCGGCAGCGCAGTTGCGGGCGTCCAGCGAAGGAGCGACTGCGGATGCGCATCTTCAAACAGTCAGGCAGCTAGTCCAGTACATGATTGAAGATCTGGGGCAGCAATCTCCCGGCGAAACAGTTTTGCACGAGTGGACACTCGCGAATGCGAAGTCGAGGCTTTGCCCGCTGTTTCCCTTTTGCTGATCGGAGACTTATGGACATGCTTGAGTATCAGAAGAAGTCGTTCGACTTTGCCGCGGATCTGACCAAACAACTCATCACGCTCTCGACCAGCATCGTCACGGTTAGCCTCCTGTTTGGAGATCATTTCCCCAAGCAGAGCTTGCTCGCTGTCTGGGCGTGGACGTTTTATCTCATCTCCGCGGTGTTCGGGTTGTGGACTTTGATGGCTCTTACTGGAACCTTGGCGCCTCTGAATCCGCCGCCCCCCGATTTCGATCTCAAGTTCAACGTGAGGCTGCCGTCTGCTCTGCAAATTGCCGCGTTTGGCATCGCCCTCCTGCTGACCATCAAATTCGTATGGGCCTGGCACGGCTGAAATCAATGGCAACCCGCAAGCTCTTCATCATCGGCAATGGATTCGACATCCACCACGGGGTGCCATCGAAATTCGGCCAGTTCAAAGAGTTCGTGCGCGAGCAGGACTCGCCCATGTTCAGGACGGTTGAGAAGTATCTTCCTGCCGACGAAAACTGGAGTGATCTGGAATCCGCGTTAGCCAACATTGATGTCGATTTTGTGGTCAGTGAACTTGAACAGTTCATGCCTGGCTATGGCGCCGATGGTTGGAGCGACTCGGGCCATCATGATTTCCAATTCGAGGTGAGTCGCGTCGTCGAAGGCCTATCGACAGAACTTCGAGCCAGATTCGGTCAGTGGATACGCCAATTGCCGATTCCTACCTCGGCGACGGCGTCCAGCCGCTTGCGGACGATCGATCCTGCCGCCATTTTCTTCAGTTTCAACTACACGTCGACGCTGCGCGATGTGTACGGCGTGCCCGATGCGCATGTTCTTCACATCCACGGACGAGCCGATCTCCCGGACAGTGAGTTGATCTTGGGACACGGTTGGAACCCCGCAGAGCGGCGCTCCCTCAACGACCGGTCAGATATCGAAGAGATGGACACGCGGTTGATGGAGGGCCACGACATCCTGGATCGGTACTTCTCCAAAACGTTCAAGCCTTCTCCTCAGGTGATCGCTCAGAACCAGCCATTCTTTGATCGGTTGGTGGTTGTGGAAGAAGTATCGATCCTCGGACATTCACTGCCGCAGGTGGACGAGCTGTACTATCGAAGGCTGCTTGCAATCCCAGCCTTAGCATCGGCCCGATGGCGACTGGCCTGTATCCCAGATGAGGACAGGAACGAGCGGACCGCAAGACTCCAGGAGCTTGGGCTACAGTCCGGCCGCATCACGACTTGTTCGTGGGATGAGGTTTAGTTTTTCGGGTGCCTCCGGGTGTGCCATTGCGGCGCCAGATGCGCTTGTAAAGTCGGGTTCTCGGTAACTTGCAGACGCAAAGACCGTCGAGCAGCGAACTTACTGAAATCGTTTGGCAGGAACTACGAGGTGGGTAGGCTGATCCGGTAAAAGTGAATCAGAAACCTATCGCGGCGTATTCGGATTGTCGATGACAAACCTCCAGCTGCCGTCCGGTTGGCGGCGTACGACCTCCGTGCTCAGCCCTTGCGTCGCCGATGGTGGGCCGAGCGACCATGCGCCATGCAGCATCGCCAATCCTTCGCCGGCTTCGATAACGGCCGGTGTGTCGAGTTTCATGCGAGCGCCACTTGAGAGAAACACATTCAAGGCGTCGCGGATGCCGTCATGGCCGGTAACTGGCTTGCCACCGGCAACAAGGACCGCGCTGGGCTCGTAGAGGGCCAGTATCGCTTCGACATCTCCAATATTGAAGGCGCGTTCGAAAAGGAAGTGAATCTCTTGTGGCGTGAATGAGGGCATTGGTTAGTCGACAACAATATCCGATCGTGTGCTGTTGACGATAGTCTTCAGTTCGGTTTGCTCTTCGGTGGGGACCGCGAACTTATCCAGCGTCTGCTGAAAATCGTCCAGGAACGCCTCCCACTCCTTGCTCGTGATCTTCAGGTCCTTGTGCGATTCCGCCATCGACTTGCCCGTATACTTCTGCGGGCCGCCTGTAGCCCAGCAGACCATCTCGGTCACGAGGTACTTGAATCCCGCAGGCGGCACGCGATGATGCGCTGCGTCCACCATGGGGTTGGAGTTTAGCCGCGGGTCGATCATGATCCGGTTAATGAAGTCGTCTACCACCGTAGCGATGTTATAGACGCCACCAAGTCGATCATAGAGAGAGGACCGCTCTGCTTCGGGCATTCTGAATCTCCTTGTGGGTGAGTTGTGTGCGAGACTGGTCGGCCTTCGTGGAGAACAAACTCTGCGTAGTCGCGCCCGGTTGCCGACCCAGACAGTCGCTACGCGAGGGCCTACTCCAGTCTGACGGAATCACCACGGCGAACCTTGCCACCCTGCAACACGGAGGCATAGATCCCGACGTTAGCCCGGTTGTGCTGGGCCGCTGTGCGCAGGATACCTATATCCCGTGGGAGATCGCCCTGGGAGAGCGTGGTCATCACGCAGCGACCGCACGGACCAGTAATGCTCAGGCGAACGGAATCCCCGATCGCGAGGATTTGCCCGATCCAGGCGTCCTCCACGAAGTTCTTTTCGCCGTTCGCGGTCTCTACCACGATATTTGGGCGAAATCGCCGAACCTCGAAGCGCCCCGGTGGATACAGCTCGCGTAGCCGATCGAGTGTAGCCGTGGTCAGCAGATGCACAACGGCACAGTCGAAAAAAGTCCCATCGGGCAAGCCGAAGTCGGTGACCGTGTCCCGGTGCTCGAGGCCTTCGATATCTGCCCAGTATTCTTCCGCTGTGGCCGTCCGCAGATCGGGAGATGTGGATTCACCTGTTTCCTGAGGAACGTACACGGTCGCATCCAGTGTCACCTCACGCTTGAGTACCTTCGAGAGGGCCCGGTGGAGGTTGGGTTGCTCACTGTTGACGATGGTGCCATCCGGCAGGGTGATGCGGACCGGTGGCGCCTTCCCACCGGTTTTTGGGTTGTCAGTCAGCTCAGCGCGAAAGTCGAACAACTGCGGCCACTTCCGCGGGTTCTTGGCCGTTGCAACTTTTCCATCGGAGGCGTCAATGAGCGCGTAGGCGCGATCTCCGAGAAGGCCGCCTTTGGTGAGCTCGGCAGCATTCAGCTCTTCTCCAATCATGGACTTGACGGGGTACCGCCAGAGAGAAACGATCGAACCAAGAACACTTTGCGTGGAGCTCATCGTTGAGCCCTCCTCTATCCGCTGTCATCCAGCGAGTGCCCGTGCGTCCCCACCCCGCTTGCTGGTGATTGTAGTCCAATTCCGCATCCGCGAAGCCCGAACGTCCCCGGCTTTTCATCACCGCGCAGTCGAGTTTGTCGGCCCACCATCGCTATCGGCTAGCGAGGCGGATCGTGAACAGAGTGAGGAAAACTTCTGCAAGCGACAAAACCTAAAATGGATAACGTTCGGCCTTCCAGATAGATTCCTGATATGTCGCGAAGTGTTTACCACTGGAGCGCGGGGCGATCGCTGCTTCAGCCCTGTTGACGGTCTACCCGGGAGCGATCCATAGTGCATGAAAAGTCCTGCCAGCTCAACCGGTCGATGCAACACTATCTAATCAGCTGATCCACAAATGCTTACCCTGAAGAATCGATCTGTTTGGCTGATGTGGCCAAAACCTAGCCAGGTAAGGTTCCGGCTGATCTAACCCTAGTCAGCGCTTTTAGCTTTTGTTTTTTCATTGAATGTGGGTCTGAGCTGAGTGTTGCGTCGACCCATTGAGACCACCCCGTGTTTCAGGAACTACGCTCTCTCAGTTCATGAAAAGCCACTGCTTCCGTCAACTGAGTATCGAACAGGACCAGAACCAGAGGACGCAGCGATGCTTCTCTACAACTCTGGCATGCGCTGGGCCGAAGGCCGATCTTCACGCTTTTTCGGAACGGACCCGATGTTCTGCGACCGGCCGGCCCGTCTGGTTTTTTCGCCGTTGCGGACCGACGCCGTCAACCGCGGCTTCTGCATCTCCTTATTGACGCTGGAGATCGTTGTCCTTGCGGTCTCTATCGGATTTTTGCCTTTTTTCATTCCTCCCAAAATATTGGCATGGATCGCCCACAAAATCTGTTCTCAACGGCTCACAACGTGGATTCGGTTCAGTCATTTGCTGGGTCTGGTCCAGAGAGCGGCCCCTGTTTCATCGCAAACCAGTACTTTCAGCAGCGTGGCAGTGTTACAAACGTTCACCGAGATCGTGAATGGAGCTTGTGAGAGAGGGGATGTTGTACCGCCAGCAAGTCAAGACTTTCACTCACGTGTGAAGTTTTCTTGCTTTCTGCAGAATTGCCGTCGAAGGCATTGAGTACCCGATGTCCTTAGAACCTAAGGCGAAGAAAACTCCGGTGGGCTGACTTAGTTCAGCGAGCTTGAAAGAGCGTTAACGCTCTGTCTCCGGAGTCGAAGTCACTCATGAATGTCGTGACCAGGATGATGCAACATGCTAACGCTTTCATCCTGTAGGTGAGCGGATGCTCGTGTGCTTTGTAGGGAGCTTACCTTTCACCTCTTTCCTGCCGACATTTGCCCATCTCGCCGGATAGGAGTGACGTCGCTGAGTACAATGTTTGCAGGATTCCCGCTATTTACTCCAGAGCGAAAGCGGTCGTTCACTCGCCTGAATTACTCCTCTGGCATGATCGCCTTCTGGAAGGAACATCAAGATGGCTACGCCCACGAGATCCGCATTCGATATCGCTGAATTCCTGACAAAAGCTGGCATTGGGCGAAAATCATCCAATTGAAGCCAAAGAGCGTGTTCTTTTCTCAGGGAAATCCCGCTGAGTCGGTTTTCTATCTTCAGAAGGGGCGCGCAAAACTTACTGTAGTTTCAGCGGCTGGCAAAGAAGCCACCCTTGCACTTCTCTCGATCGGCGACTTCGTTGGAGAGGAGTCACTCGCAAGCGTGGGTGGACTGCATATGGCGACAGCCACTGCCATTACCGCCTGTACAGCGCTCAAGATCGATCGGGAAGAGACGATCCGCGTGATGCACGAGGAGCATTCCTTCTCCGACCTGTTTGTAAGGTTCTTGTTAGCGCACAGTATGCGAATCCAGGCCGATCTTGTCGATCAGCTTTTCAACTCCGGTGAAAAGCGATTGGCGAGAATCCTCTTGTTGCTGGCGGAATTTGGCAAACCGGGAGAACAGGAAAGTTTGATTCCTCCGATCACACAGGAGACCCTGGCAGAAATGATCGGTACAACCCGGTCCCGCGTCAGCTTCTTCATGAATCGCTTTCGCAAGCTCGGTTTTATTGAATACAACGGTCGCATCCGGGTTCATAAGTCACTGCTCAACGTCGTGCTGCACGACTGAGGCCTCTCCACAAGCCTCGAAGTGGAGGGCACACACCAGCATCGCGATGCATCACCAGCAACAGAGACGTTCTGCCGGAGAGCCACTCATGCCTTCTTTGATGAATGCTCACCCAGCAACTGTTTGCTGCTGAAACGGCACTCGCGATTACACAAGTATTACCTTACGGCGCACGTCCTCTAGATGCCCTCTCCATCAAATAAATAGAGGGCAAATATGCAGTTCTTCAAAGGCGACAGGACATTCACGCAGCCAATCGTTTGGGTTACCACCTCATTCATGGTGGCGTTTCACCTTGGTGCTGTGGCTGCGCTCTTCGTATTCAGTTGGAAGGCATTCCTGCTCGCGATGGTGCTGTGGTGGGTCGCCGGAAGCCTGGGCATTGGCATGGGCTACCATCGGCTGCTGACGCATCGCGGCTACAAGACACCCAAGTGGATGGAATATTTCCTGACCGTCTGTGGAACGCTGGCTTTGGAAGGTGGTCCGATCTTCTGGGTCGCCACACATCGCGTTCATCACCAGAACACCGATAAGGAAGGTGACCCGCATTCTCCGCGCGACGGCGGTTTCTGGGCCCACATGGGCTGGATCCTGACCGGCCAGACCATGCACAACGACTCGGCAGAGCTTCTGCCTTATGTTCCTGAATTGCGCAAAGACAAATTTCACACGTGGATCAGCCGCTGGCACTGGGTGCCGATTACGGTCCTGGGCGCGATTATTCTTGTTGCGGGTGGATGGCAGTACGTCCTGTGGGGCATCTTCTTTCGCACGGTCATTGGCCTCCATTCCACCTGGCTGGTGAACTCTGCCACTCATATGTGGGGAACACAGCGGTTTCCTACCCGTGACACCTCGAAAAACAGCTTTTGGGTGGCGCTGCTGACCTTTGGCGAGGGATGGCACAATAACCACCACGCTCATCCGCAATCGGCCCGTCATGGGCTAGCTTGGTACGAGCTCGATCTTAACTGGTACGGGATTCAGGCACTACGGATGCTTGGCGTTGCCCGGGATGTGAAGGCACAGAAGCTCAGCCCTGACGAGGACAGTAAAGCGTCAGTTCCACGAGGGCTTGCCGCTTGAAACGAGGGAGGGGAATTGGAGTGCCCGGCAAAGTTTGTGCCAGTTGAGAACATAAGAGACTGGCATGAGAGGAGCCTGGAATGGCACGAGTTGGTCAGGGGAACGACGAAAGTGCTGTGCGAAGTGCTCGACGGTGCGAATGTAGGACAAATAGTCCCCGAAGCGTAGTTACGACGCTCCAGTTCCTCGAACATGATCTGGCGTAGATGTGTCACAGAGATAGCTGCTTCTCTGCGACACAACCTAGCTGAAGCCACCTGCTCCTGTCGGCTCAAGAACACGTACCGGATTCCTTCTAAACTAGCTGCCCGACAGCCATGACATCGGCTACCGACGCGCCGCTGTTAATCCTACCTGCAAGTCGCCATCACTTCCAGTACGGCCCCTTCAACGTCGATCGCAAAGATCGAATGACTGTCAAGACCGAGAATGCAGAAGCGAATGCGTTGAGTCATTACAAACAAAGCGGGCGAAGTGACATCTGAGAACACTAGAGGAAATGCTCAAAGAGAATGTTGATGGGACAGTGAGCTATGCCAAATGAAAACAACCGAGATACTGCACGCCTGGTCAGGGATTCTAGTTGGTCGTAAACCTTCTCTTTCCATCGAGATCACAAAGGAATGTCCGCTGCGCTGTCCGGGATGCTACGCATTTGATCCTGGACACCTCGGAGGCGGATCAGAATTGCGCCAACTCGCTGACTACAAAGGCTTGGAGTTGGTCGAAAAGATCCTCGCTATCGTCGATCGCGAGAAGCCACTGCATGTCTCATTGGTTGGCGGTGATCCTATGGTGCGCTATCGAGAGGTAGAGATGCTTCTTCCGGAACTGGATGCTCGAGGAGTGCATACACAGGTTGTGACCAGTGCGTTTCGCGCTATCCCGGCAACGTGGAGCAGATTCAACCGTCTAAATGTGGTCATCTCCGTCGATGGGCTTCAGCCTGAACATGATGAGCGACGTAAACCAGCGACGTACGAACGGATTCTTAAGAATATCGCTGCTGCGAAGGTCACCATTCATTCGACAATCACCGGCAATACTGCAAGCCGACCCGGCTATCTAGAGGAGTTCCTTCAGTTCTGGAGCGCTCGTCCTGAGATCAACAAGGTGTGGTTCAGCCTCTTCACTCCTCAACGCGGAGCGACGGGGCCGGAAATACTTACATCGGAACAGCGGGCTTTTGTCGTAGAAGACTTGTTGCGGCTGCGAAATCTCTTTCCCGTTCTTGATCTGCATGAGTCCCAGATTAGGGAACTTCTTTCTCCACCAGCAAGCCCGCAGGACTGTATCTTCGCGCGGACAACTGAGATCATTTCTGCCGATCTGAAGACGAAGATCCGGCCGTGTCAGTTCGGGGGAGATCCGGACTGTGCGCAGTGTGGTTGCGTTGCTTCGATGGGGCTTGCGGCGGTCGGCCATCACCGCGTCTTCGGCGCAATCACAGCAGGCCACCTGTTTCAACTCTCTGATCGGATCGGCTTGGCTTGGCGGAAGGCCAAAGACCGCGATGTACCGACAGCTCTCAAGGATAAGCCTCCAGCTTTTTCAATTTTGCCGAGCTGATTCGAGACTGTCGCTCGCCAAAATAGCGATCTGCTGTTGAATCATGACGATGAGCCCATTGTCCAATCTGGACTGTCTCCGTGTACAACTTCTTGCATGCTGTGCCTGGTGAAGCTTCTGCCTGTTCCGGTTATCATCTTCTTTCGTTCCCGCGGCGATCTCCTCCTGGAAAATTTGGCTCTCCGTCAACAGCTTGCTGTCTTGAAACGGAGGCATTCTCATCCTCGGCTTGCTGTTACCGACAGACTTTTCTGGGTGATATTGCGGCGCTTCTGGTCCCGGTGGCGGGAGACATTGATTCTCGTCCAGCCGGAGACCGTTGTGCGATGGCACCGCGCCGGCTTCAAGCTGTATTGGACCTGGCTCTCGCGGCATCCAATTCATGCCGGCAGGAAGTGCGTCAGCGTTGAACTCCGCGAACTCATCTTCCGCATGGTTAGGGAGAACCCAACCTGGGGCTCGCCACGTGCAGTCGGCAGGCTGAGGTCTATCCTGACGGCAGCATCAATCGGCTATGCACCGAGCACCCCGTGAGTCCCATATCTCTTCCCATGTCGCTATAAGTGCGGGAAGTGTTTTTCCGGGGGGAATGGGTCGAGCAGACTCTATTTGAGTTCCGTTTGCTGGATCTTCGTGCAATCGAGTCGCAGGAAGCGATTCCTCTCGTCCAGATTCGTTTGTCTCTGGATTTCATACACGCCGCCACTCGATGGAACTTCGATGAGACAGCCTTTCTTGATCTGCGTCGACAACTCCTTGGACCAGCGAATGGTAATTTCATTCTGGCCGACTCCGCCAGTTACTATCTGTGCCCACACAGAAAAGTCCTTCGATGGCGAGTCCTTTCCTTCGGGAATTTTGATGTTGATACGAGTGATCTCAGTTGACCTGCGGTCGGCGCCTTCCAATTGTCAGCTTTCTGCATGATGTGTTCAGTCTAACCGCCCATAAGAGTCGCGACCAAGCATCGCTAGTTATACGACGAATCGATAGCAACTGGCCCGGACCCGGCGAGCGAGAAATACCGGTGTTTTGCGGGGACGCTGTGGGGACTAATTCGCGTGTACTTCAGTGCAAAGCACGCCGAGTTAGTACAAGGGTGTTTTGGTCTTCATCCTCCTGATGACATAGTATTTAGGCGAACTCATGCAAGGTAGTGCAAGCGGTACCTAACTTACTGGAACCTCAATGAAACCCTCTTCACGGCGTAAACACGGGTTCAAATCCCGTCGGGGACGCCAACAAACGAAAAAGTTAGCTAAGAACAGAGCATTGGCCGCGGAGCATTCGCGGAGCAGTTAATCCTAAGCGGTGGCCTTCCGCATATACGCTTCTCCTATACAACCTGTTCAAGCCGGTGAACAGGAGCCTCTCTCTGCTTGCGGCGTTCTTCGGCCTCGTGGGATGCGCGATTGGGACTCTAAACTGCCTCTTTCATCTCGCCCCGTTGATCGTTCTCGGGGGAGCTCGATCCTTGAGTGCTTTCAACATGGAGCAGCTCCAAGCGCTGGCGCTCGTGTTTCTCAAACTGCATGCTCAGGGATACAACATCAGCATGGTACTCTTCGGGTCCTATAACCTCCTGATCGGCTACCTTATTTTTAAGTCGACCTTCCTGCCTCATTTTTACCTTCCTGCCTCGAATTCTGGGCGTGTTGCTGGCAATTTCGGGCTTGTGCTACCTGATCAACTGTTTCGCGATCTTCATCTCACCTGTATTCGCGGCGCATCTGATGCCCTACATTCTGCTGCCCGGCGGCGCGGAACTATTGCTGGCCCTGTGGTTCGTCGTGATGGGCGTGAACGCTCAACGATGGAAGGAACAGGCCAGCGCAGCAGGGATGAGTATATGAAAGCCGCCATTTGCATCAGATACGGCCCCCCCCCGAGGTTGTCCAGATCAAAGAGGTCGAAAAGCATGTGATCAGAGCGGCGCTCTTCGACTTCTGATGCTTATAGAAGGTGTTCGTCGCACTGTGGGCGATTCACCGGCAAACCGGAGCGCCGTTCAACCGTACAGAAAAAGCCGAGCTTCTCAGAATCCTCATGGGTTCTCTCGATTCTTTGGAGCCGGAGGAAGGGGGTGGCGCGTAGCCGTTGGTATCACACAATAGGCGAGCTGGCCGCGAGGTGGGAAGTCCGATTGCGCGGCATGCGATGATCAACCACAAATGGCCCAGGAGTGGCGGATGATATTCAAGACGTGAGGTGCAGTAACAGAAGCCAGCAGCTAGTTGAGATCTGCGGCTTTCTCCGACCTTTTCCGTTGGCTGATGACCATCTCTTTCAACGTCCGGGCGACAGCGATGCCGTGGCGTTTCAAACTAGCACGAATCTGGAGCAGCCGAATGTTGATTCGTGTTTCGTCAAGACCGGACAGAGCCAGACTAGGCTGTAATCGAAGAACCGCTTGATGCGCGATCTGCGCGTACTTGATCAATCGCTGCTGACGTTGTTCATCGGAGGTTTCATTCGCTTCGCGAAGAAAAGACAGCGCCACATCGAGTTCAGCAATGATGCTCCGCACTTCGGATTCGATCTCCACCACTTGCAACTTCGTTGGGTTTTCCATCGCTTTGGCCTCGCGCCCAGCCCAATGGTTGTTGGATGCTCGCTTCACGGATTCGCTGAGGCGGCGGCGCATCACACCATAAGGCGCGGTGACGCGGAGGGGACCACTCCCAACATCCAGGTAACAGGCAAGAAAGGGAGGGCCCCCGTAGGTGGAGGGCCCTCCGATGTGCGGACGCCCCATGCGCTGAGCGCCCGAGCATCTCTCCACAACGGATGTAGCTATGGATGTGATGGTCGAGGAAAAGGTTGGCGGAAAGAAAATTAAGTTTCCTCAATACCGAGTCCGGTCAATGACGCTAGCTGTCAAAGCCCCTGCGAGGAAGAGTAGCGCTTGCGCTCGAAAGTCATTGCGAAAGATAATCACAGCGATTCTCCCAAGTAACTATTTGTCAGTTTACCGGACTTCGCGTTGACTGACGCCTTCAGGAGCCGCTTCCCCGAAGAAGAGCTGCGCCTGTGGGAAGGTGAAGGCGAGTGAAAGGCATTCGGCGCAATAGTCCTCTCAGTGTCGTGTCGTGTCCCCCATCCAACCATGCTGAGGACCCGTCAATGACCGAACAGGACGACAAGCAGCGCAAGGAACAGATCCAGAAATCCCTCGAAGACCTCACCGAAGCCACTTCCCAGCGCTCGCCGGACGACGAGAAGATCCGGCAGGCCAAGGACAAGCGTGCCCACGCCGAAAAAGACCTCGTCGACTCCCGCACCCCGTCCACCACCGGCCGCGAACATTGAGGACGAGTTTTGAATGAGCCCGTTTCAGCGAGGCCGTGAGTTCACTGCAGATACCTTGGGTTTAGTCCTTGAAGGACGCTCTTTCGATTCTCCCAACAGAGTTGTCCTCGATCGCGCCAGCAACTCTGCCTATGATTCCTGAATCGACCACCGTAGCAGACGAATCAAAGATACGTGTAAGCCGAGCAACTGCTCGCTGAGGACAATAAATGAGATCTACGTCTTTATTTGTGTGTGCCATGCTTTTAGTTCCCGCGTTGGCGTTTGCCGCGGAGAAGAAGTCCGCAAACGTCCAGATCGATCAACCCGTCACAGTTGCAGGCACTCAAATCGCACCAGGTCAATACCATCTGACGTGGGAAGGGAACGACCAGGATGTGACCGTCACTTTC
Organism: uncultured Acidobacteriaceae bacterium; assembly: GCA_963721995.1. Taxonomy (GTDB): domain Bacteria; phylum Acidobacteriota; class Terriglobia; order Terriglobales; family Acidobacteriaceae; genus Silvibacterium. Next base: position 19,327 of record CAVRNK010000044.1, on the reverse strand, counting down.
CTTAAGGGCAAGAAGACCGTCGCCACTGCGCCCGCCAAGCTCGTAAACACTGCAAGCAATGAGCAAGCTGCGATTGAAACATTCACGACTCCTGATAAGACGCAGATATTGAAGGCTGTCGACCTCAAGAACCTGACCATTCAGTTCCAGACTCCCGTCTCGGCCGCCGGAAACTAAATCGGAAATCGGATCAAGGGGGCCTGAACCACCGTGGCCCACATTCACCCTGAACATTTCGCTTTATAAGTTCGCTCGGGACTTTCTATATTGAACTTGCGATGCCGAGCGACAGACATTCTCTGCGCCTTTATCACGGCGTCATGATCTCCAACACCGCACTGGCCCGCCAAACGAAGGCGACCTGCAAAACGGACGCAAGCTGGATCAGGCACTGGCACTATTCATCGAGCTTGGCGTGCCGTGCGAAATCGCAGACATCAACGCCGAACTAGTTCTTTAGCGAAGCTGCTGTACGTTCTCGGCTGGTGCCCAAGCAAGGCCGCCTTCTTTCGATTGTTCAGGCGCTTGGCACGAGACCAAGCTGTTGCATAATGGCAAGCTCGTCCCTCATGTAGGCGTCTTCGAGGACTTTGCCGTCACGAATGGTGTAGATATGGATCGCCATCCACTCGATGCGATCCCCCGTGCCGGGACGTCCGAGGAACTCCCCGCGATGCGTACCACCGAAGCGATCGACGAGAACGACCTTGTCGCCTTCCGCGACAGTGTCGAGCACCTCCGTTCAGGCAACCGTGGCGATATGAGGAAGGGGAAAGCGTGGGTCGCGCAAGTCGACCGGCGCGGTTGCGAGCTCATTCTCTCTTCTCAATGGCCCGATAAAGTGGGCAAGGGCCTGATGTTCATCTCGCTCGATGTCGGCGTGCTGGATGCCTTACGCGCGGAGCTGGAAGGGCGCGGCGTGGAAGTGAAGACGGGCCGTTGGGGCTACCGGCTCCTGGTCATCGCGGACCCGGACGGAAACCAGCTCGACTTCCCCTATCCGAAATCGCTTGCCACCGATTCCCTCATCACGTCGAACCCCGGGCATTGAGCTGAAAGGCGGGGTTCTGTCCGGGTTGCCGACAATACTGTAGTGATCCGGCTTGTTCCGAACACAAGCCAAAACGGAAGGGGGCACAAGGATGAATTGGCAAAAGCTCATCTTGACGGTTCTTGTTCCACTTGCTCTTGTGCCAGCAGGAAGGAGTCAAACCCGGAATATCAAATTTGCAGATTGTCCAGTGACAATCCCCCGAGCAACTCCAGACTCTCTCCTTAGCGACGTTGGTACCAGGAATGCGTACTGGAATGGAAACCTCTATGTTGGCGCTTTTTGGCCTGAGGCCACCGTGATGGTCGGGCCGCCAAGTGTTGGCTCGATACTTCCAGATGGCTCATTACGGATGAAATATCCCTGGTTTCGAGCAGCGGGATTGACAGGCAAGCTAACCATTACCGGCAGAAGACTCGACGCCGCGGCTCCGCCGTTGAAAGCCGATATTCCGAGCGGCTATCTGGATACCGGGTTTCAGGCCACCGCTCTTATCTTCCCAACCGAAGGCTGCTCGGAAATCACAGGCAAAGTTGCCAACACGACCCTGACATTCATAAACAGGGTGATTCGCGCGGAGTAATCACCTGCCAAGCTCGGTCAGCTTTAGTCCAATCTTGACATTCTTGGCGAATCACCGGCTACGCGGAAGTAGCCCAAAAAACTGGTTAGTCATTATGTAGTGACCGGCCCGCTGCGCTAGTCGTGGGTTAGGCTGAGTTTGTTTGACGAACTCTAGTCCAGAGCCACAAGCGGAGGAGCCGGTCATGAGAGAGAAGTTACGATTTTTGGGCATGGATGTCCATGCTGAGACGATCGCAGTTGCCATAGCGGAACCGGATGGCGAGGTACGCAGCCTGGGTACGATTGCCAAGCGCGAAGATTCGATCCGCAAGTTCATCAGGAAGCTTGGTACGCCTGAGCAGCTGCGCGCCTGCTAGGAAGCGGGGCCAACAGGATTCGTACTGTACTGGCAGCTGACCCAGGTGGGTGTCGACTGCGCGGTGATAGCACCGACGCTGGTAGTGAAGAAGCCGGGAGATCGGGTGAAGACGGACCGGCGGGACGCGTTGAAGCTGGCGCGCAGTCATCGCTCCGGAGATCTGACGGCAGTGTGGGTTCCCGATGAAGATTCAGAGGCGTTGCGCGACCTTGTCCGGCAACGGGAGGCAGCCAAGCAGGATCAGTTGCGTGCGCGGCATCGTTTAACCAAGTTTCTGCTGCGCACGGGTCAACGTCCACCTCTGGGACTGAAGGCGTGGACAGAGCGTTACATGAGGTGGTTGGCGCAGGTCCGCTATACGCAGCCGGGGCAGGAAGTCACGCGTCTGGATTGTATGAACGAAGTCGAGCACATGAGCGCACGGGTGAAGCGGTTGGAGGAAGCCATTCTCGAAGTGGTAAAGCTGGCACCGCAACCCATGCAGGACGTAATTCGGGGTCTGCAGGCTTTGCGCGGTGTAGCGCATATCTCGGCAGTGACGATCGCATCGGAGTTGGGCAACATCTGCTCCCGCTTCCAGAGCGCACGGAAGCTGATGGGTTATTGCGGCGTATCTCCCAGCGAAGATTCCAGCGGCAACCGCGTTCGAAGAGGCGGTATCACCAAGGCCGGTAATGCGCACCTCAGACGCATCGTGGTGGAATCGGCCTGGTGCTATCGACACCTGCCACGCGTCGGGGAAAAGCTGCGCAAGCGACACGAAGGTGTTCCGCCAGCAATCATCGAGATCGCATGGAAGGCGCAGAATCGCCTGCATAAGCGCTACATGAAGCTGAGCATGGCAGGCAAGGATCAGAGGAAGATCATGACTGCAGTCGCACGAGAGTTGCTGGGCTTTATCTGGGCCATCGCGATCAAGGCTGAAGCAAGTTGTCGACAACCCATTGCTGCATGAAAAGACAAAACCAAAAACCTTCCAAATAGGGAAAAAGAAAAAACGTTGAACCAGGCAATTCAATTCGAGGACAGGGTCAGCCGCAGCCGGGGCAAGCACGAAGGAGAATCCTCGGCGGAAGTATGCGACAGGCTATGCCGGACTCGCGTGGTTAGTCAGAGGCAGCTCCCGACGGATCATGATTATGCGGTTTCGACCCGCGAATATCAGCTTGATCAATCGTCGCCATTACCTGCCTCGGCTGCTGCTGACCCTGTCCTCGTTCGAAAAAAACGACCAGCGCATCTTGACCGGTCACTACATATCACTTCCTGTTTGCCGACCATCCGCCAGGAATCCGAAAAATCTGACCGGTTTGGAGGCGATGAGCGCATTGCAGACTGAAATCATCGGTTGAAAGACAAAAGTTCGGACTTTCAGTCAAAAACTAAGTAAAGCGGAACCGACAAGTGGTGGCTGAACATTTCTGTCCCAGTATCGCGAGTTCGCAGCCGGTGCTCACGCCGGTCAAGCGTCCGTTACACTCAGCACGTTGCCATCGGGGTCGCAGAACCAAGCTACTCTTACTGTACCGCCAGGTGCAGTCAGGATGCCGAGTTCGTCCTGAGGGAAGTTTCGATAGATATTGAAGGTCACGCCGGTTTCTCGCAAGGCTCTGACGGTTGACGGTACATCCGGCACGCGGAATCCGAGGATGGTGTGCTCATGCGGCAAGAAATCAGCCACAGTCGAGATACGCACCGTAATTCCTCCGATGTTGAAGACAGACGCGAGATTATCCTCTTGCACCATCGCGAGCCCCAACTTGTCACGATAGAATGCCGTGGCGCGGTCGCGGTTTCGAGTGCAAATAACAACAGCAGGCTTCGCAGCCTCCAAAATCCCCATGTTCGTGGCCTCCTGGATATGGGCTGTTAGGAATACAAAAGCCGCGCTTTTGCGGCGCGGCTCGTACCAAAGGAAAAAGAGCCGCGATTTGTCGCGGCTCTTGACGGGTTCTCAATTTCGAAAATACACACCGAGCATGGGCGTGTCAACGGAAGGCTACGGACCGCACGAGGAGGGCCCAGTTGCCGTTCCGCTGCGGATAGATCGCGAAGGGCGGATTCTAAAACATTCTTCGAGCCTTGGCCTTGGTTCCGGTTGACCGCCTAACCGGAAATAACGGCCCGAAACTTCCGTATCGCCGGCGACACATCAGAGGCAGCCTTGTGCAGAAGCTCCTGCATCAGTGGCTGTCGGGGGAACATGACAGCTGTAAAGAGCGTATATCAGTGCGAGGTGAATTCTATGGATCGACCGATTCTCGCGACGATACCGGCGATCGTTCTGATGGCTGGTGTATCGTTTGCAGTTCCGTGCGTTGCGCAAGATTCCGACTTTAGCCTGAACGTGCACGCCAATTCGCACGCGACGGCGAAGGATATTGGGCTGCCGGAGTATCCGGGTGCGACCCTATTCAAGGACAAAAACAGTGATTCGTCGGCTGCGGATTTGGGATTGGTTCTGAACAGCTTCCACGTCAGCCTAAAGGTGGCAAGCTTTGTGACAACCGACTCGCCGGAACAAGTGCTTGCGTTTTACAGGAAGCCGTTGGCGAAATACGGCGAAGTGTTGGAGTGCAACCACGGGAAACCGGTAGGCTCGTTGACGGCGACGAAGAGCGGCCTGACGTGCGGCGACCAGAAGGGCGGCGGTATAAAAGTGAATGGCAGCGACATGGGCAACGAGCTGAGGGCGGGGACACCTGAACAGTTCCGAATCGTGGGGATTGACAGCACAGAGGTCGGGAAGACGAAGTTTGGCCTCGTGGCGGTGGTGCTTCCGAAGGAAGAGAACAGAAAGTAGCTTTCCGTGAGGCCGGGAAAGGAATCTTCCCCCCCGTTGCTCACCACGCCCGCGAAGAAATGAGCGCGTGGGCCGCCTGAAGGCATCGAAATCGTTGGACCGGCTATCCCGACAGCGTCCGCTCCGAAATGCAGCTTCAAGCGTTCGTTTCCGCTTCGTAGAATTGTCGAAATTCCCTGGTCCCCAGAGAAACAGCATGAACCATGTCCCAGTCTATATCGCATAACCGCCACCTCGTTCCGTGAAAATGAGAATCACGCGCCGTTTGGGGATTCCAAGGAGGTGGAAAAGTCGGCTTTTGGACATTCACACTGAGCGGCTTTTCAACAGCTTGCTTAATTGCCGTCTGCGTGATCGGTGTGCCCTGGCTGGAGTAGCGTCCGAGGCGGCGTGGCCCGTGGGTCATGCTGAGAGTGCCGTCCAGATGCTCGTCACGATACGTTGCAATCGGCGAGGGTGACGTGCCAGCTTACCTTGTCGATCTGCAAGGCCAGGTTCTGGAAGCTGACGGTGTTGTCGCGACTGACCGTACGCTCGAACTGGAGCGAGAAGATCAAGTCGAGGTCGCGGCGCGGGCAGGCGGTGAAGGCGGTGCCGCGCTGCGCCGCAGGCACCTGGAAGCGGCGGTTGAACTCGTCCACGTAGTGCTCGCGCAGAAAGCGGTTGGCTTCCGCAAGGGTGCTGATCCCGTGCAACCGGAGCTCCTGCGGCAGCCGTCCCTGCCAGGTCCCGAAGTTGCGTTCCGAGCGGCCCCGCGCCTGAGGCGAGTAAGCCGGAATCATCTGCACGCCCAGATCGCGCAGCGCACGGCCCACCTGGGTCAAACGATGCGGGTCCACCTTGCCGCCAGCCTTCGGTGTCAGCCAGAAATGACTGCCTCGATCCGAGTACAAGGCGCAGAACAGCCCCTTGCGCTCGATGACTTCTCGCAGCGCGGCCATCACCGTAATCGTCGATTCTTCTTCCACCAACTGGGCGTAATAGATTTCACTGGTAGCGTCGTCCAGAATCACGATCAGGTCATACCAGCGCTCATTTGAAACCACTGTGCAGCTGTCGTCGATGTGCAGCAATATGCCCGGCAACGGGCGCCGTTCGCCCCTTTCGGTGTATGCCGCGCTTGCGGGCCTTAGCCACCAATCCCGCTCCCTGCAAGGCCAACTTTACCCAGGTATAGCTCAGATGGATCCCGTGCTCCGCGCCGAACTTCTCGTGAAAAGCCGCACGTTCAGGACAAAGTACTCCTCCCGGTAAAGCCCCAGCACCTGCTCGGCTGCGCCATGGCAGACGCTTTTGGCTTGGCCGGCCGCGCCGCCGATCGATCAGTCCGTCGTAGCCGTGTTCTTCATAGCGCTCTCGCCAACGCCGCATCTGTCGCTCGCTGATGCCGATGATCTCCGCCGCCTGCCACCAGTTGATCTTCTTCCCCATCGCTCGCAAGATTACTTCCTGCACCTTCATCGCCCGCTCCACTGCGGCCCTCGGATACGTACCCACGCTCTCTCGCATGGACATATCCTCGCCGCCCGCTAAGCGGACATTTCACCTGCTAACTTCACCGGACATATCATGTGCTAACGACATTCGACATCTCGGTATCTGTTCGTAGCAAATGAAAATGTCCGGTTTTGTTAGCAGGTGAAATGTCCGGTTTATATTTCATCCAGCCGCCGCCGTCGTAGCTGTTGGAAAGTGGGAATCCCGCGCCGTTTGCGGGATTTCCAAGCGAGGTGGAAAAGTCGGCTTTTGGACTTTCCCACGGAGCGGCTTTTCAACAGCTTGCTTAATTGCCGTCTGCGTGATCGGTGTGCCCTGGCTGGAGTAGCGTCCGAGGCGGCGTGGCCCGTGGGTCATGCTGAGAGTGCCGTCCAGATGCTGGTGCACGATGACGTTGCAGTCGGCGAGGGTGCCGCGCCAGCTTACCTTGTCGATCTGCAAGGCCAGGTTCTGGAAGCTGACGGTGTTGTCGCGACTGACCGTACGCTCGAACTGGAGCGAGAAGATCAAGTCGAGGTCGCGGCGCGGGCAGGCGGTGAAGGCGGTGCCGCGCTGCGCCGCAGGCACCTGGAAGCGGCGGTTGAACTCGTCCACGTAGTGCTCGCGCAGAAAGCGGTTGGCTTCCGCAAGGGTGCTGATCCCGTGCAACCGGAGCTCCTGCGGCAGCCGTCCCTGCCAGGTCCCGAAGTTGCGTTCCGAGCGGCCCCGCGCCTGGGGCGAGTAAGCCGGAATCATCTGCACGCCCAGATCGCGCAGCGCACGGCCCACCTGGGTCAAACGATGCGGGTCCACCTTGCCGCCAGCCTTCGGTGTCAGCCAGAAATGACTGCCTCGATCCGAGTACAAGGCGCAGAACAGCCCCTTGCGCTCGATGACTTCTCGCAGCGCGGCCATCACCGTAATCGTCGATTCTTCTTCCACCAACTGGGCGTAATAGATTTCACTGGTAGCGTCGTCCAGAATCACGATCAGGTCATACCAGCGCTCATCCTGAAACCACTGGTGGCGGCTGCCGTCGATGTGCAGCAACATGCCCGGCAGCGGGCGCCGTTCGCGCCGCTTGCGGTGTATGCCGCGCTTGCGGGCCTTGGCCACCAATCCCGCTCCCTGCAAGGCCAACTTTACCCAGGTATAGCTCAGATGGATCCCGTGCTCGGCGCCGAGCTTCTCGTGAAAATGGCGCACGTTCAGGTCAAAGTACTTCTCCCGGTAAAGCCCCAGCACCTGCTCGGCCTGCGCCAGTGGCACACGCTTTTGGCTTGGCCGGCCGCGCCGCCGGTCGATCAGTCCGTCGTAGCCGTGTTCTTCATAGCGCTCTCGCCAACGCCGCATCTGTCGCTCGCTGATGCCGATGATCTCCGCCGCCTGCCACCAGTTGATCTTCTTCCCCATCGCTCGCAAGATTACTTCCTGCACCTTCATCGCCCGCTCCACTGCGGCCCTCGGATACGTACCCACGCTCTCTCGCATGGACATATCCTCGCCGCCCGCTAAGCGGACATTTCACCTGCTAACTTCACCGGACATATCATGTGCTAACGACATTCGACATCTCGGTATCTGGTAAGAATCCTAGTCTTGCGTTAAACTGGGCCGGTCATGGACATAACCGTTGCCATACGTCTTATGGGTTCTGCAGGTCTCCAACAAGTTTCCTGCAATCAGATGCTTACAATTGAAAACCCATAGGTGGATCACCGCGTCCGCCGCAATCCGCATCGGCTTCCTTCAAACCGCTCTATCCGACCTGCTCCGCTCTCGCCCTTCTACTACGTACGCCTGATCCGCGGAGCAGCTCCGATAGAGTACTGACGTTTCTGACGACTGACATGGCGAGTCGGTGCAGATGGTTGTTTGCGTTCGGAACCTCTTAGGTTCGCGAGCCGTATATGAGCTAGGGAGCGCAAGATTGAAAACACGAATCTTGATTGCTTGTCTTTCATTGTGTATTTGCTGTGGCTCAGTAGTCGCGGTTTCACAAACATTCTCATTTCAATTCCTGCAAAAGCCTGGACCGAATCCGGTAGGGTTGAAGGTCGTCGATCAGTACGATCGCTCTCGCGCCTACCCGGCTTCCTCGAGGAACTTGTCAAAGTCCTCTGTGGGCCATGATGCCCGTCCCCTGCAAACACTGATCTGGTATCCATCGCTGAGAAGCGCAGGCAAGCCGATGACGGTTGGCGACTATACCCAGCTGGCCGACACGGAGATCCACTTCGACGCGCCCCATCCTGAACAGAATCGATGGCGTTCGTTATTGAAGACTTCGACCGAGGTTCCGTTGTGGGCGGTGCGGGATGCGATGTCGGCAAAAGGTCATTATCCGGTTCTGATTTACGCGCCCAGCGATTCTTCCGTTTCGTGGGAGAATGCCGATCTGTGTGAGTATCTTGCCAGTCATGGCTACGTCATTCTTGCGAGCCCGTCGCTTTCCGCTGCCGCCCGTAACACTTCTGGAACGTCATCGCTTTGATGAGGGTAGGAAGCTTCAAGAAGCGATCTTCGCGCGGTGGGATGCAAAGTGGGCAGCGTTGCCCGAGCGCATGAAACAAGAAATCGACGCAGCGCTCGCTAGTCAGACATCAAGATCAGGATTCGGGCTCTCCACAAAAGTGACCGAGCAGACATCCCAGACTTGGCCTTAGGCATCTCTTTCTCGAAGAAAAAGCCTTCCCTATCCCCGGGGCGCACCTTCGCGCCCCTCTTTTTCGGGCGCTCTCTCCACAAAAGTGACCGAACGGGCGCGCTCATGGCTGAACGCTGCGGGTGCGTTTCTTTTGTGCAGCGGCTTGCGTAACCCCATTGCTATTAGCCAGTTGTTATCCAGTATGCTGCTGTAATTTGTGTCAGAAACCTGAATGTACCCGTCCAGTTCTTTCGTTTTTAATTCTTGATCAAGTGCGGACTTGTCTGGAAATTTGTAATGATATTGTCCCCGGTAGATACCATGCCGTACTTCGCAATACCAAGTAACGTCACGAGTCACTTTTCTCGGCCCTTCGGTTACAAGGTAGAAACGATGAGGGTCGTTCGATTGCGGCTCTGAAAACTTCATGAACAATCTATTGGTTATTGACAGCATTTTGACTCCTCCTTGAAACAAGAGGAGCCAGCCGGTCTTATCGGTTTAGACGGCTCTTGTTATGACGATCATATGCTTTTGCTGCGACCACACACACGGCTATCCCTCGGCTGCCTTTTTTTGCGTGCTTGTTGTAGTCGGCATATCTCGGCGTCGAGATGTCCTAGCGTGCCAGCCGGACGGCGGCAATGATTGAGTAACGTTTCACTGATTACCAAGTTGCCGCCATCAGAACCGATGGGGGATAGGCAAGTCAATTCCAGCCGCATAAGCTTCATCCATTGAGTAGCACTTGGGGGAGGGCTACTTGATTGTGCGCGCCGGTGGACGTAACTGTTCACTGGCGTTTTACATTTTGGCTGACAGTCTTCACCCCATGCGCTCGGGCACCCTCCTGAACACCCGATTCAATATCCCATGCGCGAGTTCGACTGACTCCTCAATCGCGTGACTGGCCGGGGGTCACTTTCCCTGTGTTGCTGCTATCAAAGAGCAGTTTGCGGGCTCTCGCTGGTTGCTGCATCATAACTCTTAATGAGGTCTTAATTGTGGCGTTGTTCAACGGGCGGACCCATCCAGAGGAACCATCAGACGAGTTGCGACACTTCTTCCGCGAACTTCGTCGCCAACTAGGTGTGGTTGCGCATTCGCTCCATCAGGCCAAACAACAGGAAATGTCAGACGCCGACCGCCGCATATACGGTGGCGTCGCCGACGATGTGCTGGCCAATGCTCGAAGAGTGGTAGAGGAACGCTGCTGATCGCGAACGCCCAGATGAATCCGGGGGTTACCTCGCCTTACGTGATCGAGGATTGGTGGCGTCGGATTCATGGCAGGCGGGAGCGCGCCCGTTAGACGCGCTCTAAAGCAACGTCTCGTTTAAATCAAGCGTGATGGCCGCGCTGCCCACTTGGCTGAGCGATGCTGCAAAGTCACGAATGCCTATCGATATCTCCTCCGTCATAACTCTTACCGCTGACCGCATCCGGCTGATGCCGTGAGCCACCGTTAAGTACTCCCAGCTTACGACGCCGTTTTCTAGCATCATTGCTTTCCCGTACCGTTTGCCTTGATATGTCTGCATTCAGCCCTCGCCGTGCTAATCTCGACGCTCGATATTCTCCGTATCTCGTTACCGCCATTCCAGTGGGGATTCGTCAGGTGCATCAAGTCGACGAGACCACACTGATGAGTCACTTCGAACGGGCCCAACAGAGATTCTTCTATGACCGGGCGCGTTGCGGTTCTATAGCAAAGGAGGCATATTGAACCCCAAGTTCCATCGGAATTATGCCTGTGGTGGAAGCCTTGCCGTTTGGGGGGAAAGGGCATAAAAGCCCCCGATCCACTTCTCTGGCGCTCTTCCGTTCAAGATTACGTAAGGGATGTGCCTTTAGTTTACGCCTGTTTCGGTCATTGTGCCGCACTTGCCTGAAGGTGGCGAAGCGCCGAGACCGCCGAAGAAGAGCGACCAGCTTTGCAGGATTAGACCGGAAAGCTCCACAAAGTGACCGAACCAATGGGCGTGCTCATGCGAAAACGTGGGCGCGTTCGCGCAAAAAGAAAACCATTCGGGCATCTCGAATTAAGCGTCGGGCATCTGCAGTTTGCAGCAAGGTAACACCGTTCCAAAAAACGGAACCCAAATTCGGGGGCGCGTGCATACGCCCCCGTTTTTTTCATCCGATCTGGCTGTATTTTCGGGAGGTTATATCCGCACGTACTGCTTGGGTCGATCTGGTTGGTAGATGAAACCGCCTTCGTCTAGCTGCTTGTTAATCTCACGGCAGACTACATAGCGCTGCTCGCCGTGCATAGTTACAGAAATATGACGAACCACTTCGCCAAGAATCTTCTGGTCTGCTTCGTCAATGGGAGTTGAACCCCACACGACGATTAGGTTAGGGTGTCGTTCGCACGGCTCCAGACTGAAATAAGAAACAATCGCGTACTTAAGTGCGAGGCTTAAGGGCTCGATTTTAGCGAGGACAGCGTTCACGTCCTGCTGTTCTTCTGGCATGAGGGCTTCGATCAGCTTGTCGCGTTTCTCGGTCATCATTTGCTCGCCTGCTTACGCTGCGCCCATCTCTTTTTCATAGCAGCGCTGATCCGCGCTTTCCCCTCGGCACTCATAGCGCCGCGCTTACTTCCGCCTGTCGCTGCGCTGCCTGCGAGCAGTTTACGGGCTTGTTGTAGTCGGGATATCTCGGCGTCGATAGCTGTGATCAATTCGGATGTGTTCATAGTTACTAAGTCTACTAAGCAGGAAGGAGATTGCGAAAGGCATCGAGGACGGAATTGTCCATTTCAATCCCGCTAATTCTGGCCGGACGATATGCGATGACATCATCTCGAAACACTCCATCTCTGATTCTTGCTCCCCCGTCAGTGGAAGCTCTTGAAGATGATGGAACAGTTGAGCGATGGTCAATTTCGGTCCGAAGCCATCGATGAGGGTCGTCCCCTTGAGGGAATCCACAATAACAATTCGGACGGTGCGTACGTCCCAACGTTCTTGGTGGTGTTCATCTGGAATACTTGGCGGGTATGCACTCAAGTCTACTGCCGTAGTCATAAATTGATTCTTCTCCTTAGAACGCATGGTCGCTCTAAAGCGAAACCCTGTCGAGGTCTGTATGGAAAAACTTCTGGTTGTGGGCTGTAGATAACTTCACTGCATCTTATCGGGCACCTTCGAAAATATCCGATTGAATATCTCATGCGCGAGTTCGACTGACTCATCAATTGCCTTACTCTTGAGGACCGCCGGCGGGGAGGGGGCCGTGAGCTTAGATGTTCCCATTTTGGGAAGCAACGTTACGGTCTTACCGTTGATGATCAGAATTTCAAGCCGCTACGCCACGCTGGTTATGGGCTTTCCTATAGCCAACAGCCATGCGCGGCAGTCGAGTGGGTAACTTACATCCTCATGACGAACCTGCCGCAGTTCGCGTAGCTGACGAAGAACAGCGATGATCAGTCGCGCTCTTTTGGCGTTGTTGTGCCCTTCGCTGAGATCAAGAATCTTTTGCACAAATGGCCAGTCATCGGGGTGGTGAATAGTAACCAAATACTGCGTCATAACACTTCTCCTTTATCCTGTAACGATCTTCGGACGGGCCGGTTGCCTTGCCTTCACTATATTGACGAACGGCCAGACTGGAATTCGACAAATCGTCCAAGAAATTTTGCCTCTTCCGCCGTTTAGCTGTGGCGACCGATAGGTTGAGCGGCCTCACAAACTGTAGTGTTTCTCAGGACTTAAGCGCGGCTCAAGCATCTTGCTTAATTTTCGGTATCTACTTTAGTTTTTCTGACAGCAAATCTTGCTCCCGCCTGTTTTCCGTCATTGCGATTGCGCGCTGAATCTCTTCGCGAGTTTCAGTGAATCTGCCAAGCTTTATGAGCAGGTCTCCTCGAACGCTGGGCAGCAGGTGGTAGCTCGTCAGGGTAGAGTCGGGATCGAGAGCGTCTAGCGAAGCAAGCACAGCGATTGGGCCTTGTGCCATCCCGACTGCTACCGCTCGATTCAGCCCAACGATGAGAGATGGACTGATCTGGAGAAGAGCGTCGTAGAGAAGAACAATCCGCTCCCAGTCGGTATCTGCGGCTGTGCTCGCTCGGGCATGACAAGCGATGATTGCCGCCTGCAAAGCGTAGTTACGTGTATCGCATCACAGCTTCCGCACAGTTGTCTCTAAATACGTGGGCGGAAATCACAGGCGGGTACCGGTGGAATTTTTCGCAATTGCTAGACTTGAAATTCAAACGTTAGTATGCGCCTGTCAAGTGCTGAAGATCGGTTCAGTCTTAGCACGCATGATCGCAGCTTTAGCAGCCGTGCTTCCCTCTGTGATCCTGAAGCTGCCGCCGAGACTCTGTGATCTGCTGGTTGATCTCCCGACACTCGGCGCTCAGGCGCAGGAATTTCTGGTGATGCTCACCGATCTGCATAATGAGGGACGAAGTTAATATGCCTAGTCTTCTCGTCAAAACCCTGCGACGTTCTTCCAAGTCCCTTCTCGTGGAACAATCTTGCGTTTGGGAATCCATGCTGGCTCCTCGGTCAAGAGGACTGATTTCCCACAACCTTACTTCGCGTCCTCAGCAGACCGACTGGACATCTCTCGGACATGAGCATCGGGCATCTGAGTCTGTAGCAAGGTAACTCCGAAGTAAAAAAGCAATTCCGGGGCGCATCCGCGCCCCCTTTTTTCGGGAAGCCCTGTCAGGGCGACCGAAACGACGGGCGCGCTCATGGTTCAACACTGTGGGAGCGTTTCTTTATTTGTGCAGCGGCTCGCGTAACCCCATTTCTATTAGCCAGTCGTTATCCAGAGCGCTGCTGTAATTTGTGTCAGAAACCGGAAAGTACCCGTCCAATTCTTTCGTTCTTAATTCTCGTTCAAGTGCGGACTTGTCTGTAAAAAATTGGTATTTATATTTTCCCCGATAGACACCGCGCCGGACTTCAGAATGCCAAGAGACTTTACCATCTGTTTCTACCTTCACTTCCCTTACAAGGTAGAAATAATCAGGGTCACCAGTATGGTCTGACGGCTTCATGAACAATCTCTTGGTTATTGAAGGAAATGTCATATTGTAGAGAGTTTGAATCCGTCGTTCGTGGCCGTCGACAGTCAAATCGGCGTTGGTAGCTGCCACCCTGTTATTGCTTCGCGGCCTTCCTCCGCTGCGCCCATCTCTTCTTCTGAGCAGCGACGATTCTCGCTCGTCCCTTCAGCACTCATGACGTTCTTCCGTTTGGCTTGACGGCGTGGTTCAGTCGCCTCTCTGAGTGTCATCCGAGCCAGCAAATCACGTACTTGTTGGTCGCCCTACTTTTTACTGGTTGCCCTACTTATTGTTCCGCTTTTGCATCTCGCCCTTCCCTGAATCCGAAGTTGGTTAGCTTGGCTGGATCGATTGAGGCCATCTCTTTAAGTTGCCGTCGAACTAGGAGTTCGAAACGTTGCGGAATTTCCACCGCGAATGCGAGTCCAAGTTGTTCCGCTTCCATGTACGCGTATTGCTCTGTGCTGTACCACTTCCACCAGACATGATTGGCGCGTTCTTGCAGTCGAACCCACATAGCATAACCGTCAGCGTAGCTTGGCTCGATTGTGACTTTTACAACCACTGTGTCCATCGGGCTATGACCTCTCTGGATGCCACTATAGATGCGCATCGGGTTTGCGCCCGGCTCTGAGCCGGAGGCATTCTTCGCGAACCTCTGCGAGGTTTTCGAAGTGAAGTGCGCGGCTCACGGCGGTCGCGAATTATGTCCGGGGAGTCGCACGTACGATCCGCAGATTATGGAAGGCGGCATGCCGGATGCGATCATCTGGTGCGTCTCCGCATGTCACCATAAGCGAACGCGACCCAGACGCCGCTACAGTCCATAAAGCTGTTCGCGCTCTGGTAGCGGCGCATCCGCGTCTTCTCCATCTTAGTTAGGCTCTCCCTTTTTCAAAAAGACGGGCATTTGACGGACATTCAGGTCAGAAGGGAAAAAGGCCGCAGATCGCGACCTCTTCTAAGTGTTTTTAATTCAAGCGCTAAACGGTTGGGGGGATTTAAACCACATGGTGACGGGGCTTTTTCGTGTTTCTGGGGAGATTCAAGACTCACATCGAGCATGCAGAGATGTTCTTCGCAGAAAAATTCCCGATACAGCGTACACTGACCGCTGAAACCCAAGGAACGAGAATGGCATCGCCGAAACAAAAATATATTCGATATCGCACTTCCACCCAAATAATCCACAGTGAGGACGATATCGACGGAGATCGTGCTGCTCCCGCAAATGGTTCCATATGGACGTTTGGCCGCAAGCGGTACAAAGTTTTTAAAAAAGACGTTACGGGCGGCAGTGTAGGAAATCAGATTCCGTGGATTGAGGTCTTCGTTGAACCGTTGAAAGAGGATTCCTGATCCGGACCCGCCGATTCGACAATCGGTCTGGCGCAGACAATTCTGGTTCAGCGGTTAGGCTGCAACAACCACTGGTGACGCGCCTCAAGCAGGTAGATATCACATTGATGAGCCTGCTCGATTGCTGGCAAATCTGATTCGCTCATGGCAGTTCCAGCGGTCACAAAGCATGTGAGGCAAATGGCGTCCGAGCTACCGTCGGCGTTTCGTCGAATCTCGAATCCGGGGTGGGGTGTCAAGGGCGGAGTAAAAGGAGACCACTGGGGCGGAGCAAAAGGGGACCAGTAATAGTAATAAGGATAAGGATGGAGTTGTTTTCGGGGGAGAAGGGGCTCTGGAGCGTAGCGGAAGAGGCCTTTCTCCCCCGAAGCGCGTTCGAGGGGTCAGTGGTTGTTGGGTGGATTTCTTTTGCGGCGGCTTTGCTTGAGCCGGTAACTATCGCCGTTCATCTCCAGGATGTGGACGTGATGGGTAATGCGGTCGAGCAGAGCACCGGTAAGCCGTTCGGAGCCGAAGACCTCGGTCCATTCCTCGAAGGGCAGGTTGCTGGTCACCAGCGTCGATGCCCGCTCATAGCGTTGACTGAAGGTCTCGAACAATAGTTCGGCGCCGCTCTTCGACAGGGGCACGTAGCCCAGTTCATCAACGATGAGAAGTTCATAGCTGGCCAGTTGTTTTTGGAAGCGCAGCAAGTGCTTGTCGTCGCGGGCTTCGATCAGCTCGCTGACCAGCGCAGCGGCGGTGGTGAAGCGCACCCGATGGCCGCGTTGGCAGGCAGACAGGCCGAGAGCCAGGGCGATGTGCGTCTTGCCGGTGCCACTGTTCCCCAAAAGCAAAAGATTTTCTTTGCGCGACAGGAACTCGCATCGTGCCAGCTCCAGGACCAGCGTCTTGTTGAGCGAGGGTATGGCCAGGAACTCGAAGCTGTCCAGACTCTTGACGACCGGGAATTTCGCCTGCCGAATGCGGCGCTCGACGGCGCGACGATCGCGGTCCAGCAGTTCCAGCTCGGTCAGGCGCAGCAGATATCGCGGATAATCTGCCTGCTCGGTGGCGCACTGCCGGGCCACCTTGTCGTACTCACTCAGGATGGTGGGCAGCCGCAAGGCCTTCAGATGATGTTCGAGCAACACTTGCGGTGTATCAGGGGTGGGCATCTCTGGCGTGTCGTTCATTTACACCACCTCCATGTTCGAAGGTGACGGCGATGTGGGCGTAGCGGCGAGCAACGTCATGTAATCCGCAGCCGCGGTGATTCGCACCCTGGGCAGAGGAAGATGCGGCCAGTTCTGAAGGTCCAGTCGCGGCGGCCTGCGTTCGATGCGGCAGAGCACCAGATGGCGCACGGCATCGAAGCTGATGGTGTTCATGCGCAGTGCGTCTTCGACAGCGATGGATACTTCGTTGAGAGCGAAGGTCTCCAGCAGCCGAAGCACCTGGATATACTCCCTGCGCCCGTGCTTCTTCAGTCGCGCCTCCAGTAAGCGCCGCAGATGCCCGAAGCAATCGGGCAACTGCCAGCTGGCCAGCGGAGCCGCCTGTTCCAGGGCCCGGCTCTTGTGCTCCAGCAGTCTGAGATAGTGCAAGGGATCAAACACCGCCGACTCGCGTTCATAGCTGCGCTCGTGACGGGCAATGACTTCGCTCCCGCAGACGATCACCACGTGATGCACATAGCCCTTCACCAGCACCTGCCGGTGTCCATACTCGGTCGGCACGGAGTAGTCGTTGGATCGATAACGCACCAGCGATAACGAGGTCACGCGAGTGGTGATCTTCCCACAGGCTTCATAGGGCGCAGCAGGCAACGGCAGCAGTGCTGCACGGTCGCGCTCGAAGCGTTCCGCGATGGTCTCCCTGTGCCCCCGCAAACGGCGCTGCCGCCGCTTCCGGCAAAAACGCCGTTTTTCGGGAAAGGCGGAGTTGACCGCCTCCCTCAGAACATACTCGTAGTTTTTATGCGGGTACGGGAACGTTGATCCTGTGGAAGGTCGAGTTGACGATCTCATAGGTCTGAACCTTAGGTGTTCCATCAATCAGTTTTGAGAAGATCTTCACCACTTCGGGGTAAGTATTGGTGTTATAGGCTTCTGCATCCCCTTTGTTGTCCCACATACTGAGTGCCGTCACATCCACTCCGCTGGGACTGGCCAACGTGATTTCATCCCTAAAGCCCGTTTGTCTGCGAAGTAAAGGGAGAATCTGGCTCTCAAATACGTTGCAGTACTCAGAGAGCATATTGGATCTAAGATGAACAAAGACATTGCGTGCAAACATAGGTCCTCCTTAAGAGGCCTTTGTTAGCTAAGAAGGAAGACTTCAGATAGGCTGACTTAGTTCAGGGGACCTGAAAGGGGAGGAGGTGTAGTAACCGCCTCATCTCTAACTCTACCTGAACACCGTGGGGTTGTCCATTGGGAGAGCTGACTCAACAAGTCCTGTATTGCTATGGTTTCCATCCCGATCAGCAGTGCTCTCGAGGACCTGACGTAATTATAGTGGTGACGGCACGACGGCCATTTACCGCGTATGCATAAGAAGCAGCCTGACTTTCCTTCCTCGCCTTACACGAACACAATCCGCCCCGATATGACAACAAGCAACCGCGATAACTACCGAAGTGCCTGAAATGTCGTGCCGGCTCAGACGGTCAACGCAACACTTGCTTGCAGTCTACTTGCCGGAGTCTGGAAGCCCAAGGTCTTTCTGGGACGTCGATTCAAGCGCAGCGCGACCTGCTCGAGCTGCGCCTGTGAGATGGTGGCCAGGTCGGTTCCTCGGGGGAAGTATTGTCTCAACAGGGGATTGGTGTTTTCATTGGTGCCGCGCTGCCACGGACTCTGCGGGTCGCAAAAGTACACTTTCACATTGGTGGCCACCGTAAACTCCTTGTGCCTGGCCATCTCCAATCCGCGGTCCCACCTCAGTGAGCGACGCAGGCTTGCCGGGAGTTTACGAGCATGCCGGCTCAAGGCTCGAACGACAGCTTCGGTGTCTTTGCCCGGCACCTTGACCAGCATGGCGAAGCGCGAATGACGCTCTACTAAAGTCGCGATGTAACTGTTCTTTGCCCCGCTCAGCAGATCGCCTTCCCAGTGCCCGGGAACCACTCGAATCTTCCGCTTCCCCAGGCCTTTCGCGGATCGAGAGGGCGTCGATGATTTGACCCCGCGACTGTCCGCTGACCGTTGCATGTCGTGAGCGGCGCATACAGCGCTTGGTCCGCAAATGCTCCATCCCCCGCGCCTGGATAAACAGGCTGCGGTAAATAGTCTCGTGGGATACGCGCATGCTCTTGTCGTCGGGATACTGCGTCTTCAGCCATCCGGAAATCTGCTCCGGCGACCAGTCCAACACCAACTTACCCGCAACCATGTCCCGCAACTTGCGGTTCCCGGCTAGAAGACACCTCTTCGCCCGCAATGCGGATTTCCAGGCCTGCTTATCCGCATCGAGGGCACGATAGGCCCAACGGCCACCGTGGCGTGTCACCTCTCGGCTCACCGTTGACGCCGCCCGATCAAGGCCGCTGGCTATCGCACGGATCGATGAGCCGGAAGCGATTCCTCGCGAAATGTCCTCTCGCTCTGCTAAGGTGAGCGCTCGGCCAGAGCGCCGGCGAGCGGCTGGAGCGATCCCTCCGCTAGGCAACAACACACAGCGAATGCAGTCATGGGGCTTGCCACGGGCACGCCCCATCTCATGCAACGACTCCCCCGCCTTCCATCGTCTCCAGACATCAGCTCTCTGCGCAGCAGATAGTCTCGACTGCTTTCCTTCGCTCATAAACACCATCCTTCAATAGAAAAGCTTCTACTAGTGTGCTGTCCTGCAAGTTCGCGGAATAAGTGTCGTGGCAGGCAATTCGCCGAAATGCCTTGTCTTCAGGCTGCGGCGACGCCAAAACTGCCACAGACATATGGCATGAACTTGCGGGACGCCACACTAGATGGTGTTGCCTCACCTATCGAATGCACCGGCGCTTCCGGTAAGTTCATTCTGAGGCGGCGAACTTA